>DATNKO010000005.1:0-108513 GCA_035603345.1 Steroidobacteraceae bacterium | reverse complement strand
ACCTCCAAACGCACGGACGAGCGCACTGCCGTTCGCGGCGCGCGCTCGAGACTGCGGCTGGCACGAGCCCAGCCGGTGGAGGTCAGCTCAGCCGACCCGGGGGTGCGCGGGGCTGTGGGAGATGGACGAGGTGGACGGCGGTCGCGAACGAAACGAAGGCGACCGCGCGAAGCTGCTGCGCGGATGAGATCTCGCTCAGCAGGGGCAGGTGAGAGATTGGCCCGGCGCTGCAGGCGGTGCCAAACACGCAATGTTCGCTATGCGAGGGACTTCCGGAGTGGTGGTGGTGCGCTCCCGAATGCGCGGCCATCGAGTGTGGAGGCCCGCCATGCGCGAGCGTGGCGGCGGGGAAGCCCTCCCAGCAGATCTCGATCGAGAACGGCTGGTCGCTTGCCGGCATGAACCCCAGGGGAACGAGCGCACGCGACGCGAACGCGACCAGCATGATGCTGGCCAGGAGCATTCGCCTGCTGCGCTTGCCGGGGTTCAAGCGGATTTCCCGTGGGGTTGTTCTCGGAAGGCTGATTTTACTCCGGAACATGTAAAAAAGGTGCAACCCAGCGACCGCTTTGTCACCGACCAACGACTGACGGCGTAACCGCCAATCGTCGATGCTTTCGTTTCAAGGTTACGAAGGGAGTCGCAAGGTAAATGCTCAGAACAAGAACAATTGCCCGGGCAGCTAGGTTCAGATTCGCGGCGTACGCGCTTGGCCTGCTAGGCTTTCTCGTGGTCTCATCCCCAGCGCCGGCTCAACAGAAGACCGGCCCGGGCGTTCCGGCCGATGACAGCCTGACGTGGCACGGCATTACGCTCTACGGTGTCGTCGACATCGGCCTCCAATACGATACCCATAGCGCACCGTTTACTCCGTATCGCCCTTCGGCCAGTGGCAACATCGTGCGTCAGAACAGCTACCAGTCGGTGACCGGACTGACGCCGAGCAACATGGGCCAATCTCGGGTTGGCTTGCAGGGCTTCGAGCCCCTGACCGAGCAGTGGTCGGCGATCTTCCAGATCGAGACGTTCTTCAACCCGCAGTCCGGGCAGATCGCGGATTCGCTCCGCTCGTTGACCGCCAACAATGGCAAAGCACTGACCGCCCAGAGCGTCGGTGTCGACGGAAGTTCCGCGGGTCAGGCCTTTCAGACCGCCTTCGTCGGCCTCAAATCCGAAACCTTCGGCACCCTGACCTTTGGTCGCCAGGTAACGCTGCTGTCGCAGGGCACCATCGAGTACGACCCGAATTACCTTGCCACAGCCTTTGGCCTGCTGGGCGCCTCCAACACCTACTCCGGCGGCGGCAGCAGCGAGGACAACCGGCTCGACTCGATGGCAAAGTACGTGCTGGGCTTCGACGATCACGTGCATGTCGCCGGTCTGTACAAGTTCAACGGATCCGATGGCTCAGGACGGACGGCCGTGCAGGCGAATGCAGGAGGCAGTCTCGACGGGGCCTCGATCGACGCCTACTACTCCAAGGTCAAGAGCTCCATTACCGCGAGCGCGCTGACCAGCGCTCAGGTTTCGACGCTCCCGTCTTCCGACGCTGTGTCGAACTCCCTGGCCGCCACTGTGTCCGATAACACCACGTACGCGCTCATGGGCTCGTACCAGCTCGATCCGCTCAAGTTCTTCGGCGGCTACGAGAACATCAAGTACACCAATCCGAGTAATCCTCTCGGCGCCGGGTTCATTGACATCGGCGGCTATGTGCTCGCGTACGTCAACGACAAGGCCTACGACATTCCGAAGATTGTCCAGGTCTACTGGACGGGCGTTCGCTACACAGTCATTCCCAACCTCGACCTGACAGCCGCGTATTACCAGGTCCATCAGAGCGCCTACGGCAGCGGGAAAGAGGCAGGCTGCACTACAGATGCGCACAGTGTGTGCAGCGGGAATCTACAAGCCTTTTCCTTCGACGTGGACTATCGGTTCAATGTGCACTTCGATGTCTATCTGGGCGCCATGTACAGCGGCGTGCACGACGGACTGGCCAATGGGTACATCAACACTACCAACATCAATCCCACGGTTGGCGTGCGCTACAAGTTCTGAACCCGGACAGTTGTTCTGCGGCGTGCTCGCGCCCGCGCACCGTTGATCACGCAGGTCGCTGCGGCCGAGGCGTTCGTCTCGAAAGCGGCATCGCCCGCTTTCAAGGCGCCTTTTTGCTGAAGGAAACCTCGCAAGTCCTGCCGGCAACCCGATGACCCGTTCCGGAGTTTTCCGAGAACTTCGCGTCAACACGATACTTGTACGGCGTGCCCTGCGGACGGTGCTCGATGGCGGCCGGTTCCCTACCGACGAGCCCGTGTGCCGAAAGATCGGCCGAACCGTCCGGCGATATGCGCCCGTCGAGCTCCAGCCATCCCGGGGCGCCCTTGATACCTCTTTCACCGTGCAGTACGCCGTTCGTGACGGTCGAGGCGAACTCGTAGGAGTAAGGCAGGGCGCCCGCGGACGCAGCGCAGGAAACGACCGTAGTCCAGACGCCGTCAAAGCGCGCCGCTGACTCGTCGGCGCGCGCCGCTGCCGCTGTCAACAGCAGACCGAAGGCTGCGAGCGCCGAGATGGCATTCCGCACGGCGAACAGAAGAGGGCGCATGACCAACCTCCGGCGACATAACGTCGCCTGACTAGGTATTTTTACCTATACAGCTCCGTAATCGTACAAATTCAATCCGCACGCCCGGCGCTGTAACTTGTTCGCCATGTACGGGGCAGGAGCGATGGCGGACACGGTCAGACTCAAGCGGCTCGAGCAACCCACTCACGTCGAGAGGCTGCTGGAGGCTTTCATCTCGCGTGCCGGCATCCTGCCCG
This sequence comes from Steroidobacteraceae bacterium, assembly GCA_035603345.1. Classification (GTDB taxonomy): domain Bacteria; phylum Pseudomonadota; class Gammaproteobacteria; order Steroidobacterales; family Steroidobacteraceae; genus 13-2-20CM-66-19. The sequence continues at coordinate 105,684 of DATNKO010000005.1, read as the reverse complement.
CGGATGCCTACCGGATTCGCCACCCGGACGCGATTCCGGCTCCGCTGCGAGGTCAGATGCTCAACGCCGTCACGCAAGGACGAGCGTGGATCTGCCGGGCGTGCGGCCCGCGTATGTGGCTGCTTACCGCGAAGATGTCGCTGACCATGTCGCGCGCGCGTGGCGCCACGGTGCTTCAGGTCGAAGTGTACGGTGAGCATGGGCACCTCGAAGAGGTTGGATCGTGGATGCCCGACTACGATGGGGGCTGGCAGCTGTGCGCTGATTGATGCCGGTGAATGGCATCATCACCAGCGCAGGTCCGCGACCAGCCCCGCGTAGACCTCGATTCCATCCCACAGGTTGCCGAGGCGCAGGTTCTCGTTCTGCGCGTGCTGATTGTCGTCGTAGTTGGCGATGCTGACGCCGACCATGGGGACCTTGAGCTGACCGACGACCTCGGCCATGCCGGAGCTTGCGCCGACGATCGGCAGCTCGATCGGCGGATAGCCGACGGTGCGCGCGATCGACGCCACGACCGCTTTGCAGGCCGGGAGATCGAGCGGCGTCTTGACGGCGATCGAGCCCGCCTCCCAGTCGATCCGCACGATCCTGGAATGCGACAGCCGGGTCTGAAGGTCGGGGTCGCTGCGCACGATGAACCAGCCCTGCTGCGTGAGGTACGACTCGAGGAGCTCCCTCGTGTGCTGGGGCGTCTCGCCCGGCGCCAGGCGGAAGTCGAGCGAGGCGTCGGCGTGGGTGGCGATGGCATTCGCGGCGGACGGTCCGGCATCACCCCCGTGGATTGCGCGCACGTTGAGCGTCGGCTCGAGGTAGCCGTTGGCGAGACGCGGTGGGCCGATGGCGCGCCCGAGACCGAGCGAGCGCTTGAGCTCATCCTCCACCGGCGGCATGGCCGCGAGCGCCGCAAGGTCTGCGGGCGATGCGGGCGTCACGTCGTCATAGAAGTGCGGAATGAGGATCCGGCCGTCGTCATCGCGCAGGCTCGCGATGAGGTGCGCGATCATGACGGTGGGACTCGGGGCCCAGCTGCCGTAATGCCCGTCGTGCAGCGGGCGCAGCGGACCGTAGACGGTGAAGGTGAGGCTGGCGATGCCGCGGTTGCCGAAGTTGACCAGCTGCTTGCCTGTCTGATGCATCGGGCCGTCGCCCATGATGAGCAGGTCGCCATTCAAGAGCCCGATGTTCTGGGCGACCAGCGCCGCGAGGTGCGGTGAGCCCTGCTCCTCCTCGCCCTCGTAGAGGAGCTTGATGTTGACGCTCGGCTTGATGCCGGCGGCATGCAGCGCATCGAGCGCCGACAGCATCGCCTGGACGCTCACCTTGTCGTCGCCGGCGGCGCGGGCGAACAGCCGCCACTCGGGATTGAGCGGACCGGTTGCACGCTGCCAGTCGACCGGTTGCGCCTCGGGGAGCGCGGTGCGCATCGAGGGCTCGAACGGCTTGGTGATCCAGCCCTGCTGATTCACCGGCTGGCCGTCGTAATGAGCGTAGTAGATCACCGTGCGCCGCGCGCCCGGGACCCGCATCTCGGCGAACACCGACGGCGGCGTGCCGGGCGCCGCGGCCAGCCGCCGCGTGGTGAAGCCGCGTGCCTTGAGCTGCTCCTCGATGTAGGCGGCGTTTCTCTCGACGTCCGGGACGTTGGTCGCGACGTCGGGCATCGAAAGGAATGTCACATAGTCGGCGACGATCGCGTGCTCGTGCGTCTGCCGCCAGTGCCGCACGGCATCGCGCACCTGCGTCCCGCCGGCGGCGACAGCCGGCGCCCCGGTCAGCGCTGCCGCGAGCGCCACAACCGCCGCTGTCGAAAGGGGAAAGGCTGATCCCGAACGCATCGTGTCGGTTCCTTGTTATGGTGGTCAGTGCTTCAATGATCGAGGTTCTTCAGTGATCGAGGAGCGTCGCGATCGGCGCCACGTGCTCGAGCGTCGCGGGACGATCGAGCACCGCCGCACCGCGCGGGTCGCGCTTCGTCGGCGCTACCCCCGAAGTGTCGATGTACCAGTTCATGAGGCGGACCTGCAGCGCCTCCTGGTTCCCGCGCATCGAGGCGTCGCCGAAAAGATTGTGCTCCTCGCGAGGATCGCTGGTGCAATCGTACAGCTCGCTCTGGCCGTTGGGTCTCGCAATGTACTTGTAGCGGTCGGTGCGCACCGCGGCACAGCGGGTCACGGTCTGCGGCTGCTCGTTCTGCAGGCGCGTCTTGGGCTCATAGAGACCGCCGATGATGGGCTCGAACGCCTGCGGCTCGTATGTGTTGTAGCCGCCCTCGGTGAAGGCGGCGCGTGCCGGGTCACCCGGCTCACCGTGCAGCTGCGGGAGGAGACTGCGCGCGAAGTGGGTGTGTGTCGCCTGCGTGCCGGCGAGCTCGAGGCAGGTCGGCATGACGTCGAAGAGCTCGACGAGCTCGGGGGCGACGTGGCCGGAGGTGCCCCCGGGGATGCGCGCGATGAGGGGTACATGAGTCAGGCAGTCCTCGAGCCCCGACGGCCATTTCTCGACCAGTCCGTAGTCGCCGGTGTAATCGCCGTGATCGGAGCAGACGACGAGCGCCGTATCGCGCGCGCGGCCGGTGCGCTCGAGCGCCTCGAGCAGCTCACCGAGCAGCCAGTCGGAGTAGCTGACCTGCCCGTAGTAGACGGTCCGCACCTGTCGCAGCTCGCCCTCCGACACGTGAGTCAGGCCCGCGTAGTCCCGCAGCGCCGCGTGGAAGCTCGGTCGTCCGGGTAACCCCGGCGGCACTGGCGCCGGCACGTCGGCGGCGCGGTAGAGGCTGTAGAAGTCCGCCGGAATGGTGTAGGGGGGATGCGGCTCGAACAGGGCGAGAAAGATGCAGAACGGCCGCTCGCTGTTGCGCCGCTCCAGCACCTCGATCGCGAGTTGCACGGCGGCGTAGTCGCCGGTGCTGCGCCGCTCTCCGGTCGCCGGCAGCAGCATCGTGGTCGGACGCTGCGGGCGGCTGATCGCGGCAAACTCCTTGACGGGACTTCGCGGGTCGCGCCATTGCGTGACGCTGCTGGCGAAGCTCGCCGGCGCCAGCACGTCATTCTTGCCGAAGAGGTAGACGTCGTAACCCGCCTCGCGCAGATAACGGAGCATGTTCGGTTCGTTCGGCTGCAGGAAGTAGTAGAGGCTGCGGTGGCCGCGCACGCTGGTCGGCCAGCCGGTCATGAGGCTGCAGCGCGAGGCGCCGCAGACCGGAAACTGCACATGGCAGCTCGCAAAGCGTGTACCGGTCTGCGCGAGGGCGTCGAAGTGTGGAGTGCGGGTGACGGGGTTGCCGTAGCAGGCGAGGGCATCTGCCCGCAGCTCATCCGGCACGAAGAGAATGATGTTCGGCCGCGGCGCGCCGTCGGGGCCCGGTTGCGGCGCGGGCTTAGGTTGCGCGGCAGCCGCGGCCCGCGCACCCGCGCTCTTCAGTGACAGTCCGAGGGCCAGCGAGGCCGACGCCTCGAGGAGATCACGACGGCTCCAACCGGATCCATTCGAGCTCACGGGTTTCTCCGAATCAATGCGGCGGGCGGCAGCGTAGCGCCGCCGGCGCGCCGCGTCATGCGGCGCGTTGCGCTCGGCTGCATGGCAATATGCGCCTCGGTCCTGCCCGGAGGGTTCCGCTCATGCTCACTCAAAAAGCATTCCGTGCCTCGCTTGCGACGCGCTGGTTGTGGCCGCTGTTCCTCAGCGCTCTGTCAGGCGCGCTCGCCGCGGCGCCGGTCCTGGCGCAGGAGATAGGCCCGACCTCCCGGGTCGATGCTACAGGGGTCGCGCATCTGCCGGCCATCGAGGTGCCGGCCTCCAAGTTCATGAGCCCCGAGGCGCGCGCGAAATTCATCGCGCTGTTCTCGCAGCCCAAGCCACCCGGCCCACCGCCGGACTTCCGCACGCGGCGCGAGAACGACGAGCGCAAGAACGCCCCGTTCGTCGCGCGCGCCGAGGTGCTCTGGCCGGTGAACATCGAGCCGCGCGTGATCGGCGGTGTGCGCACGCGCATCATCACTCCCAGGAGCGGCGTCGCGCCCGAGAACCGCGACCGTGTGCTCATCAACCTGCACGCCGGGGGCTTCGTCCAGGGAGAGGGCAACGGCGCCCTCACCGAATCGATCCCGATTGCAGGGGTCGGCCGAATCACCGTCATCACGGTCGCGTACCGCGAGGCGCCGGAATTTCACTTTCCCGCGGCGAGTGAGGACGTGGCGGCGGTCTATCGCGAGCTGCTAAAGGACCACCGCGCCGAGAACATCGGCATCTACGGCTGCTCGGCGGGCGGCGTGCTCACCGGGGAGGCGGTCGCCTGGTTTGAGAAGGAAAAGCTCCCCATGCCGGGGGCGATCGGCACCTTCTGCGGATCGATCGCGCTGTCCGTCGGGGACTCGCCCCACGTAGCGCCGCTGCTGGTCGGCGAGCGGCCGTCTCCTCCCGGTGCCGACAGCAGCAGCTCCCTGGGCGGACCCTATTTCCAGGGCGCTTCCACCACCGACCCGCTGGTGCTGCCGATCAACTCACCCGAGCTGCTCGCGCACTTTCCTCCGACGCTCCTCATCGCCGGCTCGCGCGATTTCACGGTGAGCTCGCTCTTCGCCTCCCAGGCCGCGCTTGCCGCTGCGGGCGTGGATGCGGAGCTGCACGTCTGGGACGGCATGTGGCACGCATTCCTGATGGATCCGGACCTGCCGGAGTCGCGCCAGGTCTATCAGGTGGTGGTCAGGTTCTTCGAGCGCCACCTCGGCGTCACCGGCTCGAGATAAAAGGCGTACTGGGCGAAGCACACCCGCAGGAAGCTGCGCGCGCTGTAGCCCGAATGGCGCAGCACCGAGCGGTGGGTCAGCCATACCACGCTCGCGGTGCACGCGAAGAAGGCGCGGTGGGTTGAGCGCATCAGGGCCTGGAGCAGCGCCGGCCGGCCGGCCCGCAGCGCGAGCAGCAGGTGGGACTCGTAGCCCACGTGAGCACGCTCGTCGTTGACCAGCATGCGGCACAGCACCTGCAGGCGCTTGCAACCGGTCGCCGCCTCGAGTGCGCGGTAGTACACAATGCCGATCAGCTCCGCGGTGATCAGCACGTGAAGGTAGAGCTCGAGGCCTGCGAGTCGCCGGACGCGGCGAAAGGCGCGATCGGTCCAGTCGCGGCTCCTGAGCGCAATCCCGTGATCCTCCATGAAAGCGCGCAGCAGCGCCGCATGATGCTGCTCCTCGCGGATGAACAGCTCCGTGATCCGTACCAGGGAGGAGATCGTGTGCCTGCCGGCGAAGCGCTCCGCCGCGCGCAGCAGCGTGCCTCCCTCGGACTGCTCGCCAAGCTGAAACGTCGCAATCGAGCTCGCAATCCGCTGTCGCTCCTCGGGCGTCAGAAGATCGGGAAGACCATCCGGAATCGAGCGCGGATGCCCGGCGTGATACTCGAAATGATTCAACCAGATCCTGAGGTCGAGGGGAAACATGCGGCGGCCTCCTGGTCCTTGCGGGTAGGAGGCAGTGTGCGAAGCCATTCGGCCGGCCCGGTGACGGGATTCGGGCAAATTGTGGCGCTGCCCGCAAGCAGACTGTGACGCGGATTCTGCGGCAGTTCAAAGTGCCGCCCGAGCTCGCGCTGCACCGGGCGCCTAATGCACTGTAAGTGCGCCGACCGTAGGACTCAGCCGACGCACCGCATCGGCACGCGCTGACATGCCCTGAAATGCGCCATCAGGCGCACGGGCGAGCCTGCGCGCGCGTGGGGGCGAGGAATTCTCACGGGGCCAACAACTGTGCGTTGGCTCCCAGTGCGCGCCTGCCCCGCAGGGTTAAATGCGCACTCTACGTCTTGCCACCACGCTTTACTCCCGATTGGCGTTGCGGTGGCTCCTTAAACCTCACCGGGCAGACCTGCCGGTGAGGTTATTTTTTTGGCGCTATGATTGCGATGCGGAAGCAAACAGGAGGGGAACGATGAACATCGCGATCTCACACCGGGCCATTCTTTTGTTGGTTTGCCTGTCGGGTCTTGCGCTCTCGACCACGCCGTCTCTGGCGGCATCCCAGTCGTTCGAGGTGACGCTGACCGGCGCACAGCAGGTGCCGCCCGTGGACACCGCCGGCAAGGGGACGGCAAAACTCACTTACGACCCGGCAACTCGCGTGGTCCACTGGACGATCACCTACGATGGGCTGTCGGGCGCGGTGACCATGGCGCACTTCCACGGACCTGCGGAGCTGGGCAAGAACGCGGGCGTACAGGTCTGGCTGGCGAAGCAGGGCAGCGCGGTACAGAGCCCAATCAGGGGACATGCCACGTTGACTCCCGATCAGGCGAAGCAGTTCGAGGCCGGCGAGTGGTACGTCAACCTGCACACCAAGGCCAATCCGGGCGGCGAGATCCGCGGTCAGGTCGTGCCGCCCAAGGGCTGACCGCCGCTAACTACATAAACCTCGCGAGCGCGGCTGTCAGGAGCGCGCTCGAGGCGAGGAGGATCGCCGCGCGCACGAGGCTCGCCATGTGCGGTTGCGGCACGTCCGTCGGCAGGACCTTCCAGCCGGTGATCATCGGCCGCAGCAGGTTGTGTCCTTTGGCGGCCGCGTACAGCAATATCGCCAGCAGGTGAACGGCCACGGCTGCGAGCAGCGCATCCCACAGGATCCAGTGGATGGCAGTGATGGCGTTGGCGATCGACGCGGGCATCAGCTCGGTCAACGGTCCCTGGTCCGCCACGTCGTTGGCGACGTAGAGCCCGCTCAAAGTCTCCCCGAGCAGTAACAGCACGAGCAGCAACACCATCCAGCCGCCGGCCGCGTTGTGCCCGGCCTGACGGTCGGGCACGCGGCGCAGGGCCTGTGACAGATGACGCGCTGCCTCGCGCGGCGACGCCAGAAAACACGCGAACCTCGCCGTGTCGCTGCCAAAGAAGCCCCACAGGACGCGGAACAGCGCCAGCGCGAGCACCGCGTAGCCACAGCGCGTGTGCCAGTCCATCCAGTTCAGCCGCCAGGTCACATAGGCTGCGATGACGAGAATCACAACAGCCCAGTGAAACACCCGCGTGGGAGCGTCCCAGACGCGGACCTTGCGCAGCGACACGCTCATGCATTCAGACCGGGCTGTGCGTGCGGAGCGTGTACCATGTCAGCATCCGCCCACAACAGTTCCCGGCAGCGGGCGGACGGCCGGGGAGCGGAAGCTGGGCTAGGGTGCTTGGGTCCGCATGCAGGAGGGTACATGACGATATCCAAACCGCTCACCCGAATTATGCTGTTGCTTCTCGGACTGATGTTGATCGTGCCGGGGTGCGTCGTCGAGCCGCGCGAGGGCTACTGGGACCGCGACCACCAGCGCTGGTACCACAATCATGCTTGGGTAGCATGCGGGGAGCGCGACGAACACTGCCACTGATAGTACCGAGCCCGGAATCGCCGGGGCGGGCGGCGGCAGCGGGCGCGCGCCCCGCCGCGCCGCCCGCGGGTTGGTGTTGAGGCGGACGCGGCTCTACTGGGCTGCTCTCGGGCAGCGGAAAGTGTCGGTCAGCACCGTGCCAATGAAGCCCGCCGCATCGAGGTTCTGGTCGGCAGAGCTTGCCGACAGGCGCTGATCCAGCTTCGCCTTGACCGTCTGCTCGAGCTCCTGGGCGGAGACTCGCGGCGGCACGCACGGACGAGCGGTGCGGCCCTTGCCCCCGGCCATGTTCATACCGACCGTGATGCCCTGCGTGACGCCGAGGATATAGATGCGGCAGGCATTGACGCTGACATGATCGGTGCCGGCGCACAGCTGCTGCAGGTCACCGGCGGTCATCGCCGGCTCTGCGGACGAGGTCATGCTCGCGAGGACTGCGCCAGCAACAACGAATACAAATGCCGCGGCTCGCATCGTCGGGCTCCCGGTGAGTGGTGGCTACCCGTAGGGTAGCATCAGGACAGGCCGCGCGCGGCTCAGCGCGACAGGATCCCGTCGAGCGCGTCGATGAGACCTGCAACCTCGGCCGCCGAGTTGTAGTGCACGAGGGACAGGCGCACGGCGCCCCGCTCCGGATCGACGTGCAGTGCATTGAGCAGTCGCACTGCATAGAAGTTGCCGTAACCGGCCATGAAGCCGCGGGCGGTGAGGCGCGTGACCACCTCGATCGGCTCGACCGATTGCGGCACGAAGGCCACGGTGGCTGCGCGCTCCGCCGCGACCGCGGGACCGAGCAGCCGGATGTCGCGGCGCTGTGCCAGATACTCGAGCAGTGTCGACAAGAGCGGGATCTCGGCGCCGCGCAGCGCGCGGCGTACGCGCTCGGCACGCGCCCGCGGCTCAGGTGCGGTGGCCGTTCCGGGCGGCAGGTGGTGCGCGTCGAGCGCATCGAAGTATTCGGCGATACCGCGCGCGGCGGCGACCTGAGCGTGATCGGGACCTGCGGGCACAACTCGCTTGGTCGGCTCCGCCGCGTTGAAGTAGTGTCCTTCGTTACCGGCGCGCTGCAGTAGCTCGTCGCGCACCACCATCAGTCCCTGGTGCGGCCCGTAAGTCTTGTAGAGCGAGAACAGGTACACGTCGGCCCCGAGGCCGGGCACGTCCGGCAGGCCGTGCGGGGCCCAGGCGACGCCGTCGACCACCGTAATGACGCCGGCTGCGCGCGCCCGGGCGGTGATGCGTGCCACCGGATTGATGTCCGCGACGACATTCGAGGCGTGCGGAAATGCCAGCACCCGCGTGCGATCGCTGAGGAGCGTCTCGAGCTGCGACTCGTTCAGACGGCCGCTGTCGGGATCCACCTGCCACTCTCTCACTACGAGGCCGTCGGCGGCGAGGCGCCGCCAGCAACCGCTGTTGGCCTCGTGGTCCTGGTCGGTGACGATGACCTCATCGCCGGGCTTGAGGAAGCTGCGGAAGGCCCGCGCGAGCACATAGGTGTTCTGCGAGGTCGACGGGCCGAACTGAACCTCGCGTGGCGTGACGCCCAGGTACTCCGCGAGGCGCGCGCGCGCCGCATCCATCCACTCGCCCGCCTCCGTCGACGCCGCAAAGGGGTAGTAGGGCTGGACCTTGAGGCGCCGGTAGTACTCGCCCAGGCGGCTCACCACCGCACCGCACGCGTATGAGCCGCCGGCGTTCTCGAAGAATGCCTTGCCGGCGAGCGATGGCTCGGCGAACGCCGGAAACTGGCGTCGAACGAACTCGAGATCCAGCGTCATAGGCGCGTGCTCGCTGCAGTCGGATTTGGGGCTGGGATTATGCACCGCCCGCGCGCAGCCGGTTGAACGGTCAGCAACGGCCCGTGGAAGCCGCGGGCCCGCCGCACGCATAATGCCTGCAGCGAGGTATGGAGGTAACCGATGAGCGAGCCTGCCGTTGCCGCCGCCTCCGTCGGCGCGTTCGAGCGGCTGGGCGCGCGCGAGACGCTGGAGCGGCTGCGGTCGGGCGGCGCAAGCTGTGTGCAGCTGATCACCGATTGCATGGCGCGCATCGCCGCGCGGGACGTGGGGCTCGAGGCCTGGCAGGCCCTGCTGCCGGCCGAGGCGGCGCTGGCTCTGGCCCGCGAGCGCGATGAGGCGCTCGCTTCCGGCGCCCACACCGGACCGCTGCATGGACTTGCGGTCGGGATCAAGGACGTGATCGACACCGCTGACCTGCCCACCGAGTACGGCTCGCCGATCTACCGCGGCCATCGCCCGCCGCGCGATGCCTGGTGCGTGCGGCTGCTGCGGGAGGCGGGCGCAATCGTCATCGGCAAGACCGTCACCTGCGAGTTTGCCAACTACCCGCCGAGCCGCACGCGCAATCCCTACGATCCGAGCCGCACGCCCGGTGGATCGTCGAGCGGCTCGGCGGCCGCGGTCGCCGACGGTCACGTGGCCGTCGCCCTCGGCACGCAGACCGCCGGCTCGATCATCCGTCCCGCCGCCTTCAACGGCGTGATCGGCTTCAAGCCGAGTTACTCCCGCTACGCGCGCGAGGGCGTGCTGCCGCTCGCGCCGTCGCTCGATACGCTCGGCTTCTTCGTCCGGCGCATGGAGGATCTCGCGCTCGTCCACTCGGTGTTGAGCACCCGTCCCGGCGGCGCTCCGGCGGCACGCGCTACGGCTCCCCCGGTGATCGGCATCGCGCGCACGCCCTGGGGCGACAAGGCCGAGCCCGCCATGCAGCGCGCGCTCGAGGACACGGCGGCGAGGCTCCGCAGCGCGGGCGCTGCGGTCGATGAGCTCGAGCTGCCCGCGATCTTCGCCGAGGTGGTCGCAGCTCAGGAGCTGATCTTTGCCGGTGAGGCAGCACGCGGCTTCGAGCGTGAGCTGCGCGAGCACGGCGAGCTGATCGGAGTCGAGATGCGCGAGCGGTTGCTCGTGCCCGGGGCGAAGGTGAGCGATGCGCGGCTGGACGAGGCGCGGCAGCTCCTGGGCAGCGCACGCACTGAGCTCGCGCGCCTGATGCAGAGCTTGGATGTGCTGCTGACGCCGGCCGCAACCGGTGAGGCCCCGGGACGGGACTCCACCGGCGATCCGGTCTTCAATCGCGCCTGGACCGCGTTGCATGCGCCGTGCCTTTGCTACCCGGTGGGACTCGGGCCGCACGGTCTGCCGCTGGCGGTACAGGTGATCGGTCGCCTGGAGGAAGACGAAGCGCTGCTGTCACTCGCGGCCTGGATGGCGGCGCATTCCTTGCGGCCGGTAACGCCGCGTAACTGAGCAACCGCACCGCATGTCCCGCCGCAAACCGTCCGCCGTCACGCTGGTGCTCGCCTCGATTCCCTTCGTGGCGATGTGCTTCACGGTGCCGCTGTGGGATCGCGTCTACCCAATGCTGCTCGGCCTGCCCTTCAACCTGTTCTGGCTCGTCGCCTGGGTGATGCTGAGCAGTGTGTGTCTTGCGATCGCCTATCGCCTCGAGCGAGCCCGTGACCGGGCGGACGAGCCGGGCTCGTGAGCGCGGCCGCCGTCAGCCTCGCCGAGATCCTCCTCATCGTTGCGGCCGGTACGGCCATCGGCTTTCTCGGCGCCGGGCGTCGCCGGATGGATCTCGAGGAATGGACGGTCGGCGGGCGCGGCTTCGGCGTGGTGCTGCTGTTCCTGCTCTCCGCCGGGGAGGTCTACACGACCTTCGCCTTTCTCGGGGCGAGCGGCTGGGCTTACTCCCGCGGCGGCCCGACGCTCTACGTGCTCGCCTACCTGACGCTCGCCTCCGTCGTGTCGTTCTTCATCCTGCCGGAGATCTGGGAAGCCGGCCGTCGGCATGGAATGCAGACCCAATCGGATTTCTTCACCAGCCGTTACCGCAACCGCTACCTCGCCGGGATCGTCTGCCTCGTCGGCATTGCGTCCTTCGTCCCGTACCTGCAGCTGCAGCTCACCGGAGTCGGGATCATCGTCGAGGTGGCGAGTTTCGGCGCCATCGGGCGCGCGCCCGCGATGGCCGTGGCGGTTGCGCTGCTCGTGGCCTTCGTGTTCGCCGGCGGCGTGCGGGCAGTGGCGTGGGTCAGCATGGTGAAGGACGCGCTGATGTTGCTCGCCGCATTCGCCATCGGCATCGGCGTGCCGCTCATCCATTTCGGCGGCATCGGCGCCATGTTTACCGCGCTGGCGCACGCGCACCCGCGGCATCTCACCATGCCCGGCGCCACCACCAACCTCGGGCACGCGTGGTTCATATCAACGGTGCTGCTCACCTCACTCGGCTTGTACATGTGGCCGCATATGTTCGCGGCCACCTTCACTGCGCGCAGCGCCGATGCGCTGCGCCGCAACGCCGTGGTGATGCCGCTCTATTCGCTGACGCTGGCCTTCATGTTTTTCGCCGGCTTTGCCGCGGTGCTCATCGTGCCGCGACTGTCCGACGGCGATCTGGCGCTGCTTACGGTGGTGCGTCAGAGCTTTCCGCCCTGGTTCCTCGGGATCATCGGCGGCGCGGGCGCGCTCACGGCGATGGTGCCGGCCGCCATCCTCATCCTGACGGCCGCGACTTTGTTCGCGAAGAACCTCTTCCGGCCGCTGTTTGCGCCTGACATGAGCGACGATAACGTGGCCCGGCTCGCGCGGGCTACGGTCGTCGTGCTGGGACTTCTCAGCCTCGCGCTCGCCGCCTCGAGCTCGACCACACTGGTGTCGCTCCTCCTCATGGGGTACGCGGGTGTGTCGCAGTTCTTTCCCGGCGTCGTTCTGGGGCTCTACTGGCGGCGCATCACGACCGCGGGGGTCTTCGCAGGCCTGGTGAGCGGAGTGGCTGCCGCGGTCGTTCTCATGCTCGCGCACCACGATCCGGTACTTGGTCTGAGCGCCGGCTTCGTGGCATTGTGTCTGAACTTCCTCATCGCCGTGTGCACCAGCCTGCTGACTCCGGGAGCTGACCATGAACCTCATCGAGCCGATCCGTGAGCAGGCCGCTGCGCTTGAGAGCCTGAGGCGCGACCTTCACGCCCATCCCGAGCTCGGCTTCGAGGAGCAGCGCACCTCCGATCTGATCGCGGCCACGCTCGGGGGCTGGGGCATTCCGGTGCACCGCGGCCTCGGCAAGACCGGCGTCGTCGGCATCGTGAAGAGCGGCAGCGGTACCCGCGCTGTCGGTTTGCGGGCAGACATCGACGCGCTTCCGGTGACCGAGCGCAACACCTTCGCGCACGCCAGCGTCAATCGCGGCCGGATGCACGCCTGCGGCCATGACGGCCACACCGCGATGCTGCTCGCGGCGGCGAGGTACCTGGCACAGCGCCGCGATTTCGACGGCACCGTATACCTGGTCTTTCAGCCGGCTGAGGAGGGCGGCGGGGGGGCTCGTGAGATGATCCGCGACGGTTTGTTCGAGCGCTTTCCCATGGAGGCGATCTTCGGCGTGCACAACTGGCCGGGCCTGAACGTCGGGGAGTTTGCGCTCAGCTCGGGCCCGGTGTTCGCTTCCGCCAACGACTTCAGGATCACCATCCGGGGCCGGGGCGCACATGCGGCGATGCCGCACAACGGCATCGACCCCGTGCCGGTGGCGTGTCAGATGGTGCAGGCCTTTCAGACGATCATCTCCCGCAACAAGCGGCCGATCGACGCCGGGGTGATCTCGGTCACCGTGATGCGAGCCGGCGAAGCGAACAACGTGGTACCGGACTTCTGCGAGCTGCAGGGGACCGTGAGGACCTTCACGGTGGAGGTTCTCGACATGATCGAGCAGCGCATGCGGCGCGTCGCCGAATCCACCTGTCAGGCCTTCGATGCGTCCTGCGAGTTCAGCTTCCGGCGCAACTACCCGCCGACCGTCAACCACGCGCGCGAGACTGAATTTACCCGCGACCTGCTCAGTTCGTTCGCCGGCGCCGACAACGTCAGGGAGTTCGAGCCCACGATGGGAGCGGAGGACTTCAGCTATTTCCTGATGGAGAAGCCCGGCTGTTATTTTCTGATCGGCAACGGCGAGGGCGGTCATCGCGCCGAGGGCCACGGCGGGGGCCCGTGCATGCTCCACAACCCGAGCTATGACTTCAACGACGCACTGATTCCGCTCGGCGGCTCGATGTGGGTGCGGCTCGCCGAGGCGTGGCTCAACGGTCCGATGGCACGCGCGATTGAAGTTGAAACATCCAGCGCGTAGCATGCGCTCGCTGACGGCGGACCAACACGCCGTCCAGTAGAACCAACAAGGTCGGTGCAGGGAGGCACTCGACGACAGGTCATCCCTGCTCCGCTCATGCTTCAGATAAACAGGAGGACTGAACATGACACCGCGCATGGCCGGACGGTTTCTGCTGCTCGCAGTGCTGCTTGCAGCGCTCACGGCTCAGGCCGACCCGAAGGATAAGGACGACTTCCCGTTTCTCGAGGCGACGGTCGCGCAGCTCGAGGCGCAAATGGCCGCCGGGACGCTGACATCCGAGCAGCTGACGCAAGCCTACATTCAGCGCATCGCGAAGCTCGATCAGGCGGGTCCGGGACTCGGAGTCAACGCTATCATCGAGTTGAATCCGGACGCGCTGGCGATCGCGCGGCAGATGGACGCGCTGCGGCGCCAGGGCAAGGTGCTCGGACCCCTGCACGGCATCCCGGTGCTGCTCAAGGCCAACATCGACACGCACGATCGGATGCAGACCACGGCCGGGTCGCTGGCACTGCAACGCACCCCGGCCCTGCGTGACTCGACCGTGGCCGCGAACCTGCGCGCGGCAGGGGCGGTGATCCTCGGTAAGACCAACCTGTCCGAGTGGGCGAACTTCCGCTCCTTCTTCTCGGTGAGCGGCTGGTCGGCGGTCGGAGGCCAGACACACAATCCCTACGGGATCGATCGCAACCCCTGCGGCTCGAGCGCGGGGTCGGCCGCGGCGGCCTCGGCTAACTTCACGGCCGTGTCCATCGGCACGGAGACCGACGGCAGTATCGTCTGTCCCGCGAACGCCAACGGCGTGGTCGGCATCAAGCCGACGGTCGGTCTTACCAGCCGTGCCGGCGTCGTGCCGATCTCTCACACGCAGGACACCATAGGTCCCCATGGCCGCACGGTCGCCGACGCAGCGGTGGCGCTCGGTGTCATTCAGAGCCGCACTTATGACGGTCGCGACCCGGCGACCGGCGGTGTACCGCTCGGCTGGCAGGGGCGCTTCACCCGGCCGACCAACATCCCGACCGACTACACTCAGTTCCTCAACCCGAACGGGCTCATGGGCGCGCGACTCGGCGTGACCCGACAGGGCGTGGACAGCGCGCCCGCGCAGGTGATCGCGGCGTTCAACGCGGTCGTCGATGAGCTCAAGGCGGCGGGTGCGACCGTGATCCAGCTCGACGGCCCGACCCCGGACGTATCGCCGGTCTTCACCTTTCCGACGGCGACCGGGGAGACGCTGGTCCTGGATTACGACTTCAAGGGCGATGTCCAGAGCTACTTCGCCACCCGGGTCGGTGTGCCGATGGCAGGCAAGACGCTCGCCGATGCGATCGCCTTCGACATTGCCAACGCGGATGCGGAGATGCCGTTCTGGGGCCAGGAGATCTTCCTGGAGGCCGAGGCGCTCCTGCCCGGGGTCAACACGCCGCAGACCGATCCCAACCTGGGTGTTCCGGTCGGCACGACCTACGACCAGGCCCTGGCGATCGATCAGTCGGCGGTGGTCGACGGGATCGACCTGGCGCTTTCCACCTACCATCTCGACGCGGTCGTGGCGCCGACCGACAACCCGGCGTGGTCGACGGATCTCCTCTACGGCGATCACTTCGTCTACGGCTCCTCGAGTCTCGGGGCACCCGGCGGCTACCCCTATGTGCAGGTGCCGGCGTCGAACGTGTACGGCATTCCGCTGGGGATCACCTTCTTTGGCACAGCCTTCAGCGAGCCGACGCTGATCAAGCTCGCCTCGGGGTTCGAAGCCGCAACGGAGGAACGCGCGAAGAACCTGCCGAAGTTCACACCCACGATCCCGGACGATCACATCGCGGGGGTGCCGCTCAACCTTCCGCCGCGCCAGCATCCGAAGGACTGGCGTCCGCATCACCTGTAGCAGGCTCGTACGGAGGCTTGGCGACCGGCGCCCGCGGGGGCGCCGGTCCCTGCGGGCGCCCTAAGGCGAGCTCAGACCCGCTATTTCTTGTCCTCGAGCGACACCTTCGGGATTCCGAAGCTGCCCTCGAGCGCGTGCAGCTTCTGCAGATCGATGCTGCCGACGATGTTCACGATAGTGAACTGGCGCGGCTCGCTGGCGATGATCGCAAGCCCGCTGGCCTTGCCCTGCTCGATGCAGACGTAGATGTCGACGTCGTTGTGATCCTTCTGGCTGTGCACGTGCACGAGCGGCTGCCAGTCCGGTAGCGACAGCTGCTTGCGGACCTGGTCGACTTCCTCTTTCGGGTAGGCGAAGTTGGTATCGAAGGTGAAGTTGCGAACGTAGATGCCCCTGACGCCGCCGATCGCCTGGCGTACCGCCGCATCGTTCGGCTTGCCGGCATCGAGGAAGCGGGTGGCGAGCGCGATCAGCGAGGAGTCGAGCGTAATGTTGACGCTTTCGCTGGCCTTGCCTTCCAGCTCCTTGAAGTCGGGCAGCGTCAGCTGCCCGTCCGCCGCGCGCGCCACCGGCAAGAGCGCGAGGCTTGCCAGTACCAGTACCGGGATGCGGGGCCGTACTTTCATGCTTCAGGTACCGGCGTCGTCGGGATTGGCGGGCCGAGAGGCATCGCTGACGCCGCGATAGGCGAGGTCCAGCTTTTCACCGGTGACCCGCAGCGCCTCGATGAGCTCGCGCCGCGCCTGCAGACCCTGCTGCTGTTCGCGCCGCAGCTCCCACTGGTGGAGCGCCGCGAGACCCAACACCAGCGATGCGGCCAGCGCCGCCGGCGCCCACAGGAAGAGCGGCGACGGTCGGCGCCGCCGCAGGCGGACTGCCTCGATGCGCGCGGCGATGCGCTCGGCGAAGCCCTCGGGTGGGGCCGCCGGCCGCAGTGCATCGCGCAGCTGCTTCTCCAGGTCAATGGTCATGTGATCGGCCCGCCCTCGGGCGCCGCGGCGCTTTCGAAACCCTCGCCGAGCTGCTCGCGCAGGCTCGAGAGCGAGCGCTTGAGATGACTCTTGACCGTGTTGACCGGCATGTCCAGTGTCGAGGCGATCTCGACCGGGTCCAGGTCCTCCTGATAACGCAGCAGCAACACGGCGCGGGCCGGCGGCGGCAGCTGCGCGAGCAGGGCGCGCAGCCGTCGCTGCAGCAAAGGATCGCCGCCCGCCGGCTCGGCGGGGACCCCCGGGTCCGCCTCCAGCGGCACCAGCTCGTAGCGGGGCTCCTGCCGCAGCCGGTCGATGGCGAGGTGAGTGGTCACCTTGCGCAGCCAGGATGCCACGTGCGCATCCGACTGCATGTGGGCGAGCTTGCGGTACAACTGCATGAATACGTCCTGAGCCAGATCCTCCGCCTTGTGCTGGTCCCACAGCATGCGCAGCGCCAGACTATAGACCGCGCGCTGGTGCCGTCGAACCAGCCCGGCGAAGGCGGCCCGGTCTCCGGAGCGTGCTTCGCTGAGCAGGTCGGTCACTGCGCACGCTGCGCCGTCCGTCACGGCCGCCGGTCAGAAGGGCGGGAATAGCGCGCGTGCCTCTCCGTCCGCATCATGAGCCGCATCATGAGGCACGTCGAAGTGTCTGCGCAGCGCATCGACCTGCGCGAGATCGAGCGAGCCGACCGCATTGACGATCGTGAGCTCGCGCGGCGAGCAGGCGACGATCGCGAGGCCCTCGATCCGGTCGTGGTCGAGAGCCAGGTAGATATCGACGTCCTCACTTTCCTTCTGCTTGCGTACGTGGGCGATGCGGCTCCATCCCGGGCCGGAGAGCTGCTCGCGGACGGCGTCGACGTCCGCCCTGGAATAGGCGAAATCCGTGGCGAACTCGTAATGCCGCACGTGCAGCGCGTGCACCGCCCCGAGAGCGCTGCGGGCCGCGGCCGTGTCGCTATCGTGGTCGTCCGTCAGCCAGCCCGCAAGCCGCAACGGCAGTCCGTCGAGGTCGATTTCGACGTCGGTATGGTGGGTCGCCTGGCTGCGCAGATGCGCAAACGCGGGCAGGTTCAACACCGCGTTTTGGCTGTCGCCGCATGCCGGGAGTGCAAAGGACACCAGTACCACGAGCAAGCACAGACGTTGCATGACAATCTCCCCAGCCGAGTCTTCCGCGATGCGCCTCGTATATATAAGAGTACGCAGCTCGGGGGGCCGGAGGGTGCAGCCGGCGCGTTATTTCACACGCCGCCGCGCCTTGAGCAGCACATCGACCGCCTCGGGCCGGTCATCCCAGTAGTCGAGCCGCACGCGGCCGTCGGGGAGCTGGCTCACCGTCGCCGGCGCGGCGCTGAAAGTGCAGTACCAACCCGAAGGCAACACCACCGCGTTGCGTGGCCGGCCGAAGCTCCGATCGAACACCAGCTCGTCGCCCTCGAGCCGGTAGCTCACCGGCGCGGTGTAAGTCTCCGAGATGCGCAGCCGCACGCTCTGTCCCGGCTGCACCGGCGCGAACCCAATGACGACCACCCGCGCCTGCGGCGCGACCTGCTCGCCGACGTTGATGTGGGAGGCGGCGAGCTCAGCGCCGCTCATCTCCCGCACCTCGAGCTGCTGCCCGGTGTCGAGAATCATCGCCGCCGGATGGCTCGCAACGCTCCCCTGGCGCACGACGTTCGCGTAGCCGTTCACGCCCGGCCGACTCTCGGTGTAGTCGTGATACAGGCTGAACGCGTGGGTCTCGGGCTGCTGCAGAAAGTAGACGATCGCGCGGTCCTGGTGTGCCCGCTCGGCGAGCCTTTCGTCTTCCGTCTCCCCCTGGAAGGGGGACTCCCAGCTGCGCTGGGTTGTCGGCGACCTGGGCTGCGCCGCAGCACCGCTCGGCGCGTCTTCGACGGCCCGGATGACGAGCGGGGCCGCTCCGGCACCGGCGTGCAGGAAGCTCACGGCGACCCGTCCGTCGGGCTCGGTACGGATCTGCGACGGCACCGACAGCGCCACCACCTCGTAGCCCGGCGGCAGCACGACTTTGTTGCGCTGCACGCCGAGCGGTCGGTCGAACACCAACGTCCTGCCGTCGAGGTAGTAGCTCTTTGGGTCCTTGTAGGTCTTGAGGATCAGCAGCCGGGCCTGGCCGTGCTCCGGCACCGGCCGGGCGAGCGTTACCTTGATGTAGTCGGTCGCGGCATCCGCGTCCGGCATCAGCGGATCCTTGCGCGCCTCAGCGCCGCTCACGACCTCGAAGTGCAGCGCCGTGCCGAGCATCGCATCATGGACGCTCTCGTCGCTCGCAATGCTGCCCTTGCGAATCGGGTTATAGAAGTAGCGCGCGCCGGCGGTGGTGGCGGTGACTTCGTAGCGGATCCTGAAGCTCGCCGTCCCGGGATCGAGCAGCTCGTAGCTGGTGTATTCGTCGGCCTCCGTCTGGGTAACGGCCGACGGAGAGTACAGGCCGTCCTTCGGTGGCTCGTCCGCCCGGGCGAGCGCGGCCGTGCCGCTCACGAGGCATAGGCCCAGTGCCGCGCGGATGGCGAGTGTCATGGCCGATACAACGTATCTCATGTCAGAATCCCCTGATACCGGGCGAGCCGGTAGCGTAGCAAACTAGCCGTCTGGGTATTCAGCGCGTGTTCAGCCGCCGGTACCCACAGTTGCAGGGGTGACCACGATGGAGACACGTATGAAACACATGTTGGGAATCACTCTGGCGCTGGCAGGCGTCGCGCTCTTCGGCATGCACGGCGCGCAGGCACAGGAGACGGCACCGGAGCTCGAATGCACGCTGCACTTCTCGCTGAGCGGCTGGTCGGCTATCTATTCGACCGCGCACGGCACCGGCACGGTCACCTGCCAGGACGGCAGCTCGCTGCCGGTGGTGATCAGCGCGAAAGGCGGCGGACTCACGGCCGGTCGCTCGCACATCGACGACGGCACTGGCCATTTCAGCCACGTGCATAGCATCCGTGAGGTACTCGGCCGTTACGCGCAGGGCGAGGCGCAGGCAGGCATGGTTCATTCCGCGACCGCTCAAGTGCTCACCAAGGGCACGGTCTCGCTGGCGCTCGCCGGCAAGGGCGAAGGCATCGACCTCGGCATTTCGCTGGGCGAATTCACGCTGAAGGCCGCCAAGTAGACTGACAGTGATCGTCCGCGGGGACGCAGGGACGCGTCCTGCCGCGGCTTACGCGGCACGCGACCCGGCCCGGGAAGTCAGGCAGACCCTGCCCGGCGCCGGGCCGCGGCGCGCTTGGCTGCGTGACGGCGTGGCGCTGCTCGCGGCCGCGACGCTGCTCGCCGGCTGCACGACGCTGCGCAGCGGTTACCCCAAGCAACCCTCCACGGCCCTGACCGTCCGCTACGACGCTGCGCCCGCACGCTATGTGAGCGCCGAGCTCGATCGGCATCCGGGTAAATCCGGCTTTCGCCTGCTGGCCAGCAGCACCGACGCGCTCATGAGCCGGATATGGCTCATCGACCACGCGCACCATTCGATCGACCTGCAGTACTTCATCTTCCAGAACGACGCCACCGGGCGGCTGGTCGCGCAGCGCCTGCTGGCGGCGGCCGATCGCGGTGTCCGCGTACGGCTGCTGCTCGATGACATCGCGCTGCAGCACGAGGACGTGATGCTCGGAGCGCTCAACGCGCACCCGCAGATCCAGGTGCGCGTCTTCAATCCGTTTCACACCCACAACCCGTCGATGCCGTCCAAGATCGTGCAGCTGGCGCTCGAAGGGCGGCGACTCAACCGTCGCATGCACAACAAGTCGATGATCGTCGACGGCATGGCCGCCGTCATCGGCGGGCGCAACATCGGCGATCCGTATTTCGACGCCGGCAGGGACAGCAACTTCCGCGATCTGGACGTCGTCGCCATCGGGCCGGTGGTCGAGGAGGCGTCCCGGGCTTTCGACGAGTACTGGAACAGCGACGCGGCCTATCCCCTGGATGCGTTCCGCTCGACCCGCAACTCCAGCGCCGATCTGTCGCAACTGCGCCCAC
Source organism: Steroidobacteraceae bacterium (assembly GCA_035603345.1). GTDB lineage: Bacteria > Pseudomonadota > Gammaproteobacteria > Steroidobacterales > Steroidobacteraceae > 13-2-20CM-66-19. Next base: position 85,291 of record DATNKO010000005.1, on the reverse strand, counting down.
AGCTGACGGGTGAAGTGCGCGCATTCGCGCAGTCGGACTACGTCCGTGCGGTGTTCGAGGAGCTGCCGAACGGCGCAACCGGGGCCCGCCCGGGACCCTGGTTGTGGGGAGATGGCACGCTGCTCGCGGATCAGCCGCAGAAGATCGAGGCCGATCGGGATGAGCCGGCGCTGCGCATCGGGCCGCAACTGAGTCGGATCATCGCCGGTGCGCAGGGCGAGGTGCTGCTGATCTCTCCTTACCTCATACCGAGCCGCCACGGCGTGCGCTTTCTCACCGAGGTGGCGCGGCGCGGCGTGGCGGTACGGATACTCACCAACTCGCTGGCCTCGACCGACGAGCTCGCGGCGCAGGCCGGCTACGCACGTCACCGTCGTGCCCTGCTCGCAGGCGGGCTGCAGCTGTACGAGCTGCGGCCGGCTTCCGGAGAGATGCAGCACTCCGGCGCGGCGGGCCGATCGTCCGGCGTCAGCCTGCATGCCAAAGCGATCGTGGTGGATCGGCGCTTCGTATTCATCGGCTCGATGAATATCGACCCGCGCTCGAAGCTCCTCAACACCGAGATGGGGGTGTTGGTCGAGTGCCCGGAGCTGGCGCAGGAGGTTGCGGGTTTCTTTGCGCAGGCGACCGACCCCGGCAGCGCCTTTCACGTTGAGCTGCGGCCAGGCGCCGGGGGAGCAGCGCGCCTGGTCTGGTCCTGGACCGAAAACGGTGTCGCGGCGAGCGCGGATCGCGATCCTGGAGTGAGCGAGGGACGCCGCTGGGAGCTCGGGGCGCTACGGCTGCTGCCCATCGAGGGGCTGCTGTAGCTGGCTGCGCCAAGCTAACTCCGCGGCAACGACTAGTGCGGCGGATAGGTGACCGGATCCACCCAGATCGGGTCGCTGTAGGCCTTGCGACCCTTCGCGTCCTCTACCACGAGCGCGTACCAGGTATGGCGCTGCGCGGTGAGCGGAAAATCAGCGTGGGTCTCGTGCGGAGCGTTAGCAAACGTTCGCCGCGCCACCACAGCGGCGTTGCTGATGAGATCGACACGGCTCACCCCGGCGACGGAAGCAAGGTCGAAGCCGAGCGTGAACGCTTCTCCCGGTCGGACCTCGAGGTCCGTGCCGAACATCACGGAGGGGAAGATCAGCGGGCCGTGGCTCACATAGCCGTGCCCGGCCTCGAGCGCCTCGGCGAAGGCTCGCGGGGTCACCGCCCCATCGAGGTGCGCGAAGCTGCGCACGCGGCCGGACTCGTCGTTCCACACGTCATGTACGTCCGTGCCGCCGGCGAGGTAGTAACGATCACCCGCGTTCCAGAAACCCCAGAGCGTGTTCAGCACCTTCACATCGTCCTCGGGCACGCTGGCGTTGATCTCGATGAGATCGAAGTGCGGATTGAAACCGCCCGGCGCGACCCCCGCGGCGAGGCTGGCGAAGTAGCCGTAGGGGATGAACGGGTGGTTGACCTGCATGACGAGCGCGCCCTGCCGCCGGCCTTCGGCCAGGACCTGATCGATGGTGGCCGTGCTGGTGTCGATGGCGAGCTTCTCACCCGGGTGAAGCGGCCAGGCGTTGAAATGGCCCCAGGACGGCGACAGCTCGATCCCGGGAATGAACGGCACGTGCCGCAGGTCGGCGATCTTCTGAAGCGGTGCGTGATTCACCGTCGAGTCATGGTCGCTGACGAAGAGGAAATCGAGGCCGACGGCGAGCTGCGAGCGCGCCAGGTACTCCGGCGGGGTGACCGCTTCCGCCTGGTCAGCGTGATGATGCAGGTCCGCCGAGTACCAGCCGCGCGCGCGCGGATCGAACAGCGGCGTGATGGCGACCCGCGCGCGGGCCGTGCCCGCCGGCGGGACGCGGATGTGTACCTCGCGCGGCGCGGCGAGGAAACCGCCGCCCGCGGTTACAGTGAACAGGTAATCGCCAGGGGCGATCGGTACACCGACTTGTCCCTGTGGCTCGAGCTCCGTGAAGAAGGTGCGCCGCCCGAGAAACTCCACCAGCGGCTTGTCGCCTTCGCTGATGACGATGCGCGCATCGAGCGGTCGCCCGTTGCGCGCGTCCGTGACCGAGAAGTCGATGCGTCCGGGGGGCTCGAGCGAGGTGAAGTCGCGCGTCTCAGCCGCGCCCGCGGCCAGCTGCACGGGCGTCTCGGCGCTGCGCGAATAACCGCGCGCCGTGGCGTAGAGCGTGTACTCGCCCGCCGGCAGCGTCACCTGGTAGCGCCCCTTGTGGCCCAGCACCCAGGCATAGGGCTTACCCTTCCTTTCGATCACGACCACCGGCTCGCCGACCGTCGCACCGGCGCGGCTGGTCACGGCGCCGTGCAACTGCGCGGCCGGCAGATGGCGCCGCGTGATCTCGGCGGTCAGCACCGGCGCCAGGTCACCGCTCGCTCCGACCTGCAGCCAGGCGTCGAAGCTGCGGCTCTCGCCCGGCTTGAGGGTGGTGAGGCTGAACAGGTCGCGCGAGCCCGAGCCGATGTGATCGAGGTAGGGTGCGTGCAGCGTCACAGCGGAGTCCGCATCGTAAGCGACCACACGGTCGGCAAGCGCCCCGTCGGCGTTGCCCTGAGTGACGCCCGCGAGCCCTGGCACACCGAAGAAGAACCCGCCCCGCGGCCAGAGCGTGAAACCGGACAGGAGCCCCGCGAGCGCCGTCTGTCCCTCGTTCTTCATCGTGGCCCGCATCACGACGTGATCGGAGCTCGCCTCCAGCGTGTAGAGAGTCGTGAGGGTGACATTGCCAAAGTCGCGCACCGCGCGGATCGTCACCCGCTTCGGGCCGCGCTCGAGGAGCTCGACATGCTGGTAGGTGTTGGGCCACGCCGACCAGTTGTTCGGAATGAAGTCGGCGAACACCACGCAATCACGTCCGATGTGGCCGGCGCTGACTGGGGCCACGTCGACGATTGCCCCGCGTGGCACGCCGTAGGGGACCGGCGATTTCACCGCGAGCGCGAAAGCCAGCTTGTCGTTGATGACCGTGAGGTCGCCGTCACTGTGCGCAGCGCCGTCGCGGATGGGGGTCGGTCCCGTGACGACGCGTACCTGCGCTCGCACGCCCGCGAGCGGCGCGAGTCCAGTCAACAGAACCAACAGGGGGAGTAAGTGTCGCATCGGGTGCCGCGACAGATACGCCTCGAGCGGCGCGTCTGTCGGGACCCGATGTTAGCCGACGGTGGGGATGCAAATCACGCGGAACCGGCGCTGGTTACCCGTCGCATCGCGGCGATCACCAGCCACGCGATTGCCAGTGTCCGGATTTACCAGCGGCCGTAGTAGCCGTGCACTACGACCACCGGTGCCGGGGCGACCACGCCCATGGCTACGTACGGGCGGGGAGGTCCGACGGGGGCGACCACGCAGCCTGACAGCGCTACCGCAAAGCCCAGAGCGATCAGCAGTTTGACAATGTTACGCATGGTCCGATTCCTTCTATTAAGCCTACCTGCCTGAAGGAAACGCGCCCCGCGCCGGCAGGCTGACACCGTGCCAGCGCGTGCAGGCCGTTCAGGTGCCGTTAATCGGGACGGTTGCGCGCCGCGATTATTGCTTACCATTGGCGCCAAGCATCACAGGGCAAGCTCGATGATCACGCTCTATCACCGCCCGCGGTCGCGCTCGACGCGCCTGATCTTCCTCCTCGAGGAGCTCGGTGCACCTTACACGATCCAGGTAGTCAGCATTCGCACGCGCGACGGCGGCGGCGCGCTCGATCCGGCTAATCCCCATCCGCACGGCAAGGTAGCAGTGATCTCCGACGACGGCGTCGTGGTGTTTGAATCGTCGGCGATGCTCGGCCGCGCGCCCTACATGCTCGGCGAACGCTTCTCGGCGCTCGACGTGCTGTACGGGACGACATTCAAGCTGTTTGCTCAGAGCCCCTTGCTGCCCAAGACGCCGGTGATCGATGACTACGTGACGCGCGTGGTGGCGCGTCCGGCGTTTGCGCGCGCGATGGCGAAGCAAGGCGGCTGAAGTCTCGGGAGCAGGCCGCGGACCGTGAGCGGGCTGCGGCGGCGAGTTGCCGCCGCCAGGTCCGGAAATGGCTAGTCCAGAACGCGGCGCGCGGTTATCGTGCGCTCCATGGAGACCATCGCCGGCCTCGACCCGGAGGCGCTCAACCGTGCGCGCATCAGCCGCGATCCGCGTTTCGACGGTAAATTCTTCATCGCGGTCACCTCGACCGGCATCTATTGCCGGCCGATCTGCCCGTCGCGCTGGGCGAAGCGCGCCAACGTGCGCTTCTTCGGCAGCACCGCCGCGGCGGAGGCGGCCGGGTTTCGCCCCTGCCTGCGCTGCCGGCCGGAGACCGCACCCGGGACGCCGGCGTGGCTCGGTACGGCGGCGGTCGTGCGCCGGGCGCTCCGCTTGATCGATGACGGTGCGCTCGATGAGGACTCGGTCGAAGCGCTCGCGGCGCGCTTGGGTATCGGCTCGCGACACCTGGTGCGCCTGTTCCGGCGGCACGTCGGCGCCTCTCCGATCGCCGTGGCGCAGACGCGGCGCCTGCATTTTGCGGTGTGCCTGCTGGAGGCGAGCGACCTGCCGATCACGCAGATTGCCATGGCGGCGGGCTTCGGCAGCTCGCGCCGCTTCAACGACGCGTTCCGCGCCACCTACCGCCGCTCGCCGCGCGAGCTGCGCAAGGCCGGGCGGCGCACGGGCGGCGCAACCGCCGGCGACCGGGTGATCCTCCGGCTCGCCTACCGGCCACCGTACGACTGGGAGCACATGCGCGAGTTTCTCGCCGCGCGCGCCATCGGCGGCCTCGAGCGCGTCGATGCCGGCGGCTATGCGCGCACGGTCGCCTGTCCGGGCGGTCACGCGCTGGTCGCGGTGCGGGCGCTGCCCGGAAAACATGCGCTCGAGCTGCGCGTCGCCGGGGCACCGGCGGCGGCGCTGCTGCAGCTGTCCTCGGTGGCGCGCCGCGTGTTCGACCTGGCGGGCGACCCTGCGCGCATCGGCGCGGAGCTCGCCGCTGACGAGCTCATGGGGCCGCTGGTCGCGCAGCGACCGGGCTTGCGAATTCCCGGCGCGTGGGACGCGTTCGAGTGCGCGGTGCGGGCGATTCTCGGACAGCAGGTGAGCGTCGCCGCCGGCCGCACGTTGGTCGAGCGGCTGGTGGTGCGCAGCGGCGAGGAGATTCGCGACGGCATCGAGGGGCTCACACGGTTGTTTCCCACGCCTGCGGCGCTCGTGCGCGCCAACCTCGACGGCCTCGGCATCACCGGCACGCGCGTTGCGGCGCTCAGGTCGCTTGCGCGTGCGGTGCTCGACGGGCGCGTGGATTTCAGCGCGGCGTCCGCGGACGTGGCTACGGCCCTTGCGGCGCTTCCCGGCGTCGGTCCCTGGACTGCGCAATACGTGGCGCTGCGCGCGCTCGGCGAGCCTGACGCTCTGCCGTACGGCGACTGGGTGTTGCGCAGGATGGCGGCGCGAGGCGCGGCGCCGCTCACCGCGCAACAGCTGGAGCAGCGTTCGGAGACCTGGCGGCCGTGGCGCAGCTACGCCACGGTGTATCTCTGGCAGGCGGCAGGCCAGCTCGCCGCTCGCAAGCAGGTGGCCCGCATCCGGCGCGCTGCGGCGGCCTCAACTTCCGCCTCGGTGCACGCGTAAAATGGAGCCATGACCGTGAGGTACTGGCATCAGGTGAACAGCCCGGTCGGCGCATTGCTGCTCGTAGGTGATGCGACCGCGCTGACGAACGTGTACTTCCAGTCGGGTCGCCATCCGGGTCAGCTCGCGCCCGAGTGGCACCGTAACGCTGCGCCCTTTGCCGATGCGGTGCGCGAGCTCGAGGAGTACTTCGCTGGCGAGCGGCGCAGGTTCAGCGTGCCACTCGCACCCCATGGCACACCCTTCCAGCTGTCGGTCTGGCAGGCGCTGAGCGCTATTCCCTACGGTGAGACGCTCTCATATGGCGAGCTGGCGCGCCGCTTGGGACATCCGGCCGGGGCGCGTGCCGTGGGACTGGCCAACGGCGCCAACCCGCTGCCGATCATCGTTCCCTGCCACCGCGTCATCGGTGCCGACGGCTCGCTCACCGGTTTCGGCGGTGGCCTCCCCGTCAAGCGGGCGCTGCTCGCCCTCGAGGGAGCCGCGTGCGTCGACGATCTGTTCGACTCTCCGGGACCGGGCTGCATACAATAACGGTAGATGAAACCGCAGTCGGGGTATCTGCTGCTCACCGCGGTGGCGCTGGCCGCGACCGCGCCGCTGGCGCTCGGCGATCCCGGCTCACCCGAACGCAGCTACTACGACCACAATTTCCCGCCGGGAAGCCAGGCGCTGCCCTTCAGCGACGCGGTGCGCACCGGCGACACACTGTACGTCGCCGGACACATCGGCATCGACCCGAAGACCGGCAACGCGGCGGCGAGCCCCGAGGTCGAGGCCCATCTGGTGATGGAGGCGCTCAAAGCGACGCTGGCGCGCGCCGGCTTTTCCATGGACGATTTCGTTTCGGTCACGGTGTACTGCACGGATCTGACTCTCTACGACACGTTCAACGTGGTCTACGCCGGCTACTTCAAAAGGCATCATCCGGCGCGCGCGTTCGTCGGCGTCGCGCGCCTGGTGCGCGGTGCGCATTTCGAGGTGCAGGGCGTGGCCGTGAGGACGCCGGCCCGATGAGCAGCGTCGGGGGCATCGGGGTCCGAGGGTGGAATCGAGCGAGGGGGTGCCGGTGAATCGTCGCGAGTTTTCCGTTGCCGCGGCCGCAGCCACAGCGGCCGCGGCGCTCGCACCGCGGCTGGGGTCGGCCGAGGAGGAGCCCACGATCCGGCTTCGGACCAGCGAGCTGTATGAGGAAGCACTGATCCTCGACTGCAACTCCTCGCCGCCGTGGGAGGGCCAGTTGCCGCTGCCGCAGTCAGAGCTCGATCTTTCGCGGGCGAGCGGCATCAACGTGATCAAGCTCTCCCTGGGCGGCATCAACAGCGACTTCGAGCACACTGTCAGCGAGATTGCGCAGGCGCAGCGGTGCTTCGAGGCGCACCCGGCCTATTTCATGCAGGTGCGAGTCGCCGACGACATGATGCGCGCCAAGCGCGAAGGGCGCCTCGGGATCATCCTGTCCTTCGAGAGTGTCGAGATGCTCCAGGGTCGGGTGGAATCGCTCGAGCTGTTCCGCAACCTCGGCGTGCGCGTCATGCAGCTGTCCTACAACCGCAAGTCGCCGTTCGCGGCTGGCGTCATGGAGCCCGCAGGCGGAGGCCTGACTGCGCTCGGCCGGCACGCGGTCGAGGAGATGAACCGCCTCGGGATCGCGGTCGACCTGAGTCACGCCAACCCACAGACCACGAGCGACGCGCTGGCGCTCTCCTCCAAGCCGCCGATCATGACACACGCCGGCTGCGCCGCAGTGCACGCCCATCCGCGCAACAAGACCGACGAGCAGCTGCGCGCGCTCGCCGCGCGCGGCGGGGTCGTCGGCATATTCGATCTGCCGTACCTGACCGCCTCGCCCCGACAGCCCAGGGTCGAGGACTACATGGAGCACATGGAGCATGCGCTGAAAGTGGTGGGCGAGGAGCACGTCGGCATCGGCAGCGATGTCGGGGTCGCGCCGTTCGACACCAGTGCAAAAGGCATGGCGGAGTTCGCCAAGGAGGAGGAGGAGCGGCAGCGGTCCGGCCTGTCGGCGCCCGAAGAGGACCGTCCGCCCTACGTGGAGGGACTCAATACTCCGCGGCGCATCGAGATCATCTGCGATCAGCTGCTCAAGCGCGGCTACCCGCCGAGCGTGGCCGAGAAGGTGATAGGCGCGAATTTCGCCCGCGTGTTCGCGGATATCTGGAACGTCTGACCGGCAGTCCGCCCCGGCCGCGGGAGCGGCCGGGGCGGGGGCAGGAAGTTCAGGGCCTCCTGCCCAGCACGTCCGCGATCGGCGGGGCGGCGGCCGGCACCGCCTGCGGGTAGTCCTTGCCAAGGAGCGCGGCGACGGTCGCCGCGATCTGTGCCTGGTGGACCTCCGCGGTGTGCGTGCGCTCGCCCAGCGGCGGCGTGTCGGGTCCGATCACGGCGATCCAGATGTTCTCCGAGCCTTTTTCCTCGACGCCGTGCTCCTTCCATTCGACCAGGCCGCTGCCGCGGCCGTGATCGGTGGTGATGATGAAGGTGGTCTGATCGCGATACGCCGGCAGCTGCTGCAGGGTGTTCCAGAGCTCGGCGACGAACTGGTCGAACATGTGGGCGCTTTGCAGCACCAGATCATAGCGGCCGGCGTGCCCCCAGTTGTCGGTCTCGCCGAAGCCGACGAACAGCACACGCGGCTCGCTGTGGTTGAACGACTCGATCAGCGGCACTTGGAGGAACGCATCGTAAACGTCCTCGTCGTCGAGGCGCGTGGTCGTCTGGTAGAGGCGGTTGAGGAGCGCCTGTCGCGCATCGCGCGTGCCGCGATAGGGGACATCCCATCCGACCTGCAGCGGCAGCCCGCTGCGCTGTACGTTGAAGATGTCCTTGAAGGTCTTCCAGGTGGCGTACACGCTGACGCGCCCGTGCAGATCAGGCAGACTGTTCAGCCATTCGAACACCGAGACGTTGGGATTAGGACCGAAATCGTTGGAGTCGATGCGCGGATCGGGGTGGCCGGTCAGCATCTCGTTGTATCCGGGATAGGAAAACGCCAGTCCGTTGGTGACGCGCGCCTTGCTGTCTTTCAACCGGTTGCCGAAGATCTGGCCGTGCGTCGCCACGGTGGTCCACAGGAATGGGAACAGCGCCTTGCGGCGCTCGTTCACGTCGGCTCTCCAGAATTCCCGCCGCAGCTGCGCCTCGTCCTCCCAGATGCCGCCGTACTTCTCGTTGAGCAGCGTCGGGTCAGCGCCGGTGAAGATCTCCTGCCAGCGCAGCCCGTCGCTGACGATGAGCACGACGTTGCGCGTGTGCAGCGCGGGCGCAGCGGGCGATGCAGCAGCAGGCGAGGTCTGCGCATTGGCCTGCTGCAGTGCGCCGAGCGCGAACAGAAGCACCCACCACGACGTTCGTAACACGGTTGACATGGGACTGCCCGCTTTCGTGACGCGACTGCGCCATTCTGGTTGTGAGGCACAAGCATGACAGATGCATCGTCACACGTGCAGCTGCGCACGCCGGCCGCGAGTCGCGGCGCGCGCCGGGCGGCCGGTTTGCGCATCGCCGCCGTGCTGCTCGCTCTCGCGGGCGCATCTGCCGGCACCCTTGCGCTGGCCGGCGCTCAGGCCGCCGGCGCGGCGGCCGGTGCGGCGGCGGCGCCCGAGCCTGCGGGCGCTGGCGAGTTTCGGGTAGGGCGCCTGACGCTGCGCCGCTGTCAGACGCCGGCGCCCTGGTGCGGCACCCTGGCACGTCCGTTGGATCCGACCGGCGCCGTGCCCGGCAACGTAGACGTCTACTTCGAGTACTACCCGCATTCTGCCGCCGGTGCTGCCGTGGGCACGCTGGTTGCTACCGAGGGCGGCCCCGGCTATCCGGCCACGGACTCGCGCGATGAGTATCTCGCGCTGTTCGCGCCGCTGCGCGCGCGTTACGACGTGCTGATCATGGACAACCGTGGCACCGGACGCTCGGGCGCGGTCGACTGCCGGGAGCTTCAGAACGCACCGCAGCTGACCGAAGCCAACATCGGCGCCTGTGGGCGCTCGCTCGGGCGCACGGCGCCGCTTTACGGCACGGCGCTCGCCGCCGACGACCTTGCCGCGGTGCTCGATGCGCTCGCGATCGGCCGCGTCGGCCTGTACGGGCACTCCTACGGCACGTTCTTCGCGCAGACCTTCGCACTGCGGCACCCCCGGAGGCTCCGCGCGCTGGTGCTCGACGGCGCCTACCCGCTCGATGGCCCGGACTACGGCTGGTTCCCGCACTACGCGCCGGCCACGCGCGAGAAGTTCGACCTTGCCTGCAGGCGCTCGCCGGAGTGCCGCAGCCTCGGTGGCAGCTCTCTCGAGCACATCGCTCCGGCGCTCGCGCTGCTGCGCCAGCGGCCGTTCGCGGCGCAGGTGCGCTACGGCGGCGGCGGACTCGCGAGCTTCACCGCCGACGCCACCGCGCTCGCCATAGTCATGTACGGCGGCTCCCCGGAGTACGCCTCGGTGCGCGAGCTCGACGCCGCCGCGCGTGCCTTCGCCGCCGGCGATCAGCCGCCGCTCCTGCGGCTGATGGCGGAGACCCTGAGCAGCGTCGACTCGCGCGATCCGAGCCGTGCGCCGCGGAAATTCAGCGCCGGACTTGCCGCGGCAGTGTTCTGCCAGGATTCACCGCAGATCTTCGACATGCGCCTGCCGCCCGCGCAGCGGGTCGCCGAACGCGACCGGCTGATCGCGGCGCGCGAGCGCGCCGCGCCCGACATGTACGCGCCGTTCACCTTCGGCGAGTATCGCCGCATGCCGCTCGATTACGCCTTCATCGACGAGTGCGTGCGGTGGCCGGTCCGCGCGCAGGGTCCGCCGGCGGCGCCGCTGGCCCCCGTCGGTGCGCGCTATCCGCAAGTGCCGGTGCTGGTGGTGTCCGGGGAGCTCGACAACATGACCACCGTCGCGGACGGTGCGGCCGCGGCGGCGCGCTTCGCGCACGCCCGCCAGGTCGTCATCGCCAACAGCTTCCACGTCAACGCCCTGCCGCACGCGCGCAGCGAGTGCGAGGCGGTGCTGGTGCGGCGCTTTCTCGCCACCCTCGAGGTCGGGGACGCCCGTTGCGCGGCAGCGGTGCTGCCGGTGCGCCTGGTGCCGAGCTTTGCGCGCACGGCGCGCGAGCTCACGCCGGCGCAGGGACTGCCGGGTAACCAGGCCGATGCTGCCGGGCTCGCGGCGGTGAGCGCGGCGCTGCTCACCGCCGAAGACGTCATCGCGCGCACCGAGGAGAACGGTCCAGGCGCCGGGGTGGGATTGCGCGGTGGCACCATCGCGAGCGAGGCGGCGGGCGCGGGCTACAAGCTCACGCTGCGTTCGGTGCGCTGGACCTCCGATGTGGCGGTGTCGGGCGACATCGAGTGGCCGGGAAGCATAGGTCCGGCGCACGCTCACCTCATCCTGCAGACGCCCGAGGGAGCGGGAACACTCGAGATAGCGTGGCCGCAAGGGGTGAGCCCGGCGCGCGCCTCGGTGCGCGGAAATCTCGGCGGCCGGGCGGTGATCGCGGAGGCGCCCGCACCCTCGCCCTGAGTTGTCCGGCGGCCCGGTCTGTGTGTTTCAGTCCGCGGTGGCGCCGCGTGTCGGATCCACCAGCAGCCAGGCGGCGGCACTCGCGAGCGCGAACGCCGCGCCGATCAGGAAGGCGAGCGTCCACTGATTGTGGCCCGACAGGTAGGCGACGATCGGTGTGGCGATCAGCCCGCCGGCGTTGCCGCCGGTATTGAGCAGCCCCGACGCGGCCATCGAATCGGCGCGTCCGACGTGCATGATGGCGGCCCAGTAGGGCCCTTCGTTGAGCTCCACCGCCGCGAAGCACAGCGCCAGCGCCGCCACCGCTACATAGGCGTTGGCGGCGTCCACCGCCACGAACTGCAGCAGCGCCGCGGCGGGAAGCGACACGAGCGGAACGATCCGCAGGCCCACGCGCACGCCGTAGCGCAGTCCGAAGACGCTGGCGAGCATGCCGCCCGCTCCGCTCGCGATCGCCGCGGCAAGCGGCGGCACGCTCGCGAGCCAGCCGCTCTCGAGCACCGTGAAGTGCCGCTCCTGCACCAGATAAAGGAAGCACCAGTTCGCGACCAGGTAGAACACGTAGTTCATGCAGGTGTAGGAGGCGGTCAGGAGCAGCACGTCGCGGTTGCGCATCAAGACCCACATGCCCGCCCACGAGATCCTGGAATCCACTCGTGCCGCCGAATGCGCGCCGAGCTCGGCGAGCTCGGCCGGGGTCACCGCCGGGTGCTCACGCGGCGTGCTTCGCCCGTACCAAGCCCACCCCGCGACCAGCAGCAGCGCCGGCAGTGAGCTCCAGGCAAGCGCCCGCTGCCAGTCGAAGGCATACATGAGCCAGGCGATGAGCGGCGGCGTGAGGGCTGCGCCGATCTGCAGTCCCATGGTCTGCAGGCCCTGCACGAGCGGCCACCTCGCGGGCGTGAACCAGGTCTCGAACACCCCGGTGGACACCGGGAAGATCGGCCCCTGGGAGGCGCCGAGGAGCAGCTGCATCGCCAGCAGCAGCGCGAACAGCGCGGCGCCGGCGAGTACGAGCGACGCGAGCGCGGTCGCCACGGTGGCCGCGAGTCCCAGCAGCCCGATGAGGACGAACATGACGCGCGCCCCCAGACGCTGTCCGAGAACGCCGCCGGGGAACTGCAGCGCCGTGTAGCCGAGCAACAACGCGGTCTCGAGCCAGCCGATCTGCATCTGCGTGAGGTGCAGTTGCGGCATCATCTGGTAGCTGGCCACGGGGATGCTGCGCTGCTGCAGGTAGGCCATGAAGCCGAACCCGAACAGGAACAGAAAGATCTTCCAGCGTACCCGCACGCGCGGCGGCGCGCGCAGCACCGCCGCGGCAGCTGCCGTCACGTCGCCTCGACCGCGTCGCCGATCCGCTCGAGGACGTAGCGACGGATGTCGAGGCTGAAGTCTTCCATGGGAGCGTAGTAGCCGTGCTGGTGCACGCGCGAGGCGATGCCCTGCTGGACGGCCTCGCAGATCGCCCAGTCCTGGCGGTTGATCAGATCCCAGAACTCGCTGGTATCGCGCGGATCGAAATCGGGCTTGGCGATCTCGAACGGCTCGAACAGGAAATGGCAGACGATGTCGGTGCGCGCCGGGCCGCGCGGCTCGAGGATGTAGGCCGTGACGTGATCGCAGGCGAGACTCACGAACAGGTTGGGGTAGAGGAGCTCGCCCTTGTGCCGCACGCGCTCGTCCTCGTCGAGGGCCGGAAATGCGCGCCGGCGCGTCGTGCCGGAGGACGTGAAGGTATAGGCCCCGGGGCGGTGCGGAATGCCGCGCGCCCAGTCGAGCCCGGAGCCGCCGCGCTCGCGGAACGCCGGCACCACCTCGCACAGCTCCGGGTGGATGCCGGCGCAGTGGTAGCACTCGTTGTAGTTCTCGCACAGCGACTTCCAGTTGGCCGCCACCTGGTAGCGGATCGTGTGACCGATCCGCAGATCGCCGAGTGGATAGCGCGCCGTCCGCGCCGGACTGCCGCCGAGCTGCTGCGCGAGCGGCACCGCTTGCGAGGGCGTCAGGTTCAGGAACACGAAGCCGCCCCAGCTCTCCACTCCCACCGGGTACAGGCTGAAGAGCCCCTTGTCGAATCCCGGCTCGCCGGCGAGGTGGGGAGCTGCGATCAGGCGCCCGTCGAAATCGTAGGTCCACTGGTGATAGGGGCAGGTGATGCGACCGGCGGCGATGCCGCCGGGGAGCGGCGCCGGTGGCGGCGGGGCCGCGGGATCGCGACACAGACGCGTGCCGCGATGCCGGCACACGTTGTAGAAGGCGCGCAGCCGGCCCTCCCGGTTGCGCAGCAGCAGCACGCTCTCGCCGAGGACATCGAACACGCGCCAGTCGCCCGGCTGCGCGAGCTCCTCGGCGCGCGCGACGCACAACCACTCGCGGCAGAAAATCCGTTCCTTCTCCGTGGCGAACACCCGCTCGGACGTGTACCAGGCCGAGGGCAGCGTCGGCTCGAGTCCCGCCACGCGCGGCGGCAGCACGCGCGCGCTCACGCCGGCCTCGCGAGCGGCTGGTCGCGCCGGCAGGCGTGCGTCTGCGGGTCGGCCTCCAGCTCGCGCGCATAGCGATGGCCGGCGTACACCGCGTGCACGATCGCTCCTGGCGCGAGCGCATCGCCGATGCGGGTGACGGAGCGGATCCCCGCGCCCGCGAACTCGCCGGCGCGCGCCTCGAGCTCAGCGTGCAGCGCGTCGTTGGCGAAGCGCGCGCCGACGATCACCAGCGTGCCGCACTCGAGCTGGCGCTCGGCGCCGGTGAACTGGTTCGCGAGCGTCAGCGCGCCGCTCTCGAACGCCGTCACGCGCGTCAAGGTATGAAGCACGATGCCCGCGGCGTCGAGCGCGCGATGCACCTGCGGCTGCTCATTGCTCATGATGGTCCAGGCGCCGGCATGCCCGGCGGGCGTCACGTAGCTTACCGAGTGTCCGTCGCGGGCGAGGTGCTCGGCAAGTACGCTCCCCATGTAGTAGTTATCGAAGTCGTAGACGACCACCGGACCGCAGATGCGCGCGCCGGCGGCGATGTCGTCCGGGGTGAGGACCCCCGGTGCCTCGAGTCGCCCGGCGGGGATCTCGAGCGCCGAGTACAGCATCTGTGACCAGCGCGAGCCGGTGGCGATGACCACGTGAGTGTTGCCGAGCCCGAGAACGTCTTCCGCGGACAGGAAGTTGTCGCGATAGATGCTCACATTGGTGAGCCGCTCGAGCTGTCCGCGCCGCCAGTCGAGGACCCGCCCCCAGGCGGCGAGTCCCGGCAGGCGGGTCTCGAAGCGCAGGCGCCCGCCGATCTCCTCGGCCGCCTCGGCCACGCTCACCTCGTATCCGCGGCGCCCGAGCGCCAGCGCGCACTCGAGGCCGGCGGGACCAGCGCCCACGACGAGTACCGAGGCATCGCTGCCCCGCGGGGCAATGCGCTCCGGGTGCCAGCCGCGGCGCCACTCCTCGCCGATGGTCGGGTTCTGTGTACAGCGCACCGGCACGCCGTCGTGCCAACTCGAGATGCAGATGTTGCAGCCGATGCACTCGCGGATGTCCTGTTCGCGTCCGGCGTCGATCTTCGCCGGCAGGAACGGGTCGGCGATCGAGGGGCGTGCGGCACCGATCAGATCGAGTACGCCGCGGCGGATCTGCCCGACCATGGTGTCGGGGGAGGTGAAGCGGCCGACTCCGACCACGGGCTTGTCAGTCAGCTGCTTCACGAAGTCGATGTGCGGCTCGTGACTGCCTTCGGGGGCGAAGCGCGACGGAGCACAGTCGGTCGGCGAGGAATCGAGCTTCACGTCCCACAGGTCCGGCAGGTCGGCGAGCAGTCCCACCACCTCGTGCGCTTCGGACGGCGCGACCTCACTCGGCCGGGCGCGCAGCTCCTCCAGACTGATGCGCAGCGCCACGGCGCACCGTCCGCCGACCGCCTCGTGCGTGACCTCGAGGAGCTCGCGCACGATGCGCACGCGGTTGCGCACGCTGCCGCCGTAGGCGTCGCGGCGCTGATTCCACTCGGGCAGCAGGAACTCGTACGGCAGATATCCCATGCCGGCGTACACATACACGATGTCGAAGCCGGCGCTGCGCGCGCGGCGCGCTGCCTGTGCCTGCCAGTCGAGCAGCGCGCGTATGTCCTGCGCGTCCATGACGCGCGGGCGCTGGGTGCCCATGAAGTTGACGTGCGTCGCCATCCACGAGGTGCCGGACGGGGACATGGTTGGCAGGCGGCTGGCGCGGTTCATGACCGAGCCGCCGCCGTGCCACAGCTCGACACCGGCGAGCGCGCCGTGCGCATGCACCGCCTCGGTCATCAGCGCGTGCGCGCGCACGTCGTCGTCGTCCCACAGCGTTGCGAAGGGGAGCGGTGCATCGTCGGAGCTCGGGTGGATCGAGACGTAGCCGCTGCAAACCACGCCCCAGCCGCCCTCGGCCTTCACGCCGCGGAAGGCGGCGCGCATGTGCGGCATGGAGTTGGTCATGCCGGCGGCATGCGGCACGGCGTAGAAGCGGTTGCGAGCGGTCAGCGGACCGATCCTTACCGGCTCGAACAGCAGGTCGTACCGCGGGTTGCGCGCCATGGGAGCGGCGAGTCTGCACGTAGTTGAGCGCGTGTTCAACAGTGGCCGGGCGGCACGCTGCGCCGGTATGCTTGAGTCTCGTCGCCGTCGGCCAGACCGCGCGCCGCCGGGGGAGGGGTCCAATGCGCATCGAGCTGCTCGCACTGCTGCCATTCATCGTTCTCGGCGCACTCGTCCCGCAACCGCTGCGGGCTCAGCAGGCGTCCGCTCCCGAGCAGGCGTTCGCGCCGGACACGCCCGAGCCGGGCTCGGTCGAGGAAATCGCGCGCGCCACCACCGAGTCGCGCTTCCTGTCGCCGTGGGCGGCGTATCTGCCGGCTTCACCCACCGTGGTGTCGCCGCGGGCCTTCCTGCATCGCATCCCGGGCGCGCCCGGCGAGCTGGTCGAGTCCGCGCAGGCCTATGCCTACTGCCGGGCGCTCGCCGCATCTTCCCCGCGCGTGCGTCTCTTCACCATCGGCCGCTCGGAAGAGGGCCGGGACATTATGTTGCTCGCCATCGCCGACGAGCAGGGCATCCGAGATCTCGAGCGCCTCAAGGCCGCCACCGCCGCGCTCGCCGATCCGCGCCGCACCGACCCCGAGGCCGCCGAGCGCATCGTCACGACCGCCCGGCCGATCTACTACATCAACGCCGGACTGCATTCGGATGAGACCGGCTCGACTGAGTCGGTGCTGGAGCTCGCCTACCGGCTCGCCGTCTCCGAGCAGCCGATGATCCGGCGCATTCGCGAGCGGGTGGTGGTGCTGATCAATCCAGTCTCCAATCCCGACGGACGCGACAAGCAGGTCGAGTGGTTCTACCGGTATCTCAAGGGCAAGACCGACCTCGATAGCCTGCCGCGACAGGCACCGCCCTACTGGTCGAAATACGCCTACGTCGACATCAACCGCGACGCGCACCAGCAGGTTCACGAGACCACCAAGGCCGTGTTCCGCATGTTCTTCGGCTGGCATCCGCAGGTGATCCACGACCTGCACGAGAGCGTGGCGCTGCTCGTGACGTGGAACGGCACCGGGCCGATCAACCAGCACGTCGATCCGCTCAGCTACGCGGAGCGGCTCGAGCTGAGCTTCCACGAAGTCCAGACCCTCACCGGGCTCGGGATGCCCGGGGTGTGGACCTGGAATTTCGGCGATGACTTCGCGCACCTCTACCTCGACTCAATCGCGACCAACCACAATGCCGACGGGCGCGGCTATGAGACCTTCGGCAACGGCAGCGCCGAGACCATGGTCCCCAAGCAGCCCGGGCAGGACGACACCGTCGAGTGGTACCGGCCCTCGCCGCCGCCTCCCCAGGGAAGCTTTCTCTGGTCGGCGCGCGACAACGTCAACTACAACGAGACCGGGCTCCTCGCCGCGCTCGACGACACGGCGCAGCAGTGGAAGACGCTGCTGCGCAACTACTACCTCAAGGGACTGCACTCCTACCGTCGCGGCATCGACACGACGCCCTTCGGCTTCATCATTCCGGCGGGGCAGGGCGATCCGACCCGCGTGGCGCAGATGGTCGCGCGGCTGCTGGCGCAGGGCATCGAGGTGCAACGCGCGACCGCGGACATCACCCTGAAGGAGGGACAGTTCCCGGCCGGCACCTACGTCGTGCGGCTCGATCAGCCGTACCGCGACTATGCGGTGGACCTCCTTACCGCCCAGGACTATCCGAAGGATGCCGGCGAGGCGTACGACGACATCTCCTGGGAGCTGCCGGCCAACTATCACCTGTCGGCGATCCCGACGGCGGACGCGCGGGTCCGTGAGCTGCCGCTCGCCGCGCTTGACGAGGCGCCGCATCCGCAGGGCCAGCTGAGCGGGGACGGTCCGGTGTTCGTTCTCAGGGATACGGGGCAGGAGGAACTGCTGGAAGCGCGCTACCGGCTGTCGCGCTTCAAGGTCGCGATCGCCGAGCGCCCGTTCACGCTGGACGGCGCGCAGTATCCGGCGGGATCCTGGATATTGGCGCCCGCCGCGGGCCTCGCCGCCGCCGTGCGTGAGACCGCGAAAGCGCTCGGGCTCGATTTCACGAGCGCCGGCGTGGCGCCCGAGGTGGCGCAGCACGAGGCGCCGGTGCCGCGTCTCGGGATCTGGGTGCCGTGGGCCGACACCGACACGATCGGCTGGGAGCGCTATTCGCTCGATCAGCGTCACATTCCCTACGTGTACGTTCGCGACGAGGACATCCGCGCCGGGAGGCTCCGCGACAAGTACGACGTGCTGCTCTACGGCCATGTCGATCTCGAGCTCGCCGAGCAGATCCAGGGTATCCCCAAGGCCTGGGGTCCCATGCCGTACAAGAAGACCAAGGCGACTCCCGCCTTCGGCACACCCGCCGAGTCCGACGACATTACCGGAGGGATCGGCTGGAGCGGGCTCGCCGAGCTGCAGAAATTCGTCGACTCCGGCGGTCTACTGATTACGCTCGGCAGCGGCTCGATGCTGGCGCTCGAGGGCGGCATCGTGCGCGGTGTGCGGCGCGAGTCAGGCGGTGTGCCGCGCAGCGCGCAAGGAGGCGGTGCGGCCTCCGCGGCGGCCTCGCTGGCCACGGCGGCGAGAACGCCGGGCTCGCACGTGCGAGTGACCTTCGAGCAGCCTGATAACCCGATCGCCTATGGCTACCCGGAGCGCACCTGGGTGTTCCGCCAGAACTTCCCCGTGTACGCGACGCCGCGGCACTGGTTGCGCATGGCCTACTGCACCACCTGTCTCGACGGGCCAAAGGACACGAGCGGCGTGGTGCTCGAGTGGGGCGATTCGCAGGGTGCGCCCTTTGTCGTGAGCGGGCAGGCGTGGGGCGAGGAGAATCTCATCGGACACCCGGCCATCCTCGATCTGCGCTCCGGGAAGGGACGGGTCGTTGCCTTCAACTTCAACCCGCTGCATCGCGACCTGAATCGCGGCGACCAGCGCATGCTGTGGAACGTCATCATCAACTGGCGCGCGATTCTGGCGCGGCCCTGACCGGCCGAGCCCGCGGCGGCCCGGGCCGACGCGGGTCGTTCAGTTCGTGAGCCGGTTGTACCGGGCGAGCACCGCCCGCAGCTGATCGTGCGGCAGCGCGCGCACGTGGTGGCCGTCGATGCCGGTCATGTCCTGCGCCGCGACCATGGCGTTGACGACCGCCTCTTCCGTCGCTTCGACCGTGGCGGCGAACAGCGGGTCCATCATGTCATTCGGCACCATCTTCAGATCGACCAGGTGATCGACGTCGCTCGCGGTGGGGTTGGCGGTCGAGAAGGCGATGAAGATATCGCCCGAGCCGTTGCCGGCGATGCTGCCGTCGCGCCCGATGCCGAGCGACACGCGTCGCGCGATACGCTTCAACTGATGCGACAACAGCGGCGCGTTGGTGGCCACGACGACGATGATCGAGCCGCGCTCCTGCACATCCGAGGGGACCGAGGCGTAGGGATCCTCGCTGTAGATCTCCCGGCCCACCGGGATGCCGGCGATGCGCAGGTTCTGCCGCGTCCCGTAGTTGCACTGGACCAGCACGCCGAGCATATAGCCGCCATCCTTGTCGGTGAGCCTGCGGGAGGAGGTGCCGATGCCTCCCTTGAAGCCGTTGCAGATCATGCCGGTGCCGCCGCCGACGGCGCCTTCCTCGACCGGCCCGGAGCGCGCGCTGTCGAGGGCGTGAAAGACATGCTCGGGTTTCACGTGAAAGCCGTTGATGTCGTTCAGCCAGCCGTCCCAGGTCTCGGCGACGACCGGCAGCGACCACCAGGCGCCGGTGGCGTCCGCCGCCCCGTGGGCCACGCGCCAGGCGATGACCGCATCGCGCACCACCCCAACGCTGTGGGTGTTGGTAATCAGCACCGGGCCTTCGAGAAAGCCCGATTCCTCGACCCAGGTGGTGCCGGTCATCTCGCCGTTGCCGTTCTGCGCGTACCAGCCGGCGAAGGAAAAGTGCTGCATCGAGGCCGCACCGCGCGGCAGCACGGCCGTGACGCCGGTGCGCACCGGCCCCTGGCCGACCACGAGCTTGCCGTCTCCGGAAATGAGGGTCGTCTGGCCGACCAGCACGCCGTCGACGTCGGTGATCGCATTCAACGGACCGGGGGTGCCGTCGAACGGGACGCCGAGATCACGGGCGCGCGGACGCGGCCGGGACGTGTCCGTGCTGCCGGCGGCGGCGCTGGCAACCGAGGTGAGCAGCGTGAGTGCGAACAGGGCGATCAACTGCCGGGACATGGAGATCTCCTGCCTCAGGCGCGGGCGGCGAGCGCATCGCGGCGCACGTAGCCATACCACCAGTACACCGGCACCCCCACGGCGCACAGCACCAGCGCCCACAGCAGTGGCTTGCCGCCGATGCCGATGGACACCCACACGCAGTAGAGCGTCGCGATGAGCGCGGCCGCAACCCAGCGCAGCTCACGCGCGCGGGGCTGCGGAATTTTCCCGCGCCGCCACAGCACCAGCACCGCCAGCGCGCAGCCGAGATACAGCGGCAGGTTGGCGGCGGTGACCACGACACTGAGGAAAGTGAAGGCGCCCGCCATCGAATCGTTGTAACTGGTGATCATCATGAGGCTGGCAAAGAGGGCGGTGACCACGAAGGCGAGCGTCGGCGCCCCGTGCGAGTTCACCTTGCCGAGTGCCTGCGGAAAGCCGCCGTGGCGCGCAAAGCTCACCGTAATCTCTCCGAGGATGAGCGTCCAGCCGTTGAGGCAGCCGAGGCCGCTCACGATCACGAACGCTGCCAGGACTTTCCCGGAGGCGGAGCCGAGCAGGCGGGAGAAGACATCCGCGAACGGCGCATTGGAGACGCTGAGCTCCGCCTGCGGGATCAACAGTATCGGCACCAGCGAGACGCAGAATGAGATCAGCGCCACCAGCAGTGTGCCGATAAAGGTAGCGCGCGGTATCGTGCGCCCCGGATCCCGCACGCGGCCGGCCGGCAGCGCCGCGCTCTCCACCCCGAGCATCGCGTAGAGCGCCAGCGTGGAGGCGGCGATCACTCCCGGGAGGGAAACGGGCGTCGACGGTACGTGGACCAGAGGCTGCGTATGGGGCGTGAACAGCACCCACAGGCCGAGCACCATGATCCCGACCAGCGGTAGCAGTTTCAACACACTGCTGAGCACCTGTACGCCGCCGGCAGTGCGCACGCCGCGCAGATTGATCAGCACGAACAGCCACAGGAGCGACAGCGCCGTCACCGCCGCGAACCAGTGATTGACGCCCAGCACCGGGAAGAACATCGACAGATAGCCGACCACGCCGGTCGCCAGCACGGCGTTGGTTACCCAGGTGGACACCCAGTAGCACCACATCAGCGTGAAGGCGACGCCGCCACCGAAGGCGCGGCTGGCGTACGCGATCGGTCCGTCATCGTCCGGGAAGGTGCGCGCCAGCCCCGCAAACACCCAGGCGATGAAGATGCTTCCGGCCGCCGTGATCAGCCAGGCGGGAATGGCATTCAGGCCGTAGGGGGAGAGCGAGGCCGGCAACATGAAGATGCCCATGCCGATGGTGTTGCCGACCACCAGCGCGGTACACATCACGAGTCCGAGGGCGCGGGTCGGGCTGGCGGTGCGCAGGACCAACTTGGCTTCCTAGCTCGTCGCCAGCGCTTCGCCGAGCGCCGTCGCGAGGATTCCCATGGCTTCGTCGACGTGGCCGCGATCGATCATGAGCGGCGGAATGAAGCGCACCGTGCTCATGCCGCAGGCGAGCAGCAGCAGCCCGTGGTGAAACGCGCGTGTCAGCACGGCCTCGCACAGCGAACGGGCCGGAGCCCGGCTGGCGCGGTCCGTGACCAGCTCCATGCCGATCATGAGCCCCTTGCCGCGCACGTCGCCTATGCAGGCGAAGCGCCCCTGGAGCTCGCGCAGCCGCGCGAGAAAGTACTCGCCGACGGCCGCGGCGTTGGCTGCGTACTGGCCCTCGATGAGCTCGAGTGTGGCAAGCGCCGCCGCGCAGCACAGCGGGTTGCCGCCGAAGGTGTTGCCGTGCGCGCCGCGCTGCCACTTCTCCATGAGCGGGCGGCGCGCCACGACCATGCCGATAGGCAGCCCGGAGGCGAGACCCTTGGCGAGCGTCATGATGTCGGGCGCCACGCCCCAATGCTCGCTCGCGAACATCCGGCCCGTGCGCCCGATGCCGCACTGCACCTCGTCGAAGATCAGCAGGATCCCGTGCCGGTCGCACAGCGTCCGCAGACCTGACAGAAAGCCGTCGGGAGGCACGAGATAGCCGCCTTCGCCCTGGATGGGCTCGACCAGGATGGCGGCGACCTCCCCGGGCGGCACGTTGCTCTGAAACAGCACCGTCTCGATGTAATCGAGCACGGCCCGGCCCTGATCGGCGCCGGCGAACAGTGGGCGATAGACGTTGGGGTAGGGCACGTGCGTCACGCCCGGCATGGTGGGGAAGAACCCGGCCTGCTGGGTGTACTTGCTCGAGGTAAAAGCGAGCGAGCCCATGGTGCGGCCGTGAAAGCCGCCGAGGAAACCGATGAAGCGCGGGCGCCCGGTCACGTAGCGGGCGAGCTTGAGTGCGCCTTCGACCGATTCGGTGCCGCTCTGGCACATGAAGACCTGCGCGGGCGCGCGCAGCGGATTGAGTGCGTTGATCTTCTCGCCGAGCCGCGTCATGCGCTCATGCCAGTAATCGGACGAGATATGCAGAAAATCGTCCGCGGCGTCCTTGATCGCCTGCACGACCTGCGGGTGGGCATGCCCGGTGCTGACGACGCCGATGCCCCCCATGAAATCGAGGTAGCGGTTGCCGTCCACGTCCCAGACCTCCGCCCCGCGGCCCTTGGCCATGACGAACGGATAGTCACGCGGGTAGGAGGGCGAGGCGACCGCGCGGTCGCGCGCGATGAGCGCCGCGGCGTGGGGACCGGGCAGTGGCATGCGAATGTCGACTGATGACATGAACGTACCTAACGCGTCGCCGCTGGAGCCGGCGGCAGGGTGATGCGGATCGGACGGCCGTGCGCTTCGCGCGTGCGCGCCTCGAGGTCGCGCAGGTTCGCGAGCACGGCCGGCTCCGGGACCGGCAGGATCTCGGGCCGCGCGGCGACCTTGAGCGGCCAGCCGGTCGCCCCACGGGCGGCTGCGACGGTAACACCCGGGTAGAGTGCCGCCAACTCGAGCTCCCCGGTGCGCGGGTCCGGGCGCAGCACGCCGAAGTCGGTGATCACGGCCCGGGGACCGCGACCCGGACAACCGGCGGCATCGCGGGCGCCCGAGCCCTCGAGGTGACCGCACGAGGTGCGAAAGTCGAGCCGTGACACGAAGCTGCGCGGCGACTGCTTCATCACCACCAGCACCTCGTGGGCAAAGGTGCAGATCTCCGGCGCCCCGCCCGCTCCCGGAAGGCGCACGCGGGGGTGTGCGTAGTCGCCGATCACGGTGGTGTTGAGATTGCCGAAGCGATCGATCTGCGCGGCGCCGAGGAAGCCCACGTCGATGCGTCCGCGCTGCAGGTAGTGGGCGAAGACCTCCGGCAGCGACACGATGCAGGTCGCGGTCTCGGCGAGCTCGCCATCGCCGATCGACAGCGGCAGCACATGGGGGCGGGTGCCGAGGGTCCCGGACTCATAGATCAGAACCAGATCGGGCGCATGAGTCAGGCGCGCCAGGTTGCAGGCCGCACCCGGCAGGCCGATGCCCACGAAGCACACCGCGCCGTTGCGCAGCTCGCGGGCCGCGGTCACCGTCATGATCTCCTCGCGGCTGAACGCCTCCGTGCTCACGCGGCCACGCCCAGCGAGCGCAGCAGCTCCGCGTGATCACCCACCCCGAGCACGTGTCGCTGCATCCACGCGAGGAAGGTGCCCCGATCGCGCGCGATCTCATCCCACGCCTGGTAGAAGCCGTTGTCGCGCGGATAATAGCCCTGGGCGTAGGAGGGATGGGCGCCGCCGGGGACGATGCTCGCGGCCGTGACTGTCCAGGACGGCAGCACGATCGCGTTCATCCCGGCCTGCAGTGTCTCGACCTGCTCCTCGACCGTCACCAGCAGGCACCGGGCGGCCATGGCCGCCTCCTTCGCCGCGCCGACGATGCCGCGGATCAGCACGTTGCCCTCGGCATCGATCTGCTGCGCGTGCAGCACGGTGACGTCCGGATTGATGGCCGGCACTGCACCGAGCGGCACGCCCGTGAAGGGACACGGAATCATCCTGACGCTCGCCTCGGGTAGGCGCAGCAGATCGGTCTCCCCATGCTGGCGCAGCAGGCCGCACGGCAGGCCGCCAGCGCCCGCCTGGTACGCGACCGCCATCTGCGCGTGGCTGAACTCGGACAGGACGAGCGGCTGCGGCCACTGCCTCTCGACGGCATCGCGCAGGCGATGCAGCGACCCCACGCCGGGATTACCGCCCCAGGAAAAGCTCAGCCGCGCGGCGCAGCCCATGCCGATCATCTGGTCGTAGACGAGGTCGGGCGTCATGCGGATCAGGTGCAGCCGGCGCCGTTGCTGGCGGATGATCTCGTGCCCGGCCGCGAAGGGAATGAGGTGGGTGAACCCTTCGAGTGCGATGCTCTGACCGTCGCTCACGTGAGCCGCGATCGCATCCCGCAGTGACAGCACCTGCATGGGATTACTCGACGATGGTCTGCGACTGCTCGCGCAGGTATTGGGGGAGATAGTAGAAGGAGCCGTTGGACTTGCCGGTGCTGCCGGAGCCCTTCCAGCCGCCAAAGGGCTGGTACCCGGGCCAGGCGCCGGTGGTGGCGCCCTGCGGCCGGTTCGCGTAGGTCACGCCCGCCTCGATGTGCTCCTGGAACCAGGCGATCTCATCGCTCGCGCCGTAGAAGCCGGCCGTCAGCCCGAGCGGCGAGGCGTTGGCAAGACGCATGGCCTCTTTATTGTCGGACACCCTGTGCAGCATCAGGATCGGCAGGAACATCTCCTGCTGCCACAGCGCGTGCCCCGGCGGCGCCTCGGCGAGCGTCGGTCGTACGAAGAAACCGCGCGCCAGATCGCCGTCGCGCAGTTGCTCGCCGCCGGTGAGGATGGCGGCGCCGCCATCGCGCAGCAGTTGCACGTAGCGCGCGTAGTCGTCGTAGGCGGAACGGGTGATGACCGGGCCGAGCCAGTTCTCGCGACGCGCCGGATCACCGATACGCATGCCGGACAACTCGCGCAGCAGCCTCTCGATGAGGGCGTCGGCGACCTGACGGTGTACGTACAGGCGCGACAGGGCGGAGCATTTCTGACCGCCCATACCGAAGGCGGAACGGATGATCCCGGCGGCCGCGCGCTCGAGGTCGGCGCTCGCGGTGACGATGCAGGCGTTCTTGCCGCCCATCTCCGCGATGCAGGGCCGGGAGTACTGACCGGACTGCAGCCGCTGCCCGATCTGCCGGCCGACCTCGTACGAGCCGGTGAAGGTCACGCCGGCTGTGAGCGGATGATCGACCAGGTGTGCACCGATCGCAGCGCTCGATCCGCTCAGGTAGTTGAACGTCCCGGGTGGCAAGCCGGCATCGCGGATGCAGTCCGCGAGCAGCCGCCCCGCCCAGGGGGTCACGCTCGCGCCCTTCAGCACCACGGTGTTGCCGGTGACGAGCGCGGCCGCCGCCGGGCCGGCGGCGAGTGCCAGCGGGAAATTGAAGGGCGTGATCACGACCCAGGCGCCGTAGGGCTTCAGCACGCTGCGGTTATGGGAGGTATGACCGGACAGCGGATCATCCGGCAGCGGGTGGTCGAAGCCGCTCTGGCGCTCGAAGTCGTCGCTGTAAGTGTAGAAGAAGTCGGCCGCTTCCTGCGTCTCGCCCAGCGCTTCCATGCGGTTCTTGCCGACTTCGAGCGTGAGCGCCGCGGCGATGTCGTACACGCGCTCCTCGATGAGCTGGCCGACACGTCGCAGGAGTCGCATGCGCTCGGCCGGCGCGGTACGCCGCCACTGCGGCCACGCGTGGTGTGCGGCGCGCAGCGCCTCATCGGCATCCGCCGCGCCGGCCGCCGCGAATGCGCCGATCTCGAGCTCGCGGTCCGCGGGACTCTTGGTGCGCAGCAGCTCGCGCGTGCGCCGCTCCTCGCCGCCGACGTACAGCGGATGGCTCGCGCCGAGCCTTTCCAGGGCGCGGGTCATGCCGGCCTCGAAACGCTCGTGCAGCTCCTCGGGAGGGCTGAACATGGTGGCGTAGGTGAGCTTGAAACTCATGAGCAGGCTCCCGCGGTGAGTTCAGCGAGCAGTCGATCGAGCAGGTCCAGGGCATCGGCGAGCTCGCGCTCGGCAATGACGAGCGGTGGCGCGAGCAGAATAAGGTTACCTCGCGCCGCGAAGGACACACCGGCGCGCATTCCCGCATCGAGCAGCCGCTGCAGCGCCGGGTGCCGCTGCGGCCAGGGTGAGAGCGGCGCGCGGCTCGCGCGGTCGCGCACCAGCTCGATGACGGCGAACAGGCCGTGGCCGCCGCGCACCTCGCCGATGACGGCGTGACGCGCCTGCATGCGCTCCAGGCGCTGCAGCAGCTCGGGCCCGAGGCGCCGCGAACGGTCGATCAGCCCCTCGTCCTGGTAGGTTTCCAGGGCGGCGACCCCCGCCGCACACGCGAGCGGGTGGCCGCAGTAGGTGAGGCCGGTAGAGAGCATCTGCGGCTCGAGCGCGCGCGCCACCTCCGCCGTCAGCACCACCGCGCCGAGCGGCAGGTGTGCGCCGGTCAGGCCCTTGGCGAGGGTCATGAGATCCGGCCGCGCTTCCTCGCCGTAGCGCTGCCATGCGAACCACTCGCCGCAGCGTCCGAAGGCGCTCATGACCTCATCGGCGACGAGGTACACGCCGGCGGCGCGCGTTGCACGCCGCAGCGCCGGCCAGAAGCTGTCGGGCGCGACGATGCCGTTCGTGCCGGCGTTCGGCTCCATCATGACCGCGGCGATCTCGGCAGCACCGCGCTCACGGATGAGGTCGGCAATACACGCCGCCGCAGCCTCCCCGCAGGCCGCCGCACTCGAGGTGCCGAAGGGATCCCGGTACGCATACGCCGGCGGCACGTGCAGGACGCGAAAAGCCTCGGGATCCGCCTGCGCCGCGGTGCGCGCATCCCCCGAGAACGCCATGGCCGCGTAGCTGGAGCCGTGATACGAGCGGTCGCGCGTGATCAGCCAGCCGCGCCGCTTGTTGCCCGCCTGGCGCGCGAACTTCACCGCGTGCTCGTTGGCATCGGCTCCGCCGAGGGTAAAGAACACCCGGCCGCCCGCGAAACCGGATTTTTCCAGCAGCATTGCTGCGAGTCGCGCGCGCGGCTGCGCTCCCCAGGAGCTGGTGACGAAGCACAGCTGCTGTGCCTGGGCGCGGATGGCCGCCACGACCCGCGGATGCTGGTGGCCGAGGTTGCTGCAGACCGCGAGACTGCTCATGTCGAGGATCGAGCGTCCGTCGGCGGTGTTGAGCCGCGCACCTTCGCCGCCGACGATGGTCGGGGCGTCCCACTCCGTCTGGATGCACCAGCTATGGAGGACCGCGTCGCGTTCCGCGGCGGTGCCGGCTGTTATTGGCGTCGTGGCAGGCACGGAGGTGCTAGCGCACGGTGTGGCGCACCGGCGCGGGGCTCCCTGGGCGCTGCGCCGGCGGCTGCGTTGCGAGATATCTCGTCATCCAGCCGAGGTAGCGCCGCCAGCGGTCGATCAGAAAGCTCGGCCGGGTCAGGCGGTGATACTCGCCCGGGTAGACGATGAGCTCGGCCGGCACGCCGAGCGTGCGCAGCGCCTGGTACATCTGCTCGCCGCCGGCCAGCGGCACGTTGAAATCCTTGTCGCCGCCGAGGAACAGCGTCGGCGTATGAATGCGGTCGGCGTGGAAGAAGGGGTAGGAGACCTTGAGCCACAGTGCCGTGTTGCGCCACGGCGGTCCGATCTCCGCGTTGTACTGCACCACGTACTCGTCGGAGCCGTACATCGACAGCTGGTTGCCGCTGCCGGCGCCTGCGATCGCCGCCTTGAAGCGCGTGGTGCTCGCGATCAGATAGTCGGTGAGCAGTCCGCCGTAACTCCAGCCTCCGACCCCAAGGCGCGTCGAGTCTGCGACCCCCGAGCCAATCGCGTAATCGACGCCGGCGAGCAGGTCCTCAACCTCCTTGTCGCCCCAGTCGGCGACGATGCTGCGAGCGAAGGCCGCGCCGCGCCCGCTGCTGCCGCGGTAGTTGACGGCGAGGACTGCGTAGCCGTGGGTCGCGAACAGTTGCCGCTCGAGCTGCGGGCTGTAGCCCTCGAGCACGAACGAGTGGTCGTCCTGGCCATCGGGTCCGCCGTGAATCCACAGGATCGTCGGGTAGCGCTGGCCCGGCACGAAGCCCGGCGGCTTCACCAGCTGCCCGTGAATCTCGGTGCCATCGCGGGCGCGGAACGAGATGTCCTCTACCGCGCCGAGCGCGAGGCCCGCGAACAGCGCCTCGTTATGTCTACTCAGCGCGCGCAGCTGTCCGCCTTCGAGCGCATAGACTTCCACCGGCGCCCGATCGCTCGCAGCCAGCACCGCCGTGTGGCCGGCGGCGGTGGCGATCTCGTTCACCACCATCGAGCCTCCCAGGCGCTCGATCGCGCCGCTCGCGAGCGACACCTGCGCCGGGTACTGGTAGCCGTCGTCCTCGACGGCGAACTGGATGAAACGGCCATCCGCGCTGAATTGCGGCGACACCACCGCGCGATCGAGGCTGGCGGCGAGCGGTCGTACCTTGCCGGAGGTCGCGTCAGCCACGGCGAGGTGATCCAGGATGTAGGCGTTGTATTTGAGCTCGTCGCCCTGGAGAAAGGCGAGCAGCCGGCCGTCGGGGCTCCACCCGAGCTTCTGGTGGTTCGGTGACCAGGTCGAGAGGAGCTCGCGAGGCTTGGCTCCCACCGCGGCCTCCACCAGCTCGATGTCGTCGACACCGGGCACGTACGGCTCACCGACCGCGTTGCTGACATAGGCAATCTGCGCGCCATCCGGAGAGAAGGCCGGCTGCGAATCGCTGCGCTCCGGATCGACGGTGAGAGCAGCGCAGGCGCCGCTGGCGACATCGAGCAGGTAGAGATGGGAGCGCGATTCCGCGGTGAGATAGCCCTCCTTGTCCGCCTTGAACTGGAAAGCATCGAGGACCAGGGGCAGCGGGGACTTCTTCCCGCTCTTGTCGGGGTCTTGGCCGGCGCGTACGACCAGGACGATCTGCCGGGCATCGGGCGACCACTGGTAGCCGGTGATCTCGCCGCCGCATTGGCCGAGCGGCCGCGGCTCACCGCCGCGGCGGTCGAGCAGCCATACCCGCGTAGCGCTGCCCGCGGGGCGCGCGCTGAGGAAGCTCAGGTAACGGCCGTCGGGACTGAAGCGCGGCTCGCTGACACTCTCGCCGCGCGTCAACTGCACGCTTTGCGTGGCCGCCCAGTCGGCCATCCACAGATCGCTCACGCTCTCATCGGTCGCCTCGTCATAGCGGGTCACGAGGTACGCGACCGCCGCGCCGTCGCGGGCGACGGTGAGATCCGACACGGCCTGGAAGCGGTACCAGTCCTCGGGCTGAAGCGGTCGTCGTGGTTGCGCCGCGACCGTGGTGAGTGGCGCAAGCCCCGCGCCGAGCGCGAGAAGGCTCAGGGCGGGAAGAGTGTGCAGCAGGCGTCGTCGCAACGGCATGGTATGCAGGTTCCGCACCCGGGTTTGGGCGGGCAGTGTAGCCCGGGGACCCGCACGCGAGGCAAACTGCCCGCTGTCGCAGCCATGACCGTAGCGAAAGCCCAAGCCGCATTCGAAGAGCGCCGCCGCCAGGCACACGCGGCGCTGCGCGCCGGACGGGCTGCGACGGCCGAGAGCTGGCTGCGCGCACTCGAGGCGCAGCAGCCCGGGGAGATCAACTGCCTGTGGCTCCTCGGCGCGGCGCTCCTCGACCAGGCAAAGATTGCGGAGGCGGTGACCGTGCTCGAGCGGGTGGTGGTTGCAGCGGCCGATTTCGCCGAGGCACGTGTCGATCTCGCCCGCGCCTATCGCCGCCAGGGCCGTGCCGGACCCGCGCGCGAGGAGGTGCGCCGGGTGCTGCAGGGCACGCCCACCCACCATCGCGCGTGGCTTGCCTACGGCGACGTGCTGGTCGACCTCGGCCAACACGGGGATGCGGCCGTGGCCTTCGAGCGCGCGCGGCTCACCGATCCGGAACGGCCGCGGGTCGAGGCGGCCACCGCGGCGCTCGTGGCCGACGACCGCAAGCGCGCGGAGCTGCTGTTCCGGGAGATCCTGCAGCGCGATGCCAGCCACGCAGGCGCGCTGTGCGGACTCGCGGCGCTGTCACTCGCGGCGGACGTGCCGCGGGATGCCGAGCGGCTGCTGCGCCATGCGCTGCGGCAGTGCGAGCACCTGCCGCTCGCGTACCGCGGACTCGGGACTGCGCTGCTGGCGCTCGGTCGGGTGGAGGAGGCGGACGCCGCCGCGCGCCACCTCCTGAAGATCGAGCCCGAAAGCCCGCAGACCTGGATCACCATGGCCGCGGTGGCGGCGCGGTTCATGCGCCAGGAGCAGGCGCTCGAGGCCTACGAGCGCGCGGCGCAGTACCAGCCGGGCGACGTGCGACTGCTGATGTCCATCGGCCACGTGCGCAAGTCGCTCGGGCGGCGTGCCGCGAGCGAGGCCGCCTACAAGCAGGTGCTCGCCGCGGACTCACGCAACGCCGAGGCCTGGTGGAGCCTCGCGGACCTGAAGAACTATTGTTTCGCTGACACCGAGGTCGCCGCCATGCAGCGGCTGATCGCGGAACACGAAGGCGCAGGCGGTGCTCGCCCTGCAGACGCGCAGCTGTATTTCGCGCTGGGCAACGCCTGCGAGCAGCGCGGGCAGAACGCCCGGGCGTTCGCTTACTACGCGCAGGGCAACGCACTGCGCCGCCGCGAGGCTCCTTTCGACATCGAGAGCTTCGAGGGGCGCGCCGCGCGCATTCGCGCGTTCTTCAGCCCGGCGTTCTTTGCTGCGCATGGCGGACGCGGCGATCCGAGCAGCGCGCCGATCTTCATCGTCGGGCTGCCGCGCTCGGGCTCGACCCTCATCGAGCAGATCCTCGCCAGCCACTCGCACGTCGATGGCACCATGGAGCTGCCGAACATCGTCAACCTGGTGCGGGAGATCGAGGACCTGGCGCCGAACCGCGACGGCTATCCCGAGGCCTTGGGCGGGGTGCCGGCCGCGCAGTTCGCCGCGCTCGGCCAACGCTACATCGCCGAAACCGAGCCGCTGCGGCGCGGGCGCCAGCGCTTCACCGACAAGCTGCCCAATAATTTCAGTCACGTGGGGCTGATCCACGCGATGCTGCCGAACGCCACCATCATCGATGCGCGGCGGCACCCCATGGATGCCTGCTTCAGCACCTTCAGGCAGCATTTCGCCGCCGGCCAGACCTTCAGCTACGATCTCGCCGATCTCGGACGCTACTACCGCTGCTACCTGTCCCTGATGGATCACTGGGATGCGGTGCTGCCGGGGAGGGTGCTGTGCGTTCAGTACGAGCAGCTGGTGCGGGATCCCCAGGCCAGCATCCGCCGCCTGCTCGAGCACTGCCGGCTGCCGTTCGAGCCCGCCTGCCTCAGCTTCCACGAGACCCAGCGTGCGGTACGCACGCCGAGCGCCGAGCAGGTGCGCCAGCCGATCTACACCCAGGCCGTCGGCTACTGGCGCCATTTCGCGACGGAGCTCGAGCCATTGCGGGGCGCGCTCGGCGATTGCCTCGGACGGTTCGCGGACTGATGCGGGCTTGTTGAACGACTGTTGACTAAGGACTGCGGCTCAAAGGATGATGGGCGCGCACGCCCGGCAGGCCCGCGAGGCGCCGCACGTGGCTATAAGAAGGCTCGCAGGGGGGCTCGAATGCATCCACGAAACCGGAATTGCGCGGCGCGTGCAGTGGCGGCGGCGCCCACGCTCATGATGCCGGCCGCTGCCTCGCGCATCGGGCTCGCGGTGGCCGCGGCACTGGCCACCTGCGCCGTTGCGCCGCGAGCGCACGCGGACGACGCGGCCGCGGCCGCCGATGTCGCCCCCGGCGGGCTGCAGGAGGTCGTGGTCACGGCGCGCAAGCGCTCGGAGAACCTCCAGGACGTTCCGCTCAGCATCGACGTGCTGACGCAGAAGGACGTGCAGAACCTCGGCATCGTCCAGTTCGAAGACTATGCCACCAAGGTCCCGTCGATCTCTTTCATCAGCGTCGGCCCGGGCACTCAGACCTTCTTCATGCGCGGCGTATCCGACGGCAGCAACCCGAACTATGCCAACACGTCCGCGACCGGCTTCTTTCTCGACGACAGCTCGCTCAGCTGGTTCGGCGTGGAGCCCGACCTGCACCTGTATGACATCGAGCGCATCGAAGTGCTCAACGGCCCACAGGGCACGACCTTCGGCGCCAGCTCCATGGCCGGCGCAATCCGCTACATCACCAACAAGCCGGACGTCAACGCATTCGGCGGCGGTGCGGATTTCGACGGCGGCAAGATCCAGGGCGGGCAGGAGAACTGGACCTACGAGGGATTCGTCAACATTCCGCTGATCGAGGGCACGCTCGGCTTCCGCGCCTCCGCCTTCAGCGCCTCGAACGGCGGCTTCATCACCAACGAGCTCACGACTCGCACCTGGGTGAACGGCACGGTCTCGAACAATGCCGAGTGGGCGCGCGATGGCTACAACCGCGAGCACCAGGAAGGCATGCGCGCAGCTCTCAAGTGGGTGCTCAACGACAAGTGGAGCGCGCTGTTCAGCTACGATTATCAGCGCATGTCCTCCGACGGCGCCTGGGACGAGGATCCCGGGACGCCGGACACGGTCGAGCGCTTCGGTCCGCAGGCGCTCAGCAACGAGGACAAGATCGCGCAGTTTCACCTCGACGGCGACGTCGGCATCGCCGATCTGGTGTTCGCGAGCACCTACTGGTCGCTGCCGACGCGTCGCTGGGACGAGTACTCCCAGTACATGCAGAACTACCTCGGCGGCGCGCAGGAGGGCTTCACCTGCCTGAACGACCCCGTGTACGGCACCGGGCCCTACAGCGGCTGCAAGGTCCCGCTGCAGTACTACGAATACCACACCAACCCGGAACGCTGGTCGGACGAGCTCAGATTGGTGTCGAAGGAGGGCGGGCGCTTTCACTGGCTCGTCGGAACGTACTGGGAGAAGACCCGCGACAAGAACTCCGGCAGCACCTACTTCATGCCCGGGCTGCAGACCGGCGGCGCGGCGTTTCAGTATGAGAACGCCTACTACGGAACCACCGGCTCCTCGCTCCCGCCCGGGCAGTGGTACTCGTATAACACGCGCTCGGACTACCTGCAGACGACCGAGTTCGCCAACATCAGCTACGACATCACGAGCAAGCTCAACGTCGAGGCGGGCGAGGTGCACTTCCACTCCGACTTCAAGTACTACAGTCCCTACGGGCAGTTCGCCTACGACCCGGTTACACCGTCCCTGTCGGAGGGTTCCTCGCACAAGTGGGACAGCAAGCTCGGCGTGAACTACAAGCTCACGGACACCGCGATGGTGTACGCCGACTGGGCGCAGGGGTTCCGCGACGGCGGCGCGAATTCCGGCGATCCGCAGGGCTGCTACGCGAACGGCGTGCCGCAGCAGTACATTCCCGACACGCTCAACAATTACGAGCTCGGCTGGAAGACCACCTGGTTGAACAACCGGCTGCTGTGGAACGGTGCCACTTACCTCATGTACTGGAAGAACCTGCAGACGATCATCTACGATATCAACATCTGTCCGTCGGCCAGCTTTTACGCCAACGTCGGGGAAGCGCGCATCTACGGCGCCGAGTCGAACGTCGACTACAAGGTGAGCGAGAACTGGTCGTTCCAGGGCTCCGTCAGTTACACCGACTCGCACCTGATCTCGAGTCAGTACGAGACTTTCGAAGCAGAGGTCGGTGAACGGCTGCCGTACGTGCCGTACTTCAGCTGGAGCGGCAACCTGCGCTACGAGCACCCGCTGAGCGGCCAGCTGAATGGCTACTGGCAGTGGGACATCGCACACAAGGGGGACATGTGGGACGACCTGCACGTCGCGGGCTCGAACGGCTTCCCGCGCATGCTGCAGCCCGAATACAGCATCATGAACCTGCGGCTCGGCATGAATCCGCCGGCCGGGCAGTGGCTGGCGGAGTTCTACATCACCAATCTCACCGACAAGAACGCGATCATCTATACCAACACGGGCAACTTCGACCTGCGCCAGACCACCAACCAGCCGCGCACCTTCGGCGTGCGTCTGAGCTACCGCTTCGGCAAGCAGTCGCAGTAGAGCCGCTTCAGGCGATGGCCGCCGCCGGTTGCCCGTCGCTGAACGCGTCCAGCAGCCGCCGCGCCAACTGCGGGCCCTTGCCGGCCTCCTCGTGCTTGAAATACACGAAGACGTCGCGGCAGTGCGCCGTGGCGGCGCGGATCGCCGCCGCCCAGCGCGCCAGATCCGCGGGCGTGTAGCCCTCGTCCCGTAGCCGGAAGTAGCCGTAGTCGGCGGTGATCTCCACCGGGGTTGAGAACTTCTCGCTGTCGGCGACGCACAGCGCGAGATTGCGCGCCTTGAGGCGCGCGAACACCTCCGCATCCATCCACGAGGCATGCCGGAACTCGAACGCGGCGCAGGTGCCCGGCGGCAGGCTGGCGAGGAAGCCGTCCAGCACCGCGAGATCCTTGCGGAAGTAGGGCGGCAGCTGGAACAGGATCGCGCCGAGCTTGGGTCCGAGCGTCGCGGCCGTCTCGAGGAAATACTTGAGGAGCTCGGCGCAGTCGTGCAGTTTCGCGATGTGGGTGATGCGCTTGGGCGCCTTGAGTGTCAGGCGGAAGCCGGCGGGCGTGTCGCGGTCCCAGGCGGCGAGAATCTTCCGGTTGGGCGTGCGGTAGAAGGTGTAGTTGATCTCCACGGTCGTGAACGCTTGCGCGTAGTAAGGCAGCATCTTCGCCGCCGGCAGCTTCTCCGGGTAGAAGCTGCCCTTCCACTCCGGGTAGTTGTAGCCGGAGGTGCCGACCCAGAGCTGCATGAGCTGCGCGCGCTCCGTGAATCCAAGCGGGCGCCTCAGCGCCCCTCGCTCCCCATCAGGCGGCGATACTGCCCCAGGTGCCGGATGGCCTGCTGCGGCTCACCGAGAGACTCATACAGGCGCGCCAGGTTGTAGTGACCGTCGGCGAGCTCCGGGTCCTCGGTAATCGCACTGCGGTAGGCGGCGAGCGCCGCGGCCGTGCGGCCCAGATCCTCGAGCAACACGCCCTGGTTGAAGAGCAGCAGCGGATCGGGCCCGACACGCTCGAGCGCCTGGCCGTAGACCGCCTCGGCCTCGAGCGTCGCGCCCTGCGCGTGCAGAAGCCTGCCTAAGTTGATCCACGCCGCGCTGTTGTCGGGATCGGCCTCGGCCGCCTGGCGGTACGCATCGATCGCGGCCCTGGGATCGCTCGCCTCGAGCGCCAGTCCTTCTGCGAACCAGTCACGTTGCGGCGCCGGGAGCGGTGCGGCCGCGCGCGGGTGCTCGACCATGCGCAGCACGCCGTTGTGCACGCTGACATCGAGTCCCAACAGGTACTGCCCGCTGTCGGCCTGCCAGCGGCTGTCGCCTTCGCGCACCACGACTCGGTCGCCGACCGCGCAGATGGCCAGCCCCGAGAGCGGCATGGATACCGGCAGCTCGCGCCTGAGGCTCTCGAGCGAGCGCCGGATGCGCTTGCGCGGCACCTTGGCCTGGATGAGCCCGCGCGCAGCGCGCAACACGATCAGGTCCTGGAAGGAGAAGCGGTACTCGCGCTTCGGCCCGCGGCCGGGACTGACGAAGCCGGCGCGAATCAGCCCGCGCGTCGTGCCGGCCGACAGCTGCAGGACGCGCTCGACGTCCCGCACACTGTACGAACGCATGCCTCGGCTGCCGCGGTCCGCTGAGCCCGGCGCGGCTTCAGCGCCGCGTCGCCTTGCGGGCCGCCTTGGCGGGCGCTTCGACGCGCTTGGGCTCCTTGCGGGGGCCGAGGCCGCTCGCCGGGGTGCGCGCCTTGCCGCTGCGTTCGAGACTCGCGCGCAGCGCTTCCATCAGATCGATCACCTTGCCCTCGCCCGCGGGCGCGGCCTCGGTGACCGAGATCTCCTTGCCCTCGACTTTCTTCTCGATCTGCGCTTCGATGCGCGCCCGCACCTCGTCCTTGTAGGAATCCGCGTCGAACTTCTCGGCCGTCTGCTGATCGATGAGCTGCTGTGCGAGCTTCAATTCCGCGGGTTTCACCTCGGGCTTCGGCACCTCGACCTCGCTGGCGCGGCGCACGTCGGAGGCATAGTGCAGCTGCTGCATGGCGAGCACGTCGCCGATCGGACGCAGGATGACGAGATAGCCCTTGCCGCGCGCCGCCCAATGACCGACGCCGCAGCGTCCGGTCTGCTTCAGCGCCTCGGTGAGCAGCGCATACGGCTTGGCGGCACCCTTGTCGGGAGCGAGGTAGTAGGTCTTGTCGTAGTAGACGGGGTCGACCGACTCGATCGGCACGAACTCGGAGATCTCCACCGAGTGAGTGCCGACTTCCTCCAGCGCCTTGATCTCCTCGGGCGTGAAGCGCACGTACTGGTCCTTGGCGAACTCGTAGCCCTTGACCATTTCGTCGCGCTCGACGACCACACCTTCCTTCTGACACAGGTACTGCTGCTTGAGGCGCGAGCCGCAGGTCTTGTGCAGCAGGTTGAAGGAGATGGCATTGCCCGACTGGGTCGCGGTGAAGAGCTTCACCGGAATCGCGACCAGCCCGAATGACACCGTCAGAGATCCTATGGAGCGTGCGGCCATAACTGCCTACTTCTCACGGTTGTTGCCGAAAGCCTTCGTAAGGCTCTGTTTTGACTCGAGTACATCATGCCACCGGTCGCGGTTCTTTTCCAACCGGGCCGGTACGTTGTTGATTGTAAAGTCCCCGGGCTCGGCCGCCTCCAGCTCCTCCCAGGTGAGGGGCATCGATACCGGTGCGCCGGGCACGCCGCGCGGGGAGTAGGCGACGTTGAGCGTCTTGCCGCGCACGTTCATGTTGTAGTCGATGAAGATCTTGCCGGTGCGCTTCTCGATCGCCCACTCCATGGTGATGTCCTTCGGGTGCTCGCGCATGACGTGCCGGCCGACGGTCTCGCAGATGTGGCGCGCGGCATCGAAGGTCACGGTGCGCTCGATCGGCACAAACACGTGCAGCCCGGTCTTGCCCGAAGTCTTCACCACGGCCTCGAGCGACATCTCCCGCAGCAGCTCGCGCAGCCAGAAAGCGACGCGCCTGCCCACGGCGAATCCCCGTCTGTTGAGCTCCGGCTCGGCGCCCGGCGGCTCCTTGCCCGAGTAGATGTAGGGATCGATGTCGAACACCAGGTAGTCGGGATAGTTGAGCACCGACGCCTCGAGAGCTTTGAGCGAGCTCGCGTAGTCGGTGCCGGCGTCCGGGGCGTCGGGACCCAGGGCCGCGCGCGAATGCCACACGTGAAACTCGAGCGTGCCGACCTGACCGAGCCACAACAGCGTCGCCAGGTTGTTGCCGAGCAGGTAGGCCTGTTGCTCGTCCTTGTGCTCGGAGAACACCGTGATCGTCTCGACGAACTCCGGCAGCTTCTGTGCCCAGTGCTTCTGGAAGAAGCGCTCGCCGCCGATGCCCTCGGGCATGCGGATCATGGTCAGCGGCCGGTCCTTGAGGTGCGGCAGCATGGCGGGCGACACGGCCGCGAGGTAGCGCAGCAGATCGCGCTTCGTGATGGCGGCGGCGCGCGCGCCGCGTACCGCCGGCCAGTAGACGCGCTCGAGGTTGGTGAGCCGGATGCGCGCGCCGCCGACCTCGAGATCGAGGCGATCGGCGGGGTTGGCGAGCTGCTCGAGGATCGCGCCAATCTGGTCGCGGGCGTCGTTGGCGTTCCCTGCGCTGGCCCGCGTGGTGGCTCGCGTGCCAGCCCGCGCGCGGGTGCGCGCCGCAGGCGGCGCGGCGGGGTCCGGCTTGCGCACGCTGTCAGGCGGCACGTCATCCCTGAGTCGCACGAACACCGGCGCGCGCAGCAGGCCAGCCGGCGTCCACTCGCTGAAGGTGACCTCCGCCACCAGCTCGGGTTTAAGCCAGGTGGTCGGCCGATGCAGCGGCGGCTTGGCCTCGAAGGGTGAGTCGCGGCGCACGAGCTTCGCCGTGCGCTCGAGGAGCGTCGCGATCGCCGCGTCGTCGAGGCCGGAGCCCGCATGTCCTGCGTACCTGAGCTGCCGGCCCTGCCAGTATCCGAGCAGCAGCGCGCCCAGGGGCTCGCGCGCGCCCTTGCCGCGCGTGTAGCCGCCGATCACGAACTCAGCGCTGTGCGCGGCCTTGAATTTCACCCACGTTCCCGAGCGCTTGCCCGGGAGGTACGGGCTGTCGGCGCGCTTGGCCATAATGCCCTCGAAGCCGTTCTCGAGCGCTGCGGCGTACAGCTGCCCGGCGTCCTCCGAGAGGTGCACCAGCTGCAGATGAGGCGCGGGCATCAGGCACTGCGCGAGGTAGCGGTGCCGGTCGGAGTACGGCGCGCCGCGCAGGTTCAGTCCCGCGAAGTGCAGCAGATCGAAGCACACCAGCACCACCGGTGCGTCACGCTGCGCGGCGGCGATCTCGGCGGCGGTCTTCAGCTGGGCGCGGTTCTGCAGCGCGTTGAACGAGGGCCGCCCGTCGGCATCGAGTGCCACGATCTCGCCGTCGAGGATCATCTGCCGACCAGGTTGGGCGGCGAGGTCGGCGGCGAGCTCAGGAAAAAAAGCTGTCAGATCGAGGCCGCGCCGCGACTTGAGGTGCACCTGCGAGTGGTGCACCCAGGCGATGACGCGATAGCCGTCGAGCTTCGGCTCGTAGCGCCAGCGCGGATCAGACTGCGGCGGCGCCTCGCCCGCTTCGGCCAGCATCGGCTCGAGGTGCTTCGGCAGGGCCTCTGCCGGGCCGGTGGGCGCGAGCTCGGCGGCGGCGCGCCGCGCGGGCACGTTGCGCGGCGTCATCTCATCGACGGTCAGCCCCGAGAGCACCGATGCGCTGTGCGCCAGCACGTCGTTGGGTTGCGCGAAGCGGTCGCGGTGCTTGATGAGCAGCCACTGCCTGGTGCGGCGCGTTCTGACCAGCGTGAACGAGCCCTTGAGCTTTTCGCCGCCGAGCAGGATGCTCAGCTTGCCGGCGGCGAGCTCGGCGCGCACGCGCACCTCGGCCGCGGCGCGATCTGCGAACGAGTACTGTTGGCCCTCGTCGGGGGAGTACACGCCGCAGTCCCACACGATCACGCTGCCCGCGCCATACTGCTTCGCGGGGATGACGCCCTCGAAGGAAGCGTAATCGAACGGGTGATCCTCGACCTCGACCGCCATGCGCTTGTCGTTGGGATCGAGCGAGGGACCCTTGGGCACCGCCCAGGACTTGAGCACGCCGTCGAGCTCCAGGCGGAAGTCGTAGTGCAGCTGCCGTGCCGCGTGTTTCTGCACGACGAACAGCAGCGGACCGTGGCGGGCCGGCGCGGCGCGCGCCGGTGGCTCGGGCGTGCGCGTGAAGGTGCGCTTGGCGGCGTAGCGGTCGAGAGAGCGCTTGGGCACGCAGCCGATGTTACCGCGAAGACCCGGGCGCGCCTGTCAGATGCGGGTCAACATGCCGGTCAGACGAGCGTGTCGATCCAGTCGGCGAGGGTGTGCAGCGCCGCATTCCTGACCTGCGGGTCGGTGCGCCCGCTGCGCGCCGGAACGTGCCAGGAGTGATCGGCATCCTGGAGCCAGCTGAGCGTGGCACGCGCGCCGAGCCGCGCTGCGACCGCGCTCAGGAGCTTCGCATCGGCCAGCGCATCGCGCGTCCCTTGCAGGAACAGCATCGGGATGCGCACCTCAGCGAGGTGGGCGGCGCGGCTGTCCGCGGGACTGCCGGCCGGATGCAGCGGGAAGCCGAGGAAGATCAGGCCCCGAACGCCCGCAAGCGGCTCGTGCGCCTGTGCCTGGGAGGTCATGCGGCCGCCGAAGGAGCGCCCGCCGGCAAACAGTGGCAGGCCGGGAGCGCAGCGCGCGGACTCCGCCACCGCGGCGCGGACGCTCGCGTGACAGAGTGCAGGGGGATCCGGCCGGCGTGCGCCGAGCTCCATGTACGGGAACTGAAAGCGCAGCGTGGCGATGCCAAGAGAGGCGAGCTCGGTGGCGATGGCGGCGAGCGCCGGGTGCCGCATGCCGGCGCCGGCGCCGTGCGCCAGCACGTAGCAGGCGCGCGCGCCTTCGGGAAGGATCAGCAGCCCCGAAACCCGCACGCCGTCCGCGACGGCGATGGTCAGCTCGCGGGCGCTCATGCAGCGGGCGCGGTCTCCGCCCTGCGCACTAGCTGCGGTGCGAGGTGGCCGTCTGGCCGAAGAGCACCTTGCGCACCTCGTCGGTGACCGGCCGCTGGTAGGACTGCTCGACGCCGGCGTAGGTGCGCAGCGTCGCGGGACGGTCGTGGATCGTTTCGAACCAGCGCTTGAGCTGCGGGAAATCCTCGAGCCGCTGCCCGTGCGCTTCGTGCGGCACGATCCACGGGTAGCACGCCATGTCGGCAATCGAGTAGTCGCCGGCGATGTACTCGCTGTGGGCGAGCTGGCGGTCGAGCACGCCGTAGAGCCGGTTGGTCTCCTTGGTGTAGCGCTCGATGGCGTAAGGGACCTTCTCGGGCGCGTAGCGGCTGAAGTGACCGTTCTGTCCCGCCATCGGACCTAAGCCCCCCACCTGCCAGAACAGCCACTGCAGAACCTGCGCGCGGCCGCGCAGATCGCGCGGGATGAATCTGCCGGTCTTTTCGGCGAGGTACAGCAAAATCGCGCCCGACTCGAACAGCGACAGCGGCGCGCCGCCGTCGGCCGGCTCGTGATCGACGATTGCCGGGATGCGATTGTTGGGCGAGATGGCCAGGAACTCGGGCCGGAACTGCTCACCCTTGCCGATGTCGATGAGCACCGGCCGGTAGGGCAGGCCGGCCTCTTCCAGGAACAGCTTGATCTTCAGTCCGTTGGGTGTGGGCCAGAAATGCAGATCGATCATGACAGCTCTCCTCATCCATGGGCCGGCGCCGGCGGCAGCGGTTGCGCGTCGATCGCCCCGCGACCCTCGTGCCCGTGATCCGCGCCGATGAACATGTAGACGGCCGGTACGACGAACAGCGTGAACAGGGTGCCGATCGACAGCCCGGTGAGCAACACCGTGCCCATGTTCTGCCGTCCGGCGGCGCCGGCACCCGATGCGATCACCAGCGGCACGACGCCGAACACCATGGCCGCGGTGGTCATGAGGATCGGCCGCAAGCGGACCGCCGCGGCTTCCTCGATCGCATGGAGCTTGGAGTGGCCGCTGCGCTGCAGCTCGTTGGCGAACTGCACGATGAGGATGCCGTGCTTGCTGATGAGACCCAGCAGCGTCACCAGTCCCACCTGCGTGTAGATGTTGAGCGACAGCCCGCGGACCCCGAGGTTGATGAAGATCATCGCGCCAAAGAGCGCCATCGGCACCGACACCAGGATGACCGCCGGATCGCGGAAGCTCTCGAACTGCGCCGCGAGCGCGAGGTACACGATGATCAGCGCGAAGAACAGTGTCACGGTGAAGCTGCCCGAGCCCAGCATGAACTGCCGTGACTCGCCCGAGTAATCGGCGCTGTAGCCGCTCGGCGCGACCTGTTTGAGCGTGTCGCGCATGAACTTGAGCGCATCCGCCTCGCCGACGCCGGCCACTCCACCGATGGTTGCGGAATTGAGCTGCTGGAAGTGGCTGATCACTTCCGGCACGACCGAGGTCTTGAGGGTCGCCACGGTGCGCGCCGGGATGAGCCCGCCGCTGGCATCGTGCACGTAGTAGTTGAGCACCTGGTCGGGGTTGAGGCGGTCGACCTGCAGCACCTGCGGAATCACCTTGTAGGAGCGACCCGCGATGGCGAAGTAATTGACATAGCCACCGCCGAGCGCGGCGGTCAGCGCGTTGCCGACGCCCTGCTGCGTCAGGCCCAGGTCGCTCACCATGTCGCGGTCGACGGTGAGCGTCGACTGCGGCTGGTCGAGCTTCAGGTCCACGTCGACGAAGTAGAACATGCCGCTTGCCCTGGCCTTGTCGATGACCTGTTTGGCGACCTCGTTGAGATTCTCGATCGGCTCGGTCGTGGTGATCACGAACTGGATCGGAAAGCCCTGCGATCCGGGTAGCGCCGGGAACTGGAAGGCCGCGACGCGCGCACCCGGCACCTTGTTCCACTTCTGCTGCAGTTCCTGCTGGATCTGCATGGCGCCGCGCGTGCGCTCCTCCCACGGTGTGAGCAGCACGCCGCCGAAGCCCTGGTTCACCGAAGGCGCGCCGGTGAGCTGGAACATCTGCTGGTACT
Organism: Steroidobacteraceae bacterium; assembly: GCA_035603345.1. Taxonomy (GTDB): domain Bacteria; phylum Pseudomonadota; class Gammaproteobacteria; order Steroidobacterales; family Steroidobacteraceae; genus 13-2-20CM-66-19. The sequence continues at coordinate 43,333 of DATNKO010000005.1, read as the reverse complement.
CGGGAAACGTGCGCGAGATGTCGAACTCCATGTCGGCATAGGCCTGCATCTGTTGCAGCGTCGCGTTCGGCGGCCCGATGGTCTGCTCGAGCACGATGCCCTGGTCCTCGGACGGGGCCAGCTCGGATTTCGCAGTCATGAACAGCAGCACCAGCCCGGGCAGCAGCAGCACGCCGAACAGCACCAATACCTGCCAGGTGCCGAGCAGATTGCCGAGCAGCCGCCGGTAGCCGTCGCGCAGGCGCCCGAAGGTCCGGTCGAGGAAGTGCGTGAAGCGTCCCTCCTCCTGCTCGGCGGTGAACACCCGTGAGCACATCATCGGCGAGAGGGTGAGCGCGACCACACCCGAGATCGTGACGGCGCCGGCGAGCGTGAAGGCGAACTGCGTGAACAGCGCGCCGGTGAGGCCGCCCTGGAAGCCGATCGGGATGTAGGCCGCCACCAGCACAATGGTCATGGCGATGATCGGACCGCCGAGCTCGCGCGCCGCCAGCAGCGCCGCGTTCATCGGTGTGACGCCTTCCTTGAGGTGCCGGTCGACGTTCTCGACGACGATGATGGCGTCGTCGACCACCAGCCCGATGGCCAGCACCAGCGCGAGCAGCGTCAGCAGATTGATCGAGTAGCCGAATGCCGCCATGACGAAAAACGTGCCGATCAGCGACAGCGGCATGGCGACCACGGGGATCACCACGGCGCGCGGCGCGCCGAGGAACAGGAAGATCACCACCGTGACGATGATCAGCGCCTCGATCAGCGTCTTGATCACCTCGCGGATGGAGCTGACGATGAACTTGGTGGCGTCGTAGGCGACCTTCTGGGTAACGCCTCGCGGCAGCTGCGAAGCGATGTCCGGCAGCGCCGCGCGCACCCGCTCGGTCACCTCGAGCAGGTTGGCCTTGGGAGCGACCTTGATGCCGATGAACACCGAGCGCTGGCCGCTGAAGGCGACGTTGAAATCGTAGTTCTCGGCGCCGAGCACGACGTTGGCGACGTCCTCGAGCCGCACCAGCGCGTCGCCCTGCTTCTTCACCACCAGTCGGCGGAACTCGTCGAGCGAATGCACGTCGGTGTTCGCCGCGAGGTTCACCGAAACCATCTGGCCCTTGGATTGGCCGACCGCGGTCAGGTAGTTGTTGGCGGCGAGCGCGTTGTAGACGTCATCGGCCGCGACGCCGTGCGCGGCCATGCGCGCCGGGTCGAGCCAGGCGCGCAGCGCGAACTGCCGCGCGCCGAGCACCTCGGCCTGCTGCACCCCGTCGATGGATTCGAGCTTTGGCTGCACCACGCGGATCAGGTAGTCGGTCACGCTGTTGGCGGGGATGGTGTCGCTGAAGTAGCCCATGTACATGGAGTCGATCTGCTGACCGACCGCCACCGAGATCACCGGCTGCTGCGCCTGCGGCGGCAGCTGGTTGCGCACCGAGCTGACCTGGGTGTTGATCTCGGTCATGGCCCGGCTCGAGTCGTAGTTCAGGCGCAGCGTCGCGGTGATCACCGATACACCGGTGATGCTCGAGGAGGACAGGTAGTCGATGCCCTGCGCCTGGGCGATCGCCTGCTCGAGCGGCTGAGTGATGAACCCGGCGATGGTGGCGGCGTCGGCGCCGTAGTAGGCGGTGCTGATGGTCACCACCGCGTTCTCGGTCTGCGGGAACTGGCTGACCGGCAGCCCGAAGATGGCGCGGGCGCCGAGCACCAGGATCAGGAGGCTGACGACGACCGAGAGGACCGGCCGCTCGATAAAGAGATCGGTGAACTTCATGCGGCCCCCCTCAGTGCTCCTGCGGCGTGGGGTTGGGGGCATCGGCAGGCTGGGCCGCGGTGCTGATGTCGAGCGGCGACCCGTTCTTGAGCTTCAGCTGCCCGCTGGTCACGACGTTATCCCCCTCCTTGAGGCCTGACAGAATCGCCACCTGGTCGCCGCGCGTCGCTCCCGTGGTCACGAAGGTCTGCTGCGCAGTCTGCTTGCCCCCCGCATCCTTGACGGTGAGGAACACGGTCGAGCCGTAGGGGTTGTAGGTGATCGCCGTCTGCGGCAGCGTCAGGTAGTGCTGCACCACACCGGCCAGCACCGCGACCCTGGCGAACATGCCCGGCAGCAGCAGATGCTGCGGGTTGTCGACGGTCGCCTCGGCCATGAAGTTGCGGCTGGTCGGGTCGATGGCGGGGTCGATGGCGGTGATCTTGCCGCTGAAGGGCTCTTTGGGGAAGGCATCGCTCGTCACCCGCACCGTGAGCCCCGTGTGTACCAGCGCGAGCTGCTCCTGCGGCAGGTTGAAGTCGACGTACACCGGGTCGAGCGAGGACAGGCTCACCACCTTGTCGCCGGTATTGAGGTACTGGCCCGGCATCACGGTGGTGATGCCGAGGCGGCCGGCGAACGGCGCGCGCAGCGACTTCTTCGCCACGGTCGCGGCCTGCGAGGCGGCGGCTGCGCGCTTGTTCTTGAGGTCGGCGGCATCCGCATCGAGCTGCGCCTGGCTGATGGCTTGCGCCGCGTACTGCTCCTTGTCGCGCTCGTACACCGTGGCGGCCAGGTCAGCGGCGGCCTCGAGCGAATGCTGCGTCGCGACGTCGGCGTCGGCGTTCAGCTGCACCAGCAGCTGGCCGGCCTTGGCGTCGTCGCCGGAGCGAAAGTCGATGCTGCGCACCAGGCCGGTGACTTCGGTGGTGATGTTGACGCCGTGCACGGCGCGCACGCTCGCGACCGCGGTGACTTCCGGCTGCCAATCCGAGTAGCGGGCGACCGTGACCGTGACCGTCTGGGGCGGCGACGCATTTTTCTTCGCCTGCGCGATCATGCCCATGATCGTGATGGTCTTGATGCCCGCGATGATCGCGAACAGCACGAGCACCGCCACGACCGCAATGATCACGCGGCGCCGCATCGGCGGCTTCCTCCCGGGCTCTGAGGTCTCGATCGCACTGTTCACGGACGACTCTCCTTCTGATTCTGGTTCTCCCGGTTCCACCATCCCCCTCCCAGGGCCTGGAACAGCGCCGCGGTATCGGCGTAGCGCGCGGCCTCGGCCTGCACGCGCGCCTCGCGGGCCTGCAGGTAAACACGCTCGGCGTTGAGCAGCGTGAGATAGCTCACGCCGCCCACCTTGTACTGCAGCCTCGTCATGCTGAGGGTGTCCTGCGCGTCCGTCTCGGTGGTGGTGTCGGCCTGCAGCGTGCGCGCATCGGTCTCGAGCGCGCGCAGCGTGTCGGCCACGTCCTGCAGCGCCGCCAGCACCGCCTCGCGGTACTGGGCGGTGGCAGCGTCGAGATTGGCGCGCGCGGCGCGCTTCAAGTTGAGCAGCTCGCCGCCCTGAAACAGCGGCTGCAGCAACGAGCCGCCGATGTTCCAGGCGGAGGAGCCGGGCCCGAACAGGTCGCTCGCGTAGAGCGTCTCCGAGCCGATCGAGCCACTCAGGTTCAGCTGCGGGTACATGTTGGCGGTCGCGACTCCGAGCTGCGCGGTCGACTCGTGCAGCAGCGCTTCCGCGGCCTGCACGTCCGGCCGCTGGCGTACCAGCTTCGCGGGCAAGGTGAGCGGCAGATCGGCCGGCAGCGCCAGATCATCGAGCGTGAAATCCGGCAGCGTGGCGTCGTCGGGCGTGCGGCCGGCGAGCACCGCGAGGCGATGCTGTGCCTGGTAGAGCTGCTTCTCGAGCCCGGGCAGCTGCGCCTCGTTCTGGGCGACCTGGGTCTGCTGCGCGAGCAGGTCGGAGCGCGAGGCGCCGCCGACGTCGAACTGCCGCTGCACCACCTTCATCTGGTCGCGCTCGCTCGCGACGATGTCAGTGAGCGCGCTGATCTGCGCATGGAGCGAGGCGATGGTGACGGCCGTCGTCACCAGGTTGTCGGCCAGCGTGAGGCGCGCCGCCTCGAGCTCCCAGCGCTGGTAGTCGGTCTGCGCGCGCAGCGCCTCCAGCTGGCGGCGCGAGGCGCCGAACAGGTCGAGGCGGTAGGTCACGTTGACCGAGGCATCGAAGACGTTGAACAGGAAGCCAGGGATCTGCGGCTCGCCGAGCGCCGCGCCCGGCTCGCGCTCACGCGTCGCGCTCGCCTGCCCATTCACCGCGGGCAGCAGCAGCGCGCCGCGTTGCGCTTTGTAGTTCAGGGCGGCGTTGAGCAGCACCGCGCTCGCGGCCTGCACCGTCGGGCTGTCGGCGAGCGCCTGGCGCATCAGCTGATCGAGCGCCTGGGAGTGAAACAGCGTCCACCAGTCCGCCGGAATGTCGCGCTCGGTGGACAGCGTCTGCGCGCCGCCGCTGCGTCCCGGAGCGGCGACGGTGCTGGTGGGCTCGGGAGTGCGGGTGTAGTGCGTGGTGGCCGGAGGCGCCGGGCTGTGGAAACTGGGGCCCACGGCGCAGCCGGCCAGCACGGTGAGCAGCGCCGCCGCGGCGCAGGTTTCCAGCGCGTGTGATGTCATGAGGGCTTTGCGCACTGGTCGGCCGCCCGCAGCAGCGCTGCGACCAGCCGCGTGCGCTCCTCGGGCGTGTAGGGAGACAGGTGCAGCAGCTCCGCGAACAGCAGGCCCTGGGTGGCGAGCAGCACCAGGGCAGAGCGCTCGAAGCCACCGGGGAGCTTCCCGAACTCATCGAGCAGCTCGCGGTACACCGCGCGGCAGCCGGCCATCAGCGCCGGGTTGTCGGCGGACGCGGCGATCACCGCAGCACCGACCCCGGCACGCTCGGGATTGAGCTCGAGCAGCACCCGGACGCGCTCGCGCAGCACCTCGGCGCGCGAGGGCTTGCCGCCCCGGTCGGCGAGTTGCGCCGCAAGGCGCGCATCCACCTCCTGCAGATGCCGCGTCAGCATTCCTTCGAGCAGCGACTCCTTGGAGTGAAAGTGATGCAACAGGCCACCTTTGCTGACGCCGGCGAACTTTGCCACGGCATCGAGCGTGAGGTGGGCGGCGCCCATCTCGGCCACGAGTCGTTCGGCCGCATCGAGCAGTCGGTCGCGCGCGGGCCGCATTGGAATGGGTTGCCGGAAGTACATGGGTATGACCTGCAAGGGCGCGCACCGTACCGTCCGGACGGTCAGTGCACCATCCCTCCATCGGGATAGAAGCCGGCCTTACTGTGGCGTGGGCCCCACGCTCACGCGCACCAGGTCCTGGGGGCGCATCCACTTGCGGAATGCCGCCTGCACGGCGGCGGCGTCCAGCTCGACGTAGCGGCGCGCGGCCAGCGTCGGCTCATCGAGCGGCAGCCCCAGGTCGCTGCGCGCGAGCATTCCGTGGGCTATCTCCGTGACGCCCGCTTCGGCGAGCGGCAGCTGGCGCAGCAGGCAGGCCTTGACGCGCGTCAGCTCGTCGGCACCGACGGGCGTCGTCTGCATGTTGGCCACTTCGCGCGCCGCCATGGCGGCGGCCTTGCCGACGTTGCCGGGGTCGCTCGCGTACTCGATGAGGTAGACGCTGCGGGTCCTGCCTGACTGCAGCGCCGATCCCACGCTGTACACCAGACCCGCGTTCTTGCGCAGGTCGACCGACAGGCGCGTCGCATAGAAGCTCCCGCCGAGCACGGCGTCGCCGAGGTTAAGCGGGTAGTAGTCCGGGTCGGTGCGGGTGAGCGCGAGCGTCTGGGCGAGAGTTACCTGGTCCTGCACGCGGCTCGAGTCCGGCACCACGATGCTACCCGGGCGGTTGGCGGGCGCCGACGGCAGCTCGGTGGGGGGCGGTGCTCCGGCGGCGCGCCAGGCGCCGAAGTACCGATCGACCGCGACGCGCGCCGCCTCGGGGGTGACCTTGCCGATGATCACGAGGGTGGTCAGGTCGGGGCGGAAGACGCGCGTGTAATAGGCGCGCACCGCGGCCGCAGTCAGCGCCTGCACCGTCCCGGGGGTCGCCATGCGCAGGCTCGGATCGTCCGCCGGGAACAGCGCGGTGCGCAGTGAATGCTGGCTGAGGAAGCCGGGGCTCGCGTTGCGCGCGGCGACTCCCTGCGCGACCTGGGTGCGCACGATCCCGAACGCCGCCGGCGGCAACGCGGGGTGCAGCTCGTTGTCGGCGAGCAGCTCGATGGCGCGGTCGAAGTGCTCGGCGAGCGACTGCACCGAGAAGTCCGTGCCGGCCTGCGCGCGCGCGCCGATGGCATCGAGCGCCTGCTGGAACGCGACGCGGTCGAGATGCTCGGTGCCGAAGGGCAGCAGCCGTGCGAGCACCGTGCTCACACCCTCCTCGCCGTGCGCCTCCTCCAGTTCGGGGCGGTTCCTGATGTGGCCGAAGACGCTGACCGTGTCGCTGACGTCCTCGGGCTGCACGATCAGGGTGAATCCGTTCGGCAGCCGCGTCACTATCGGATGCAGCGTCGAGGGTGGGACGCTCAGGCGCGTAAGCGCCCGCTGCGCCCACGGCGGCAGACTGGTCGGGTGGGCTTCGCCGAGCGCGATCGCTTCCTGGCCGCCGAAGCCGCCGCCGGCGGGCACTGGACGGCCGGAGCCGCGCGGCAGCATGACGCCCGTCACCGCATGGTCAAGATCGAGGTACTGGCGCGCCACGCGGTTTACGTCCGCGACCGTCACCCGCTCGATACGCGCCAGGTCGTCATCGGGGGAGTTGAGCCCGTAGAGAGCGAGCGCGTCCGACCATACCGCGGCGAGCTCCGAGATGGAGTTGCGCTGCAGCTGTGCATCGCTGCGCTCCTGGAGCTTCGCCGCCTCGACCAGCTCGGCGGGCACACCGTCGCGGGCGACGCGCCCGAGGATCGCGCGCACCTCGCGCTCGAGCGCTTGCGGATCGCTGCCGGCGGTGAAGGTAACCACGGCATAGGCGAGCCCGGATTCGGGCAGCGGCTCGAGTGCGAACTCGGCGCCGGTGGCCTTGCCCTGCGGCACCAACCCGTAGAGATCGAAACGCCGGTTGCTGAGCACGTCCGCCAGCACCTCGAGGGCCGCGAAGTCGGCAGCCTTCGGGCCCGGGGTGCGCGTCGCGATCATGAGCGTGCCGCCCGGCTGGTCGGTGTCCACGGTGAAGGACGCCGGCGCGACCGGTCGCAACTGCACCTTGGGGCGCTCCGGCAGCCGCTTCCAGGGGACCTCGTCGAACAGCAGCCGTACTTCGGTGAGCGCCTGCTGCGGATCGACGTCGCCGGCGATTACCAGGATGGCGTTGTTCGGCGCATACCACGCGTTGTGAAAGTTCTGCAGCATGCTCGCCGTGGTCTTCTCAAACGACGGGCGGGTGCCGAGCGCGTCGTGCTCGTACGGGGTGCCCGCGAACATGCGCGCGCGCAGCTTCTCGTAGAGCACGTAGCCCGGCTCCGACAGGTCCTGAGCCACCTCCTGCTCGATTGCGCCGCGTTCCTCGCTCCATCCCTGCGGCGTATCGAGCACCGCGCGCATGCGCAGTGCCTCGATGTGCAGCGCGAGGTCCAGGTCCTCCGCGGGAACCGTGAACAGGAACTGGGTGAGATCCTCGCGCGTGTCGGCGTTGAAATCTCCGCCGAGCACGCTGCCGATGTCGGCGAGCTGGTCGGCGCTCAAGCCCGGGCTGCCGCGGAACATCATGTGCTCCTGTGCGTGCGCCGTGCCGGGGAAGCCGGCCGGCGCCTCGTCCGAGCCGGCCAGATAGTTGACCGCGGTGGACACCACCGGGGCGAGCGAATTGCGGACGATGACGACGCGCAGCCCGTTGGCGAGCGTGGCGCGCAGCACGCCGCTCTCCTCGCCGGCGGCGGGGGCGGGCGCCTCCGCTGCGGCCGCCGCGCCGGCCAGCAGCACGGTGAGCACGCAGGCCGACCAGCGGGCCGCGGCGGCCCGGCGCTTCATGCACTTGTGCATGTTATGTCTTGGAAAATGGCGGGGGCGCCAGTATATGCGATCGCAGCGCGCCGCCATGTTCTGCCACAAATCATCCCTGGTGCGCCGCGTTTGCATCACGGGAAAGACCGGCGCGGGCGCTGCAATGTTCCTCGAGCGGGGAATGGTTTCCCGCGCGCCAAGGCAGAGGACTCCACCATGAATACCCTGATGTCGAAGTACCGCAGCAGCGTGCTCGGGCTCGGCGTGGCGGCGTGCGCCGCCATGCTGCCGGCCTGGGCGGACGACACTGCGCAACAGCCCGCGTCCAGGCAGGCGAACATCGGCGTCGCGACCGGGCTGGCGGTCGGCGCCGCGGCCGGCGGTCCGCCGGGCGCCATCATCGGCGCCGCCGCCGGCGCCTGGCTCGGCGACACCTATCGCCGGCAGATGCAGACCTCCGGGGCGCTCGCCCAGAGCCTCAGCCGCAGCGAAGCCGAACGTACCCGCCTCAGCGGCGATGTCGCACGGCTCAGCGACTCCCTCGGGCGGGCCGAGACGCGCGCCGGTCAGCTCGAGCAGTCGGTGTCGGCGACCGATGAGATCGGCATGGACGTCAACTTCCGCACCGATGACAGCGCGATTCGCGAGGCCGCGGTCACGCCTCTCCTGAAGCTCGGGGCGCTGGCGGCCACCATGCCCGGCGTCAAAGTGCAGGTCGTCGGCTATGCCGATCCGCGTGGCTCCGCATCCTACAACTTACTGCTGTCGCAGCGCCGCGCGCAGGCGGTGGCGACCGTGCTCGGCTGCGCGGGGTTGCCGCGGGAGAGCCTGATCATCGAGGCGCGGGGTGCCGGGACCGAAGCCGGCGCTGCGGACGATGCCGACGCCTTCGCGCTCGAGCGCCGGGTGAGGGTGCGCCTGGTGGTGCCGGCTGGGCCGCAGCCGCTGGCCGTGAGCACACCGGCAGCGGCGGCCGCGGGCGATGGAGCCGCCGGTGGCTAGCTGGACGGCGGCCGGCTGTCTGACGGCGGGCGGCTCGATCGCCGCCAGCCGCCCGGCGGCGCCGCGGGAAGGGCCGCCCGCGGCGCCGCGCCGCGCTAGAATTTCCTGGCACGATCACCTGCGTGGCGCGCTCATGGGCACTGAAATCGTACGACTGGACATTCCCGGCGATCCGGAAACCTCCGCGCCAGCGGCCGACCGGCTGATCTGCGGCACGCCGGAGCTCAAGGTGTGGAATGCCTACACCGACGGCACGCAGCAGTTCTTCGCCGGTCGCTGGAGCGCGACGCGCGGCAAATGGCGCGTGCGCTACACCGAGAACGAGCTGTGCGTCATGACCGCCGGGCGCGTCGTCATCGAGAGCGACAGCGGCGAGCGCCGCACCTTCGGACGCGGCGACGCGTTCGTCGTGCCGGCGGGATTCTCCGGCAGCTGGGAAGTGCTGGAAGACTGCAGCAAGATCTACGCGATCTTCGAGTCGCACCTGACATAACACCCACGGCGGTTGAAGTCCGTCGCAGATCCGCCAGCTGCAGCTTCACCGAGCGGGCCGCCGGTGGAACTCTGGTGGCTGTCGGTCGCAGTAGCGACTTCGGAGGGGTGTCATGCCAACCGTAACCGTGGTGGCCACGCGCAGCGCGGGCCTGAGTCTGTCGGAGATGGAGCTGCTGGTCGGCAGCGTCATCGTGCTGGCGTTGCTTGCCTGGAGCGTGTTCTCGACGCGGCGCCACCGCGATCGTCACCAGCCCCGCTGAGCGGTCAGCCGCGCAGCACCGCGCTCAACGTCTCGAACAGCTGGTCGATCTGCGCCCGCTCGATGATGAGCGGCGGCGATAGCGCGATGATGTCCGCCGTCTGGCGGATCAGCACGCCGCGTTCGAAGCACTTCAGATAAATGTCGAAGCCGCGCGCCCCGGGCCGGTCCGGGATCGGCGCCAGCTCCAGTCCCGCGATCAGCCCATAGTTGCGCACGTCGAGCACGTGCGGCAGCCCGCGGAGTTGGTGCGCCGCTTGCTCCCAGGAGGCGGCCAGTGTCCGGGCCCGCGTGAGCAGACCCTCGCGCTCGTAGATTCCGAGCGTCGCGAGCGCGGCCGCGCAGCACAGCGGGTGCGCCGAGTAGGTATAGCCGTGGAACAGCTCGATGCCGTCGGGGCCGTGCATGAAGGCGTCGTGGACGGCGTGGCTCACCAGCACCGCGCCCATCGGTGCGCAGCCGTTGGTCAATCCCTTCGCGAGCGTCATGATGTCGGGCGTGACGCCGAATTCCTGGGCGGCAAACGGTGCGCCGGTGCGGCCGAAGCCGGTGATCACCTCGTCGAAAATGAGCAGGATCCCGTGCCGGTCGCAGATCTGGCGCAGCCGCTGCAGATAACCGCGCGGCGGAATCAGCACTCCGGTCGAACCGGCGATCGGCTCGACGATCACCGCGGCGATGCTCGCGGCATCGTGCAGCGCCACCAGCCGCTCGAGCTCATCGGCGAGCTCGGCGCCGAGCGGCGGCTGCCCGCGCGTGAAGGCGTTACGCGCCGGGTCGTGCGTGTGCGGCAGGTGATCGACGCCCGGCAGCAGCGCGCCGGACCACATGCGGCGGTTCGGCGCAATGCCGCCCACCGAGATCCCGCCGAAGCCCACGCCGTGGTAGGCGCGCTCGCGGCCGATCAGGCGGGTGCGCGTGCCTTCCCCGCGCATGCGGTGGTAGGCGAGCGCGATCTTGAGCGCCGTGTCGACCGACTCGGATCCCGAGTTGGTAAAGAACACATGATCGAGGCCCGCGGGCGCGATCCTCGTGAGCTCATTGGCGAGGCGGAACGCGCCCGTGTGCGCCATCTGGAAAGGCGGGGCGTAATCGAGCGTCTCGAGCTGCGCTGCCACCGCATCGGTGATCTCGCGCCGGCCGTGCCCGGCGTTCACGCACCACAGCCCCGCCACACCGTCCAGAATCTGCCGGCCGTCGGCGGTCCAGTAATACATGCCGCTCGCCCGCTCGAGCAGCCGCGGCTGCGACTTGAAGTGGCGGTTGGGGGTGAAGGGCAGCCAGTACGCTTCCAGCTCGGATCGGCTCAAGGCCTCTTTCGCAGTCGTCATGGACAAATGATAAGGAAACTGGACAGAAGCGGCCACCGGGGGGATATTTTCGGCCTCAATGTCTAGAATCCTAAACGAATGAGCATAGACGTCGGCGCGCGGCTGCGCAGTGTCCGCACCACCTTCGGCCTCTCGCAGCGCGAGCTCGCGCGCCGCGCCGGAGTCACCAACGGGCTGATTTCCCTTATCGAGCAGAACCGGGTGAGCCCCTCGGTCAGCTCGCTCAAGAAGGTGCTGGACGGCGTGCCGATGTCACTCGCCGAGTTCTTTACGCTCGACCTGAGCGCGGCTCCCCAGGCCTTCTTCGGCGTCGAGGAGCTGGTCGAGCTCGGCAATGCCGAGGTGTCGCTGCGACTGGTCGCCGCGCAACGTCCCGGCCGGCAGCTGACGGTGTTGCACGAGCGCTATGCCGCGGGCGCCGCCACGGGTGAGGAGATGCTGGCGCATCGTGGCGAGGAGGCCGGCATGGTGATCCGTGGGCGCATCGAGCTCACCGTCGGAGGCGCGACCCGCGTACTCGGGCCCGGCGAGGCTTATTATTTCTCCAGTCAGCTGCCACATCGCTTTCGCAACGTCGGGCGCGAGGCGTGTGAGATCATCAGCGCCTGTACCCCGGCGACTTTCTAGCTCCACAGCCATGAACGCAAAACCCACTCCGGTTTCCTGGCATGAGCGTGCCCGCTCGCTCAACTTCCGCACCCAGGCCTATCTCGACGGCCGCTACGTGGACGCCGCCTCGGGCGCCACCTTTGATTCCATCAACCCGGCCACGGGCAAGCTCCTGGCACGGGTCGCCGCCTGCGACGAGGAGGACGTCAACCGCGCCGTGAAGTCGGCGCGCGCCGCCTTCGCGGGCGGCGCCTGGGCGAATCTCGCCCCCGCCGAGCGCAAGCAGGTGCTGCTGCGGCTCGCGGATCTGATCACCAAGCACACCGAGGAGCTGGCGCTGCTCGAGACGCTCGATATGGGCAAGCCGATCAGCGACAGCCTGAAGGTCGACATTCCGGGCGCGGCACGCTGCGTGCGCTGGTACGCGGAGGCGGTCGACAAGGTGTACGACCAGGTGGCGCCGACCGGGCCCGGGGCGCTCGCGCTCATCACGCGCGAGCCCATGGGGGTCGTCGGGGCGATCGTGCCGTGGAACTTTCCGCTGCTCATGGCGGCGTGGAAATTCGCGCCAATTCTGGCCGCCGGCAATTCGCTGGTGCTCAAGCCCTCGGAGAAGTCCCCGCTCACCGCGATCAAGGTGGCGGATCTGGCGGTCGAGGCGGGCGTACCGCCGGGCGTGTTCAACGTGGTGCCGGGGCTGGGTCCGACGGCGGGCAAGGCGCTGGCGCTGCACATGGACGTCGACTGCATCGCCTTCACCGGCTCGACCGCCACCGGGCGGCAGGTCATGCAGTACGCCGGGCAGTCGAACCTCAAGCGCGTGTCGCTCGAGTGCGGCGGCAAATCCCCCAACATCGTGCTGGCGGATTACCCGGATATCGACCGGGCCGCGAAGGCCGCCGCCTTCGCCATCTTCTTCAACCAGGGCGAGATGTGCTCGGCCGGCTCGCGGCTGCTGGTGCACGAGGACCTGCGCGAGGCGCTGCTCGAGAAGGTGCAGGCGATCGGCCGCAAGCTCCAGCCGGGCGACCCGCTCGACCCCGCCACGCGCCTCGGTGCGATCGTCGACGAGACGCAGATGAAACGTGTGCTCGGCTACATCGACTCCGGCAGGCGCGATGGCGCGAATGTGCGCTTCGGCGGCCGCCGCGTGCGCGAGGACAGCGGCGGCTATTTCATCGAGCCGACGGTGTTCGAGGGTGTGCAGCCGGGCATGAGCATCGCGCGCGAGGAGATCTTCGGGCCGGTGCTGTCGGCGATCACCTTCAAGAGCGTGGAGGAGGCGATCACCATCGCCAACGACGTGATCTACGGGCTGGCCGCCGCGGTCTGGACCCGCGACGTGACCACCGCGCACCGCGTCGCCCGTGCGCTGCGCGCGGGCACGGTGTACGTGAACTGCTACGACGCCGACGATCTGACCGTGCCGTTCGGCGGCTACAAGCAGTCCGGTATCGGGCGCGACAAGTCGCTGCACGCGCTGGAGAAGTACACCGAGCTCAAGACGACGTGGGTGGATCTCACGTGAGCCGGCCGGGCTCGCGCAAGAAGGCGCTTCCCGGGACGCCGTGAACCCGTCCCTGGGGGCTGCGGGAAAAACGTCCCGGTTTTTCACGCCCCGGAAAGCGCCTTCTCGCGCCAGCCTTGGCCCGCGCCCGTGAATGCTCCGTCTTTTGAGTTTCTCGCCAGCGGTCCGCGTGGGCTCGGCGATCTGCTCGCCCGCGAGCTCGCCGCCTGCGCCGCCGGTGAGGTGCGCGAGCGGGCCGCCGGAGTGGCCTTCAGCGGCACCCTCGAGGCTGCCTATCGGGCCTGCCTGTGGTCGCGCATCGCCAACCGGGTGTTCCTCACGCTGGCGGAGTTCCAGGCGCGCGACGCCGGCGAGCTGCACGCGGCCGTGCAGCGCATCGACTGGCCGGCGCATCTCGCCGCCGGCGCTACCCTCGCCTGCGACTTCAGCGGCCGGCACCCCGAGATCACTCACACCCACTACGGCGCGCAGAAGGTCAAGGACGGCATCGTGGATGCGATGCGCGCCGCTACCGGCGCGCGCCCGGACGTAGCGCCGGAGCGTCCCGGCGTGCGCGTGCACGCCCACGCGCACGGCACGCATATCACGCTCGCCATCGATCTTTCGGGCGAGAGCCTGCACCGGCGCGGCTATCGGTCCGCCGCGGGGCCGGCGCCGCTCAAGGAGAACGTCGCCGCGGGCGTGCTGCTGCGCGCCGGCTGGGCGGAGCTCGCCGCGGCCGCGAGCGCCGGCGCGGCGGCGGGCGCGCAGTTCCTCGATCCGCTATGCGGCTCGGGCACGCTGTGCATCGAGGCCGCGCTCATCGCCGCGGACCGCGCGCCCGGTCTCACGCGCGAGTACTTCGGCTTTCTCGGCTGGCGCGGTCACGATGCGGCACTGTGGGAGCGGCTGCGCGCCGAAGCGCTGGCGCGCAGCCGCGCGGGGGAGGCGACGCCCGCGAGGCTGCGCGGACAGGATCGCGACCCGGCCATGATCCATGCGGCACGCGCCAACGCCGCGCGCGCCGGCGTGGACGGCATGGTGCGCTTCGAGGTGGGACTGCTGGCCGACGCCGCTCCCGCGGACGCGGCATCGGGCGCGGGGCTGGTGTGCACCAACCCGCCCTACGGCGTGCGGCTCGAGGATCGCGCGCGCGCCCGCGCGCTGCATCGCGAGCTCGGCGCGGTGTTACGCAATCGCTTCCAGGGGTGGAGCGCGGCCGTGCTCACCGGAGAGCCGGGGCTCGGCATGGAGCTCGGACTGCGCGCCGGGCGCACCCATACCTTGTGGAACGGCCCGATCGAGTGCCGCTTGCTCAGAATCAAAGTCGAGCCGGCCAGCGCCCGCGAGCCTGGCATGCTGGGCAAGGGCGTCGCGCATCTCAAGGACACGCCCGGAGCGCGCATGTTCGCCAACCGCCTGACAAAGAACATCAGGCGCCTGCGCAGCTGGGCCGAGCGCGAGGGCGTCTCCTGTTACCGGCTGTACGACGCCGACATGCCCGAGTATGCGTTCGCCATCGATCTCTACCGCGCCTGCGACACCCAGGAGAGCTGGCTGTACGTGCAGGAGTACGCGGCTCCCGCCGAGATCGAGCCGGAGGCGGTGCGGCGGCGGCGCGGCGAGGTGCTCGCGAGCCTCCCGGAGGTCACCGCGGTACCGGCCGAGCGCATTCGTGTGCGTACCCGGCGCCGCACGGCGCGCGGCGAGCAGTACCAGAAAGTGGGCGAGCGCGAGCGCTTGCACCAGGTCATGGAAGGGGGCTTGCGCTTCGAGGTGAACTTCGACGACTACCTCGACACGGGACTGTTCCTCGACCAGCGCCCCACGCGGGCGCGGTTGCGCGCCGCGGCGCACGCCGGCCGCTTCCTCAACCTGTTTGCCTACACCGGGACCGCCACGGTGTACGCGGCCGCCGGCGGTGCGCTCGCCAGCACCAGCGTCGACTTGTCGCGCACCTACCTGAGCTGGGCGCAGCGCAATCTCGCCCTCAATGCGCTCGCCTCCCCGGCGCATGAGCTGGTCCAGGCCGACTGCCGCGAATGGCTGCAGCAGGCGGCAGCGGCGCCGGCGCGCTTCGACCTGGTGTTTCTCGACCCTCCGACCTTTTCCAACTCCAAGCGCATGCAGGGAGTGCTCGATGTCGAGCGCGATCACCCGCAGCTGGTGGACGCCTGCGTGCGGCTGCTGGCGCCCGCAGGTCTGCTGGTCTTCTCGACCAACGCGCAGCGCTTCAGGCTCGACGAGGGGCTCACGCAGCGCTACGACGTCCGCGACGTGTCGGTGGCCACGCTGCCGAAGGACTTCGAGAGAAATCCGCGGATTCACCGCTGTTTCGAGGTGCGTGCGCGGACCGCGGAGCTTCAGCCTTCGACCAGTGCCTTGAACCGCGCCAGCGCCTGATCCCACTGCGCCGACACGCGGCCGAGGTACTCCTGCAGCTCGCGCATCGACGTCGGATCGAGCTCGAAGCGGCTCTCGCGTCCGAGGCGCGCGCTGCGCACGATACCGGCGTGCTCGAGCACCTTGAGGTGCTTGGTGATCGCCTGCCGGGTGAGCTTCGCGCCGCCGGACAATTGCGTGATCGAGCGCGCCTGGCCGCCCGCCAACGCGGCGACCAGTGCGAGGCGGGTCTCGTCGCCCAACGCCGCGAACACCGCAGCGTGCTGGCGCCGCCTGGCGCCGGCCGCGTCAGAGCCGGTCCGCGACATGCCGCTCGATGTTGCGCATCTGCTCGCTCCAACCGCGCTCGTTGCCGCGCAATGCCTCCGGGCGGTGATCGGGCGGCAACTGCTCGAAGCCCGACTCGGTCACGACCAGCAGCGTGCCGGCGGGCGTTGGCTGCAGCCGGAATTCCACCAGCGTGCGTGGCGCGCCGGTGTAGTCGGGTGAGTAATGCGCCTTGTCGAGGGAGCGCGCGTGCGGCCAGGTGAAGGAAAAGAGTCGCTCATGCTCCATTTTCTGCACCAATGCTTCCCACTTGACGTGCTCGAACCCAGGGTGGGTGATCCAGCCACGCGTGACCTGCCCGGGCACGAACGGTCCCTCCAGTTTCACCCGGAACCACTCGCCAAACTCGCGGTGGTCGGTCAGGGCGCGCCACACGCGCGCCACCGGTGCTTTGAGCTCGATGCGCTTCTCGATGCGCTGGGGAACGTCGTCGCTGCGATCCGCCATGGGGGCTCTCCGCCATACGCAACCAATGAGTTGCACATTAGCGCGGCCTCGCGAAATGCGCAACCAATTTGTTGCGTAATCGACAGGGCAGCCGGCTTTACAGCCGCAGTGCGCTCAGGTAGGAACAGCTACATGGGTCCGCAAAGTCAGGCCGCCGCCGCACCCGTCGTCGCCATCGTGGGTGCCACGGGCGCGGTGGGCGTCGAGCTGATCGGCTGCCTCGAGCGGCGGGGCTTTCCGCTGGCGGAGCTGCGGTTGTTCGCCTCGGCGCGCTCGGCGGGCAAGGCTCTCGCGTTTCACGGTCGGGCGCTCACGGTGCGGGAGCTCGCAGAGGACAGCTTCAACGGCGTGAATCTCGCGCTGTTTTCCGCCGGCAGCGCCACCTCCAGACGCTTCGCGCCGATCGCGGTGCGCGCCGGCGCCACCGTGGTCGACAACTCCTCGGCATTCCGCATGGACCCGCAGGTGCCGCTGGTCGTGCCGGAGATCAACCGCGAGGCGTTGCGCGGGCACCGCGGCATCATCGCCAATCCCAACTGCACGGCGATCATCTCGATCATGCCGCTGTGGCCCATACACTGCGTGAACCGCATCCGGCGGCTGATCGTCGCGACCTACCAGGCCGCCTCGGGCGCCGGCGCGGCCGCGATGTACGAGCTGCTCGAGTCGACGCGTGCCTACCTCGAGGGACGGGCGTTCGAGCCGCAGGTCCTGCCGCACCGCTACGCGTTCAATGTCTTCAGCCACAACACCCGTATCGACCCGGTGACCGGCTATAACGAAGAGGAGAGTAAGGTCGCGCAGGAGGCCCGCAAGATCTTCGGTGATAGCGAGCTGCGTGTGTCGGCGACCTGCGTGCGCGTGCCGGTGCTGCGCGCGCACTCGGTGGCGGTCACCTTCGAGTGCGAGCGTCCGATCACAGCAAACGAGGTGCGTGCGCTCGTCAGTACGGCGCCCGGAGTCAAGCTGGTGGACGACGCGGAGCGCAACTACTTTCCGATGCCGCAGGATGCCTCGGGCCAGGACGCGATTCTGGTCGGTCGCATCCGCCAGGACATCAGTGATCCCAGCGGACGCTCGATCACGCTGTTCGCCGCAGGCGATCAGCTCCTCAAGGGCGCGGCGCTCAACGCGGTACAGATCGCCGAAGCTTTGTGAAGGGAACGAGCGCCGGTACCTGCTCGCGATAGCGCGCGTACTGCTCGCCGAAGGCCTCGCGCATGAAGCGCTCCTCGATGCGCGACTTTGCGGTCAGCGCAACGGCGATGATCCCGAAGCCGAGCGCCGCGCGCACCGTAGCCGAGATGATCGCGGTGCCGAGCACGGCGGTGATGAGTCCGGTATAGATGGGATGGCGCACCATGGCATACGGTCCGCTGCGGATCAGCTCATGTCCCTCCTTCACCGTGACGATGCCGCTCCAGTTGCGTCCGAGATGCACGCGCGCCCAGACCGCGAACAGAAGTCCCGCCACGACCAGCGCCAGCCCAATTCGCGCAGGCGTCGGGGAATGCGGCCACAGGCGCAGGGCCAGCCACGGGGGCCAGTGCGCCCGGTGCGCGCCCAGCAGCACTGCGCCGATGAGCAGCGGCACGACGTAGGCGAGGCGCTTCACGAGCGATTCGCGTTGCACGGTCCGCTTGGTTCCGACTGCCGAGATCAGCCAGTAGAGCGCCCAGGCGCCCCACAGCAGCCCGAGCGCGCGGTAATAGAAGGTCGCAGCGTGATGCATGGCGTGCGGGTTCGGGTCCGGCCTTACAGCAGGTCGCGCAGGCGATAGTAGAGCATCGCCAGCACCAACGCCGGCCGCCGCAGCGCCGCGCCGCCGGGGAAGTTGCGGTGCGGAATGCGCGCGAACACGTCGAAACGCCCGGCGGTGCCGCTGACGGCCTCGGCGATCAGCTTGCCGGCGATGCCCGTGAGCGCGATGCCGTGGCCGGAGAAGCCCTGCAGGAAATAAACGTTGGGCGCGAGTCGGCCGAAGTGCGGCGCACGGTTGAGCGTGATATCGACTTCGCCGCCCCAGGCATACTCGACCCGCACGTCGCGCAGCTGCGGAAACACGGCGAGCATGCGCGCGCGTGTGGCGGCGGGCGCATCGAAGGAGCGCAGCCCCGAGTAGTTCACGCGGCCGCCGAACAGCAGGCGGTGATCGGCGGAACGGCGGAAATAATCGAGCACCCAGTTCATGTCGCTCACGGCGGCGTTGTTGGCGATCAGCCCGCGCGCGCGAGCTTCCCCGAGCGGGTCGGTCGCGACGATATAGGTGGCGACCGCCATGATCTTGGAAGCGAGCTGTGGGGCGGTGTCCCCGAGGTAGACGTTGCCGCACAGCACCAGGTGCCTGGCGCGCACCTCGCCGCCGGGCGCAGGCACGCGCACCCCGCCGCTGCCGTCCGCCAGGAAGCCGCGCGCGCGGCTGTCCTCGAAGATGCGCACGCCCAGGCTCTCACCCGCCGCCGCGAGCCCCAGTGTGTAATTGAGCGGATGCAGGTGTCCGCTGTTGGTGTCGTGGAGCGCCCCGGGATAGCGCTCGGTCGCGAGCAGCGAGCGCAGCTCCTCGCGCGGCACGTAGCGCATGCTCGAGTACCCGTAATGCTCGCGCAGCTCGGCCAGCTCGTCCTCGAGCTCGCGCAGGTGCCGCTCCTTGACGGCCGCGAGCAGGTAGCCTGCGACCCAGTCGCAATCGATCGAGAAGCGCCCGATCAGCTCACGCATGAGCGTGAGCCCCTCGACCGACACGTCCCATACGGCACGCGCGCCGTCCGCACCGATCAGGCGAGTGAGCTTGGTCTGACCGGCGGCGACGCCGAAAATCGCCTGCGCGCCGCTGCGTCCCGAGGCGCCCCAGCCGATGCGGTGCTGTTCGAGCAGCACGACCTTGAATCCGCGCTCGGCCAGATGCAGCGCCGCCGAGCACCCCGCGATCCCACCGCCCACGACGCACACGTCGCACTCGAGCGCGCCCTCGAGCCGCGGCCGCGTGGGACCCGGATGCGCCGAGGCGGCGTAATAGGAGCGAACGTAGGGCAGGGGTCCCATGGGGCGGTGAGTCCCGTGTGTTTAGGATATTTTGACGACCCGCGCGGGGTGGGTGCGCAGGATAGCGAGGGCGCAGCAGGTGCGGCAAATGGGCGGCGCAGCCGCGCGCGGCTCACGGAAGGGCACTACTTTGGCCTTTACCGCAGTTGCGTCCTGCTTGGCAAGCAGAGGCTTCCGCGCCCGGCCTGTGGTCTAATAGGCCCGTTCTTGGAGGTTCCGGCAGCGGGTTTCGTTTAAGATATTAGACACCCGCTGGCAAAGCCCGCATGGCAGCCGCCCGCCCGCTCATTGGCATTCCCGCCGACCGGCGCATGGTCGGCGCGCATCCGTTTCACATGGTGGGCGAGAAGTACGCGCGGGCGGTACTAGAGGCGGCAAGCGCCGCTCCGGTGCTCATCCCGGCGCTCGCCGAGGAGCTCGGGTTCGATGAGCTGCTCGAGCGGCTCGATGGGCTGCTGTTCACCGGCAGCGCCTCCAACGTCGAGCCGCAGTACTACCAGGGTCCGCCGAGCGCCCCCGGGACGCTCCACGACCCGGCGCGCGATGCCACGACCCTGCCCCTCATCCGCAAGGCGGTCGAGGCCGGAGTGCCGGTGCTCGGGATCTGCCGCGGCTTTCAGGAGATGAACGTGGCCTTCGGCGGCACGCTGCACCAGAGGCTGCACGAGCTGCCCGGCACGCTCGATCACCGCGACGACGAGAGTCAGCCGCTCGAGGTGCAGTACGGGCCGGCGCACGAAGTGACGCTGGAGCCGGGCGGGCTGCTGCGCACGCTGGCCGGCGGCCGCGAGCGCATCGAAGTCAATTCGCTCCACAGCCAGGGAATCGACCGCCTGGGCGGGGAGCTCGCGGTCGAGGCGCGGGCGCCGGATGCGGTGATCGAGGCGTTCCGTGTGCCGGCGGCACAACGCTTCGCGCTGGCGGTGCAGTGGCACCCCGAGTGGCGGGTGATGAGCGATCCGTTCTCGCGCGCGCTGTTCGCCGCCTTCGGGCACGCCAGTCGCGAGCGTGCCGAGTCGAAATGGCAACGTCCGCGGTGAGCGTCTCCCAGATGAGCGTCCCCGATCAGAATGAAAGGCGCAGGCCCATGGTGAGCGAGATCCGGCAGTTCTTCCGCGACCACGGCATTTCCGAGGTCGAGGCCATCATCCCCGACATGGCCGGCATCGCGCGCGGCAAGATCATGCCCGCGGAGAAGTTCGCCGAGGACGGCGGCATGCGCCTGCCCGAGAGCGTGTTCCTGCAGACCGTGACCGGCGATTATCCGCCCGAGACCGGCGAGGCGATGAGCCCGGCGGAAATCGACATCGTGCTCAAGGCGGACCAGAAGACGGTGCGGCGCGTGCCGTGGGCCGCCGAGCCCACCGCGCAGGTGATCCACGACTGCTTCTATGCCGACGGCCGCCGGGTGTCGATGGCGCCGCGCCACGTGCTGCGCCACATCGTCGAGCTGTACGCGCAACGCGGCTGGGACCCGATCGTGGCGCCGGAGCTCGAGTTCTACCTGGTGGAGCAGAACAAGGACGCCGACTATCCGCTCAAGCCGCCGGTTGGCCGCTCCGGGCGTGCCGAGCCGGGACGGCAGTCCTACAGCATCGCCGCGGTCAACGAGTTCGATCCGCTGTTCGACGACATCTACCAGTTCTGCGAGGACCAGGACATCGAGATCGATACGCTGATCCACGAGGACGGTCCGGCGCAGATGGAGATCAACCTGATTCACGGCGCGCCGATGGATCTCGCCGACCAGGTGTTTCTCTTCAAGCGCACCGCGCGCGAGGCGGCGCTGCGCCACAAGATGTACGCCACCTTCATGGCGAAGCCGCACGCCAAGGAGCCCGGCAGCGCCATGCACATCCACCAGAGCGTGGTCGACCTGAAGACGCGCAAGAACATCTTCAGCAACCCGGACGGTACGCCTTCGCCGCTGTTCTTCCATCACATCGGCGGACTGCAGAAATACATGCCGGCCGCGATGGCGCTGTTCTGCGCCAACGTGAACTCCTACCGGCGTCTGACACGCTACCTGTCGGCGCCCATCAACGTGCACTGGGGTTACGACAACCGCACCGCCGGACTGCGCGTGCCGATGTCCGACGCCCAGGCGCGCCGGGTCGAGAACCGTGTCGGGGGGGCCGATGCCAATCCGTACATCGCCATCGCTGCCTCGCTCGCCTGCGGCTATCTCGGCATGGTCGAGGGCATCCAGCCGTCGGACCCGATCGTCGGCAGCGCCCACGACCTGCCGTTCGGCCTGCCGCGCTCGCTCGATGAGGCGCTGCGCGAGCTGCGCGCCTGCGAGCCGCTGGTGAAACTGCTCGGCGAGCCGTTCGTTGAAGCCTTCACCATCGTCAAGGAAGCCGAGTACGAGGTGTTCCTGCAGGTGATCAGCTCCTGGGAGCGCGAGCACCTGCTGCTGAATGTTTAAATTGGCGGAAAACGCCTGCGGCGTTTTCCGCAGGCCAGCCCCCCTTTGCCCGCTTGGCAAAAGGCCGGTTTGGACCGTATAAGAAAGAGTCCGTGGTGAGGTTTTCCCGATTTCTGCGTGCCAGTGGCGTGCCCGGCCTGCTGCTTGCCGTTTGCGCAGCCTGCTCCGGGCCGGCGGCCCACGGCCCGCGGGCGTCCGAGTCCGAGAAGGTGCTCAACGTCTACAACTGGTCCGACTACATCCAGCCTACGGTGATCAGCGACTTCGAGAAGGAGTACCGCATCCATGTCAACTACGACGTGTTCGACTCCAACGAGATCCTCGAGACCAAGCTCCTCACCGGCCACACCAACTACGACATCGTGGTGCCCTCCGGACCTTTCCTCGAGCGCCAGCTCCAGGCCGACGTCTACCAGAAGCTCGACAAGGCGCTGATTCCGAACCTGAAGAACCTCGATCCGGAGGTGGCGCGTGCCACGGCGCTGTACGATCCGGGCAACCGCTTTAGCGTCGACTACATGTGGATCACCTCGGGCATCGGCTACAACGTCAAGGAGATCCGCGCGCGCATGCCGGACGCGCCGGTCGACAGCTGGCGCATGCTGTTCGATCCGGCGATCGTCTCCAGATTCGCCGACTGCGGGGTATCGGTGCTGGACGCGCCCTCGGAGGTGGTCGCCACCGTGCTGCTGCTGCTCGGCAAGAACCCCGGCAGCGACTCGCCCGCGGACCTGAAGGCCGCCGAGCAGGTGCTGCATTCCATCCGGCCGTACCTGCGCTACATCGACGCCTCGCGCTACATCGACAATCTCGCCAACGACGATATCTGCCTGGTGATGGGCTGGTCGGGCGACATCAAGCAGGCGCGCGACCGCGCCAGCGAGGCTGGCAAGGGCGTCAACATCGTCTACTCGATTCCGCGCCAGGGCGCGATCAGCAACTACGACGTGCTGGCGATTCCCGCCGACGCGCCGCACGTGCGCAATGCGCACCTGTTCATCAACTTCCTGCTGCGTCCGGACATCGCCGCGCGCAACTCCAATCTCATCAAGTACGCGAATGCCGTGCTGCCGTCGATCCAGCCGCTCGACCCGGCGGTGGCGAACG
This sequence comes from Steroidobacteraceae bacterium, assembly GCA_035603345.1. Taxonomy (GTDB): domain Bacteria; phylum Pseudomonadota; class Gammaproteobacteria; order Steroidobacterales; family Steroidobacteraceae; genus 13-2-20CM-66-19. The sequence continues at coordinate 20,636 of DATNKO010000005.1, read as the reverse complement.
ACCCGGGGGTGTACCCGCCGCCGGCGGTACGCGCGCGGCTGGTCCCCGAGCGCGCCCGGCCGGCCGCTTTCCAGCGGCTGCTGACGCGCATGTGGACCCGCTTCAAGACCGGCAAGTGAGCCTATGAGCAGTCCCATGAACACAGCCTCCGCCAGAGCGTCCGCGCCGCGCAGCGCCGATCCGGACAGTGCCTACGTGAGCCTGGTCGACGTCACCAAGAAGTTCGGCGACTTCACCGCGGTCGACGCGGTATCGCTCGACATCCGCCGCGGCGAGATCTTCTGCCTGCTGGGGGGCTCCGGCTCGGGCAAGACCACCCTGCTGCGCATACTCGCCGGGTTTGAGACCCCGAGCGCCGGCACGATTCGCATCGACGGCGCCGACATGAGCGCGATTCCCCCCTACGAGCGGCCGGTCAACATGATGTTCCAGTCGTACGCCTTGTTTCCGCACATGAGCGTCGAGAAGAACGTCGCCTTCGGTCTCGAGCAGGAGGGCGAGGGGCGCGAGCAGATCCGCCGCAAGGTGGGCGAGATCCTCGAGCTGGTGAGGATGAGCGGCTACGGCGCGCGCAAGCCGCACCAGCTCTCCGGCGGCCAGCGCCAGCGCGTGGCGCTGGCGCGTGCGCTGGTCAAGCGCCCGAAGCTGCTGTTGCTCGATGAGCCGCTCGCGGCGCTCGACAAGAAGCTGCGCGAGCACACGCAGTTCGAGCTGCTGAACATCCAGCAGCGCCTCGGGGTCACCTTCATCGTGGTCACCCACGACCAGGAGGAGGCCATGACGCTCGGTACGCGCCTCGGGGTCATGAATCACGGGCGCATAGTCCAGGTCGGCTCTCCGGCGGATATCTACGAGTCCCCGGCGACGCGCTTCGTCGCGGATTTCATCGGCTCGGTCAACATGTTCGAGGGGCGGGTGCGCGGCGCCGACGCCGCCGGCGTGTACATCGAGTGCGACGAGCTCGGCTGCACGCTGCGCGCCGAGGGAGCCGCAAGCAGCGCCGCCGGCGCCACCGTCTGGACCGCGATCCGGCCGGAGAGAATCAATATCGGACGCCAGCCACCGGCTGACACGGGCGGGACGGCCGAGAACGCGGTGCGCGGTACGGTGCGCGAGATCGCCTACATGGGGGACATGTCGATCTACCTGGTGCAGATCGCCTCCGGGCGCATGCTGCGGGTGACGCTGCCGAACGTCACGCGGGGCGCGGATCGCCCGCTGACGCGTGAGGAGAGCGTGTGGCTCTTCTGGCACGGCTCGAGCCCCGTGGTACTGGCCGAGTAGCAGCCCCGTGCGTCTGAGTGCACGCGCCGGGCGGCGGCTGGTGGCGGGGATCCCGACCCTGTGGCTGCTGGTGCTGTTTCTCATCCCCTTCGTGATCGTGCTGCGCATCTCGATCGCCGACGTCCGGCTGGCGATCCCGCCGTACACGCCGCTGTTCAGCTGGCATCACGGCACACCGCACCTCGAGCTGCACTGGGACGCCTACCAGTTCCTGCTCACCGATGCGCTGTACGTGAGCTCGTACCTGTACTCGCTGAAGGTCGCGGCAGTCTCGACGCTGTGGTGCTTGGGCTTAGGCTATCCCATGGCCTACGCGATCGCGCGTGCCGGCGCCGCCACGCGCCCGATGCTGCTGATGCTGATCGTGCTGCCCTTCTGGACCAGCTTCCTGCTGCGCGTCTATGCCTGGATCGGCCTGCTCAACTACAACGGCGTCATCAACAACGTGCTGCTGTACCTCGGCCTCATCCGCCATCCGCTGGCACTGCTGCAGACCGACTTCGCGGTCTACATCGGCATCGTGTACTCGTACCTGCCGTTCATGATCCTGCCGCTGTACGCCAACCTCGAGAAGCACGACCAGACGCTGCTCGAGGCGGCCGCCGACCTCGGCGCCCGTCCGTGGCGCGCGTTCCTCGCCATCACGCTGCCGCAGTCGCTGCCCGGCATCGTCGCCGGCTCGCTGCTGGTGTTCATCCCGGCGGTCGGCGAGTACGTCATCCCGACACTGCTCGGGCGCCCCGACCAGCTGATGATCGGCCGGGTGCTGTCGGACGAGTTCTTCGAGAATCGCGACTGGCCGGTGGCGAGCGCGGTGGCGATCCTGATCCTCGCGCTGCTGGTGGTGCCGATCCTGTATCTGCAGCGCCTCGAACGGCGCGAGCTCGGGGCCAAGTGAGGAGCCGCCGGCTGTTCGCGCGCAGCGCGCTCGCTCTCGGGCTGGTGTTCCTGTACGTGCCCATCGCCTCGTTGATCGTGTTCTCGTTCAACAACTCGCGCCTGGTCACGGTGTGGGACGCGGTGCATTCGCCGACCTTGAAGTGGTACGGCGTGCTGGTCCACAACGAGCAGATACTGCGCGCCGCGTGGCTCTCGATCCGCATTGCGCTGGTCGCGGCGAGCTGCTCGGTGGTGCTCGGCACGCTCGCCGGCATGGCGCTGGCACGCTTCGGCCAGTTCCGCGGGCGGCTGCTGCTCGCCGGCATGACCACCGCGCCGATCGTGATGCCCGAAGTGATCACCGGGCTGTCGCTGCTGCTGCTGTTCGTCGCCATGGAGCAGCTGATCGGCTGGCCCAGAGGGGTCGGTGCGGTCACGATCGCGCTGGCGCACATCACCTTCTGCATGGCCTACGTGACCGTGGTGGTACAGTCACGCCTGACGGGGTTCGACCAGTCGCTGGAGGAGGCGGCGATGGACCTGGGCGCCCGGCCCGCCAAGGTGTTCCTGCGCGTCACGCTGCCGCTGATCCTGCCGGCGGTCGCCTCGGGGTGGCTGCTGGCCTTCACGCTGTCGTGGGACGACCTGGTGATCACGCAGTTCGTCGCCGGGCCAGGCTCGAGCACCCTGCCGATGGTGATCTTCTCCAAGGTGCGCTTCGGTGTGACTCCGGACGTGAACGCGCTCGCCACCATCATGGTGCTCATCGTTGCGATCGGCATCGTGAGCTCCACGGTGTGGATGCGTTACCAACAGCGCCGCCGCGAGCGCGATGAGCAGCTCGCCGCCGCCGCCAACATGTGAGCGAACGTGACATGACACGCCAGGTTCTCGGAATCGACGTCGGCGGATCCTCGATCAAGGCCGGGCTGGTCGACGTCGACGCCGGTCGCCTCACCGGCGGGCTGATATCGGCGCCGACACCGCGGCCTTCGACGCCGGCGGCCATGATGCCGGTCATCGCCGCGCTCGCCGGCAAGCTCGCCGGCGCGAGCGGTAGCGCCGGCATCGCCTTCCCGAGCGTCATCAAGCAGGGCACGGCGCGCACCGCGGCCAACGTCGATCACACCTGGATCGGAACCGACGGCGCGGCGCTGGCGGCCCGTGCGCTCGGCAGGCCGGCGCTGTTTCTCAACGACGCCGACGCCGCCGGCGTCGCCGAGATGCGCTGGGGCGCCGGGCGCGGCAGCAACGGGGTGGCCATCATGGTGACCCTCGGCACCGGGATCGGCACCGCGCTGTTCGCCGACGGCAAGCTGTTCCCCAACACCGAGCTCGGGCACCTGGAGCTGCGAGGCATGGACGCGGAGAAGTGGGCCTCGGCCCAGGTGCGCACGGCCGAGCGGCTCGACTTTCCCGCCTGGATCGCGCGGGTGAACGAGTATCTCGAGCGCCTGTACCAGCTGTTCTGGCCGGACCTGTTCATTCTCGGCGGCGCGGTGAGTGAGCGGTTCGCGGAGTTCGCACCGCTGCTGCGCTCGGAAGCGCAGCTGCGGCCGGCGCATTTCGCCGGCCAGGCCGGGGTGGTCGGCGCAGCGCTGGCCGCCGCAGAGAGCGACGCTTAGGCGGCGGCGCGGACCGGCCGCGGGTCAAGGGGCGCGAACAGGCACGTGCGTACCAGCAAGCTACCCGAGGTCGGCACGACGATCTTCACCGTCATGTCGCGCCGGGCGCGCGAGCTCGGGGCGCTGAACCTCGGTCAGGGGTTCCCCGACTACGACATCGACCCGGAGCTCGCCACGCAGGTGGCGGCGGCGATGCGTGCCGGTCACAACCAGTACGCACCCATGGAAGGGCTGCCGCTGCTGCGCGAGGGCGTTGCCGCGAAGCTGGCCGCGAGCTACGGGGTGCGCGTCGACCCGGAAGCGGACGTTACCATCACGCAGGGAGCCACCGAGGCGATCTACTCGGCCATCCAGGCCGCGGTCGGCGCGGGCGATGAGGTGATCGCTTTCGACCCGGCCTACGATTCGTACGAGCCGGCGGTGCGGCTCGCGGGCGCGCGCTGTGTGCGGTTGCCGCTCACGCAGCCGGGCTTTCGCTACGACTGGGAGCGGGTGCGCGCGACGGTGAATGCGCGCACGCGACTGATACTCCTGAACAGTCCGCACAATCCGGCGTGCACGGTGGCGACTCGCGCCGACCTCGACGAGCTGGCCGCCGCGATCCGCGATCGCGACATCCTGGTGCTGGCCGACGAGGTGTACGAGCACGTGGTGTTCGACGGCGGCCGCCATTACTCGGTGCTCAGCCACCCGGAGCTCGCCGCGCGCAGCTTCGCGGTGTTCTCCTTCGGCAAGACGCTGCATGCGACCGGGCTGCGAGTCGGCTACTGCGTGGCTCCGCCCGCGCTCACCGCGGAGCTGCGCAAGGTGCACCAGTTCAACACCTTCAGCATCGCGCATCCGCTGCAGCAGGCGATCGCCGCCTACCTGGCCGCGCGGCCCGACTGCGGGCAGGAGCTCGCTGGCTTCTTCCAGGCCAAGCGCGACCGGCTGCGCGCGGCGCTTGCGCCGTGCGGATTCCGCCTGCCGCCGGCCCAGGGCACCTACTTCCAGCTGCTCGACTTCAGCGAGTTTGCCCCCGCCGACGATCTGCAATTCGCCGAGCGGCTGCTGACGGAAGCGGGGGTCGCGAGCATTCCGCTGTCGCCGTTCTATGCCGAGCGCACATCGCTCACCTTCCTGCGCCTGTGCATCGCCAAGCGCGACGCGACGCTCGATGCGGCGGCCGCGCGGCTCAGCGCGTTCGCGGCGCGGCTGTGAGCTGAGGCGGGGCGCATGGGCCTTTCGGTGACGCTGATCCAGCAGCCGCTCGTGTGGCAGGACGCGGCGGCCAACCGCGCGCGGTTTGCGGCCCTGCTCGAGCCGCTCGCCGGTCGCACCGACCTCATCGTGCTGCCGGAGACCTTCACCACCGGCTTCAGCATGGACGTCGCGCGTCTGGGCGAGCCGGCGGCGGGGGCGACCTGCGACTGGCTGCTCGAGCGCGCCGCCAGGCTCAACGCCGCGATCACCGGCAGCGTGATCACCGCGGCCGCAGGGCGCTACTACAACCGCCTGCTGTGGGCGACCCCGGCCGGGGAGCTGCGCCACTACGACAAGCGGCACCTGTTCCGCATGGGGCGCGAGCACGAGCATTTCACTGCCGGCAGGGAGGCGGTGAGCCTCGAGTGGCGCGGGTTACGTATCTGTCCTTTAGTGTGCTACGACCTGCGCTTCCCGGTATTCAGCCGCCGTCGTCCGGGGCTCGATTACGAGCTGCTGGTCTATGTGGCGAACTGGCCGGCGGCGCGCGGCTACGCGTGGGCTCAGCTGCTGCGGGCGCGCGCCATCGAGAACCAGGCCTACGTCGTCGGCGTCAACCGGGTGGGTGCCGACGGCGCGGGCGTGGACTATGCCGGCGGCAGCGCAGCGTTCGACTGTCTGGGACAGCCGCTCACGGAGCTGGGCGCAGAGCCGGGGCTCGTGACCGTGGTCCTCGAGGGGGCGCAGCTGCGCACCTTCCGCGAAAAATTCCCGGCGCACCTCGATGCCGACCGGTTTACGCTCGAGACGTAAACTGCATCCGCGACCCATGAAAAAGACCACCCGCGTCAACCATCCGCCCGCCGTCGAGCTGCCGCCCGGCAACCACCCGGTGGTGGCCCCGATCTATCAGAGTGTGAAGTTCGAGTTCGACTCAGTCGCCGACACCGAGCGCTACCTGCGCGGCGAGCGGCCCGGATTCTTCTACACGCGCGCCTCCAACCCCACCACGCGCCAACTGGAGCTGCTGCTCGCGGAGCTGCAGGGGCGCGACGACTGCCTGGTCACTGCCTCGGGGGTGGCCGCGATCTCCCAGACGCTGCTGGCGCTCACCCGCCAGGGCGACCACGTGCTGTGCTTCGTCGAGAGCTACAACCCGACGCGCTACCTGACCCGGCGCCTGCTGGGGCGCTTCGGCGTGACCCATACCATGCTGTCCATCGAGGACCTGGCCGGGATCGAGCGAGCACTGGCCCAGCCCACGCGGCTGGTGCTGTTCGAGAGTCCCACCAATCCCATCACCCGCATCGCCGATATCGCCGCCCTCACGCGCCTGGCGCACACTGCCGGCGCGCTGGTGGTGATGGACAACACCTTCGCGGGCTTTCACCAGCACGGCGAATACGAGGTGGATCTCTACCTGCACAGTCTCACCAAATACGCCTCCGGCACGGGCGACGTGATGGGCGGAGCGGTGATCGGGCGCAACGAGCTGCTGCGCGGCATGCGCACCGACTTCGGCGCCCTCGGCGGCATACTCGATCCGCATGCCGCGTTCCTCATCCTGCGCGGGCTCAAGACCTACTTCGTGCGCTATCAGGCGCAGTGCGCGAGCGCCTTGGCCGTCGCGCAGCTGCTCGCCGCACACCCGGCGGTCGCGCGCGTGCACTATCCGGGACTGCCCGCGCACCCACAGCATGCGCTGGCCGCGCGCCAGATGCGTGACTTCGGCAGCATCGTCAGCTTCGACCTGCACGGGGGCGAAGCCGCAGCCCGTCGCTTTGCGGACGCGCTGCAGCTGTTCGCGCTCGCCGCCAGCCTCGGCTCCACCGAATCGCTGGTCGTCACGCCGCATATGATGGGTGGGCGCGAGCTGAACGCGGAGCAGCAACGTCTTTCTGGGATCACCGCGGGCACGATACGGCTGTCGATCGGGCTCGAGGATGCGGACGATCTCGCACAGGATGTGAACCAGGCGCTCGGCGCCGCCGGGGGCTGAAGTGCCGCGCGCATTCGCGCTCGGGCTGGGTGCTGCGCTCGCTCTCGGGGCCGGGCTGCCGGCCGCCGCCGCCGCAGCGCCGCTGATTCCGCTCGAGGAGTTTGCCGCCTACCCGCAGATGCAGTCGCCGCACATCTCGCCGGACGGGAAGCTCCTGGCCTACCTCGGCACCCTGTCGCGGACGCCGGCCGTCATCGTGCGCGATCTGGGCTCGGGTTCCGAGCAGCGGATCCTGCACGTCGCCAGCGCCGACTTCGACGTCAACCGCTGCGAGTTCAAGAGCGACGACCGGCTGCTCTGTCACCTCGATGCAATGGCATACGGACAGGACGGAGTGCCCTTTCCGGCGTCCCGTCTCATGGCCCTCAACCCCGAGGGGGGCGACGTCCGCATGTTGTTCGCCCGGTCTCGCGCCGACGGCGGGGTCGGGCGGCAATTCCAGGACCGCATTGTGCACTGGCTGCCCGACGACCCGCGGCACGTGCTCATCGAGCTCACCGATCCGGACACGGTGTTCCCGTCGGTCTACCGGCTCGACGTGTATAGCGGCGCGCTGCGGCTCATCGTGCCCTCGCAGCCCCCGGTCATGGACTGGACCGCGGACAACGAGGGAGTGGTGCGTTTCGGCTACGGGTTTCGCGGCGACCGCGCCGCGTATATCGCGCGCGACGCCGCCGATGCGCCCTGGCACACGCTCGAGCAATTCCAGCGGTTCGACCACTCGCGCTTCGACCCGCTGGTGTTCGGGACGCATCCCAATCAGCTGTTCGTGCTCGCCCCTTACAACGGCCGGCTTGCGGTCTGGCAGATGGACCTCCAGGGCGACGGCGATATGCAGCTGGTGTTCTCGCGACCGGATGTCGACGTGAGCGGGATCGTCCAATGGCCGTCGGACCGGCACGTCGCGGGGTTCTTCTACGAGAGCGACCGGCCGCACATCGAATACATCGATCCCGAGGCGCAGGCGGTCGAGGAGCTGCTCGAGCGGGCCGTACCGAACGCATTTCACGCCGTCGTCTCCGCCTCGCGCGACGGCAAGCGCCTGATCGCTGTGTCCTACACCGACGTGCTGCCGGCGCGGTTTCACCTGGTCGATCTCACCGCCCATCAGGTGCTGCCGATCGGACGGCTGAACTCGATCGATCCCGGGCAGCTCGCGCCCATGAAGCCGGTCGTCGTGCCGGGAGAAGGCGACGTACGCATTGCGGGTTACCTCACTCTGCCGCTGGGCGCCGTGCCCGGCACCAGGCTCCCCGCGGTAGTGCTGCCGCACGGCGGGCCCTACGCGCGCGACAGCTGGGAATACCAACCGCTCGTGCAGATGCTCGCCAACCGCGGCTATGCGGTGCTGCAGCTGAACTTCCGCGGCTCGACCGGATACGGCGAGGCGTGGGAGAAGGCCGGCCACCAGGCGTGGGGCACGGTCATGAACGACGACATCACTGCCGGCGCCCGCTGGCTGATCTCCGAGGGGCTGGCCGACCCGGCGCGACTGGCCATCGTCGGGTGGAGCTACGGCGGCTACGCCGCCCTCATCGGCGTGGAGAAGCAGCCGCATCTGTACCGCTGCGCGGTGAGCATCGCCGGGGTGTCCGACATGGCGGAGCTGGCGCGCGACGATGCGCGCTTCTACGGCGGGCAGGCGGCGGCGAGCGAGTCCATGGGCGCGGATACCGCGACGCTCGAGGCCGAGTCCCCGATACGGCACACCGACCGCATCCAGGTGCCGGTACTGCTGGTGCACGGCCGGAACGACTACACCGTGCTGGTTGAGCAGAGCCAGAAGATGGCCCGGGCGCTCGGCAGGAGCCACGTTCCCTACAAGCTGGTGCTGATCAAGTACGGCGACCACAGTCTGAGGCGTCCCGAGATGCGCCTGACGCTGTACCGCCAGGTCGAGGCCTTTCTCGCCGCCAACCTGGCCCCCCAGCAGCCGGTGGCGCCGCCGGTCGGTCGCGCAATCCGTTAGGCGAGGGTCGCGGTAATCGGTTGCACGCTGCAACAGTCGAGTGGGCCCTAAGCGCTCACGACGACAACTACAAGAAAGCGGTTCTTGACCTACAGAATACCGTGGAACTGCGTGCCATCATCCAAGGTCTGAACCACACCACTTCCGGATCCGGACCCACGTGCAGGAAGGACGCCGCATGAATATCGAGTCCCCGGTCATTCAATACAATTTTTCCGATCTCGAACCTGCCATGTCGCGCGACACGGTGGTGTTCCATTTCCTGCGTCACCAGCGCGTTTGCTTCGACCGCCTGTGCGGGATGTTGCGCGGCACCGGCCTCGAGGAGCTGGCATTGGAGGAGCTGATCCGGGTGACTGAGAGCAACCCGGCGCAGCACGGCGTGTACCGTTACGCCGCGGAGGTGTGGAACCACAATGTCTTCTGGCGGTCGATGCGCCCGCACGGCGGCGGCCCGGCCCATGGAGCGGCGGCGGACCTGCTGAGCGCGCAGTTCGGCAGCTACGAAGCCTTCGTGAGCGAGTTCAAGAGCGCCGCCGCCGAGCACTTCGGCAGCGGTTGGCTGTGGGTGGTGTGGCGCGGCGGTGAGGTGCGCGTCCTGACCACCGGCAACGCGGGCACGCCGCTGGTGCGCGGCGATATCGCGCTGCTGGCACTGGATCTGTGGGAGCACGCCTACTATCTCGATCACCAGAACCGCCGTGCCGCCTATGTCAGCACGTTCCTCGACGAGCTCGTAAACTGGGACGGAGTAAACAAGGTCCTGGAAAATCTGAGCGCCGGCGCCGACACACGCCCCGCGCGAGGGCGCGCGCCTGCCGGGGTGGAGGCGCTTCCCCGCCGAATGCACCTGCGGTGAACGGGCACTGACCGCCTGCGGCGCCTGATAGGCCGTTCAGGCACTGCTTGCGACCCGCACCCGGTGCGGATGGTAGGGCAGCACCTCGAGTACCTCGCCCTCGCTCAGCCGCTGCTGCACGCCGCGCCAGAAGGCCGCCGTGAGAATCTCGGCGTGCACGCGCAGCAGCGCCGCGCGCTGCGCGTCGTTCAAGCCGAGGAAGTTGAGGAAGGTTTCGGGGAACACGTCGCGCTCGCCGACGTAGAACCAGGCCTCGCCGCGCATCTCGTCCTCGGGGTCGGTCGCGGGCGGCAGGTCGCGGAAGCTGCAGTCGCTGACGCGGCACAGCTCGTCGTAGTCGTAGAAGATGACGCGGCCGTGGCGCGTCACTCCGAAGTTCTTCAGCAGCAGGTCGCCCGGGAAGATGTCGGTGTAGGCCAGGTCGCGGATGCACTGCCCGTAGTCGAGCACCGCACGCTCCGCGTCGGGCGCGGACGCGGCGCGCAGGTACAGGTTGAGCGGTGTCATGCGCCGCTCGATGTACAGGTGATCGAACACCAGGTCGGTACCGTCCGCGCGCACGGTCTGCACGGTCTCGCGCCCGAGCTCCTCGAGCAGTGCCGGTGCGAAGCGCGCGCGCGGAAAGCGCAGGCGGCGGAACTCCTGCGCGTCCACCAGCCGCCCGGCGCGGTCGTGGATGAACACCATGCGGTATTTCGCCAGCACCTCCTCGCGCAGCACCGTCTTGGGGTAGGCGAAGCGGTCGCGGATCACCTTGAAGACCACATCGCTCGAGGGTAGCGTGAAGCACACCATGACCAGGCCGCGCTCGCCGGGCGCATGCACGAACTCGTCGGTGGTGGAATCGAGGTTGCGCATCAGTTCGCGGTAGCGCTCGGTCTTGCCCTGGCGGGCACGCCCCAGCACCGTGAACAGCTCGCTCACCGGCTTGCGCGGCATGATCGATTTCAGGAACAGGACCGCCTCGGCGACGCGCTCCAGGTCGACGTGGAAGTACGAGCGCGTGAAGCTGAACACGATGCTGACGTCGGCCTCGGCCAGCATCACGGCGTCCACCAGCACGCCGCCGTCGGCGTTCTTGAGCGCAATCACCAGCGGCGCCGCGAACTCGCGCCCGAGGATGCGTCCGACGATGTAGGCGCGCGAGATCTGGTAGAACACCGGACGGATCACCTCCACCCGCAGCACCTCGCGCCGCTCGCCGCGACCGCGCCGGTGCAAATAGGCGTTCACCTCCTGGGTGACGTGCGCAATGCTGCGGTCGAGGTCCTGCCACGGCGAGCGGAAGCGCACGTCCCCGAGCAGGGCCTCGAACAGCAGCGACAGCGAGCCGTGGTTCACGTAGGTGTTGGTCAGCACGGTGGAACGCACGGCTGCGAGGGGATCGAGGTCGGTGGCGACGAACTCGATGTCCGGGGCCACGCCCACTGTGCCAAACAGGCGGCGGCTGATCGAGCTGAAGAAGGTCTTGGTGAACTCCGGATCCGCGAGCCCGGCGATCTGTGCGGCGAACTCGCTGCGCAGCGCCCGCCACAGTGCGCGGTCGAGCGCCGCCGCGCCCAGCAGCGTGCGCAATTGCGCGGTGGTCTGGTTTACGAAGCGGTCGTACAGCTCGATGCGCTCGACGGCATCGCGCTGGCCGCCCTTCCAATCGCGGGCGTCGAAGCGCAGCGGCGCGCGGCGCGTGATGGCGCGGAACTCCGCGTTGTAGTTCGCGAACGCCTCCACGATGTGGCGCGCGCAGTCGCGCACCGCAGGAGGGGGGCTGGGAGCGGATCCGGTCACGGCGCGCCGCCCGCGGCCTCAGTCGAAGTCGGTCGGCATGCCGGGATTGAGCTGGTGCTGGTAGAGGCGCTCGATCTGCGCCGCCAGCACCCTGCCGAGGGACAGCGGCGGCAGCGCACGCACGGGGAAGAAGTCCACCGCGTCGGTCTCGTCGCTGACGCGCGCGGCACCGCCGGTGAGCTCGCACAGGAAGAACAGCTTGTAGATGTGATGCACGCCAGGCGGGTGCGGATGGCGGCGCTTGTCGACCAGCGCGGCGAGCTTGACGGCACGTGCCTCGAAGCCCGACTCCTCGCGGATCTCGCGCGCCACCGCTCCCGACGGCGAGTCGTTCACGTCCACCCAGCCGCCCGGCAGCGTCCAGTGGCCATCGCTCCGCTCCCGCACCAGCAACACCGTGTCGCCGCGGAACACCCCGCCGCGGACATCCACCTTGGGGGTGAGGTAGTCGGCTTCGGTTTCCCAGAAGGCGCGCGCAGCGGCGAGCGGCACGGCGAGCTCCTGCGACAGGATGACGGCTACCAGATCCACGAGCTGCTGGTAGCGCTCGCGGTCGAAGGGATCATGCGCGAAGGCGAGTCCGTTGTGGGCAATCGCCTGCACCTTGCGCGCCCAGTCGAGGATGGTGTCGGACGGTGCGCTCATGGCGCAGCTCGGCCACGCGCACGGCGCGCCTTGCGGCCGGCGGCGGCACGCTCCGTGCGCCTGATCATGAGCTTCAGTCCCGACCAGGTCTCATCCACCGCGCACACCTTGATGTCCACCAGCCCGAGGGGCAGGGCGAGCTCGCGGACCACGTCCTCGCTGAGGTCGGTCGCCACCCGCGCCGCCCGCTTGGGCCAGCTGACCCAGACGACCGCGTCATCACGCATGCCGCGCCGTGCCTGCTCGAGCGCCGCCTGCAGCTGCGCCCGGCGGGTCGCGAACAGGTGCATGAGATCGGTGTGTACATCGATCGTGCCAACGAACTGTACGCCGGCGGGGAGCGGGGCGACCAGCCGGCGGTAGTTGTCGGGGGCGGCGCGCACGAACAGCCGCGCGCCTTCCTTGATGCCCAGTTTCTGCGGCAGCGGCGTGCCGGAGTACCCGCTCGTCATGGTGCCGCCGCGGACGCTGCCCCAGGCCGGTAGCGCGGCGCGCGCTACAGGTTGCGGATCAGCGCATCGGCGAACGCGCTGGTGGAGACTTCCCGCGCGCCTTCCATGAGGCGCGCGAAGTCGTAGGTGACGATCTTCTCGCCGATGGTCCGGTCCATGGCGCCAATGACGGCATCGGCGGCTTCCGGCCAGCGCAGGTAGCGGAACATCATCTCCCCGGACAGGATCAGCGAGCCCGGGTTGACCTTGTCGAGGTTGGCGTACTTCGGCGCGGTCCCATGCGTCGCTTCGAACACGGCGTGCCCGGTGAGGTAATTGATGTTGCCGCCGGGCGCGATACCGATGCCACCCACCTGCGCGGCGAGCGCGTCCGAGAGGTAGTCGCCGTTGAGATTGAGCGTCGCGATGACGTCGAACTCCTCGGGCCGGGTGAGCACCTGCTGCAGGGTGATGTCGGCGATCGCGTCTTTGACGATGATGCGGCCGGCTTTCCTGGCCGCGTCCATCTCGGCGTTCGCGGCCTGCTCGCCGCGAGCCGCCCGGGTGCGCTCCCACTGCTCCCAGGTGTAGCTGTGCTCGGCGAACTCGCGCTCGGCGAGCTGGTATCCCCAGTTGCGGAACGCGCCCTCGGTGAATTTCTGGATATTGCCCTTGTGCACCAGCGTGACACTGCGGCGGTGGTTGGCGACCGCGTAGCCGAGGGCGGCGCGGATCAGCCGTTCCGAGCCCTCCTTCGACACCGGTTTGATGCCGATGCCGGAGCTGTCCGGAAAGCGGATCCTGGCGTACGCCTTGGGGAAGGCCTCGCGGAACAGCTCGAGGAATCTGCGATTCTCGGCCGTGCCAGCCTCGAACTCGATACCGGTATAGATGTCCTCGGTGTTCTCGCGGAAGATCACCATGTTGACCTTCTCGGGATGGCGCACCGGCGAGGGCACGCCCTTGAACCAGCGCACCGGGCGCAGGCACACGTACAGATCGAGCATCTGCCGCAGCGCGACGTTCAGCGAACGGATGCCGCCGCCGACCGGCGTGGTGAGCGGCCCCTTGATGGATACCAGGTACTCGCGGCACGCCGCGACCGTCTCCTCGGGCAGCCAGGTGTTGAACAGGCGGTTGGCTTTCTCGCCGGCATACACCTCCATCCAGTGGATGCGGCGCCGGCCGCCGTACGCCTTGGCCACCGCGGCATCCATGACGCGCACGCTCGCCCGCCATATGTCAGGTCCGGTGCCGTCGCCCTCGATGAACGGGATGATCGGGTTGTCGGGGACGGCGAGCTGGCCATCGCTGATGGCGATGCGCGCGCCAGCGGCGGGCGGCGTCGGTTTGGGACTCGGGACGGCTGACATCGGGGGTCTCCTTGGCTCGCAGGTGCGCGCCGTGCGCTCCGCGGGCGCGCCATGCTAGCACAGGGCTGCGCACAGCCGCGGTGCGCGTGCCCGCAGCGGTGTCGTGTGAGAGACTGGCGTGCGGCTTACGCCCGTAGGTAGCGGGCCGGCGAAAGGGCGTATGTCTGACGTTACTAATAAGAGTGAGGGCGCGCCGCCGTCGAAGCCGACGCTGCTGCGCGCGCTGCTGGCCGTACGGCCCATCGATATGGCTCCGGCGGGCAAGAACCGGCTGAAGCAGGTGCTGAGCGCGCGCGCGCTGATCGCCATAGGGCTCGGCGCCACCATCGGCTCGGGTATCTTCGTGCTCACCGGCACGGTTGCCGCCAACCACTCCGGTCCCGCGATCACGCTGTCGCTGCTGATCGCGGCGTTCGGCGGCGGACTCGCGGCGCTGTGCTATTCCGAGTTTGCGGCGTTTCTGCCGGTGCCGGGCAGCGCCTACAGCTACACCTACGCGACGCTGGGCGAGGCGCTCGCCTGGTTCATCGGCTGGAATCTGCTGCTGGAATACGCCATCTCCGCATCCGCCGTGGCGGTGAGCTGGTCCGCCTATGTCGTGAGCCTGCTCGGCGATGCGCACATCAGCCTGCCCGCAGCGCTGGTGAACGCGCCGCTCGGCCTCGATGTGCACGAGCACGTCGTGCGCACCGGCGCGCTCATCAACGTGCCGGCCGTGCTGATCATCGCGGCCATGACTGCGCTGCTGTACGTCGGCGTGCGCGGCTCGGCCGGCGCCAACTCTGTCATGGTGACCCTGAAGGTCGCCATCATCGTGGTCATCGTGATCGCGGGCCTCAAGTACGTCCACAGCGCGAACTGGAAGCCGTATATACCCCCCAACACCGGGACTTTCGGCCACTTCGGCTGGAGCGGCGTGTTGCGCGGGGCCGCCATCATCTTCTTCTCCTACGTGGGGTTCGACACCGCCTCGACGACCGCACTCGAGGCGCGCAACCCGCAACGCGACCTGCCAATCGGCATCCTCGGAGCTCTGATCATCTCCGCGGTGCTGTACGTCGCGATGGCGACGATCCTGACCGGCATGGTGCCGTTCCAGAAACTCGACTCCGACGCGCCGGTAGCGGCGGCACTGGACGCGCACCCGCAGCTCTCGTGGCTGTCGCCGGTGCTCAAAGTGGGCGTCATCGCCGGCATGACTTCCGTCATCCTTACCTCGCTCCTCGGGCAACCGCGCATCCTGCTGACGATGGCGGACGACGGCCTGCTGCCGCCGGCCATCAGCCGTTGTCATCCGCGCTTCAAGACTCCACACGTCGCCACCGTCTGGACCGGCGTATTCGCGGCGGCGATCGCCGCGGTCTTTCCGCTCGACCTGCTCGCGGATCTCATCTCGATGGGCATCCTGCTCGCGTTCGCCGTGGTGTGCGCCGGCGTACTGGTGCTGCGTCGCACGCGTCCGGACGCGTACCGGCCGTTTCGTGTTCCCTGGGCGCCGGTCACCTGCGTGCTGGGCACGGTATTCTGTCTCGGCATGACGCTCACGCTGTCGTTCGAGAACTGGATGCGGCTGGTGATCTGGACCGCGCTCGGGATGTCGATCTACGCTTTCTACGGATTCAAGCACAGTCACCTGCGCCGATGAGCCGCGCGCTATCGAGCACGCCCGCCGCGGACGGCTTCCACATGCCCGGCGAGTTCGAGCCGCACGCCGGCTGCTGGATGCTCTGGCCCGAGCGGCCCGACAACTGGCGCCAGGCCGCGCGGCCCGCGCAGCGTGCTTTCGCGCAGGTGGCTGCGGCGATCGCACAGTTCGAGCCGGTCACCGTGGGTGTCTCGCGGGCCCAGCTGGCGGCGGCGCGTGCCTTGCTGCCCGCGAGCGTGCACGCAGTGGCCATGGCGCACGATGACTGCTGGATGCGCGACGTCGGCCCGACCTGCGTCGTGGATGGGCGCGGCCGGGTACGCGGCGTCGGCTGGCGCTTCAACGCCTGGGGTGGAATGCGCGGCGGGCTGTACTTTCCCTGGGACCGGGATCAGCGGGTGGCGCGCCGCGTGCTGGACCTCGAAGGCCTGCGCTGCTACCGCGCGCCGATCGTGAATGAGGGCGGCGCGATCCACGTCGACGGCGAGGGCACGGCGCTGGTCACGGAGGAGTGTCTGCTCAACCCCAACCGCAATCCGCACCTGACACGCAGCGACATCGAGCGGCAGCTGCGCGCCTACCTCGGCGTGAGCACGATCATCTGGCTCGGCCGCGGCGTGGTCAACGACGAGACCGGCGGGCACATCGACAACCTCGCCTGCTTCGCGCGCCCGGGGGCCGTGTGTCTCACCTGGACCGAGCGGCGGCGCGACCCGCAGTACGCGATCTCACTGGACGCCTGGGAGCGCCTCAACGATGCGCGTGATGCCCGTGGACGGCGCCTCAGGGTCACCAGGCTCCCCATGCCCGGACCGCTGGCGATGAGCGCGCGCGAAGCCGCCGGCATCGCGCGGCGCGCCGGCACCAGGCCGCGTGTCGCGGGCGAGCGGCTCGCCGCAAGCTACGTCAACTTCTACATCGCCAACCGCGGCATCGTCATGCCGCTGCTCGATGAGCGCACCGACCGGCTGGCCGCGCAGCGCCTCAAGCGGCTGTTTCCCGGCCGCCGGGTCACGGGAGTGCCGGCGCGCGAGGTACTGCTCGGTGGCGGCAACATCCACTGCATCACGCAGCAGATCCCGCGCCATTCATAACAGCCGGCGTGCCGCGTCCAGCCAATCGCGTTGCGCACGGCGGTAGTGCCCCGGCGCGATGCGCGCCTGCTCGAGCAGCTCGCGCGCCACTTTCTGCGCCTCGGTCCGCTGCCCCTGCGCGGCGAGCAGCTGCGCGTAGCGCACCGCGGCCTCGGCTCCGGGGTAGGAGGGAGCGAGGACGCGGTATTCCTCCAGCGCTTTCCCGATGTTGCCCTCGCCCTCGAGCGCGCGTGCGTACAGCAGATGTCCGGCCGGCGAACGGAAATCCGGGTTGTGCTGAATCAGCGCATCGAGAGTGGCACGCGCGCCGGGCGCATCGCCCGCGGCGAACTGCGCCTGCGCAAGTCCCAGCATGAGGTTGGGATCGTGCTCGTAGAGTCCGCTCAGGGCTTCCCGGTACTGGGCGATGGCTTCGGCGCTGCGGCCGTGACGCACCAGCTCCTCGGCGTAGCGCTGGCGGCTGGCGACGTTGCCCGCCACCCGCACCTCGTCCTCGTAGCGGCGTAAATCCGCGGTCGGATCCATGGCGCGGCGCATGCCGCGGGCGGTGCGCTGCGCGGTGCGGCTGCGTAGCAGCTCCGGCAGCAGCTCCACCGCCACATAGGCGAGGATGCCGGCGTAAGACAAAAGCGCCAGCACCCAGATCCAGATCTGGTTGCGGCCCGTCTTGATGACGTGGACGATGAGTGACGCCTGGATGACGATCGAGACAATCAGAAACAGCATATCGATTTTTCCAATGGACTAGGGCGCCCGGGCGGCGGCCGGTGCAGGCGCGGTCGCTCGCGGCAGTGCGAACGCCATGAGGTAATCGCCGCGCGGCGTGCCGAGCGGACCGTGGCCGCCGGCGCCGATGACGAGGTACTGCCGCTGGTCCGGCCCCGCGCGGTAGGTCATCGGGGTCGCCTGGCCGCCGGCCGGTAGCTTGTACTTCCACAGCTCGCGCCCGGTCTCCAGGTCGAAGGCGCGCAGGTAACTGTCCATCGCCGCACCGACGAACACCAGGTCGCCGGCGGTGGCGATGGGTCCGCCCATGTTGGGCATGCCGAAGTCGCGCACCGGCAGGAACCAGGACGTGAAGCCTTCGGTGGAGCCGAGCGGCACCTGCCAGACGATGCGCCTATGGCGTAGATCGACGCTCACCAGGGTACCCCAGGGCGGCGCGGTGCACGGCAGTCCCCACGGCGACAGCAGCGCTTCGCGGCGCATGCCGTAGGGCGTACCGGCCTGAGCGGCGAACTCCGCGCGCGGATGCTGCCCCGAGTGCCGCTCGGCATCGAGCTCGCTGCGAGGGATCAGCGTCACGACCATCGGCAGATGGTTGACGGCGGCGATGACGCGCTGGCGCGGCTCGTCGAACGCCATCCCGCCCCAGTCCACCCCGCCGATGTAACCCGGGGACAGCAGCGTGCCGCCGGTGTCCGGAGGAGTGAAGATGCCCTCGTTGCGCAGCGATGCGATCAACGCGCGGCACTTGCCGCGGTCCCAGAAGGTGACGCCCCAGGCGTCGCGCGCCTGGACAGGGCGCTGCGCTACGAGCGCCGGCAGGGTCGAGAACGGCTGTGTGGGTGCGGCCTGCTCGCCGGGCACGCGGCTCTCCGGCACGGCGCGCTCGACGATGGGAAACAGCGGCTCGCCGCGGGTGCGCTCGAAAACGTACAGCATGCCGGTCTTGGTGGCCTCGATCACCGCCGGCACCGGCACGCCCTGCACCTCGATGTCGCCGAGCACCGGCTCGGCGGACAGGTCGAAGTCCCACAGGTCGTGGTGCACCAGCTGCCGCGCCCATACCAGACGGCCGCTGGTGGCGTCGAGCGCCAGCAGCGAGTCGGCGAAACGGTTGCCGCCGAGGCGCGTGCCGCCGTAGAAGTCGGGGCTCGCCGAGCCCGTGGGCACGAACACCAGGCCGTGCTCGCGGTCCACCGACATGACACCCCAGGCGTTGGCGGCGCCCGTGGCGGCCGCCTGCGCGAGGTTCCATTCGCCTGCGGCCGGATGCGCCGCTGAATCGGGGATCGGGTCGAACGACCACAGCAGGACGCCGCTGCGCGCATCGAATCCGCGGATGATGCCGCGCTCGAGGTCGGCGGCGCGGTTGTCGCCGATCGAGGAGCCGACCACCACGACGTTGCCGCAGATCGCGGGCGGGGAGGTCACCAGGTAAGCATCGCGATCGCGGATGCGCACTCCCTGTGTGAGGTCCACCGCGCCACCGGCGCCGAAATCCTCGCACGGCCGGCCGGTGTCGGCATCGAGCGCCAGCAGCCGCGCGTCCAGCGTGCCGGTGAACACGCGCCGTGTGCACGGACCGGCCGCGCGCCCATCCCCCGACTGCCACAGGCTCACCCCGCGCGCCGCGACGTCGCTGTAGCGGCGCGTCCGGTCGACGTGCGGATCGAAGCGCCAGCGCTCGGCTCCGCTCGCCGGGTCGAGCGCGATCACGATGTTGGTGGCGGTCTCGAGATACAGCCGGCCGTAGGCCAGCACCGGCGTTGCCTCGAAGGTCAGGCGGTCGGCGCGCGCGAAGTGCGCGCCGCGCTCGCCGGTGCGATAGGTCCAGGCGAGGGCCAGCTGCCCGACGTTGTCGCGGTTGATCTGGTCGAGACTGGAGAATCGCTGGCCGAACATGTCGCCGCCGTAATAACCCCAGTCGCTCGCCGTGGGCGACTGCGCGCCTGCGCCGTGTGCGGCCAGCACGCACGCCGCAGTCGCGGCCAACACCGCCGGGCGCCGCGATCGCGCAGTCGTGCACAGGGCGTGAGTCATGGGTGCATTATCCGCGAGGCCGCGCACCGGACGCGAGGGCAGCGGCGCGCCGCCGGGCGCATGCTGGTATTCTTCGCCGCGTGAGTTCAGTACGGGCGGCCGTGCCGCGCCATGCAGCATGGGGGTTGCTTCTCGCAGTTGCCAGCCTGGCGGTCGCGGCAGCCGTGGCCGCGCAGGCGCCGCCACCCGCGCCCGCCGCGAACCCATCGGCCGCGAACCCGCCCGCCGCTCGCCGGCCGCGCATCGGGCTGGTGCTCTCGGGTGGCGGGGCGCGCGGCGTCGCGCACGTCGGTGTGCTGAAGGTGCTCGAGGACATGCACGTGCCGGTCGATGCCATCGCCGGCACCAGCATGGGTGCGGTGGTCGGCGGGCTGTATGCGAGCGGCCTGTCGGCGCGCGAGATCGAGAAGATCATGACCTCGCTCAACTGGCAGGACGCGTTCCGCGACCGCCCGCCGCGCGAGGACCTGACGCTGCGCCGCAAGCAGGAGGATCAGAGCTTCCTGGTGAAGTTTCCGCTCGGTGTGCGCGGCGGCAGGATCCTGCTGCCGAAGGGCCTGATCGAGGGGCAGAGTCTGAACGAGCTGCTGCGCCGGCTGACGCTGCCAGTGGTACGTATCACCAAGTTCGACGACCTGCCGACGCGCTTCCGTGCGGTGGCGACCGACCTCGAGAGCGGCGAGCCGGTAGTGCTGGACTCCGGCGACCTCACCAGCGCAATGCGCGCCAGCATGTCGGCCCCCGGCATCTTCGCGCCGGTGGAGCGGGAGGGCCGGATCCTGGTGGACGGCGGTATCGCCGACAACGTGCCGGTGGACATTGCGCGCCGCATGGGCGTCGACATCGTGATCGTGGTGGACGTCGGCGCGCCGCTCCTCGGGCGCGACAGGCTCAAAGACGTCACCAGCATCTCCAACCAGATGCTGGCGATCCTGATCCGCCGCAACGCCGAGCAGCAGCTCGCCACGCTTGGACCGAAGGACGTACTGATCGCGCCGCCGCTCGGGGAGGCCTCGTCATTCGACTTCGGCGCGGTCGGCCGCGTCATCGGCGCAGGCGAGGCTGCGGCGCGCGCCGACGCGCCGGCACTCAGGCAGCTG
>DATNKO010000060.1:0-53450 GCA_035603345.1 Steroidobacteraceae bacterium | reverse complement strand
ATCATGACCACCACCGATTGCTTCGGCGCGGTCTGCGCGATCGACTGCGGGATCTCGATGCCCTTGGCGTTCTGGATGACCTCGACCTCGGTCGAGTAGACCAGCAGGAACGCCACCATCACCGACAGGATGTCGATGAGCGGAATCAGATTCAGCTGCGCGTCCGCCCGGTTCCGCAGGTGGTGCTGCGCCATGCGCCGCGCGCGGTTGGACATGCTCATCGCTTGACTCCGGGTTGGGGAGCGGGAGCGGCCGCCGTGGAGCCGGCGGCCTGCGCGCCCGCTGCGGCTGCGCCCGCTGCGGCCGCGGGCTCGGTCGCCGGCGCATCACCGATGGAGATATCGGGAAACAGCTCCGCCTGCACCGAATTCATGCCCTGATTCACTTCGAACACGCGCACCCGGTCCATCACCTGCACCAGCGTGTCGTAGGGCGTGTCGGACTCGAGCAGGATCGTGGCGTCGGTCTTCTCCGGGAACTTTGCCTTGACGCGCTTGAGGTAGTCGGTGAGCGCCCCGTAGTCGTAGCCCCCCGGCGTGTTGGGGATGGTCGCGAGCGGCCCGGTGTTGCGATCGGCCACCTGCAGCAGGTCCTTGCGCACCATCACTTCCAGCTGCAGTCCGGGCGGCGGGTCGCGGAACACAGTGTTCGGCGGCGGCAGGTTCAGCTGCAGGATCACGGTGCGGGAGAAAACCGCGGTCATGAGCAGGAACGTGACCAGCACCGTGAAGATGTCGATCATGGGCACGAGCAGCAACTCGGCGGGCCTGCGCGAGTGGCGCTCGAGCTTGCGGCTCTGGTACGAGCGGCGCATGGGTCAGGGCGACTGAAATGCCATCGGGTCGGGCGAGCCGGCGGCGGCTCAGGCCGCGGCGGGCGCGGCGCTCTGCCGCTCGGTAATGGCGTTCAGGAACTTGACGGAGGCCATCTCCAGGCTGTCGATGAGCTCAGTCGTCTTGGTCTGCAGCCACGCGTGGATGAACAGCAGCGGCACCGCCGCCATCAGGCCGAAGGCGGTGCAGTTCATCGCCACCGAGATGCTCGCCGACAGCAGGCTCGCCTTCTCGGCGGGATTGACGGTCGCGACCGCGGCAAACGCGCGGATCAGGCCCATGACCGTGCCCAGCAGTCCCAGCAGCGTGGCGAGATTGGCGAAGGTGGCGAGATAGTGCGTGCGCTTCTCGAGTCGCGGCACCACCTCCATCAGGCTCTCCTCCATCGCCTTCTCGATGTCGTCGCGCCGGCGTGCCGACTGAATGCGCGCGAGTCCGTAGTTGAGGATGTGGCCGATGGCCGAGTTCGACTTCGAGGTGGCCTGCGCCACCTGGCGGAAGTTGCCCTGCGCGAGCAGCGGCACGATCTCGTTCCACAGGCCGCGGTTGCGCACGGCGATGTTGGTGAGAAAGATGTAGCGTTCGATGGCGATCGCAAGCCCGACCACGAACACGATGGCGATCGGGTACATGAAGTCCCCGCCGCCCTGGAAGAAACGTACGATCAGGTTCCACAAGCCCATGGGACACTCCCGCTGAAAAGTCGGTCACAGAAGACGAAATTACCGTTAAAACTGAATGACATAAGCCCAAAAAGCTGCGATCCAGCTCTCATACCTGAGCGGCGCCTTCGCTAGGGGGAAGGTTTGTCGCTGGAACCCTGCACTGAGCCCGCCTGCGGGTGCGCGCGGTCGGGCTGCAGGGCGTCGTAATAGCGGTTTTGCCGCAGGAAAACGTCGCGATCGATGGGTTGCAGCACCTCGTCCACCAGACTGTTGGGCGGCTTGCCGACGAGATCGCCCAGGTCGGAGCGCTTCCACGGCACGATGTACAGCACCTTCGGCAGCTCGCGGTTGCCGGTGATGTCCGTGGTCTCGAGCTCGACACGATCCGGCGAGGCGCCGCGTGCGCCCCCGGCGGCGGCCTTACCGGCAGGCTTGTCCTGTCCCTTGGGCTGGCGCCCCGCAGTAGCCGCACCGGCCGCAGGCGTAGCCGGCGCCCGGGCTTCGGGAGCAGGAGTGGCGGCGGGCGCCGGGGTCGTGTCGACCGCGGGATTCACATCCTCGGGGGACGGCAGCGGCTGCGGCGCGGGCGCAGAGCGGACGGCGGGATTGTCCTGAGTCGCCGGAGTCTGCTGCGTCTGAGGATTTTGCTGCGCCCAGGCAGTTGCAAGTGGCAGCGAGAACATCAGCGCGTATATCCAACGCATGATCAACCTCCTGCGGGACCGGCCGTGGTGGCGGCCTTCGGATTCGCGGGAGCCGGTGCGGTGGCTTCCGGCTTCTTCACCGGCGGCATTCCCAGCCGCTGGCGCAGTTCGGCGATCCAGTTGCTCACCGGCTTGTCCTCCCCCGTGAGCTCGCGATATCGGGCGAGCGCGGTCAACGCGCGTTGCGGATCCCCCAGATAGAGATCGGACACAACGCCGAGGTTCCGCCACGCTGGAGCGTATTGCGGATCGGCCTTGATCGCCTGCTCGTAGGAGTCGGCCGCGTCCTTGAACTCACCGCGCATCCGCTGCGTCACGCCCAGCTCCGTCCACGCCACCGCGCTCCCGGGCTCGCGCTCGACGCCGGTTTTCTGCGCCTGCTCGGCCTGATCGAGATGACCGGCGTCGCGATAGAGGATACCGAGATTCGCCCAGGGTGCGGCGAACTGCGGGTACTGCTGCGCGATCTGCTTGAACCCGACCTCGGCTCCCGCGCTGTTCCCGGCCCGCATCAGATTCACCGCGCGCGTGAAATCCGCCTGCGCTTCCGGCGGCACCTGCGGTCGCGGTGCGGCAGCCGCGCCCGCACCCTGGCTCTCGCCCGGGGCCGGTGCGCCCGCGGCGCTCGCTTGAGCCGGCACGGCGGCCGGCGGCGTGCCGGTCGCGGCGGGCGCGGGCTGTGCGGTGGCGCTCGCGCCCGGGGCGAGCGGGTGCGTCACGGCGGCGGGCGCCGGCGCCGGCGGCGGCGGCCCCTCGGGTCGCGTCGGCGTCGAGCTGCAGGCGGCGAGCGCTGCGAGCACGATGCAGCCCAGCGCCGGCGCGCTGGCACGCCGGCGCTCGAGCCACGCGCTGCTCGAGTTACTCGAGGGTCGCGACCACATCGGACACCTGCTCTGTCTTGCCGTAGCGGGCGGGCTTGAGCTGCGCGAGCGCCTCGAAGCTCTTCTTCACCCACTGGTCGTACACGCCGTCCTTGGCCCGCGCGGCGTTCAGCTCGTGCACCTTGATCGCCTGCTCCTCGAACGGGAACACCTGCTCCTCCAGCAGCGAGTTGTACTCATCCAGTGCGTCGCCCTTCAAGCTCTTCGGCCGCTCGGAATTCAGCACATCGTGCGCGAGCGTGCGGTAGAGCTCGGCCATCTCGTAGGTCGCGGCCGTGGTCACCTCGGCGACCTGGTAGTCGGCGGCGAGTCGGTAGCCATCGAGCGCCGCATCGAGCGCGTGGCGCTTGACCTCCAGGCTCTTCTTGAGCGGCGCGGTCAGGCGTACGGCGCGGAAGGCATCGCGCGCCGGCTCGGCGAGAGCGAGCTGCGCTCTGGCGGCAAGATAGTGGGTGCGGTCGGTGCGCGCCGCGCCCGCCGCGGCGTCCGCCTTGATGATCTCGCGGTACCAGTAGTCCCGCCGCGCCGTGTCGCCGCCGCTCACGGCGTAGTCCGCCAGGCGCTGGCGCGCTTCCTCCGCATCGACCAGCGGCGAGGGATTCGCGGCAACGAACTTCTCGAGCATCGTCACCGATTTGCCGGTGTTGCCGGCCTTGGCGTACAGGTCCGCCGATTGCATCAGCGCCTCGCGCTGCACCGCATGGTCCTCGGCCGGGTTGGCGGCGATGCGCTCGAACTCGGCGGCCGCCTCCCCGGGATGGTTGCTCTCGCTGTAGGCGACCGCGAGCTTGCGGGTCACGTCGGCCGACAGCGGGCTCTGCGGATACTGCCGGCGGAAATCCTCGAGCACGCTGATGGCATGATCCCACTGCTTCAGCGTGAGGAGCTGCGCTGCGGCATCGTACTGGGCGTTGGGGACGATCTTCGAGCCGGGCGCCACGCTCGCGACGCGCAGGTAGTCGGCGACCGCGCCGTTGGCATCGCCGGCCTGCTGCTTGGCGGCGCCCTCCTTGTAAACAGTGGCGGCGAGGCGCTCGGTGAGATCGGCCTGCGTCTTCTGGTCGCCGCCGGCGAGCGCCCGCGCCTGCACATAAGCCGGCTCGGCCGCGGCGTACTCGCCATCGTCGAAGTGCGACTGCGCGATGATCGTCCAGGCGATGCGCTGCTTGGCGTTGTCGACCGGCGGCTGCCGCGCGAGGATCGACTGGGCGATGCTGATGGCGCGCAGGTGATCGCCCGAGGCAAAGATCTCCTCGTCGGCCCGCGTCAGCACGCCGGCGCTGTCGGGATGCTCGGGGAAGGTCTGCGCGAACTTCACCCCGGCATCGGTGGCGCGCCGGTGCCAGGCCTGCTTGTCGGCGCCGCCCAGACTCTCTTCAGCCTTCTGGTAGCACACCAGCGCCGCGTACGCCGCGGTGGCCGACTTGTCGTTCTTCGGATAGCCGTAGGCGGTGTGCTCGTACTCGGCGGCGGCATCCGCGTAGTCGTGGCTCGAGAACAGCGCCTCGGCCAGCAGGTAGTTGGTCGCCGCGGAATCGGGGTCCTCGGGGAAGGATTTGAGGTACGAGCGATACCAGCGCGCGGCCTCCTGGTAATCCTCGATGCGCCCGGACTTCTGCGCGCTTGCATGGAAGTAGGTCGCCACGTCCTTGAGGTTGACCTTCAGCTCCTCGACTACGCGCGGATAGTCCGCGCGCCTGCGGTCCTTCCAGAACGGCGAGTCGAAGTTGTAGTGCTCGACGAACTCGTGCTTGCCGTCGAGCACCAGCTGGCTGAAACCGCCCTTGGCGTAAGCCTCGATCGCCGCGTTGGCGAGGTTCGGCGCCTGGTCGGTGTAGGGATCGCGCGCGACGTAAGCGCGATACGTCGTGGCGGCGTCCTGGT
Source organism: Steroidobacteraceae bacterium (assembly GCA_035603345.1). Taxonomy (GTDB): domain Bacteria; phylum Pseudomonadota; class Gammaproteobacteria; order Steroidobacterales; family Steroidobacteraceae; genus 13-2-20CM-66-19. The sequence goes on along the minus strand of DATNKO010000060.1, from coordinate 48,483 downwards.
AGCGCTGCTTGTCGACGTACAGGTCGCCGAGCTTCTGATACAGCAGGTACTCATAAGCCCGCTCGCCGTGCGCCTGCAGGTACTTCTCCAGCGACGCCGCGCCATCGTCGTAGGAGAAGGTGATGCTCATGACGCGCAGCGTGTCCTCGACCAGCTCGCGGTCGGCGCGCTTGAGGCCGCCGAGCGGCACGCCGCCGCGACCGCCGCCGAGCGTGCCGAGCTCGTGATCGAGCACCCCGCCGAAGGACGCCAGGCCGTCCTCGGCCCGCGACTCCTTGAAGAGCGACCAGCCGTGCTTGTAGAGCCCCTGCTGGTAGAAACCGGAGGATGGACCGCGCGCGATCACCGCGGCGTAGGCCTGCTCGGCCTCGGGGTAGCGCTTGGCGGAGAACAGCAGCTCGCCACGGCGGAACTGCACCTCGGCGAGCTCGGGCGCCTTCGGATAACGCCGCACGATCTGATCGAGAGTCGCGAGCGCGGGGTCCGCCTGACCGGTAACCTCGTAGGCGCGCGCCAGCTGATAGAGCACCTGGTCGTTGCGCGGATAGTCGGGGTAGGCCTTGAGGAGCGTGGTGTACAGCCGGATCGCCTCCGCGCCAGCCAAGTCGGTGGCGGTCACCTCCTCCTGCATGCGCTGCATCTCCCCGGCATCGAGGTTCAGATCTCCGAGGCGCCGCATCGCTTCGGCGCGCAGCCGCGGGTCGGTGTTCTGCAGCTCGAGGAAGCGGCGGTAGTTCTCCATCGCCTTGGCGACGCTCGGGCTGGCGAGCGTGTCGCGCTGCACCTCGACCTGGTGCGAATTCAGATCGCCGATGGTGGCACTGGATCGGCCGCCGGGCTGCGACTGCGCCACCGCGCTGGCGCAGCCAAGCAGCGCCAGCAAGGCGAGTCCGGCTGCAGCCGCGCCTCTCACCGCGGCGTCTCCGGGGCGGGCTGCACTGGCGGCGCAGGCTGCGCCGCCGGGGCGGGCGCCGTCCCGGGCGCAGTCTTCCCGACCGGACCGTTGGCCGCACCGGCCGCGCCCGCAGCCCGATCGTAGATCGTGGCAAGAGCGAAGCGCGCCTGCACCTGATAAGCCGCGAGCCGCGACTGCTCATCGCGCAACTCCCGGACGGCGATCTGCGCCAGGTACTCGCGCTGCTTGTCCTCGAGCGCTGCCAGGCGCGTCTGCAGCGCCTCGATGCGCGTCTTTAGGGCGGCAGCGCGCTCGGCGAACTCGCCGGTGTTCTGCGGCGTGCTCTTGCGCGCCTGCTCGACGTGGATCCAGCGGCTCTGCGCCTCGCGCAACGCGAGGTCCAGGTCGCGCAGCGAGCGGTGCTCCTGCCATAGCCGCGCGTTGAAGGCGTCGTTCAGGCGGTAGTACAGCACGCCCTTGACCAGCGCCAGGCGTTCGCGCAGGTCGGCGTTGTCGGGCGTGTCCGGGGCGCCGGCCAGCGCCGCTTCGAGGCGCTGGATGCGCGCCCACTGGTCGCGCTCCTCGTCGGCGCCGAGGGCGGCGACGTCGTGCTGCGACTCGATGATGTGCAGCCGGCCGGTGAGGTCGACGTCGCGCTGCTGCAGCTGCCCGACCGCGTTCGAGGCGAGCAGCGCGTCGACCCGCGGCAAGCGCTCGGCGTAAGCGCGCTCGCGCGTGCCGATCATGTCCTGGAAGGCGTCCATGCTCTCGTCCCAGCGCCCGAGCAGGCCGCCGAGGTACTTGAGGTCGCGGTAGTTGTTGAGGCCGTCCTGGAAGTCATAGCCGGCGAGCACGGTGTACAGGTAGCGCGACTCGGGCGCGTCCGGCACATCGCGCAGCTGCTGCAGCCAGGCGCTGGGCGCGCTCGCCGCGCGGTCGCGGGCCAGCACCTGATCGAGCATGCCGCCGGCGCGCACGCGCGCGATCGCGGCATCGAGCCGCGCGTTCTCGGCATCGAACGACTGCACCGCGGACTCGTAGTACTGCACCGACTGCGCATTGGCGTTCAGCTTGCTGAAGGCATAGGGCACCGCGAGGTACGACTCCTGCACGGCCGCATCGAGCACGTCGCGGCTGCGCAGCTCCATCCACGGGTTGAGGGCCCGCTGGTAGTCCCCGAGCGCGGCGTCCGCCCAGCCGGTGCCGAGCAGTGCCTTGTTGGAATACGGGCCGTTCAGGCGCACCCGCTCGAGCGCCGGGCGCGCGCCGGTCGGATCGTTGGCCTGCAGAGACGCGAACCCGAGGGCGAGGTTGGCCCGGTCACGCAGTGCGAGCTGCTCCTCGGTGCGCGCCTGCATGGTGCCGACCTGCGTGAGGAGCGGCGCGGCCTCGTTGAGGCGGTTGTCGCGCGCCAGCGCGACGCCGAGGTTGAAGCGCGCGTACTGCGACCAGGGATCGGTGCCGCGCCAGGCCTCGAGCACCCGGATCGCTTCATCGAGGCGCCCCTGGTGAATCAGCACGTTGCCGACCAGCAGCTCCCTGCGCCCCTCGAGGTCGGGGAACATGCGCCCGTTGATGCGCTGCAGAGCATCCGCGGCCCGATCCAGGTAGCCGCGCTCGTACCAGACCTGCGCCAGGTAGAACCAGGCGCGGTTGCGCACCCCGCTCGGCACGTCGTTGGTGAGCAGCTGCGCGAACAGCCGTCCGGCCTCGTTGTGCATACCGAGCTCGAGATACAGCCCGCCCTTGAGCAGTGCCGCCTCATCGGCGTGATGCGGCATGCGGTTCCAGTGCTCGTAGGCCAGCAGCCGTGTCAGCGCCTCGAAGTCGGTGGCTGGCTGATTCTGGAAGTAATAGAAGAGCACGTCGCCGTAGTGCAGATCGTGGATGCGCGTCTCGGGAAGTTTCTCCGGATCGTGACGCCGGGCGCCGGCGGGCGCGGCGACGGCGAGCGCCGCGGCGAGCGCCACAGCCAGCAGAACTGAGCGCGTGCGCAAAACTACTCCCAGTCCTTGATCTCGAACTCCGGCTGCAGCTTTCTCTGCCGGTCGTCGATCTTCAGCTCCAGGTACTTCGCGCCGATGCCCTTCTCGAACTTGATGGTGGCGCCGCGCTTGTAGGGACGGTCGTTCGGGCCCTTGCCGTCGAAGAACGCCACCAGCTCGTGGGTGCCGACCTTGAGGTTGCCGACGTACAGGCGCTGCACGCCGCCCTTGAGCAGCGCCTCGACTTCGCGCGGGGTGTAGAGGTAGTTGATGACCTCCTTGTTGTCGATCTTCAGCTGCACCGAGTCGAGCGCGAAGAAATCCCCGACGTCCACCGACAGGAACACCGCCACCTGCGTATTGGCGGGGAACAGCAGCTCCTCCTGCAGAATGAACAGCTCCTTGTTGAGATCGACGGCTTCCTTCTTCAGCCCCTGTACCTGCTCGTCGAGGCCGCGGGTGTCCGCTGCCGCGTCCGGCGCCGCCGGCGGCGGCGTGGTTGCAGGCTCCTGGGGGGAAGCCTCTGGCGCGGCCTGCGATGCGGGGGCGGCCGGGGATGCGGGTCCGGCCTGCGCCGCGTGTGCAGCCGGCGATACGGCGGCCGCCAGCGCGCAGCAGCACAGTACCAGCGCGGCGGGCACGATCAGGCGGCGCGGGTGCGCGCGCGGCGCGCCCGGAATGCGATCGGCATGACAGTAGGGCATGGTGGTTCCCGTCATTCGTTCAGCAGCACGCGCACCTGCTGCAGGTAAAGAGCATCGCTCGCGCGGCTGTATTCGCGCAGCACGTTGCGGATCACTCCACTGCGGTCGATGAGCACAGTCATGGGAAGACTGTCGACCTGGTAATCGCGCGCGACCGACTTGGAAGGATCGAGGAGCATGGGAAATCCAACGCGCACGTCGCGCGCGTATTCCGCCGCCCGCACCGGATCATCGTCTACTCCGACGCCGTACACCGCGAGCCCGGCCGAGGCGTAGGTCGCGAGACTGCGATTGAGCGCCACCAGCTGCGCACGGCAGCCGCCACAGCCGGTGCTCCAGAAACTGACCACCACCACCTGGCCGCGATGCTCGGACAGCCGCGCATTGCTGCCGACCGCGGCGCGCAGCGTGAAATCGGGCGCGGCCTGATTGAGGAGCCCGTAGCCGGGCGCAGCGGCAGCGGCGACCGCGCCCGCGACGGCAAGCACCAGCGCCGCGCAGCGCCCGGCGGCGATGAAGCGCACGCGTGATTTCAGGCCACGCGCCGCGTAGGCCTTCGGCCGTTGCAGGCTCAAGCGAGATCCTTCGGACTGTGGAGGCGAGCTCGCGCGCAAGCGCACGAGACCCTCGCACAGCGCACGCGAAACTGTCAACGAAGCAGCCGGTAAATCTCGCAGCGCGCCGCCCACGCCAGGCGGCGTCGGCCGCGTGCGACAGCGCGGGCGGTGTGCCCGGGGCGCGCGGCTTGGCGCGCGTCAGATGATCGGCTCGAACACCGTCATGGCCGCGAGCGCCGACGCCGGTCCCAGTCCCTGCTGCGGGAACAGGGTCTGGAACTGCGGGTCGGTGCCCATGAGCCCCATGTAGTTGAGGATGATGAGCTCGGGGATCTGGTTGACGGAGTTCGCCGCGGGGCTCGAGGTGACCACCACCGAGCCGTCGGAGCTGAAGTAGCCGATCTGCTGGCCGGCCACGCCGTTGCGCAACGCCGGGCGGCCCTTGGGGCTGTAGACCAGGAACACGGTGGCCGCCACCGAGGAGTTGTCACCCTGCCAGCCGAGCTTGTCGCGTCCGGCGGCGCTGGTGTCGACCGTGCTGTTGGCCGACAGCGAGCCGTCGCTCATGATCTGGATCATGACCGGCGTGTTCTTGCGCTGGGCGTACTCCAGCACCGCGCCGATCATCTGCCCGGCCTGGAAATTGCGGGTCTCACCGGTGGCGCGCGTGCCGTCGTGGTAGTCGAAGGAGCCGAGCGCGATGGTGCCGGCGCCGGCGTAGCCGTCGATCACCAGCTTCATGACCGAGGCGGTCATCTGCACGTCCGGGTCGGTAAAGTCCGCCGCGGTAAAGATCGGCGAGCTGCCGCTGATGATGAGCGGATCCTGCGTGGGATCGAGTCCGGCGGGACCGGCGGAAAAGATGTTAGCGGTGTTGGACGAGGCTACATAGGCGCAGCGCACCTGGTTCTTGAGCGCCGCGTCGATCTGCGCGTTGCCGGCGCCCGGGTAGAGCTGCACGCCCGGAGTGCTGCCGTTCGGGTCGGTGAGCACGCCGGTGAACTCGCTGCCGGTCGAGGCGCTGCCCTGGTAGGGGTTGACGCCGCCGGTGATGCGCGCCTGCGACTCGAGCTCGGCGAGCGCCAGCGGATCCACCGTGCCGCTCGGCGGCACCGGCGCGAGCGCGGTCGCGTCCGAGGGCTGGGCAATGGTGGCCGGCTGCAGCGCCGGATTGACGGTGTACATGAGCGGCGCCGAGTTGCCGCCCGACACCGAAGATTCGGTGCCGATCAGATCCAGCACCGAGCCCTTGGCGCCGGCCATCGCGATCCCGTAGATCGGATTGATGGTGTTGGCCGCCGTGTCGTTCTGCGACATCGCCGGGACGACCGCGCCGTTGGTGTTGGCGGTGGTCGCAGGCGTCGTGGCCTTGGTGAGAATGCCGCGCAGAATGGCGCCGTCGGAGTGCCACAGGAGCCCGAGCGCGCTGCTCACGAAGCCCGTGGCGCTCGGCACCATGTTGCCCGGCACGCCGAGCTTGTTGAAGCCGGCGGTCGAGAGGAAGTTGGCCTGGCCGCCTTGCACGCCGACCAGCGCCTCGGAGCCGACCAGATTCGCCCCGCCGGCGAGGTCGAAGCAGATGAAAGGCAGGCCCGAGGAGCCCGAAGGAATGTTGCACTGGCCGTTGCCGGTCAGGGCCTGAATGTCGGTGGCCAGGCCGGCGTTGGCCTTGCCGGACCTGAGCAGCGCGCCGAGCCACGCCGGCCCGATGACCATGCCTTGTGCGCCGAGGAATCCGGCGGCGAGGAAGTCACGGCGCGTCACCGGCCGCGGGTGGTTCTCGTGCCGGAACGGTGTGCCGGGCCGGTGGGGTCTGGGGGGCGGCTTGCGAATGAGCATGGTCCTAGCGTCTCCTCATCCCCGTTACTGAAGGGTGACCACCGCGCTGCCGAGCACGGCGGTGCAGGCGGCCACTGTCGCCTGGCTCACGGTGGCCGTGGGCTCGGGCGACTGCGCCCCGGTGATCAGACTGATCAGGTTGTCGACCTCGCTCTGCACCGCGGTGGCCGAGGCCGGAATCACGTAGACGCCGGTCGTGGTGTTCATGCCGACGGCGTTCTTGAGCAGCGCATTGATGACGATGGCGCGCTGCGAGCTGCCGCTCGCCCCGAAGAAGCTCGCGGCGCTCTGGGTGAGGCTCGCATCGAGCCCGCTACCGAAGAACGCATCGCGCAGCGACTGCGACGCCACCATCTCGCTGCAGTAGGCGTTCGCGAGCTCCGAGACCGAGGTCTGCTCCGAGGCGAGGAACGACGAGATCAGCGGCGTCGAAGCCATCGACTGCTCCGAGGTGTTGAAGAGCGCGAACACCACCGGGTCGGTGATCGGGACGCCCGTGATGCGCGACAGCGAACGGTTGACGCGCTCGTAAGTGGCGACACCGTAGTCGGGCTGCGGCGTGCTGTTCGGCGTCGGTGCCACGGGCGTGCCGGGCGGATCCGGCAGGAAGTAGCTGTGGCTGCCCAGCTGGTCGAACTGCAGGAAGAACAGGTCGTTGGCCGGGCCGAGCTGCACCGGGATCACCGTACCCTCCGGCGACAGCAGCTGGCCGTTGGTGGCGTTGTAGTTCGAGCCACCGAGCGTCGTGTTGATCGTGGAGAACGACTGTCCCGTGGGCGCCAGCTGGCCGTTGACGCCGATGCGGATGTCGGCGAGCGACAGGTTGCCGGGAATGGTGGCGTTCGCCGCCAGGCTGATGAACTTCGGCTGGTAGAACAGGTAGCTGTAGTTGTCGTACTGCATCGCCGTGAACAGGATGTACGACTGTGCCACGCCGGTGAGCTGGCTCACGCCGAACAGCAGGTAGTACTTCTGGCCGACGCCGGCCGCGAAGTTCTGCGCCACCTGCGCCGGGGTGAGTGCGGTGTTGTAGATGCCTAGGAACTGGATCAGGCCCTGCCACTGGCGCTGACCGGTGGTCTCATTGCCGAGCACCAGCGCGAAGGTGCTGTCCCAGTTGGCGAGCGAGCCGCCCGGGGACGGGTCCTTGTCACCGGTCCACACGCCGTTGACGTAGATCTTCTGGCCGTTGATCGGATCGTAGGTGAGCACGATGTGCTGCATCGCCGCCTGCGCCGCGCCGTTGGCGGTCGTGGTCACGAGCGGCGGCGTGCCGGCGGTGCTGGTGGAGCTGCTGCGCGCGAAACCCTCGTACTGCTCGGCCGCCTGGCCGAGCGTCATGTTGCGCGTGGTGTTGCTGCCGGAGTAGCTGACCAGCCAGGCGTTGGTCTGGGTGACGTTGGCGGGCGCCGCCCATACCTCGATCGAGTACTCGCCGGTCGACTGGATCATGTTGGCGAATTTCTGGCTGGAGCTGGTCGAGGCCTGCGCGGCGCCCCCCTGAGCGAAACTGAGGCCCCAGGCGCTCGACCAGGTGACGTTGCCCGAGAGCGTCAGGTCCGCCTCGGGTGTCACACCGCTGGTGTCGTAGGCGGTCGAGCCCTCGCCGGTCTCGAACATGTACTTGGCGATGATCGAGCCCTCGTAACGGCTGCCGCCTGCGGCGATCGTGCCCTGAGTGAGCGTGGTCGCGTTCGACACCACCAGGTTCGGATTGATAGGCGTCACCGGGATGCCGTTGGCGAAGGCGGTAATGGCCGCGAGCATCGTGGCGGCGCTTCCCGGACAGTCGGGCGCGCCGTTCGAGGTCGGCGTCGCCCAGCAGTGATGGAAGTCGTCCGCCAGGCGCTGGTAGAAGCGCGACTGGTTGGGCTGCGCCAGGTCGATCTTCGGCTGCGCGGCCAGGTAGGCCGCATCGATGTCGGCCGGATTCGGATCGGCGAAATACGGCTGCTGCGGGCTGCTCGAGCTCGGGTTGTGGCAGCCGGAGCAGAACTTGGTCACCAGCGGGTAGATCGTGCTCTGGTAGCTCGGATTACCGACGGTCGGATCGGCGGGGAACTGCTTGCCGCCCCCCGCTGCCTGCACCGGCGGCGGCACCAGCGTCACGCTGGTGAGGGAGGCTGAGCCCTGGCCGAGCCAGTTCTGGATCCACTGCAGCATGGTCGCGGCGCACGCCGAAGGATCCGCCACCCAGCAGTTGTGGCCGCCGCCGACCCTCAGCACCAGCGTCGACTGGCTCGGATTGGTGAGGCTGACCAGCGGGCCGGCCGCCTGGTAGGCGAGATTGACATTGTCCGAGCGCGCGAACATCGGCGACTGGCCGCCCTGGTGGTGACAGCCGCCGCAGCGATCGGACGGAATGATGTTGACCCAGAGTTTGTTCTGGAAGGCGAGGATGTCGGCGTTCTGCGCCGGCGGTCCGGTGTAGTTCTCGGTGGCGCTCGCGGCCGCGGCCACCTGATTGACCGAGACCCCGCTGCCGCCGGAAGAGCTGCAGGCGGCGAGCGCGCCAAGTGCCGCGGCGAGCGCGACGGCGCGCAGCGCGCGCGCGGCGGCGGCCGTATGGCTGGCGGCGGCGGTGTGCATGGCGTGCATGGCGCTGCTCCCTTACGACCCAGGGCAGGCGGCGGCCGCCTGCTGGAACACCGTCTTCAGGTTGTAGCCGTCGGTGGTGAAGTTGGAGGTCAGCGAGGCGACGGTCGCGAGATCGGTCGCGTTCTGCGGCACGCGGAAGCACACCGCCTGGAAGACCTTCTGCACCTGACACTGCGCGAACGTCTGGCTCGAGGCGAGCTCCTGGCCGAGTGTCTTGGCGCCGCTGCCGCTGCCCGTGCCGGACCCCCAGCCGAGCGCGGCGTTCGGGCCGGTGCGCCAGCGGTTCGACCAGCTGTCGTCGGGCGTTATGTAGCCGTACGGAAAGTTGGTGGCATTGATCAGGTACTTCGGCTGCACCATGCCGGGCGTGTAGACCATCGCACCGGTGGTGGCGTCGAAGTTGTAGTAGGCGAACGCCTGCACCATCGGATCCATGCCGCTGTGACAGCCGACGCAGTTGGTGAGGAAGATCTGGCTGTCGCCGCCGGGCGAGCGCGCCACGTCCTGACGGATGCGGTCCGAAGGACGGGTGGTGTCCATCAGCGCCGGCATGTCGTTGCAGAACTGGTTGATCATCGTGAAGCGGAACATCGCGCGGTTGGTGCCGTTGATGAAGAAGGCCGAGGCCGCGCCGCGCGTGGTGATCAGGCCGGCGGTGGCGGCGGTCGGGATGCCGTAGGTAGCCGACTGCGTGGTCTTGACCAGGGTCGACATCAGCTCGACGCCGTTGGCCTCGGCGGTGGCGTAGTGGTTGTCATTGGCGATCGACGCCGCCGGCAGCCCCGAAGCGTTGCTCACATAGAGGATGTCGGCCGACAGCGCGGTGTTGAACGGCACGTTGTCGCGCACCATGCCGATTACCGTGGCGACGTAGTCGTTGAGCGGTGAGAACACCGTCGCGTCGCGGTTGGTCCACGGCATGCTGAAGTTCTTCAGCGTCACGTCATAGAAGGTCGGCGCGTTGGTGGCGTAGCTCGCCGCGGCCAGCAGGCCCGCCTGGCCGCTCTGGCCGGTGATGTCGTTCACCATCGTCTGCAGGTCGGCCGCCGAGGGCGGTACGCCCGCGATGCGCTCGTAGATGCGCTTGGCCTGCTCGTTGGGACCGGCGACCGCCGGTGCGGGCAGTTGCGCGGCGAGCAGCAGCGCGCTCAACGACAGCGCGCGCGCCGCGGCGCCTGGTCCGCGGCGCAGACCGACATTGCCGTTGTCAGTTATGACATTCATGGCGCTGGTGAACTCCCTGACTGCCGATGCGCGCAGCGGACTATACGGTGCCCAAAACCATTCCCCGTATGTCTCACTGCCCTGACGTCGCTTGCCGGCGACACTTGTTGATGTTGCGGGAAGAACCGGCCGAACGCGGGCAAACTGCGAGCCGCATCACAGCGCGCGCGCGCCGCTCGTTACCTAGTAGCGGCTGCGCGGCCTGCGCCTCGCCGGGACGAGCAAAGCACGCTGCGCATAACGCTTCCGTGACGGATTACCGCGTGGAAAAAGTAATCATCCGGCCATCTAATTACGTTACATTGGCACGCGGCGAAAGCACGCGGGAACGCCTGCGGGGTTTCTTCATGAGGGAGTGGCGCGGGTGGCGAGAGGTGCTGCGGCAGTGGGCGCGCGCCGCTGCCGCCGTGCTGCTGCTGGTGGCGGCCGTTGACGGCTGTAGTGGCAGCGGCGGCGGCGGGGGCGGCAGCGTCAACATCGCCAACAGTCAGTCGACCGACCCCGCGACCGTCAACTACCCGATCTTCTACGTGAAGCGCACCGTGCCGACCGATACCGCCGGTAACCTGGTGCAGGACGATCTGCGCGTCATGCGCGACCTGGTACCGCAGGCCGATCTGTACGAGCGCGCCAGCGCTTCCCCGAGCGCGCTCGAAACCAACATCACCAGCCGCATCACCGCCGGTGCGCTCTACGACGTCAAGGACGTCGACGTGTCCGCCGACGGCGGTACGGTGCTGTTCGCCATGCGCGGCCCGCTCACCATGAATCAGCAGAGCAAGAACCCGCCTTGCTGGCGCATCTGGCAATACGTCATCGCCACCGACACCCTGAGCCCGGTGATCGATCCGTCGATCGATCCGGACCCGCTGACCGTCAACGACGTCTCGCCGCACTTCCTGCCGGACGGGCGCATCGTGTTCTCGAGCACCCGCCAGACCCAGTCGCAGGGCATACTGCTCGACGAGGGGTTCCCGCAGTTCTCCTACCAGGACGAGGCGCGGGTCGAGCCGGCGTTCGTGCTCGAGGTGATGAATGCCGACGGCACCGGCATCCATCAGATCTCCTTCAACCAGAGCCACGATCGCGACGCCACCGTGCTGATGAGCGGGCGCGTGCTGTGGAGCCGCTGGGACAACGCCCCGGGCGGCAAGGATCAGATGTCGCTGTACTCGTCCAACCCTGACGGCACCGACATGCAGCTCTACTACGGTGCCAACAGTCACCTGACCGGCACCGACGGCACGGTGATCGAGTTCGTGCATCCGCACGAGATGCAGAACGGCAACGTGCTGGCGCTGATCCGCCAGTACACCGACGTCGACGACGGCGGCAACCTGGTGCAGATCAACGGCACACAGTACGTGGAGAACACCCAGTCGCTGCTCGCTTATCCGGGACTCAAGGGTCCGGCGCAGACGGCGGTCAGCACCAACGAGGTCTTCACCATCCCGGGACCCTCGCCCGGCGGGCGCTTCAATTCGGCCTACCCGCTCTGGGACGGCACCGGCCGCATCCTGGTCAGCTGGTCGGAGTGCCGGCTGCTCGATCAGACGCAGACACCGCCGACCATCGTGCCGTGCACCTCGAGCGGGCTCGCCGCCCCCAATGCGACCGCGGCGCTGCCGCTCTATAGCGTCTGGATCCTCGATCCCGCCAACGACACCATGCTGCCGGTGATGCAGCCGGTCGAGGGCGTGATGGTGAGCGACGTCGTGCCCGCAGCTCCCCGCACGCTGCCCAACATCATCCTCGACCAGGTTCCGGGGGTGACCCTCAACCAGAACTGGGTCAACGCCGGGGTCGGCGTCATAGATATAAGGAGTGTCTACGACATCGACGGCGTCGATACCGCGGTGCCCAACATCGCCACGGTGGCCGACGCGGCCCAGACGCCGGTGAGCTCGCGGCCGGCGCGCTTCATCCGTCTGGAGAAGCCGGTGTCGATCCCCGATCAGACGGTCGTCAACCTCTCCGGCGCCGCCTTCGGCGCCAGTAACTACATGATGCAGATCATGGGCTATGCGCCCATCGAGCCCGACGGCTCGGTTCGCATCGAGGTGCCGGCCGACGTCGCCTTCCGCGTCAGCATCCTCGATGCCAACGCGCGCCGCCTCAACAGCCAGCCGCCGCAGGGCGTGTGGCTGCAGCTGATCCCGGGCGAGGTGGTCTCCTGCAACGGCTGTCACCTGCCGGGCAGCCCGCAGCATCCGATCTCGCACGGCCGCGACGGACTGTTCGCCTCCGCCTGGGCGGGCGCGGCCGCCGCCGGGGTGCCGTTCCCGCATACGCTCGGCGCCAACTCCGGCGGCTTCGTGCCGACCTCGGCGGGCGAGACCATGGCCGAGACACGCGCGGCGGTGAGCTGCGCCACCGATACCCCGCCCTGCCTGCAGATGCAGCCGACCATGGACGTGATCTACACCGACGTGTGGGACGATCCCGCGCAGGTGCCGGCCGCCAACCTCGGCGCGCCGATCGACTACAGCTATATCAGTCCGACGCAGCCGATCCAGAACCCGACCAGCGCGCTGTGCGAGACCACCTGGGCGTCGAACTGCCTCGCCATGATCAACTACCCGGAGCACATCCAGCCGTTGTGGGACGCGGCGCGCCCGGTCACGGTGAACGGCGCGCAGGTGAACGAGACCTGCTCGCAGGCCGGCTGCCACAACTCGACGCCGTCGGGCACCACGGCGGTGCCCGCGGGCAATCTCGATCTGACCAGCACCGCCTCGAACACCGTGCCGCAGGAATTCACCTCCTACGTGCAGCTGCTGTTCCCTCACAACACAGTTATCATGGGTCAGCCCGGGCCGTCGGTCGGACCCTTCATGAACGCGGGCAGCGCCAACGGGGCCCAGTCCGCGCAGTTCTTCGCGACGTTCGGGTCCAACGGCCAGCATGCGGGCTGGATGACGCCGGACGAGCTTCGTCTGCTGTCGGAATGGCTGGATATTGGCGCACAGTACTTCAACAACCCGTTCGATCCAGCCGTTCCGGTCAACTGAGCGCGTCGCTCCGCCGGGCCGCCGCGCCTTCCGCGCAGGCGCCGCCGCCGCGGTGGTGCTGGCGTGGCTGCTGACCCCGGCTGCGGCCGGCGCACGCGACTACCTGCAGCTGTTCGTGACGCAGCCGTACCTGGAGCTGCACACCGGTCCGGGCCGCGGCTACCCGGTGTTCCACGTCGTGCCGCGTGACGAGAGCATCGACGTGCTGTTCCGTCGCACCGACTGGTTCAAAGTGCGCACCGAGCACGGCGTCGAAGGCTGGGCGTCGCAGCACGACATGCAGCAGCTCACTCTCGCCGACGGCTCGCCCTTCAGGTTCGACCTCGGCGATCGCGCCGGCTTCACCTCGCATCGCTACGAGATGGGCATATTCGCCGGCGCCTGGGGCGGTGCCAACCTGATCTCCGCCTACTATTCCGTGTCGTTCAACTCGCAGATGGCGCTCGAGGGCGCCGTCGGCCAGTTCCTCGGCCGCTATTCCAACGGCGAGACCGGCGACCTCGGCCTGATGCACGTGCTGCTGCCCGAATCGCGCTGGTCGCCGTTCCTGACGCTCGGCATCGGCACGGTGCATACCGAGCCCAAGGCGACCCTGGTGCAGCCCACCGATCGGACCGAACCGACCGCGTATGTCGGGGGCGGCATACGCTTCTACCTCACGCGGCGCTTTTTCCTGCGCGCCGAGTACAAGGCCCATTACATCTTCACGACGCGCAACGAGAACGAGGAAGCAGACGAATGGAAAGCGGGATTCGCGTTCTTCTTCTGATCGCCGTGCTCGCCGCGCTCGACGGCTGCGCCTCGGTGCGCAACTGGTACCAGCAGCGCCACGCGGGCAGCAACCCGCCGGCCACCGCGCAGAGCTCCACGCCGGCCGACGATCAGACCACCGAGGGCGCTCCGCCGCGGGTGATCGAGCCGCAGGTCGAGCGGCGCCCGGTGAAGGTGCCGAACATCCACAGCTCGAACATCGAGCTCGGCCTTTACTACGGCGCGCTGTCCATCGAGGATTTCGGCGTCAATCCGGTCTATGGCGTGACCGCCGCCTACCACGTCACCGAGGACTTCTTCTTCCAGGCGGAGGCCGGCCGCTCCCACGGCGGACTCACCAGTTACGAGGTCCTGAGCGGCAACGCACCGCTCCTTACCGGGTCTGAGAGGCGCTTCACGTATTACGATCTGTCGCTGGGCTACAACTTCCTGCCGGGCGAGGCCTTCATCGGTCGGGGCATCGCCATGACGAGCGCCTTCTATCTGCTGGGCGGCATCGGCTCCACCGATTTCGCCGGCGATACGAAGTTCACGGTGAACTTTGGTGCCGGCTACCGCATCGTGCCCAGAGACTGGCTCGCGTTCCACGTCACGGTCGAGGACCACGTGTTTCAGTCGAGCTTGCTGGGCTACACCAAACTCACCAACAACCTCGAGGCGCGCCTTGGCACGACCGTGTTCTTCTAGTTACGAGGGATGCACCATGAGGAACCGTTTACTGGCGCTGCTCGCCGTGCTGAGTGTCGCGCTGCCGGCGCTCGCCGACCCCACCGGCCAGCCGGCCCCGCAGTTCACGCTCGGCGCGCGCAGCGGCCACGACGTGAGCCTGGCGCAGTACAAGGGCAACGTGGTGATGCTGAACTTCTGGGCGAGCTGGTGCGGGCCGTGCCGCCAGGAAATGCCGTTGCTCGAAAACATCTACCAGAAGTACAACAAGCTCGGCTTCGTGCTGCTCGGAGTGAACGTCGAGCCTGATTCGAACGCCGCCAACGACTGGCTCAAAGCGACACCGGTGAGCTTTCCGATTCTTTATGATAAAGAGAGCAAGGTAAGCCGGCTGTACGACGTCGAGGGCATGCCGAGCACGGTGATCATCGACCGCACCGGCCGGGTGCGGGTGCTGCACCGGGGCTACAAGCCCGGCGACGAGAACGAGTACCTCGACAGTATTCGGGCGCTGGTGCGCGAGTAGACGAGCGATGAGCCATCGATCCGAGCGTGAGTGCACACCCGCCCTGCGGGCCGCGCTGCGGCTCGCAGCGCTGGCACTGCTGCTGGCGGGCTGCAGCCCGGTGCAGCCGTGGGTGAAGCCCTACGAGCGCGAGCATCTCGCCGATCCCCTCATGTCCCTGAGCCGCAACTCGATCTCGGCAACCTACCTCGATCACATGTTCGAGACGCGCGAGGGCTCTCACGGTGCGACCGGCGCGGTCGGCGGCGGCTGCGGATGCAATTGACGGCGTGCGGGGGGCGCGCGTGACGGGGGTGGCGTCCGGTACCGGCCGCCGGCCCGCGCTCTCGCCCTTCACGCGGACGCTCCTGGCGCTGTGCATCATCGCCGGTCCCGCGCTGAGCGGCGTGCTGCCCGAGGACGAGGCGGACGTCATGTACCACTCGTACTCGGGCGGCGGCATCACCGTGGAGGGGCCCTCGGTCCTGATCCGCAAGAAGGTCGGTGACAGCCTGTCGTTCACCGGTCAGTACTACGAGGACATGATCTCGAGCGCCTCGATCGACGTGCGGCTGTCGGCCAGCCCTTACCACGAGATCCGCAAACAGGAGAGCATCGGCGCCGACTACCTGCACGGCAAGACCACCTACAGCGTCGGCTACATCCATAGCCGCGAGCCCGACTACAACGCCGACACGACCTACTACTCGGTGAGCCAGGACATGTTCGGCGATCTCACCACCGTGACGCTCGGCTACAAGCGCGCCTGGGACCGGATCTACCGCGACATCTGCAACGCACCGCACCCGACCGGCAGCTTCTGTCCCGACATCATCAACGACCCGACCTTCCATCAGCAGGCCGATCACCGCGGCTATTCCTTCGGCGTCAGCCAGATCCTCACGCGCAATACGCTCCTCGACCTGAACTACGAGATCAACACCGACCAGGGCTACCTCGCCAACCCGTACCGTGAGATCCGCTATCTGTCCCCGGGGGGCCTGGGATTCACGCTCGCGCCGCAGGTGTACCCCAACACCCGCACCAGCAATGCCGCCTCCGTCCTGCTGAAGTACTACCTGCCGTGGCGCGCCGTCCTCAGCGCGCAGTACCGCTACTACCACGACACCTGGGCGGTGCTCGGCGACACCTTCCAGCTCGGCTATACCCTGCCGGCGTGGCACCGCTGGGTGTTCGACACCAGCCTGCGCTACTACACCCAGAGCCACGCCAGCTTCTACAGCGACCTGTTCCCGCGCGCTGACTACCAGAACTACGAGGCGCGCGACCGCGAGCTGGCCGCCTTCGACAGCTACACGGTCGGCTTCGGGGCGGAATACCAATTCGACATCCCCAAGGTGCCGTGGATCCACAAAAGCAGCGCCAACGTGCGTGTCGACCGCATGTTCATCGACTACAGCGACTATCGTAACGCGCTGCTCGCGGACATCTACGGCGCGGGCAACGAGCCGCTCTATCACCTTGATGCGACCATCTTCGAGGCGTTCATCTCGGTGTGGTTCTGAGCTGAACAGCCGCTGAATGTCCCGCGCGCGATGCGCCGCCCGCGCACCCGCCGCGCTTTGCCGGCGCGACTGCGCTAAGCTTGGCCAGAAGGCCGCGCGCCGCGCGCCCGCACGTCTGGAGGGGAAATCACCCATGCGCATCCGCACTACCCTGCTCACAGCGCTCGCCGGCACGGTGCTCGTCACCGCTGCGGCCGGCGCGCACGCCCAGGCGCGCGAAGAAGCGCGCCTGCTCACCGCGAGCCAGATACTCCAGGACTTCCGCGGCTCGCGCGACGAGGCGATCCCGGACCGGCTGCTCGAGCGCGCCTACGGCATCGCCGTCATTCCCGACATGACCAAGCTCGCCTGGTTCTTCGGCGGCCGCCGCGGCCACGGCGTCCTGATCGTGCGCGACAGAAATGGCCGGTTCACGAGCCCCATGTTCATCACCATGACGGGCGGCAGCTTCGGCCTGCAGTTCGGCGTGCAGTCGACCGATGTGGTGCTGGTGTTCACCACCCCCAGGGGCATCCAGGGCATCAACGGCGGCAAGGTCACCTTGGGCGCAGACGCCTCCGTCGCCGCCGGCCCGGTCGGGCGGCAGGCGTCCGCCGCCACGGACGCGGGCTTCAAGGCGGAGGTCTACTCCTACTCGCGCACCCGCGGCGCCTTCATCGGCCTCGCCCTCGACGGCTCGGCCATCACCATCGACGACGAGGCGGACGCGGCCTTCTATCAAAAGCCGGGCGTGCTGGCCGCAGACATCATGTCCGGAGCGGTGCACAGCGAGGATCAGTCCGCGCAGCGCTTCCTGGCGGCAGTCTCCACCAGCACCCGCAGCGAGCGCCAGGCGTCCGCGGCGCCGACTGGCGCTGCGCCGGCCGCCCCGGCCGCAACCCCCCCGGCGCAGCCGGCGGCGCGGACCTTCCCGCTCGCCGACCAGCAGCCGGGTAGCGAGCCGAAGTAGCAGTCGGCGAGCCGCCGCGAGCCGCGGCCGCGCGGCTCAGGTCGCGGGTGTCACCATCGGACCGCCGGCCGCCGCCGGCGGCGGCTCCAGCCTGCGGCGAAACTCGCGCTGCAGGAGTGCCAGACTCGTGAGCGCCTGCAGCGTGACGCTCGCCACCGACAGATACCAGACCTGGCCGAGCGTGAAGTGCGACAGTGCCCAGAGCAACAGCACCGGCAGCACGAAGGTTAACAGGCGCGAAGCCGAGCTCAGGAGTGACGGCACGGTGTTGCCGAGCGCCTGGAACATGCCCGAGCAGGTGAAGATGAGCCCGTTGGCGACGAAGTTCCAGGAGATGATGCGCAGGTAAGGCACGCCGACCGCGAGCACGTCGGGCTGGCGGCTGAAGCCTTCGATGAACCACTCCGGCCGGATCTGGCACAGCAGCGTGAGCACGAACATCAGCGCGGAGCTCAGCAGCGCGGCGGCCCAAAACGTCTGCCGCACGCGCTCGAAGCGGCGCGCCCCGAAATTCTGACCCGCGACCGGCGCGGTGGCGAACGCCAGCGCCATGACCGGCAGGAACAGCGCCTGCATGATCCGCATGCCGATGCCGAAGCCCGCCTGGGCAGCGGGGCCGAAGTCGCGGATCACCCAGTAGATGAAGCCAAGGATCACGAACATCATGAGGAACTCGCCACCGGCGGGCAGGCCGACGTTGAAAATGCGGCGGATGACGGCTGCGCGCGGCCGCCACAGTTCGGGGTCCAGCTTCACGTAGTGCTCGAGGCGCACGAAATAGATCCACAGCAGCACCACGCCGACGGCGATCGCAATGGTGGTTGCGAGCCCGGCGCCAGCCGTGCCCAGCGGATGGTGAGTACCCCAGCCGGCGATCAGCACCGGCGCGAGAATCGTGTTCACGATCACCGTCAGCATCTGCACCATCATGGTCGGTTTGACGATGCCGGTGCCGCGCAGCGCCGAGCCGAGCGCGATCAGCGCGAACTGCAGCGCGAGGCCGGGGATGTACGCGTACAGGTACGCGGCGCCGGCCGCGGCCGCCGCGCCGTCGGCCGCCATGGCCCGCGCGTAGGCGCCGGCGAACAGCAGTCCCGCGCCGAGCGTCAGCACCCCGCAGATCGCCGACAGCACGACCGACTGATTGAAGATGAGATTGGCTTCGGCCTGATCCTTGCGTCCCACCGCGTGCGAGACCAGCGCCACCGTGCCCACTCCCAGCATCTGGGTGAGAGCCATCATCACGAAGGTCAGGGTGCCCGCGGTGCTGACGCCGGCGATCGCGGCATCTCCAAGGTGGGCGACGAAGTACAGGTCGACGAGGAAGTACAGCGTCTGGAACAACATGCCGATCGCGATCGGCACCGCCATGACGATCAGCTGCCGGACGATCGGCCCTTCGGTGAGATCCCGCATGCGTGCACCCCCTGCGAGAGGATTGTGCCATGCGCAGGCCATGACGTGCCTGCGCAGTGCCCTCGGGACGCCGGTCGCACTTTGGGGAGATGGGCTTCGCGGCCCGATTCAGGCACAGTGTAGTTTCAGCACAGGAGACCCCCGGTTTGAGTCAATCGGTCCAGGCCGTGCGCGCCACGGGCAGCGCCGGGCGCACCGTCGTCAGCATCCTCGCCGCCATCAGCTTCTGTCATCTGCTGAATGACATGATGCAGTCGCTCCTGCCGGCTCTGTACCCGATGCTCAAGAGCTCGTACCGGCTGAGTTTCGGGCAGATCGGGCTCCTCACCTTTACCTTCCAGTTCACCGCTTCGCTCCTGCAGCCGCTCATCGGCGCGCTCGCCGACCGCCGGCCGCTGCCCTACTCGCTCGCGATTGGCATGGGCTTCACGCTCTTGGGCTTGCTGCTGCTCGCGTTCGCGCCCAGCTTCGGGCTGCTGTTGTTCGCCGCGGGGCTGGTCGGCACCGGCTCCTCGGTGTTCCACCCCGAGTCCTCGCGCGTCGCGCGCATGGCCTCCGGCGGCAAGCACGGACTCGCGCAGTCGGTGTTCCAGGTGGGCGGCAACTTCGGCTCCGCCGCCGGCCCACTGCTGGCGGCGTTCATCGTGCTGCCCTTCGGACAATCGAGCGTGGCGTGGTTCTCTCTGTTCGCGCTGCTCGGCATGTTCGTGCTTTTCAACGTCGGCCATTGGTACAAGACGCACGGCGTGCTGCGGTTGCAGCACGCGGCAGGCCATGCGGCGCTACCCCATCCGCCGCGACACGTGCGAGTCGCGATCGTCGTGCTGCTGCTGCTCATCTTCTCCAAGTTCTTCTACCTCGCGAGCATCAGCAGCTATTACACCTTCTATCTGATCGACACCTTCCATGTCTCGGTGCGCAGCGCGCAGCTGCACCTGTTCCTGTTCCTCGCCTCGGCCGCGGTCGGCGGCATGCTCGGCGGACCGCTGGGCGACCGCTTCGGCAGCAAGTACATCATCTGGGTGTCGATTCTCGGGGTGGTGCCCTTCACGCTGCTGCTGCCGCATGCGAATCTCTTCTGGACCGGCGTGCTGACGGTGCCGATCGGGCTGATCCTCGCCTCCGCGTTCCCGGCGATCGTGGTCTACGCGCAGGACCTGCTGCCCGGGCGCACCGGCACGGTGGCGGGGCTGTTCTTCGGGCTGGCGTTCGGCATGGGTAGCGTCGGCGCGGCGGTCCTCGGCAAGCTCGCCGACACCGTCGGCGTCTCCTTCATCTTCCAGATGTGCGCCTTCCTGCCGCTGATCGGATTGCTCACCGTGCTGCTGCCGAACCTGCATCACGCGGCGCGCAGGGCGCAGAGCTAGCCCGTCAGGAAGCGCTCCAGCTCGCCGCCGCCCATGATGGCGTCGAGGTAGCCGAAAGTACCCGCCTCCCGCACCTCGCGCGCCGCGGCGCGCAGCCCGGTGATGGCGGCGCGATACAGCGAGGTCGAGAGGCTGATGCGGCGGACACCGGCCGCGGCGAGCTCGGCGACGCTGAAGGAGCGACCCCGGATGCCCACCATGAAGTTGACCGGCCGCGACAGCGCGCCGCACACGGTGCGCACCGCCGCGAGATCCGGCAGGCCCGGAGCGAACAGCACGTCCGCGCCGGCGCGCTCGAAGGCCTGCAGCCGGCGCACCGTGTCGTCGAGATCCGTCCGGTCATGGAGAAAGTTCTCGGCGCGCGCGGTGAGCGTGAACGGGAACGGCAGCGCCCGCGCCGCCTGCACCGCCGCGGTCACACGCTCCACCGCCCGCGCGAGCTCGTAGATCGGCGCGCGCTCATTGCCGCTCGCGTCCTCGATCGAGCCGCCGACCAGCCCGGCCTCGGCCGCAAGCCGGACGGTCTCGGCGACCGCCGCGGGATCGTCGCCAAAACCCTGCTCGAGGTCGGCGGAGACCGGAAGATCGGTGGCGGCGACGATCAGCCGCGCGTGCGTGAGCGCCTGCTCGCGCGTGATGCGACCGTCGATCCTGCCGTAGGTCGCCGCACACGCGGCGCTCGAGGTGGCGAGCGCCTCGAAGCCCATACCGGCCATCACGCAAGCCGAAGCGCCGTCCCAGACGTTCGGAATCACGAAAGTACCGCTGGCGTGCAGGGCACGGAAGCGCAGCGCTCGGTCGTGTTGGCTTTGCATGGGAGCGAGTGTCGCACAAGCGGGCGCGGCTTTGGTCACCTGAGAGCGAGCTCCACGTTCACTTTGTCGCCGCTGTCGGGCTTCGGCGGCGGATTGACGATGAACACCCGCGCGGGATCGATCTGTCCGCCGGCGAGCAGCGCCTGCTGAATGTTCTGGGCGCGCTCCTTGCCGAGCGCGTCGAGATCGCCGGGCTGCGGCTGCAGATGGGCGAGCAACGCCGCGTCGAGCGCGGCGACCGCCGCACCGTACGGCTGCGTCTCCCCGCGCTTCGCGCCCTCGACGGCCACCGCCGCCGGCGGCAGCGGCGCGTCCTTGCCGAGATCGGCGTGAAACTGCTCGAGCAGCAGCTTGAAGTGCTGCTGCGGATCGGAGAGCGCCATCTCTCCTGCCGTATCGGGGTGCCTGTGCCCCTCGCGCGTCCCGGCCACGCGCGCCAGCAGCTCCTGCTTCAGGTGCGCCCGCGCGAGCTGCGCACCGTCGAGGGTCTTGGAGGAGACCATCGGCACGTCGAGCTTGAGCTGCGGCCGCTGCTGCAGCGCCTTGGCGAGCCCGGCGAGCTGATCCTGCGCCGGCTTGTCGAGCGCGCCGCTGCCGGCGGGGAACTCGACGATGTTCAGGTGCTCGCCGCCGCCGATCAGATGGCCGAGGAGCGCAAAGGGCGCGGTCGCGGCCTTGACGATCACATTCACCAGCACCTTCCACACCAGCGGCCAGACGCTGAAGTGCGGATCGTCGAGACTGCCGGTCATGGGCAGGTTCAGGTCGATGACGCCGTTACGGTCCCTGAGAAGCGCCACCGCAATTTTCAGCGGCAGGTGCACGGCGTCGGGGCTGTCGACCCGGTCGCCGAGCTCGAGCTGGTCGATGACGAAATGCTGTGCGGCGGTCAGCTTGCGCTGCTCGACCTTGTAGGAGACGTCGACCGTCAGCTTGCCCCTGTTGATGCGGTAGCCGGCGAAGTGGCCGGAGTACGGGTTGACGACGGTCAGGTCGAGATCCTTCACGCCCATGGTGATACTGGTATACAGCGCCGCCGACAGCAGGTTGACCTCACCCGCGATGGTGACCGGCGAATAGCGCTCGATGCTGCCCTCGAGCTTCACTTTGGCGCGCGAAGCGGGATCCGACGAGAGCCCCTTGATAGTGCCGTTCAGGCCCTGCATGTTGAGCGTGAAGCTCGGCTTGATCCACAGGTCGGTGTAGTTCGCGGCACCGTTCGCCACGCGCACGGCGCCGATCGCAACCGGAAATGGAGTCACAGGCGCGGCAGGCGCTGCAGACCGCGTCCTGTCGCTCGCGGTCGCAGGGGATCTGGCGGCCTGCGGCGCACTCGCGGCGCGCGCGGCCGGGGTGCCTGGAGGCGTGAGGATTTCCTTGATGTTGGTCGTTTGGTTGGGCTCGACGATCATGCGCACATACGGCTCGATCGTCGTGACGCTGCCGACGCGCACACCGAGTGGCTGCGAGCGGAACCTCAGGTCCGCGAGGCGCAGCTCCTTCCACTTGATGAAGTCCAGTTTGAGCGCGTTGTCGACCGTGCTCAGATTCCTGATCACGGTATCGCCGCGCGCCTCGAGCGAGCCGTCCGCGTGGCGCTCGACGTCGAGTTTCATCCCGAGCTCGCCCGCGCGCAGGGTCATGGCCGTATAACGTGTGAGGTAGGGCTGCAGCGCCGGCAGCGGCAGATGCGCGGCCTCGATATGCGCCGTGAGGGCGTCTGTCGCGAGCGTGATCCGCGCTTTGGCGGCGAGCTTGCCCGCAGAGTTGACGACCGCCTGCAGCGTCATGTCGAGCGTATCGCCGGGCGAGGTGTTGAAGCCTGCGACATGGACGTCGAGCGGATCGACGACGAGCGTCGCCGCGGGCTTCAGTCGCCGGTCCTCGGCCGAGACCTTGAAGCCCTCGAGTCCGATGTCGGGGGCCGATACCGTCCACGTCGGCGCTGCCGCTGATGCGGCCGGGGCTTTGGCGGCCGGCGGCGCCGGGGAAACACCCTGGCTGGCAGAGTCCGGCGCGCTCGCGGTCGCGGCGGCGGCTCCCGGCGGCGTCACCAGGTCGAGCAGGTTGAGGCGCCCCTGCTCATTCACCCACGCCTTGATGTCTCCTCCGGAGAGCTGCACCTTCGCAACTTCCACGCGATGCGCACCCATATCGAGCCGCGTCTCCTGCACCTCGATGCGCTTCAACACAACGTAGTCCTCCTGGCCGGCGCGGGGCTTGACCTGGAGGTCGGTCACGGTGGTGTCGTGTACGTCGACGGTGAGCGTCAGCGGGCCTGCACCGGAGCCGAGCTGGTAGTCACCCTTGATGCCGATCACGCCCGAATCGATCTCGAAGGGGAGGCTCGCGCGCAGGTAGTTCCACGGCGTGCGCGCCCTCAGGTTGGCAATCTCGAACTGCCCGCGCGAGGCGAGCGGCGCCAGCTGCACCGTGCCGCTCCAGATGAGGCGCTCGCCCTCAGGAGATGCGGCCTTGAGGGCAAAGTCGTTGCCGGTGCCGCCCCTGGTGCTGAAGTCGCGCAGCTCGAAGGCGATTGGTTTGAGCTCGGCGCGGAACGGCGTCGGGTGGGTGCGGTCCTCGAACGTCGTGGTGCCGCTCACCACCGCCAGACGCTGGATGATCAGGCGCATGGGAGCGGCGGCCTTCTGCGGCTTCGGCGTCTGCGGCCCCGGCGGGAAGCCCTTGCCGAGATCGGCGAGATTGAGCGCACCGTCCGGGCGGACCACCACGCGCAGGTACGGTTGCTCGAGCAGGATCTCCCTGAAGTCCGGCGCCAGGTGCCAGAGGCTGGCGAATGCCACGCCGACATGCAGCCGGTCGAAGGCGAGCAGGCGCTGGCCGTCGGCATCCGGCAGCGACAGGCCGGTGATGTCGAGGTGAAGGTTGAAGGGATTGAAGTGGATCGCGCCGACGCTGAGCGTGCGGCCATAATGCGTGCGGACGAAATCGACCGCCGCGCGGCGCCCGAAGTACGGCACGGCAAGAAACCCGGCAGCTGCGTAGGCGCCGATGAGCACGACGACGACCGCGGCTGCGATGATGTAACGTCGATACCGGCCCATGAATGAGGTCCCTTTTGTTCTTGTTCGGCTATCGTAGAACATGGAGGCGGGTGTCACCATGCGGGACCGGACTGCGCCAGGGCCTTGAGTCGTGACCGGGGCATCTGAGCCCATTGGAACGCTCGAGGTGGCGCTTGCGCATGCGACGCGGCTGCTGGGCAAGGACCCGCGCCTGGCCGCCGAGCAGGCGCACGAGGTCCTGAAGGCGAGCCCCGGCGACCCGCGTGCGCGCCTGATCCTGGGCGCCGCGGAGCGCATCGTCGGCCAGACTCAGGCCGCGCTCGAGGTGCTCGCGCCGCTCGCGCGCGAGCAGCCGGAGGCAGCGCCCGTGCATCTCGAGCTCGGCATCGCGCTCGGGGAGGCGGGCCGTCCGCGGGAGGCGGTCGCGGCGCTGCGGCGCGCCCTGCTCCTGAAGCCAGACTCACCCGACGGCTGGCGTCTGCTCGCCGATCAGCTCGACGCTCAGGGCGATATGCGCGCTGCCGATGAGGCGCGCGCCCGCTATCTCGAGGCCGCAACCCGGGATCCGCGCCTGGCGGACGCCGCCCGGGCCCTGGTCCGCAACGACCTGCCGCGGGCCGATGCGCAGCTGCAGGCGCATCTGCGGGCCCACCCTACGGACGTGGCCGCACTGCGCATGCGCGCGGAGGTGGCGGCACGGTTGCGCCGCTACCTGGACGCGCAACAGCTCCTCGAGCGCTGTCTCGCGCTCGCTCCGAGCTTCGACGGCGCCCGTCATAACTACGCCATGGTGCTCAACCGCCAGGGCAAGGCGGAGCTCGCGCTGGCGCAGGTCGGGATGCTGCTGGCGAAATCACCGCGCGATCCGGGCTACCACAGCCTGCACGCCGCAGTGCTCGCAAATCTTGGTGACTATCTCGGCTCCATCCGTGTCTACGAGGCCCTCCTCAGGGAGTATCCGCAGCAACCGAAAGTCTGGATGAGCTACGGACACTCGCTCAAGACCGCCGGCCGCCAGGCCGACAGCGTGGCCGCCTACCGCCGCGCGATTGCGCTCGAGCCGACGCTCGGGGAGGCCTGGTGGAGTCTCGCCAACCTGAAGACCGTGCGCTTCGCGGAGGCGGATCTCGCCGCGCTGCGCACCGCCCTGGCGCGCACCGATCTCGCCGACGAGGATCGCCTGCATTTTGAATTCGCGCTCGCCAAGGCGCTCGAGGACGCCGCGCTCTACGGAGAATCATTCGCGCAGTACGCGCGTGGAAACGAGCGCCGCCGCCGCCTGCACCCCTACAGTGCCGCGGAAACCTCCGACTTCGTCAGCCGCGCGCGCGCGCTCTTCACCGCGGGGTTCTTCGCCGCCCGCGCGGGGTCGGGAGCCATGGCGGGGGACCCGATCTTCATCGTCGGCCTGCCGCGCTCGGGGTCCACGCTCATCGAGCAGATCCTGGCGAGCCATCCGCTCGTCGAGGGGACGATGGAGCTGCCGGACATCCCGCAGATCGCCCGCGAGCTCGCAGCGCGCGGCGGATCCGACCCCGCGGACGGTTTCTTCACCGCGGTGAGCGCCCTGACGCGCGCCGAGCTCACCGCTCTCGGCGAGCGCTACCTCGAGCGCACGCGCGTCCTGCGCAAGCGCGGCGCGGCGTTTTTCATCGACAAGATGCCGAACAACTGCCTGTATGTCGGGCTCATTCAAGCGATCCTGCCCAATGCCCGCATCATCGACGCCCGCCGTCATCCGCTCGGCTGCTGCTTCTCGTGCTTCAAGCAGCACTTCGCACGCGGCCAGAACTTCACCTACGGGCTCGACGACCTCGGCCGCTACTACCGCGACTACGTCGCCCTCATGGCGCATTTCGACGCGGTGCTGCCCGGGCGCGTGCATCGCGTGCTTTACGAGCGGCTGATCGACGACACCGAGGCACAAGTCCGCCAGCTCCTCGGGCATTGCGCGCTGCCGTTCGAGGCCGCCTGCCTGCGCTTCTACGAGAACGAGCGCGCGGTACGCACGGCGAGCTCCGAGCAGGTGCGCCGGCCGATCTTCCGCGAGGGGCTTGAACAGTGGCGACACTTCGAGCCATGGCTGGATCCGCTCAAAGCAGCTCTCGGTCCGGTGCTCACGGCTTATCCGGCGGTGCCAGCCTCGCCCTGAAGCTCAATCCGCTTCTTGAAAATCGGTTCGCTTCAAGTAGGCTTGGGACCGACCGGAGAGCTGCGCGCTTACCACAAGCGCATATTCAGGGGGAGCTCAGGCAATGACACGTAGTCGACGGCGTAAATTGGCCCGTGGGCAGACAAACGGGCGCGGACGGTTCCTGCGCAGCGGGATCCCTGTTGCATCAGCGCTACTCGCAGCGGTGCCGGTGGCGTATGCCGACCAGGCGCCCCCGGCAGCGCAGCCCTCTGAAGCGACCGGCGCGGGCGGCCTGCAGGAGGTCGTGGTCACCGCACAGAAGCGCGTCGAGAACCTGCAGAACGTCCCGATCAGCGTCCAGGTATTCGACTCCGCGAAGATCGACCAGCTCGGGATCGTCAACCTGGACGACTACGTCAAGTACGCTCCGAGCATCTCCTACGTGCGCGGCCAGGGCGAAGGCAGCAATGGCCAGCCGGGCGACGCGCACGTCTATATCCGCGGCGTGGTGAGCGGTGGCGACGGCAATCACTCCGGCTCACAGCCGAGTGTCGGTATCTATTTTGACGAGCTGCCGGTCACGACCATCGACGGCACGCCCGATATGCACATCTATGACGTGCAGCGCATCGAGGTACTGGAAGGGCCACAGGGCACCCTGTTCGGAGCGAGCTCCGAATCCGGCACCATTCGCATCATCTCCAACCAGCCGGATCCCACCAAGCTCTCCGCCGGCTACGACCTGCAGGTCAACCAGGTCGACCACGGCGGCACCGGCTGGGAAGCCCAGGGCTTCGTCAACCTGCCACTGTCGCCAATTGCCGCGGTGCGCCTGGTCGCCTGGGACGAGCACGACGCCGGCTACATCAGCAACGTGGCGGGCACCAACGCCAGCGCGTGCATCGTCAACGGGGTACGCACGTTCCCGACCTGGGCGGGCCAGACCCCCGAGCCCTACTCCTGCCCGTCCGTGGGCGTGATCGGCGCCGGCGCCATCAGCAATGCCGCCTCGGTGAAGAGCGATTACAACACCGTCGACACCAAGGGCGGCCGCGGCGCGCTCAAATTCGACCTGGGTGAGGACTGGACCGTAACCCCCTCGTTCATGGCCCAGGATCTCACCACCGAGGGGTTCTTCGGCTATGACCCGACGGTGGGCAACCTCCAGCTGGTGCAATTCGGACCGGATAACTCGCAGGATTCCTGGTACCAGACCGGGCTGACCATCGAAGGCAAGATCAGCAATTTCGACCTCGTGTACGCCGGCGGCTACTTCAAGCGCACCTCGCACACGGTCTCCGACTACAGCGACTACTCGGAGTTCTACGACCGAGTGTACGGCTCGGGGGCCAATTGGGTCGGCAACAGCGGGCTGCCGATCATGCCCCAGGAATTTGTCATCGGCGGCGGCTACTTCGAGAAGTGGAGCCATGAGCTGCGCATCAGCACGCCCGCGGATGAGCCCGTCAGGGCCACCGTTGGTCTGTTCATCGAGCGCCAGCTGCACGACATCTGGCAGGACTACACGATGCCGGGTTACAACGGCAACGTTTATGGCGGCAATCCCCAGGGCTTTGCCTCGTCTCTTTCCATACCGGGCCTGGACAATACGATCTGGCTCACCGACGAGCAGCGCGTCGACCGGGACCAGGCGGTGTTTGCCCAGGTCACCTGGGACATCAGTTCGCAGTGGTCACTCACCGGAGGCGAGCGGTACTATAAATACGACAATTCGCTGCAGGGCTTCTTCGGTTACTCGGTCAATTACGACAGCAACACCCCTTGCATGGGGCCGCCCATGTCCGGCGGTCTCGCCGGCGCGCCGTGCAGCGACCTCAACAAGACGGTCAGCGATACCGGCACCGTGCCGCGCGTCAACCTGACTTACAAGATCACCGCGGACCAGATGGTTTACGCCACCTACTCGAAGGGCTTCCGGCCCGGCGGCGTCAACCGGGTGAGCGGCGCGCCGCCTTACGCGGCCGACTACCTGACGAACTACGAGGTCGGCTGGAAGACGCAGTGGCTCGATCACCGCCTGCGCTGGAACGGCTCACTGTTCTGGGAGGACTGGAAGAACTTCCAGTTCTCGTTCCTGGTGCCCCCGAGCATCACCGCGATCGCCAACGGCGGCAACGCGCGCATCAAGGGACTCGAGAACGAGCTCGACTGGGTCGCGGGCGACCACCTGCTGTTCACCACCAACCTCACCTGGCTGGATCCGGTGCTCACCCAGAACTACTGCGGCACCTCCGGTATAACGAGCTGCGCGTCGCAGGTCACTCCCTTCACGTATCTCCCGGGCGGCGAGTGGGTGGGACCGCTGGCGCCCACCGGCACGAACCTGCCGGTCGTGCCCAAGTTCAAGGGCAACATCGTCGCCCGCTACACCTGGGGCGAGATCAACCAGATCTCACCCTACGCGCAGGTTTCGTGGGTCTACCAGACGCAGACCGCACCGGTGCTGCAGGTCCCCGAAGCGGAGATCTATGGGATGCAACCCGCGTATGGACTGATGGATGTCGTGGCCGGAATCGACCGCAACAACCTTGACGTGAAGCTGTTCGTCACCAACGTCACGAACAAGATTGCGGAGCTGTCGCGCTTCACCCAGACCAACCCGGCAAACGACAACCAGGTCTACATCCTGCCGGCACAGCCGCGCACTGTTGGCATCGAGCTGTCGCAGAAATTCTGAGCTCTGCCCGCTGCTCAGCCGGCCAGCGGCTCGATCAGGCTGGCATCGTTCGGCAGCTTCGGACTGTTGACGCGGCGGCTGACCTTCCAGGCGGCGAGCCCCTGGTCCGGGTACGGTTTCAACAGCGCGCGCGCTTCGGGCTGCCCACCGCCGAGCCAGGTGTCGTAATCGGCCGGCGCGAGAATCGCCGGCATGCGCTGCTTGGCATTGTGAATCTCGGCGAGCAGGCGGTTCGCGGGCACGGTGATGAGCGTGCAGGAGAACACGTACGAGCCGTCGTGCCGCAGCGAGCGATCCCAGAGACCCGCGACCCCCAACACCTCGCTGTCGCCGAGGCGCACGAAGTACGGATCGCGCGAGCCGTCGGCGTTGACGTGCGGCTCGTAGAAGCCGCCCATCGGAAAAATGCAGCGCTGACTGCGGCCCCAGGCGTCGCGGTAGGCGGGTGCCGTCTCGATGCGCTCGACGGTCGCGTTGATGGTCGAGGCCTTGAGCGCCACGCCGCGCGCCCACCAGGGAATCAGCCCCCAGCGCATCATCGCCGCCTCGCGCTCGCCGGAGGCGAGCACCGCCACCGGCACCTGCTCGGTCGGCAGCACGCGATAGCTCAACGCGTAGTCCCAGCGCGAGCGCTGAATGCCCAGTGCACGTTCGGCCTTGGCCGCCTGGGCCAGGATGTATCTACCGCACACGGACTCCAGGAAGCAGGCGGCACTTCAAACAGTGCCGCCCGCACTTTAGCACTGGATGGACGCGCGGCGCGCACGTTCCTCACACTTGGAATCATGCTGCCGTGGAACTCCATCGAGCGGCTGCGCGATCATTTCGGCGATTACGTCGTCGTCGTCACCTGCCTGACCTGTCGACACTCGCGCGAGCTGACGCCGGCCTTCCTCGCGCGTCACTGTCGCGCCGGCTGGGACGAGCCGCTCGCGAAAATCGTCGGCCGATTCCGCTGCCGCTGCGGCGCACGGCAGGTCGAGGTGCAGCTCGGATTCAATCGCAAGCCGCGCGGCTGGGTGAAGAATCCCTCGTGAGACCTGCTGCGCGCCGGCTCAGGAGGCGCCGGCGGGTTTCGTCATCGCGGCTTGCGCGCGCCGCTCGAGCTCGTCCGGCGCGACGTCCTCGACGTGCGTCGCGACCGTCCAGACATGCCCGAACGGATCCTCGAGCGTCCCGGAGCGATCGCCGTAGAACTGGTTGGTCACCGGCCGCAGCGATTTGCTCCCCGCCTTGATGGCGCGCGCAAAAACCGTGTCGACGTTGTCGAGATAAATCATCAGCCCGACGCTCGAGCCGCCGAGCGAACGCGGGCTCTTGCAGGTCGTGCCGGCCTGCGCATCTGCGAGCATCACCACCGAATCGCCGATCCTGATCTCGGAGTGCGCGATGCGACCCTTGGCGTCGGGCATGCGGAACAGCTCGGTGGCACCGAACACGTCCTTGTAGAAGGCGATGGCATCGGCCGCGCCCTCCACCATCACGTATGGCGTCACGCTGTGATAGCCGTCGGGAATCACTTTTACGGTCATGGCCTGGACCCTCCGTATGCTGGGCGCACAGCTTAACTCCACTTGAGTGGCAGGTTAATGACCGGTCGAGCTGCGCGCTGCTCTCATCCAGCAGCGGCGCGAGCGCGACACTGGATGCCGCTCTACCTGGAGCGATAGCGGATCAGATAAATCAGCGCCAGCAGCACCAGGAAAGGGATTCCAAACACCAGCGTCATGCGAAACGGCGCGGTGAACGCCGTGGTCAGGAGAATCGCCGCCATCAGAGCCGCTCCGGCCAGCGTCGTCACTGGAAAGCCGGCCATGCGAAAGCGCAGCGGTGCGCTGTTCGAGCGGCTGTGAGCCCGCCGGAAGCAGTAATGGGTCACGAAGATCATCATCCAGGTAAACATGGCGCCGAATGCCGAGATTGCCAGCATCAGGATGAACGACGACTGCGGCGCAATCACGCTCAGCAGCAACGCCAGCGCGACTCCGATGCCCGACAGCAGCAGTGAGTTGAGCGGCACACCGCGACGGCTGAGCTCGCCGAAGCGCCGCGGCGCGTCCCCGGCGCGCGCCAGGCTGAACATCATGCGGGTAGTGATGTAGAGCTGGCTGTTCATGGCCGAGAGTGCCGCGACCAGGATCACGAAATTGAAGATGCCGGCGGCCGCCGGCACCCGCAGCGCACGCATCACCTTCACGAACGGGCTCTCGTCGATGCCGGCGAGCGTCCAGGGCACGATCGCCAGGATCAGGGCGAGCGTCAGCAGGTAGAACAGGATCAGCCGCAGGACTGTGGAGCGGAATGCGCGCACCGCCGCGAGCTCGGGCTGCGCGGCCTCGCCGGCCGCAACCGCGATCATCTCGATGCTGAGATAGCTGAAGATCGCGACGATGACGGCAACCCATGCGCCCCACACCCCATTGGGAAAGAACCCCCGGTGCGCGAAGTAGTTGTGAAAGCCGGGTGTGGTTGCGCCGGCGGCAGGCGACGGCGCCTGCCACACGATGTAGCCGGCCAGCCCGATGAACAGCACGATCGCGCTGACCTTGATCGCCGAGAACCAGTACTCGACGGCGCCGAACACGCCGACGCTCACCGCATTGATGCCGATCAGCAGCGCCGAGAATGCCGCGATCCACAACCAGACGGGTGGCGTCGGAAACCAGAAGTGCATGTACACCGCCACCGCCGTGACCTCGGCTCCGATCGCGAGCACGATGCTGGTCCAATAGGCGTAGCGCACCAGGAAGCCAGCCAGCGGGCTGATGTAGTACTCAGCATAGGCACCGAACGAGCCCGAGGTCGGGTGCGCAACAGTCATCTCCGCCAGGCAGCCCATGAGCAGCAGCGCGACCACCGCTCCCACCGCGTAGCTCACCAGCACCGCGGGCCCGGCCAGACTGATGGCGAAGCCGCTGCCGAGAAACAGTCCGGTGCCGATGGCGCCACCGATGGCGATCATGCCGAGCCGGCCTGCCCCGAGCGTGCGGCGCAGGCCCTGCTCGCGTCGCGAGATGGCGGCAAAGCCCGATTCGCTCCGACTCAACGCGCGCCTCCGGCATGACCTGCAGGTGTTGGGCCTGGTGCGCGGGGGAGTCTACACTCGCGGCTGCGATGGCATTCTGCAGGAGCGCAACATGAGCTGGCTCATGAATCAGCGGCTGAGCCGGCCGCTGCCGATTCTCGCAGCGCTGCCGATTCTCGCAGCGCTGCCGATTCTCGCGGCGCTGCCGATTCTCGCGGCGCTGCTGTGCACGGGCAGCGCGCTGGCCGCGCCCGCGGCACTTGCTGCCCTGAGCTCTCAGGACGCCGCCGACGGATTGCATGCGGCGCTCTCCAAGGGCATCGACACCGCGGTCGCGCAGCTCGGCCGGCCAGGCGGATTCCTCAACGACCCGAAGGTGGCGATCCCGCTGCCGCCCGCACTCGAGAAGGCCGACCGCGCGATGCGCATGATCGGCATGAGCGGCGAAGCGGACAACCTGCATGCCACCATGAATCACGCGGCTGAGAATGCGGTGGCGCAGGCGAAGCCGGTGTTCAAACAGGCGCTGCACAACATGACGCTGTCGGACGCCAAGGCCATCCTCACCGGCGGCGATGCCGCTGGCACCGAGTACTTCCGCCGCGCGACCGGCGCGCAGCTCACGCAGCGCTTCCACCCGGTAGTTGCCGCCGCCACCGCCAGGCTGCGGCTCGCCGAGGAGTACGACCGCGTGGCTGGCAAGGCCGCGCAGCTCGGGCTGATCAATTCGAAGGATGCCAATCTCGACGACTACGTGACCGCGAAGGCGCTCGACGGACTCTTCAGCCGCATGGCCGACGAAGAGCGCGCGATCCGCAGGAACCCCCTCGGCCAGGCAAGCTCGCTCATCCGCAAGGTGTTCGGCTCGCTGTAGTCAAAACTTCCAGCCCAAGCCGGCGGTGACGATGTCCCGGTCCTGGTCGTCGGTGGTGAATCCGCGATGCCAGATGAGCCGCAGGTCGAGCGCGCGGGTGAAGCGCCAGGCGATCGTCATCGAGGCCAGCCCGACCGTACTCGCTGCGCGGGTGCCGTAGATCGTCTGATAGGACTCGAACGAGAAGTAGGTACCGAGGCCCACACCCAACTCGATATGTCCGGAGACGAAGTCCTGAACGAGCCAGGCCTCACCGGTCATGCCCATGTGGTGTCCGTCGAGCCCGTCACCCTCATCGATCAGGCTGGCGGAGAGCTCGAGGTGATGCAGCACCCGCCGCCGATACTCCACACCGAAGGCGCTCGATGCATCCGAGTGCGCGTCGTTGATGATGGTCTCGCCGTAGAAGAGGCCGAGCTCATTGGCGGCCTCGGGCAGCGTCGCCTGCGCACCGTCGGCCCAGGAGCCGTTCAGCCGATCAATGACGCTCTGCAGCCGGTATCCGACACCAAGCAGCACCGTGCGCGTTCCGACGCTCCCCGGCGCGGTGACTTGGCTGACCTCGAGACGCGCAAACCAGTTGCCGGTGAGTACGTAGCTCACCGAGCCGGTGATGAGCGCGCCAACGCCGTGAGAGTCGCGATAGCCGTCTTGCAGCGTCGGGGGGAGCTGTGTGTCGCAGTAGACGTAAGGGCCTGCGCCCAGCGCCAGCCCGAGTCGCTCGTGCCACAGCGAGGTCGTGGCCCATAGCTCGAGCGACGCACCGTCGCGATGATGGCCCGGAATGTGGCCCTCGTTGAGATAACCCAGGGTGGCGTCGAGATGGGCGAGCAGGCGCTCGCGGTACTCCAGCTCCCAGGCATAGGAGGCCGACGTGTGGTCGTCGGTGTCGGTACTCCCCCAGAGCACGCTGAATTCCTCAGCGCCAGCCGGCGCGGCTGTCAGCGCACAAGCGCACAGGAGGGCGAGCCGCCCTACACATGAGATCAACGCCGGCAATCCCGCGCTGGCGGGAAAGCGTCGTAAGTAGGCCGCAACTGCGTCCCCGGGGAAACCAAAGCTCTTTTGCCGGCAGTATAGATTTGGCGCCGCGCGGCAAATGTCGGTGCCGGCTCAAGAATTGTTAGTGCTTCGTATGTCGATGTGCCGCGGATGCCGCGGCGTTGGGTATGTCTGCCAAGCGGCGGCGCGTGCTACGCTCACGTCGGACGCGATCGGGGAGCAGTCGTGCTCGACACCTTGCGCTCACTCAGCCGCCCGCAGATACACGCCTACGCCGCCGCCCTCGGCGGCTGGTCGCTGGACGCCTTCGACTTCTTCATCTTCGTCTTCAGCCTTCAGGCGATCAGCGTCGAGTTCCACACCGACGTGAAGGCGGTCACCGAGGGGCTGTTCCTGACGCTGGCGTTCCGCCCGGTGGGCGCGCTGATATTCGGCTGGCTGGCCGAGAAGTACGGCCGTCGCCCGATCCTGATGCTGAACGTGCTCAGCTACTCCGCGGTGCAGCTCGCCACCGCGCTCGCGCCCAATCTCGCCACGCTGCTGGTACTGCGAGCCGTGTTCGGCCTGGCGATGGGCGGCGAGTGGGGCGTGGGCGCGGCGCTGGCGCTCGAGACGCTGCCGGCGAGAGGTCGCGGCTTCTTCTCCGGGCTGCTGCAGGAAGGCTACGTGATCGGCTACCTGCTGGCGTCCCTCGTGTTTGGGTGGCTGTTCGTGCACGTCGGCTGGCGCGGCATGTTCGTGGTGAGCGCGGCGGCCGCATTCCTGGTGCTGTACATTCGCTTCGGGGTGCAGGAGTCTCCGGCCTGGGTTGCCGGCGCGGCGCCGCGGCGCGCCTCCGCCGCGGCGCTCCTGCGGGTGGCGCGGGAGTATTTCCCGACGCTCCTCTACCTGGTGGTGCTCATGGCGTGCTTCAACGCCTTCTCGCACGGCTCGCAGGACCTGTACCCGACCTTCCTGCAGGTGCAGCACGGCTTCTCCGCCCGGCAGACCGCCATCATCGCCATCGTCATGAACGTTGGCGCGCTCGTCGGTGGCGTCTGCTTCGGTGCGCTCTCCGAGCGCATCGGCCGCAGGCGGGCGATCGTGCTGTCGGCAGCGCTCGCGCTGCCCATGATTCCGCTGTGGGCCTACTCCCACACCGCGGTGATGTTCGCGCTCGGCGCCTTCCTCATGCAGTTCATGGTGCAGGGCGCCTGGGGGATCGTGCCGGCGCACCTCAACGAGCTGTCGCCGCCGGCGGTGCGTGCGGTTCTGCCCGGCTTCGCCTATCAGCTCGGCAACCTGCTGATGTCACGCATCGGGCCGTTTCAGTCCGGTATCGCCGAGGCACACCACAACGACTACGCGCACATCCTCGCCTGGACGCTGGCCGTGGTTGCGGTGGCGCTGATCGTCGTCACCGCGCTGGGGCGCGAGGCGCGGGCGGCAGAGCTCGCGGTCACAGCTTAGCGAGGCGGCCCATTGAGCACTTTCGGCTACGTTAGCTTCACTTTGGGTCTGCTGTTGGCCGCAGACGCGGTTGTTGCCGATGACGATCTGCCCAGGACACGGGCGCAGGCCCTCGCGATGGAGGCCAGCGACGCGTTGCCGCTCACCGCCTTCTACGATCCACCGCGGCCATTCGCGCCCGCTCCAGCCGGCACCCTGATCCGCGCCGAGGCCTTCAGCGGATACCAGCTGCCACCAGGCGCGACCGCTGTGCGCATTCTCTATCACTCCCGTGCTCTGGACGGCACCGACATCGCGACCTCCGGCGTGGTGCTGATCCCGGCCGGGACGCCGCCGCGTGGCGGATGGCCGTTGATCGCATGGGCTCATGGAACAAGCGGCGTTGCGCGCATGTGCGCGCCGTCTCTGATGAAGGATGTGGAATACGGGAGCGAAGGTCTCATGCCGATGGTCGCCGCCGGTTTCGCCGTCGTCGCGACCGACTACGCCGGACTCGGAACTCCAGGCCCACACCAATACGACAACAAGATCCCGCAAGCCAACGATGTCGTGTACTCGGTCGCGGCGGCGCACGCCGCGGTAGCGCCGCTGGGAAAAAGGTGGGTCGCCATCGGTCATTCGCAAGGCGGCACCGCGGTGTGGGGCGTCGCCGAGCTCGAGATGAAACTCAACGACCGCGATTATGCCGGCGCGATCTCGGTGGCGGGAGACACTGACTTCGAGGCATTCGAATCGCACGATGCACACACGTTCAAGACCATAACGACGATGTATTGGCCATTGACGGCCTTCGGCGTCAAGGCGAGCCACCCCACCTTCGAGGTGTCGCGGATGCTGACGCCGGCGCTGCTCGCCCGCTACCAGGATGTCACGACCAAAGGCTGCTGGTACTACGCTTACGCCGCGGCCGCGGAAGTCGGCTCGCAGCCGCCCGTCCGGTCGGGCTGGGACCAGGTTGCCGAAGTTCGGCAGTACAACCAGGATAGCCGCAGCGCCAACAGGCCGATCAAAGGACCACTGCTGGTACTTGCAGGAGACGACGATCAGTCAGTGGATTTTGCAGATGTCGAGGCAGGCGTGGCCGAGGCCTGCCGGCTCGGGCTGCCGATCGAGTTCGTCCATCGGCCGGGCCTGGACCATGACCCGCTGATGGACAAGACCATCGACCTGCAGCTCAAATGGACACGCGATCGGCTGTCGGGCAAGCCCTGGAAGGGCAATTGCAAAACCGGCACGACCTGACGGCGCATTTACGCCGCGGGCTTGCCCTGCCCCTGCGGCTTGAGCAGACCGCGCAGCATGGCGAGCTCCACCGTGATAGCCGTGTGCAGCGCCGGATCGACGTCGGGGGCGAATAGCGGCGAATGGTTCGACGGCAGAGGGATGCCGCTTGCCTGCGCCGCGGCGTACTTCTGCGGGTCCGCCCCGCCGAGCGACAGGTAGAAGCCCGGGATGCCCTGCTCGACGAACACCGAGAAATCCTCCGACGCGGTGATCGGCTCCTTGGTGACGACATTGCCGGCCCCCAGCGCCGTCTCGAGTGCCGGCCGCAGCCGCGCGGTCAGCGCCGGGTCGTTGTAGACCGCATCGGCGCTCTCGTAGTGCTCGATCGACGGCGGCCGCGGAGCCCCGGCAGCCTGCGCTTCCGCATCCGCGATGCGCCTGATGGCGGCCAGCACCTGCTTGCGCACCTCAGCCTTGTAGGTGCGCACCGTGAGTCCGAGCTCGGCCTCGTCCGGGATGATGTTGTTCTTGGTGCCGGCGCGGATGTACCCGACCGTGACGACCGCGAACTCGCCCGGCTTCACCTCGCGCGACACGATCGTCTGCAGCGCGAGAATCGTGCGCGCCGCGATCACGATCGGGTCCACGGCGGTGTGCGGCGCGGAGCCATGCCCGCCGCGGCCGAAAATCGTGATGCGCAGCGAGTCGGCGTTGCTCGAGTACTCCCCGGAAACCACGCCGACCTTGCCGGCCGGCAGCTCGTTGCCGACGTGCAGTGCCAGCAGGTAGTCGGGACGCGCAAAGCGCTTGAAGAGGCCGTCGTGCACCATGCCGGCGGCGCCGCCGATGGTCTCCTCGGCCGGCTGCCCGATCAACATGAGGGTGCCGTGCCAGGAGTTGCGGCTGCGCGCCATGATCCCGGCGGTGGCCACCAGTGCGCTCATGTGCAGATCGTGCCCGCACATGTGCCCGACCGCGACGTCGTGCCCGGCGTCGTCCCGGGCGTGTACCTTGCTTGCGTAAGGGAGCCCCGTTTTTTCCTCCACCGGCAGCGCATCGAGCTCGGTGCGCAGCATGACCGTGGGCCCGGAGCCGTTCTTCAGGATCGCGACGACTCCGGTGCCGCCAACGTGCTCGGTCACGCTGTAGCCGAGCCCGCGCAGCCGCGCGGCCAGCAGCGCCGCCGTGCGGCTCTCGTGGCCGGAGAGCTCGGGATGCTGGTGGATGTCGACGTACAGCGAGTAGGCTGAGCTGTACGCCTGGTTCACTTCCTCGGGCGTCGCGGCCGCTGCCACGGCGATGCTCAGCGCACCGAGCATCAGCTTACCGAGTATGGCGGGATCAGGCCGCAACAGGCTTGTTGTCATTCTCCGTCGCATGGCTCGCCGTCAATATCCACCTTCCTATTGAGCGTTGCAATCACCGCTCCCGGGCCGCGCTGCAGATCTCGCGACGCAGTCTGACCGAGCTGGCGGCCACGATCGAAGTGCGCTCGAGAATGCGCGCGGTCTCCCCCTGGAGATCGCTGATCGAGCCCCCGGCCTCCAGTACGCACGGCACCAGCGCCCCAATGTCCCAAGGCTTCATGAATGGATCGACTGCCGCGTCGAGCGTCCCGCGGCACAGCAGTGCGTACTGCACGCAGTCGCCGACCATGCGGAGGCGCCCCACCCTGCGTGCCAGCCTCGCCGCTTGCGGTCCGCCCGGCTGATCGAACCAGCTGCGCTCCTTGACGCAGGTCATCCCGACCTTGGCCTGCGACAGCCGGCGCGGCGCGCCCACATGCACCCGCCGCGGCCTCGCGCCCGCATGCGAGTACCAGCAGCCGTGTCCGGTAGCGGCGAAGGTGGTCTCCCGCAATGCGGGCAAGTGAATACAGCCGAACACCGGCTCGCCGTCGATCAACAGCGACAGCAGCGACCCGAACATGGGCAGGCCGAGAACGTAGGAGCTGGTGCCGTCGATGGGATCGACCAGCCAGCATCGCCCCCGGGGGGTGATACGCCCGCCATACTCCTCTCCGACGACCGCATCCCCCGGCCACAGCGCCCGCAGCAGATGGCGCAGCACGCGCTCCGCCCGCCGGTCGGCGACGGTGACCTCACTCCCATCCGACTTGCGGCGCGCGCGCACCCTGCTCAGGGAACCCAGAGCCACGGCGTCGGATTCCTTCAAC
This sequence comes from Steroidobacteraceae bacterium, assembly GCA_035603345.1. Taxonomy (GTDB): domain Bacteria; phylum Pseudomonadota; class Gammaproteobacteria; order Steroidobacterales; family Steroidobacteraceae; genus 13-2-20CM-66-19. The sequence goes on along the minus strand of DATNKO010000060.1, from coordinate 10,047 downwards.
ATGGCGCGCACGGCCGGCACCAGCCGCCGGAACTCGCGCTGCGACAATCGCGGCATCAGGCCCCGCGTGTCGCGCACACGAACACCTGCGCCGGCGGCAGGTTGCGGCGCTCGAAACTGCGCCGCACATCGCCGAAGGTCCGCTGCAGCACAGGCAGGGCTCGGGCAGTGAACTGGTAGACGAGAAACGCTCCACCTGGCTCGAGCGCCGCGCGGCTCTTCACCGCGATGTCGGCGCGCACCGCATCCGGCATGCTGCCGAGTGGAATGCCGGAGATGATGTAGCGCGGCGCCGGGAGTGCCAGGCGCTTCAAAACCGACTGCACCTGCGCGGCCGAATCATGCACCACGTGCAGCCGCGGATCCGGCAGTGTCCTTTGCAGGAAGCGCACGAAGTCGCGATTCGTCTCGATGGCCACGAGCTGCGCATCGCTGCGCATACGGCGTAGGATCTCGCCGGTGAACGTGCCGACGCCCGGCCCGTATTCCACGATCACGCGGGCGCGGCCCCAGTCGATTGGCTCGAGCACCTGGTTCACGAGGAATCGTGAGCTCGGGATGATCGAGCCGAGCATGTTTGGATGGCGCAGAAAGTTGCTCGCGAACAGCAGCGCTTCGCTGAGCGGCTTGAGCGGCGATTGGGCATTTTCAGGCATGACGGGCCTTTCAGTTGGGATGGCCGGGTACGTTCAACGGTTACCCCGGCGCGCCGGTCCACTGCGCGCTCATCTTCCACAGCGACTCCTGCAGCGCGACGTCGTTCGCCAGCGGGGAAGCGGACCGGGGATGCTGGTACTCGTCGAAGTAGCGGCCGGTGACGCCGGCGACACTCGGATCGAGTGCCAGGTACAGACTGGTGCGCGCGCCGCGCTCGGCATCGAACATGACCCGGGTGAGCAGCGGCTTGATGACCCGCAGCCAGCGCGGCAGCAGATTGGTAGCAACGACGCCGGGGTGCAGGCAGTTGACGCTGATGCCGCTGCCCGACATCCGGCGCGCCAGCGCGAACGTGTGCATGACGTTGGCGAGCTTCGACTGCGCATAGGCGGCGGTGGCCCGGTAGCGTGCACGGGCGTCGGTGACCGTGTCAAAATCCAGGCCGCCGCGGTAATGGATGCGCGAGGCGACCGTGACGATGCGCGCAGCCTTATCTAGGTGGTCCGAGAGCAAAGCGGTGAGCAGGAACGGCCCCAGGTGGTTGGTCGCGAACGTGAGCTCGAAGCCGTCGACCGAGGTGCGGCGGCGAGTGCTCACCATGCCGGCGTTGTTGACCAGCAGCCCGAGCGGCGGGTAGTCGCGGCGGACGGCGGCAGCCGCCTCCCGTACCGAGGCGAGCGAGGCCAGATCGCAGCGGCCGACCTCGACCCTGGCACGCGGCACCTGCCGCGCGATCTCATCGCGTACCGCGTTGGCGGCCGTCACGTCGCGGCACAGCATGACGACGGTTTTGCCGGCGCGCGCCAGCTCGCGGCTCGTCACCCGGCCGATGCCGTGGGTGGTGCCGGTGATGACTGCGACCTCGCTCACGATTCGGCACCGGCAATGCTCAGTAGCGGCTGGCCCATGCGGATCAGGCTTCCCTGGCGCAGCCCGGGAGAAAGCCCGATGCCCGGCGGGGCGAACGCGATCATGGTCGAACCATGCTGGAACCAGCCCATCTCTTCGCCTTTACGAAGCGTCGCATCGCAGGGAATGGTGTTAGGTCCCCGGTACTTCAGGTGCAGCAGCACGTCCGCGCAGTGCAACCGTATGCTCGCCACCAGGATGGCAGCCACCGGCACCAGCGTGACCAGGTGGTCGGATGCGCTCAGCCGGCAGCGGATGATGGCGCGCTCGTTCCTGCAGAAAAGATTCTCGATCCGCCTGAGCGCAATCGGATTGACATTCCAGGTGTCTCCGGAGACGTAGGTCACCCGCTCGACGCGGCAGTCATAGGGTGCGTGGAAGCGGTGATACATACCGGAGGTGAGCCGCAGCGTCACGAACGAGCCGTCGAGATAATTGCGCACCAGCTCCTCATCGCCCAAGAGATCCATGAGCGTGTAAGGGAAGCCCTTGGCCTGAAGCACCGATCCTTCGCTCACCTGCCCCATTGCGCCCACGATGCCGTCGCACGGGCTCACGACCACCTCCGGATCGGGGTCGACGCGGCGTGCCCCGTCCTTCAGCTGCCGGGTAAAGAACTCCTGCAGGCTGCGGAAGCGGGTTTTCTGGGCATCGCTGAGATCGAGCTCTGTGAACAGCCCCCAGATCGCGATACAGGCACGGCACAGCCAGGGCTGCTCGAGGTCGCTCAACCATCCCATGAACAGGGTCAGCCAGCGGCGCGGCAGGCGATTGGTCAGGAGAAAATTCACTCGCTCCTGCTGGGTGACCCTGGCAATGGCCGAACGGACTGTCATGGCATTGTCACGGCACTGAAATACTTTGCCGCCGGGGTAATCAGCCCCCAGGCTGGCTGTTGAGTCTCGAGCCCATGATGCTGCTGTGGTACATCGCTGGCGCTCTGGTCGCGCTGCTCGCAGTGCGGAGCCTGTGGCTGCGGCTGCTGCTGTCGCGCGCCAAGCACCCCTCGCTCGCCGGACACGCGCGGCTGGCGCGCCGGCTGGCGCGCCTCATTCCCCACTACGAATACGACGAGACGCGGTTCTTCAGCGCCGACGATGCGCCCGCGGAGGTGGCCGCCGCGCGGCGTGCCGGGTTCATGCAGCTCGCGCAACTGTATGCGCAGCGCTTCGCGAAAGGCGCTGCTCTCACCCGCGAGGTGGCGCACTCGGTGTCGGACCTGCAGTTCACGGCGCGCTATCGGGTGCCCTTTCAGTTCAGCCGCATCGTCCGGCAGTACCTTCAGGCCGGCGCGTTCCTCGAGTCCTCTTCGGGCGTCACCGTGGCCGATGTAGACGGCAATCAGCTCTTCGACCTGAGCGGCTCCTATGGTGTGAACCTCTTTGGCTACGATTTCTACAAGGAGTGCATCGAGCGCGGCGCCGAGCGGGTGCGCGAGCTCGGGCCGGTGCTCGGCGCCTATCATCCGCTGCTGGCCGACAACGTGCGCCGGCTGCGGGAGATTTCCGGACTCGACGAGGTGTCGTTCCACATGTCGGGTACCGAGGCCGTGATGCAGGCCGTGCGCCTCGCGCGCTATCACACCCGCCGCCCCTACCTGGTGCGCTTCTGCGGGGCGTATCACGGCTGGTGGGGGGATGTGCAGCCCGGGGTGGGCAACCCGCTGCCCGCCGACGCGACCTATACGCTGAAGGAGATGGATGCGGCGTCGCTGCGGGTGCTGCGTACGCGGCGCGACATCGCTTGCGTGCTGGTGAATCCCGTGCAGTCGATGCATCCCAACGCGAGCGCACCGGCGGATTCGGGCCTGATCGATAGCGGACGGAGTGCCCGTTTCGACCGCGCGGCCTACGCCGCCTGGCTCGGGCAGTTGCGCGCCGTGTGCTCCGAGCGGGGGATCATCCTCATCTTCGATGAAGTGTTCGTCGGTTTTCGCCTCGCACCGCGCGGCGCGCAGCAGTACTTCGGGGTGCGCGCCGACCTGGTGACCTACGGCAAGAGTCTCGGCGGGGGACTGCCGGTGGGAGTCGTCTGCGGGCGCCGCGACCTCATGAAGCGCTACGACGAGCAGCACCCGGCGGACGTGTGCTTCGCACGCGGCACGTTCAATTCGCACCCCTATGTGATGGGCGCAATGCACGAATTCCTGACGCGCCTGGAGAGTGAGCAGATCCGTGCACTCTACCGCGACCTCGATGCGGTCTGGGAGCGCCGTGCGGCCGAGCTCAACACGCGGCTGCAGGCGGCGCAGCTCCCGGTTCAAGTGGCGCATCTCTCGTCCATCTGGACCTTCAACTACCTCGCGCCTTCGCGCTACAACTGGATGTTCCAGTATTACCTGCGCACACAGGGACTGTCCCTCAGCTGGATCGGCACCGGCCGGCTCATCTTCAGCCTCAACTACAGCGACGCCGACTTCGCCTCGGTCGCCGACCGGGTGGTGGCGGCGGCCGAGGCGATGCGGCGCGATGGCTGGTGGTGGCAGGGTACGGCGCTCACCGACAAGGCGATCCGTCGGCGCGTCCTGCGCGAGCTGCTTCAGGCCTGGTGGACCACATCGTCCATCGGGTCGACCAGCTCGCCACGCAACAAGTGCAGCGGTGCCCGACAGTAGAGTTTGACGTCGTGAAACGGGTCGGTGAGGATCTTCGTCAACCACACGGCGCCCGTCAACACGCTCTGCTGCAGGCACAGTTGCACCGTGCGGAACAGCAACGCGCCCGCGCCGAGCGCCAGCCACACCTGACAGACGTGTCGTACGAAGTCGGCATTGCCGCGCGCCGCGCGGAAGATACCGAACAGCGTCGGATCGAGCCACAGAACCACGGGTGACAGGGCCCAGATCGATAGCAGAACGATCTTGCGTCTGAGGTTGTAGCCGACCTTTATGTCTTCCTTGTGCGCGTGGCTGGCGTGGTTGACCTCGTCATAGTCCTTGGACTCGAAGAAGAAGTGGCCCACCTGACGCGTGACCATCGCCACCAGCCAGCCGATCAGCGCGGCGGCAGCCGGGTTGGTGAAAACAAACACGTAGGCGGTGAGGAAACTGAGCGCACTCACCAGGTGCAGGGTCTGGTTGATTCGGCTGTGGTGGTAGTAACGATGATCGTCCCAGCGCTGCTTCTTGAGTTCGGCAAGAAAAGTGTGCATTCGCTCCTCCATTCGATGCCACAGCGCGGCTGCGCTGACGTGAAGGAATTATAGGAAGAATGTTAAGAACACATGACAAGCCACTGTCTCAACGGCTATTTCTTGCACTGCTTATCGGTCGCCACCCTTAACGCCACTGTCACAATCTGCAGTGAGGATGCCCGGGGCATGAGAATCATGATCGTGACAGACGCCTGGTTTCCGCAAACCAACGGTGTCGTCAACACGCTGGCGCAGACCGCCGCCTGGCTCGTCAGGTTCGGCCATGAGGTGAGGATCGCCGCGCCGCGCGACTTCCGTACCATACCCTGCCCCAGCTATCCGGAGATCCGCGTGGCGGTGAGGCCGATGGCAGGTCTGGCGCGCAAGCTGGAGTTGTTCCGGCCGCAGGCATTGCACATTGCCACCGAGGGCCCGCTCGGTCTTGCCGCGCGGCGCTATTGCCTCAGGCGTGGATGGCGCTTCACGACCTCCTATCACACGCAGTTTCCGCAGTACCTGAAATCCCGCTGGCCGATACCGCTGTGGCTCTCCTATGCGGTGTTGCGGCGCTTTCATGCGGCCGCGCAACGCTGCATGGTGAGCACGGCGTCGGTGGAGAATGAGCTCCGTAAGCGCAGATTCCGCAATCTGGTGCGCTGGCAGCGCGGCGTGGACACGGAATTATTCCGGCCCCGGAGCAAGGAGTTTTTGCAATTGCCGCGGCCGATCGCCGCTTACGTGGGACGCCTGGCGGTGGAAAAGAATGTCGATGCGTTTCTGCGCATGCCGTGGCGCGGCTCGAAGATCGTGATCGGGGACGGCCCCGAGCGGGCGCGCCTCGCGGCTCAGTACCGTGAGGCCGTGTTCGCAGGCTTTCGCTACGGCGAGGATCTCGCAGCTCACCTCGCCGCGGCCGACCTGCTGGTTTTCCCGAGCCTCACCGATACCTTTGGCCTGGTGAATCTCGAGGCGATGGCCTGCGGCGTGCCGGTGGCGGCCTTCCCGGTAACGGGCCCGATCGACGTCGTGGAGGACGGCGTAACCGGAGCGCTCGATGCGGATCTCGGCATGGCGGCGCAGCGGGCGCTGACACTCGACCCGCGCGCCTGCCGCGCCCGTGCTCTGCAGTCGAGTTGGGCGGCGTGCACGCGCGAGTTTGAAGCCAACCTGGTCGCCTGCCGTCCGGGGCCGTTGCCGCGCAGCGCCGCGGAGTACCCGGTCATCGAGCGGGCCGCCTGAACACTGCCGCGCGAACCGCGGATGACAACCCAATAGCGTGACGTCGCACGCGGTCGTCTGGTGGCACAGGTTGCTGCGTGCGATCGCGGTGCTGAACCTGGCTCTCTGGTCGCTATCCGCCCTCGCAGTCGCACGCGCACACGCTGGCCAGATGCAACTGCTGTTGTCCGCCGTGTACGTGTCAGGTTGCGCATTCCGTTCCCTGCTGCCGGTGTTCGACGCTCCGCGCCTGGTTCTGGTCGACTCGCGACTGTCGAGCGTGCTCGTCGGTCGGTCGGTCGCGACCGTCGCCGAACTGTGCTTCGCCGCCCAGTGGGCCCTGATACTGCATCGCACTGCGGAGTTGAGCGGTAGCTCGTTCGTGCAAGCCGTCTCGCTGGGGCTGGTACCGCTCATCGCGCTCGCGGAAGGGTGCTCGTGGCACGCCGTGCTGACTACCGCGCAGCGCGGTCACGTCGTCGAGAATTCGATGTGGGGACTGGCGGCAGCGCTGGTGGTCGCCAGCATGCTGGTGATCGGGCCGCATCGACTCGCGGCGCTACATCCGCTGATGATCGCCTGGGGCGTCGGAGGCGCCGCCTACGTCGCGTTCATATTCTTCTTCGATGTGCCCATGTACCGCTCGCGATGGCTTGCCGATCAGGCCAACGGACGCCAATACCTGAGCATCGCCGACGGCGCGCTCGACATCTGGCGGCGCTGGACCGTGTCCTACCGTTGGGAGGACTGGAAGAACGAGGTGCTGTGGATGTCGCTCTATTTCACCCTGGGGGTGTGGAGCAGTATCTCGCTCGTCTACGCGTCGTTAGCCCTTCTCCGCCAGCGGTAACTCCTCGGGTTTGAAGGGCACCCCGCACCCGCCAATCCCGCAGTAGCCTTCCGGGTTCTTCGCCAGGTACTGCTGTGAACGAATCATGCCGAAATCGTTACCAGCGACGTATCAGCCCAGTTGAACACACAGCATGGAGATCGAGCCCCCATCAAAGCCCGCGACTGGGAACGACAATTTGTCCCCGGACTGTTGCGTTCCGAGCACATACAGGAGCGGCAGAAAATGCTCAGGCGTCGGGATGGCTAACTGCGCATCGTGGCCGAGATGCTCGTAGCTGATGAGCGGTGTGAAGTCGCCGGATAGCATTGCCTGTTTGGCGGCGTTTTCAAAGCGCGCGGCCCAATCGTAAGGCTCTGGCACATGCCTCCCCCACGCATAGGCTTCGAGGTTGTGAACGAGATTGCCGCTACCCGCCACCAGGACGCCCTCTCCTCTAAGCGGCGCCAGTCGTTCGCCCAGTTCAAAGTGGAACGACGCCGGCTGCGTTTCGTTGATGCTGAGCTGCACCACCGGGACGTCCGCGTCGGGATAGGCATGCCTCAATACCGACCAGGTCCCGTGATCGAGACCCCAACGGTCATCGAAATCCACCTTGTAAGGATGCAGTAGGCTTCCAACGCGCCGGGCCAGCCACTCATCACCCGGCGCCGGATATTGCACGCGGAATAGTTCCGCAGGAAACCCGCCAAAATCATGGATCGTCTTGGGGGCGCGCGCGATCGTGACGGCGGTGGCGGGCAAGTACCAATGTGCAGAGATGGTGAGTATCGCCCGCGGCTTCGGGATGGAGGCGGCCATGCGACGCCAGCCATCCGTAAAAGCATTCTGCTGCACGGCATTCATCGGATTGCCATGACCAAAAAAAGCCGACGGCATGGGACTCGTCACCCCGAGATTCTCCTCGGCCGATGCAGAAAAACGCAGGGTCTTCAATCCAACAGCCTGTAACCCATTGGCTTCCCGCAGAAACCAGAGTCACGCTGCGATTACGTCTTCTCAGTTACCTGTAACTCCGCGGATTCAAACGGCACTCCACAGCCGCCCAACCCGCAATACCCGTCCGGATTCTTCGCCAGATACTGCTGGTGGTAATCCTCGGCGTAGTAGAACTCCGGCGCATCCACGATCTCGGTGGTGATCTTGCCGCGGCCCGCGGCCGTGAGACCCGCCTGGTAGGCGCGCAGCGACGCCGTGGCGGCGGCGCGCTGCGCGGGATTGAAGGTGTAGATCGCCGAGCGATACTGGGTGCCGATGTCGTTCCCCTGCCGCATGCCCTGAGTGGGATCGTGCGACTCCCAGAACGCCTTCAGCAGATCCTGGTAGCCGATCCGGCGCGGATCGAAGATGATGCGCACTACCTCGGCGTGCCCGGTATCTCCGGTACACACCTCCTCGTAGGTCGGATTCGGCGTGAAGCCGCCCGCGTAGCCGACCGCCGTCGAGTACACCCCGGGAAGCTCCCAGAACAGACGCTCCGCGCCCCAGAAGCAGCCGAGAGCGAACAAGGCTTCCTGCATGCCCGCCGGGAACGGCGGTCTGATCCGATGGCCGTTCACGAAATGGGCATCCGGGACGGCGAGCGGCGTGCTGCGTCCGGGCAGCGCCTGTTCCGGGGCGGGCATCGTTTGTTTCCTGGCCATGAGCTGTCTCCTAGCGGTGATAAGCTTGCAAACTGATGGGCATCAGTCAACCGCAGAATCTCACCACCCCGCCGATCGAGCGGCTGCGTCCATACGGCATTCGCGTGAGCCTGCCGCCCGGGGATCCGTTCCGCAAGCTCCTCGGGCCCGAGTGGCAGCGGCAGCACTGGTACGCAACGCCCGAGGAGCGCGACGCGGCGCTGGCGGATATGAGCCGGCGGCACCAGTACTCACGCGCCGGCGACAAGCCGTCGCTGGTGTTCCAGAAGATCGAGAAGCTCGCCGAGAGCCGCGGCCTCTAGATCAATTGGCTCGGGGGCGGGGCACATCCTGTGCCCTTAGTCAGAACGTCCGTCCGAGGAACAGGTAGAACGCCTCGTTGCCGTGCTGGTCGAAGCCGGTAGCGATATAGAGCGGGCCGAGAAGCGTATCGAGGCCGAGGAACACGCTGGCATCCTTCTGCGTGTTGCCGAAGCTCGCCGCGCTGCGGCTCTGCCAGACGTTGCCCATCTCGAGCGACATCCCCAGATATGTGGGCACGTCGAAGTAGCCGAGGCCGCCGCGGCCGATCTGCCGGTAGTAGAGCGCGCGCGCGATGCCGAAATCGGGGCCGAGAAGCGAGTCCGCGCGCAGGCCCGAGAGGTTGAGAAAGCCCCCGAGCGGGAACAGCAGGTTGATATCGGTGATATGCGACTGCAGCGTCGTGCCGCCCGCGGCGGAGAACGACAGCGTGTTGCGCCCGAACGAGTACGCACCGAGGTAGCTGGCGGTCACCTGGTCGGAAGTCTGGGCAACGCCGGCCGCATCGCGGTTGCCGCTCCACTGCAGCATTGCCTGCTGCCCGCTGTGCGGGAAGTTCACGTTGTCGAGCTGATCGTAGGTGAAGCGTACGAAATAGTCCTGCAGATCGAACGGCGTGTGATCCGGCACCGGCAGACTCGGATCGGAGGGATCGCCGATCTCGAGCAGGTAACTGCCCCGTTCGCGCTGCACGCCGGTGCGCAGCTCGCCCCAGTTGCTGAACTGATAGCCGAAGTCCGAGCCGTAGTCGAAGGTGTGGATGCGGTACTCGGCCTCGAGGTTCTGGGTCTGGCCCTGGACGATGTACAGATCGCGCGCCTCGTCCGAGATGTGCGGCATGACGAACCAGCCGGAGAACTGTGCCAGCGGCAGGAACAGCTCGGTCGACACCAGCGAGGTGGTGCCGGCCTGCAGGTCCGTGACCCACTCGCCGGCATTGCGGGTGATGTCCGACATCACGAAGCGCATCGCGGCGTTGTAGGTCGCGTTGCCCTGGAAGTCGTCCTGCAGGCTGAGACCGAACCGCAGGTAGTTCGGTCCCATGGAGCTCGGTCGTGCATCGATCGACAGGCCGTAGTAGCTCTCCTCGCCTACTACGCGATAGTCGAGCGTGTCGAGCCCTCCCTGGCCGTACAGCGCGCTGACGCGGCGTGCGATCGCGTCCGGGTCGAGCGGCTTGCCGGTCATGTCGGCGAACTGCTTGCCGACCGCGTCCGAGTACTGTTGCGAGCCGCTCTCGGACTGGACGAATCTGATCACCGGCGGCGGCCGCCGCAACTCGTCGCGGCGCGCCTCGTAGCGCTGCATTTCCTCCTCGCTGACCGCCAGCTGCCTGAGT
>DATNKO010000033.1:0-65016 GCA_035603345.1 Steroidobacteraceae bacterium | reverse complement strand
GCGCAGCTCTGGAGCACGGTATACCTGGCAGTGAGACCCCCGAAATGACCCATTCCCATCCCCGGACGACATTGCCGCGCGCGGCGTGGTGCGCGCTGGTGCTGCTCGCCGCCGCCGCCGCGGGCGCGAGCGCCGAGACGGACGCGAGCTTCCTGCTGAGCGCCTCGGGTGCGGATCTGCAGCATTACTTCCCCACGTATCTGGCCAACGGCTATTTCTCGACGCTGAGCTCGCCGCGTGGCACCGCGGTGACGCGCTCGTACGTGGCAGGGCTCATGGATTACACGCCGGGGGACATCTCACGCCCGGCCTCCGTGCCCGGATGGACCGAGATCGATTTCAGCGCCGGCCCGCCCGGATCCGGCCAGGCGTGGCTCAACCGCGTGACGATGAACGAGCGGCGCTTCCGCGACTACCGCCAGACGCTGGACCTCCACGCGGGCGTCCTCACCACCAGCTATCACTTCCTCGACCGCGGTCATGACACCGCCGTCGAGGTCACTACGCTGGTCAGCGAGGCGGCGCCGCATCTGGCTGGGAGCCGCATCCGGATCACGCCCGACTACGACGGCGTCGTGCAGTTGTCGTTCCCGCTCATGCTGTGGGCGGATCACGCGCCGCGATTTCCACTGGCCCAGATGACAGGCCCGGAGGAGGAGGAGGCGGTCCCGGCCTACGGGCTCACTCTCGAGCCGCAGCCACCCGCCACGCCCGACCGCGAGGCGATCTGGTATCCCGGATACACGCAGGTGCTGACGAGCGACGGCGACAGCAAGGCGCTCACCCTCTGGCTCGACGGCCAGGCCGAGCAGGGCGAGACGATGGCGATGGCGGTCGCGGTGGCACTGCCTGAAGGAGTGCAGCCGGAGAGCGTCAACCTGCACACGGACCGCTTCCGGCTCGCGCTCGATGTGACGATCAAAGTAGAGCGCGGCCGCTCATACGCCTTCAGCAAGTTCGTGGCGCTGTCACGCGCCGGGTGGGGAGGCACCGCCGCCGACGATCTCAGGCTCGCCCGCGAGGCCCGCGAGCGCGGCTTCGAGCGCCTGCTCGCCGATCAACGCGCCGCGTGGGAGCAGCTGTGGCAGTCCGACATTCTGATCGATGGCGACCCGAAGGCCCAACAGCTGGTGCACTCTGAGCTCTACTACCTCATCGCGAGCGCGGCACCCGACACGAGCTGGGGGCTCGGGCCGTGCGGGCTCACGACCTGCTACACGGGTCACGCGTTCTGGGACAGCGATACCTGGATGTTTCCGGCGCTGCTCTTGCTGCACCCCGAGCGCGCCAAGTCGTTCGTCGCATTCCGCGATCGCACCGTGGAAGCCGCGCAGGAACGGGCACGCCAGCACGGCTATCAGGGCGCCATGTTCCCGTGGGAGTCGGATCCCGGCAACGGCAGCGATCAGACGCCGCACTCCGCGGTGGTGCTTTCCGACAGCGAGATTCACGTGAACGCCGACGTCGCGATCGCGCAGTGGCAGTACTACCTCGCGACCCAGGACCGCGAGTGGCTGCGCGAGCACGGCTGGCCGGTGTTGCGCGAGGTGGCGAAGTTCTGGGCCAGCCGCGCCACCTGGAACGCTCAGGCACAGCACTACGACATCGCGCACCTGACCTCGGTCGCAGAGTCGTACAACGACATCGAGAACGACACCTTCACCAATGTCGAGGCCGCGAAAGCCCTGCGCATCGCCACGGCAGCCGCCAAGTTGCTCGGCGAGCGGCCCGATCCGCTGTGGGAGCGGGTGGCGAAGCAGCTGTACATCCCGATGGCGCCGGGCGGAGCGCATCACCTCGCCTTCGATCCGAGCGTGGCGCTGCATGGCGGCGACGCCGGTGGCGGCCCGCTGTCGCATTTGTTCCTGCCGTCGGTCGATCTCGAGATGAGCCCCGAGCTGCGCCGCGGCGACTATGACTACGCGGTCCGTCCGGCATCGATCGCGCGCGTGAGCGGCGGGAGCATGAACATGGTGGCCCGCATCACCGCCGCCGACGAGATCGGCAGCGCAGCGGATGCCGCCGCCTGGTTCGCCGGCAACTTCTCGGGCGGCACGGTGAAGCCGCCCTTCAACGTGCGCACCGAAGCGGCCGACAACAACGTCGGTTACTTCCTCACCGGCTCCGGGGGATTCATCCAGAGCCTCGTTTATGGCTTCACCGGGCTGCGCATCCGCGAGCAGGGGCTGGTGGATGCCTATCCGCCGGTGCTGCCCCCGGACTGGCGATCGCTGACGCTGCGAAACATTACCTTTCGCGGCCAGCGCATGGACATCCACGTCACGCGCGATGCGGCTGGAGTGGCGCGCCTCGCGCGAGCTTCGCAAGTAGCCCATGAACATTGAGCTCTCGCCAATCGAGGCACGCGTGATCGGCTGCCTCATCGAGAAGCAGATAACGACACCCGATCAATATCCGCTCTCGTTGAACGCACTCGTCAATGCGTGCAACCAGAAGAGTAACCGCGATCCGGTCATGTCGGCGGACGAGGTCACGATCCAGAGGATCGTGGATGATCTGGTCAGGAAGCATCTGGTGGTCGAGAAGTCAGGCTTCGGCAGTCGGGTGCCGAAGTACCAGCACAGGTTCTGCAACACCGAGTTCGGGCCACTCAAGTTCACGCCGCAGGAGCTCGCGATCGTCTGCGAGTTGCTTGTCCGCGGACCTCAAACCCCCGGGGAGCTGCGCACCCGCGCGAGTCGCATGGCGCCGGTCTCCGACGTGGGCCAGGTCGAGGCGGCGCTCGAGAGCCTGCGCACTCGCGAGGATGGCCCGTTCGTCGTGCGGCTGGCGCGCGAGCCGGGCCGCCGCGATTCGTGCTACGCGCATCTGTTCAGTGGAGCGGTCGCAACTTCCACCGTCGCGGAGCAGTCGATCGCCGGGTCTTCAATCGCCTCCACGCCAGCGCCTTCGCGCCTCGATCGCCTGGAAGATGAGGTGCGGCAGTTGAGGGAAGAGCTCAACGACATCAAGGCGCGGCTGCAACCATAAGTCGTAGGCGAGGTAAGCGACCTGCGGGTAAGATGCCGTCCGATGCGGCCGGGGGTCGGCGCGCACAAGCCAGGGGAGCGTCCGATGCGCGCTATCACCGCGCTGTTGCTGTATGCGGTTTTGATCAGCGCCGCTCACGGCGCCCCTCCGCAACCCGCCGCTGCGAGCGCCCCGGTGCCGGCGCCGAGGGACCTGCCATACCCGGGCACCATCGCCCTCGCGGTCGATGCGTCGAATATCGCGCAGGACATCTTCGCGGTGCACGAGACGATTCCCGTGGCGCCGGGCGCCGACCTCACCTTGATGTATCCGGAGTGGCGTCCCGGGAATCATTCACCGACTGGCCGCAGTCGCCTCGGCCGCGTGTCTGGACTAGTGATCACGGCCAACGGTACACCGCTGGCCTGGTCGCGCGATCCGGTGGATATGTACGCATTCCACGTGCCGTTGCCGCCGCAAGCCACTTCGGTGCAGGTCGACTTCCAATACCTGTCGCCGCCGTCGGGCGACTACGGCCGTCCGGACACGACTACCAACATCCTGACGCTCGATTGGGATACGGTGGTGCTCTATCCGGCAGGTTACTTCTCACGACAGATTCCCATCGAAGCGCGCCTCAAGATCCCCGCGGGCTGGCAGATGGCTTCGGCGCTGGAGCGAGTGGTGGAGCAGGGCGATGACGCGCACTTCCGCCCGACGACGCTCGAGACCCTGATCGACTCGCCGGTGTATGCCGGGAGTTATTTTGCGCGCCTCGATCTCGACCCCGGAGCAAAGGCTCCGGTGTACCTCGATCTGTTCGCCGACCGGCCCGAGCTGCTCGCTGCCACGCCGGACGAAGTGGCCGCTCATCGCGCGCTGGTGCAGCAGGCGTATCGGCTGTTCGGGTCCCGGCACTACGATCACTATGATTTCCTCGTCTCGGTAAGCGACAGCTTGCCGCCATCCGGCGTGGAGCATCATCGATCGAGCTTTGACGGCGTATTCGCCAACTACCTCACCGAGTGGGGCAAGTCCGCGGGCGTGCACTCGCTGCTGCCGCACGAATTCGTTCATTCCTGGAACGGCAAGTTTCTCCGGCCCGCGGACCTGTGGACCGCGAACTACAACGTACCGATGCGCGACAGTCTGCTATGGGTGTACGAAGGCCAGACGGAGTACTGGGGCGGTGTGCTGGCTGCCCGCTCGGGCCTGTGGACAAAGCAGCAGGCTCTTGATGACCTGGCCATGGTCACGGCGAGGTATCAGGCGGAGGCCGGCCGGATGTGGCGATCGCTGCAGGATACGACCGATCAACCGATCATCCAATACGGCGCACCGCTTTCCTGGAGAAGCTGGCAGCGCGGCGTCGACTACTATGATGTGGGCTCCTTGATCTGGCTGGATGCCGACACGTTGATTCGCGAGCAGTCCCGGGGGCAGCGTTCGCTCGATGACTTTGCCAGGCAATTCTTCGGCGTGGACCCCGGCAGCTACGGGGAGCTGACTTACACTTTCGCGGACATCGTCGCCGCATTGAATAAGGTGCAGCCCTACGATTGGGCCACCTTCCTGCGTCAAAGGCTCGACGCGGTGAACGCGGACGCGCCCACGGCCGGGGTCGCTCGTGGCGGCTACCGCCTGGTGTTCACGGACACCGCCAGCGACCTCTACAAGTCGGCGGAAGAGCGCGCCAAGGTGACTGCGCTCACCTATTCAGTGGGCTTGACGGTCGGCAAGGACGGGAAAATCAGCGACGTGCTCTGGAACGGCCCGGCCTTCAAGGCGGGATTGGCGCCGGGCACTCAGATCATCGCGGTCGATGACGTGGCCTTCGATCCGGACCGGTTCAAGGAAGTCATCAAGGCGGCGCAGCATTCCGCGGGCGCGATGAGCTTGATCGTGCGCGAGGGTGACCGATTTCGCACCGTGGCGCTCGATTACCATGACGGCCTTCGATACCCGCACCTGGAACGCGATCCGCACCGTCCGGCTCTCCTCGACGCGATTCTGGCGCCCAAGAAATAAGTGTCAGGCTCCGGCGCGACGCCGGTTGCGCGCGCCGGCGCGCGGCGCCGCGGCTTTCGGCTCGGGCAACTGCACCGCCTTGCGCAGCTTGGGGTAGGGCTCGGTCGAATGCGGGATACCCATCGCGGCCACGAAATGCGCCTGGAACTTCGGCTCGATCGCCGTCTCGATCTTCTCCACCCGGTGCACCAGCTCCTCTATGGTCTGGCGCGAGGCGCTGTCGAGCAGCGCGATGCGCGCACCCGCGCCGGCGGCGTTGCCCGCGGATGACACCTGCGAGAGCTCGCAGTCCGGGATCATGCCGAGGATCATCGCGTACTTGACGTCGATGTGGCTGCCGAAGGCGCCGGCGAGGCGGATGCGGTCGACGTGGTCCACGCCCAGGCGATCCATCAGGAGCTGTACTCCGGCGCGCAGCGCCGCCTTCGCGAGCTGAATCGCACGCACGTCGTTCTGCGTGATCTGCAGCGGCACGGCGCCGCGGTGCACGACGTAGGCGAACGTGCGGCCCGTGGCGACGATGCGGTCGCTGCGCCGCGCGAGCTCGCCGTCGATGACGCCGTCCTGAGTGATGATGCCGGCCAGATACATCTCGGCGATCACCTCGATGATCCCCGAGCCGCAGATGCCGGTGACGCCGCTGCCGGCCACGTTCGCCTCGAATCCCGTCTCGTCGGACCAGAGCTCCGAGCCGATGACCTTGAAGCGCGGCTCGAGCGTCGCGGGATCGATGCGCACGCGCTCGATGGCGCCGGGAGCCGCGCGCTGGCCGCCGCTGATCTGCGCCCCCTCGAAGGCGGGACCGGTGGGGCTCGAGCAGGCGAGCAGCCGCTGGCGGTTGCCGAGCACGATCTCGGCGTTGGTGCCGACGTCGACGAGCAGCGTGAGCTGCTCGCGCAGGTCGGGGCGCTCGGCGAGGATCACGCCGGCGCAATCCGCGCCCACGTGGCCGGCGATGCAGGGCAAGGTGTAGACGCGCGCGCCGGGATGGAGGTCGAGCCCGAGCTCGGAGGCCCGCAGGCCGAGCGCCGAGTCGCTGGCGAGTGCAAAGGGTGCACCGCCGAGCTCCACCGGGTCGATGCCAAGCAGCAGATGATGCATGATCGGATTGCCGACCACGGTCACCGCGAGGATGTTGCCGGCGGAGATGCCGGCGGCGCCGGCCACCTCGGCGGCGAGCGTATTGAGTGCACCGCGCACCGCCTCGGTCATCTGCTGCGCGCCGCCCGGGTTCATCATCGCGTAGGACACGCGGCTCATGAGGTCCTCGCCGAAGCGGATCTGCGGATTCATCGAGCCCGCGGACGCTACCACCTCGCCACTCTCGAGATCGCACAGCACCGCGGCGATGGTGGTGGAGCCGACGTCGACAGCGAGGCCGTAGGCACGATCGTGGAATCCCGGCCACACGCCGATCAGCTGCGAGCCGGCGTGCACTGCGACCGTGACGCGCCATTCCCCCTTGCGCAGCGCCGCCTGCAGATTCTGCAGCACCACGAGGTCGCAGCGCAGCGGGCCGAAGTCCCACTCCCGGTGCAACGCCGCGAGCAGCCGCTGCAGATCGCCCGCCGGGTCATGCATGTCGGGCTCGCGCACCTCGACGTAGTGCAGATGGACGACCGGGTTCAGGGTGATCGGGCGGGTGTCGGCGGTCTTGCGCACCACCTGGCGGTGCACCTGACTTGCGGCCGGCACGTCGATGACGAGATCGCCCTCGATGCGCGCGGAGCAGGACAGGCGGTGCCCGGCGGGCAACGGACGGCGCTGCGAGAAGCTCTGCTCGGTCTCGCTGACGGGTGACAGGCTGGCCGCGTGGGAGCTGATGCCGTGCTTGGGGAAGTCGCCTTCCATCACCAGCACCTGGCAGCGTCCGCACAGCGCCCGCCCGCCGCACACCGAGTCGACGTCGACTCCGAGACTGCGCGCCGCCTGCAGCAACTGCGTGCCGCGCGGGAAGCGGCCGCGCTTGCCTGAGGGCGTGAAGACGACCAGAGGGTCCTTGGTCGTCACACCGGACCCTGTGCGCGGCGGCGATGTCCGCCCTCGCGGCGGCCGCGGGCCGCGCCTTCGGAGGGAGTGGCCGCACCTCCCGAGGCCTGCAGCGGCGGCGCTTCGCGGAAGCGCTTGATCCAGCGCGCGCAATCCGGATCGTGGCCCATCATGACGTCGGCTGCCATGCAGGCCCTGACGATCTCCAGGTGCATGGGGTTCATGATCGCGGAGGTGAGGCCTGCGCCGATCGCCATGCTGAGGAAGGTGGCCGAGATGCCTTCGCGCGCCGGAAGGCCGAAGCTCACGTTGGAGGCGCCGCAGGTGGTGTTCACCTTCAGCTCGTTCTTCAGGCGGTTGAGGAGATGCATGACCTGCCGGGCCGCCTGGTTGATGGCGCCGATCGGCATGACCAGCGGGTCGACGACGATGTCGCTCCTCGGAATGCCGTGGTCGGCGGCGCGATTCACGATCTTCCTCGCCACCTCGAAGCGCACGTCCGGATCCTCGGAAATGCCGGTCTCGTCGTTGGAGATCGCGACCACCGCGGCGCCGTATTTCTTCACCAGCGGCAGCACCGACTCGAGCCGCTCCTCCTCGCCGGTGACCGAGTTGACCAGCGGCTTGCCCTTGTAGACCGCGAGCCCGGCCTCCAGCGCCTTGACGATCGAAGAATCGATCGACAGCGGCACGTCGGTGATCGACTGCACCAGCTGCACCGCCCTGGCGAGGATTGCCGGCTCGTCGGCGAGCGGGATGCCGGCGTTCACGTCCAGCATGTGCGCGCCGGCTGCGATCTGCGCGCGCGCGTCGGCCTCGACGCGGCTGAAGTTTCCGGCGGCCATCTCGGCGGCAAGGATCTTGCGGCCGGTGGGATTGATGCGCTCGCCGATCATTACGAACGGACGCTCGAGGCCGAGTACGACCTCGCGGGTCTGGGAGCTGACGACGGTATCGGTCATGAAGCCATCCTGTTGGTATTCGCCTGTGGGTCGCGTCCGGGGTACCAGGGCACGCGGCCCGCGAGCACCCCGGAGCGCTCGATGATCTCGGCTACCGACTCCTCCTGTCGGTAGGCCATGAGGTGCACGCCGTGCACCCCCTTGATGGTGCGGATTTCCTGGACCAACTCGATGCAGAGCCTGCGGCCCTCGAGCGCGCCGTCGGCGGCACCCGCCAGGCGGTGGATGACCGCGTCCGGAATGTGCACGCCGGGCACGTGGGCGCGTATCCACTCGCCCGCCTTGGCCGAGCGCAGCGGGCCTACGCCGACCAGGATGAACACCTGGTCGAGCAGCCCCAGGTCCTCGACCCGGCGCATGAACTCGCGCAGCACCGGCACGTCGTAACAGAACTGTGTCTGGATGAACTGTGCGCCGGCGGAGACCTTCTTCGCGAGCCGCTGTGCGCGCCATTCGAGCGGCCGTGCGAACGGGTTCTCCGCCGCCCCGAGCAGCACGCGCGGCGCGTAGCTGATCTTGCGGCCGGAGAGAAAGTGATGCTCGTCGCGCAGCGTGCGTGCGGTCTCGAGCAGCGTCAGCGAGTCGAGGTCGAACACCGGGAGCGCCTGCGGGTGGTCGCCGGCCTGCACGCCATCGCCGGTGAGGCACAAGAGGTTGCACACCCCCATCGCGGCGCCCCCGAGGATGTCGCCCTGAATGGCGATGCGGTTGCGGTCTCGACAGGAGATCTGCATAACGGGCGCGTAGCCGACGCGGGTGAGGAGCGCGCAGACCGCGAGGCTCGACATGTGGCAGTTGGCACCCGAGCCGTCGGTCGCGTTGATGGCATCGACGCAGCCGTCGAAGATGCGGGCGCGCTTGTAGACGTCCTCGGGAGCGGCGGAGTCGGGCGGGGCGAGCTCGGCGGTCACCGCGAACTGGCCGGCGCGCAGCACACGCTCGAACCGGCCGGGGGAAGTATGGCCGGGGAGAATCGGCAGGGGGTAGCCGGGAACCGGCTCGTCCTCGAATATCATGCCGCTCGCTCCTCAGGTCTCGCGACACGCTCGCGCACCACCCGCAGCCACGAGGATCTGCCGGTAAGGCGCCGGTCGACCGCGACCTGCACGACGGCGAGCGCCTGCATGCCGCCGGGGATGCGCGCCGCGCCCGCGACCGCCTCGACCCACACGCACTTCATTTCGGGGCGCACCTCGCAGTGACCGTCGGCGCGCACGCCGCCGCACGGGCCGTTGCGCAGGTTCTTCGGGCAGTTCATCGGGCACGACATGCCGGTCGAGCTGAGGATGCACTGACCGCACATCCGGCAATCGAACAACAGGCCCTTGACCCCGCGCTCCAGCGCCGCGACCGGACGCTCGAGCCGCCGGTAGCCGATCGCCTGCCACAGCGGATGCAGCGCCACCAGCAGCGACTCGAAGCCGCGATAGAAGGCGTTGAGTCCCCGGGCATGACGCACCGACCAGCTTCGCGCCGCGTACATGCTACGAGACCGCCGCGAGGCCCTTCGAGCGGATCAGCTCCTCGAGTTGCTCGTCGCTGAAGCGCTGCTCGATGCGCGCAGCCTCCGCGGCCGCTTCCGCCCCGATGTCGTCGCTGCAGGGACGCGGCTCGCTGCGCTTCCAATCGGCGAGATAGGCGTCCGAGCTGCCGCGTCCGGCACGCATCGCGGCGCGGTCGACCGCCTCCTGGAAGCGCGCCGACAGTTGCACCTTGGCGGTTTCGCGCCCGCGCCGTACTACGACCTGTGCGGGAATGTCGCGCCAGGAGATGATGCTCAAGTGAGCCGCCATCGGGTCAGCGCCGCAACCGGTGCGCGGGGGCGTCAGCGCGACGCGCCGCGGGCGTGAGCGTCGGCCGCGGGGGCGGCCGCGCTGCCTGCGAGGAGGGAGGCGAGGCGCGTGCCGAGCTCCCCGTAGCCGGTGACGTGATGCTCGAAGGCGAAGCCGAAGCGCTGGGCGATGCGTTGCGCGGTCTCGATCGCGCCCGGGCGCTCGACCTGCGAGAGATACACGAGCCGGCGGTAGTGGCGGAAGTACTCGTCGGCCAGCTCCGGGTGCCGATCGAGGCCGAGGGGTTCGACCACCAGGCGCTCGAAGTGCCGCAGCAGGAAATCCGTCAGATAGAAGGTGCCGAGCTCAGCCTCCGCGAGCTGCGCGAACACCGGCCCGGTCGCGAAGAACTCGTAGCAATGCGCGCCAGGCAGCCGCTCGACGCCTTCCTCGGCGAGCACGGCGTCGAGCCGCCCGCCGGTGCCGCAGTCAGCGTAAGCGACGAAGATGCGGGCGTAGTGCGCGCGCTCCGCGCGGATCGCGGCGCGCACCGCGGGCGCAATGCGCTCCGGCCGGTTGTGGAGCTCCGCGGGCAGGCAGCGCACATCGAGCGCCGCCCACTCATTGGCGCGCTTGAGCGCTGCGATCTCGCGCGCCAACGCGCCGCAGGCGATCACCAGTACGCGCGCGGGAACGCTCATGGCCGGACGATTCAGGCGGCGCTCGCGGCGCGCGCGCCGGCAGCAGCCGCGCGCTTGGCGGCGACCAGCGACTTGGCCGTCTCGACCGCGATGGCCGCGTCGCGGCAGTAGGCATCCGCCCCGACCGCCTTGCCGAATTCCTCGTTGAGAGGCGCACCGCCCACCAGCACGATGTAGTCCTTGCGGATGCCGGTCTCCTGCATCTTGTCGATCACGACCTTCATGTAGGGCATGGTGGTGGTGAGGAGCGCGGACATGCCGAGAATATCCGGCTTGTGCTGCTCGAGCGCCGCGAGGTACTTCTCGACCGGGTTGTTGATGCCGAGATCGATGACCTCGAAGCCGGCGCCCTCGAGCATCATCGAGACCAGGTTCTTGCCGATGTCGTGAATGTCGCCCTTGACCGTGCCGATCACGATCTTGCCGATCGGCGGCACACCGGTCTCGGCGAGCAGCGGCCGCAGGATCTCCATGCCGCCCTTCATCGAGTTCGCGGCGAGCAGCACCTCGGGGACGAACAGGATGCCGTCGCGGAAGTCGATGCCGACGATGCGCATGCCCTCGACCAGGGCGTCGTTCAACACCTTCTCGGCGTTCCAGCCGCGCTCGAGGAAGATTCGCGTGGCCAGTTCGACCTCGGTCCTCAGCCCGTTGTACAGGTCATCGTGCACCTGCTCGATGAGCTCCTGCTCGTTGAGGTCGCGTAAGTTGAAATCGCCTTCGGCTTGTTCGGCCATGGGTCAAAATCTCCATGCGCGACTTCGGGTTAGCAGCTCGCGCGGCCGCCGAGGATGATGGTAAGGGGCGGGTATCGCGGCCAATGGCTGCTTCGCGACCGCGGCATGTCCGCGCGCGACATGTCGGGGGATTAAGGCAAGCCGTGGGTGGACGGGCTTCACCTTATCGAGAATTGAGCCGGCGCCATCGAATATTCAGGCGGCGCCGGCGCGCTCCGGGCCGGGCGCCTCGCCCGCCGCGGGCGCGCCCTTGCCGCCGCGGGTCTGACGCTCGAGGCTCGGCGGACAGCCGAACTGCGCGCGGTAGCAGCGCGAGAAGTGCGGCGGCGACTGGAAGCCGCACGCGGTCGTGATATCGATGATCGGCATCGAGGTCTGCAGCAGCAGCTCGCGCGCCCGGCGCAGCCGCATCTGCAGGTAGTAGCGCTTCGGGACGCAGTTCAGGTGGCGTTTGAACAGCCGCTCGATCTGGCGGCGCGATAGCCCGGTCGCGGTGGCGATCTCATCGAGAGAGAGTGGCTTCTCGATGTTGTCCTCCATGAGCTGCGCCACCTTGATGAGGCTCTCGTGGCTGACGCCGATCTGCGCCCGCAGCGGCACGTACTGGCGGTCGCGGTCGCTGCGGATGCGCTCGACGATGAACTGCTCGGAGATGAGCTGCGAGACGCGCGCGCCGAGCTTGGATTCCACCAGGTGCAGCATCAGGTCGAGCGGTGCGACCCCGCCCGAGCAGGTGAAGCGGTCGCGGTCGATGGTGAACAGCTGATCATTCAGCTGGATGCGCGGGAACTCTTCGTGCAGCGCCGAGAGATTCTCCCAGTGGATGGTGGCGCGGTACTTGTCGAGAAGTCCGGCCTTGGCGAGCGCGTATCCGCCGGTGCACAGCGCCCCGAGCGGCACGCGCCGCTCAGCGAGGCGCCTGAGCGCGGCGAGGAGCTTCGGCGACACGGCGTCCCGCACGTTCACCCCGCCGCACACGAACAGAATGTCCACCGCTCCCATCTGCTCGAGCGCCACCGTGGGCGAGAGCTCGAGCCCGTTGCTCGCGCGCGTGGGCTTGCCGTCGAGGCTCACGATGTGCCAGTCGTACACGGCCTGACCCGTGACGCTGTTCGCCATGCGCAGCGGCTCGACGGCGTTCGAAAGCGCGATCATCGAGTAACGCGGCAGGGTCAGGAACGCGAACTTGCTGCGCGGCAGGGTCACGTGCCGGATTTTACGCCCTTCTTGCCTGTTTGCGACAGATCCTGTGCGCCTCGATCTGTCGGGCGAATTTACAGACTCGATCTGAATGTGCCCTGGGGTCGAACGGCCGCAACGCTAACACCGCGTATACGCGAGGCATCCATGGGGCGGCTCATTTCTTGCAGCCGGTCAATAGCTGCGGCGGACTGTCCGAAAAGGGGTCAACATGCGTGTTCAGCTAAAACTGTCCGCGTCGGTATTCCTGACGCTGGCCGCCGCGGTCTGCGGCACCGCCGCTCGGGCGGACACACTGTCTCTCGGCTCCACGTCTGTTTCGCTCAGCTCGAGCACCATCGATTTCTTCTCGTCGGCCGGAGCGGGTAAGGTCGATGTCAGCGCCACCAGCACCGGCGCCTTCGCGGGACTCGGGGGAACCAGGGCAACGCTCACGGATGTGACTCTCGGCTCCGTACCCGTCTCGGGCTTCATCTCCATCCCGTCGATGCCGCAGGCGAGCTTCTCCCTGAGCACCCTCGATCCCGGCTTGTTTTCGGCAGCTGGCTGCTTTGCTACGCCACCTGCGCCGGGGCAAACATGCTCTCTCTCCGCGTCGCCTTACAGCTTCGTCAACACTCCGACCGGTAGCATTGCTTCGTTCACGGCGAAGGGAACCGTGACCGATACCGCGACCGGAGCGACGACGCCGTTCACGGCAGCCTTCAGCACGGAATTCACGACCGCTTACCAGGAGGTACTCTCGACCATTGGCACGGCAGGGATCGCCCATGCATCCTTTTCGGCCAGCGTCAACGTACCCTCGGGCGCGCTCGCGGGCACGCTCAACATCGGGCAGCCCTCACTGGCGCTGACATCTCCGACGATCGCCTCGTCACCCGCGACGGCGATCGGCCCGACGAGCACCGGTGCGTTCGCGGCGCTGGTCGGCAAGGATGTGACACTTCCGTCACTCCCCTTCGCTGCGGGCCCGGTATCAGACGTCTTCACTGTTGCGGGGCTGCCGGACGTCAGGTTCACACTCACGAATGTCGACTCGGGGGTGTTGGGTGCCGCAGACTGCACCCTCCCGCCCGCCGCCGGCGAAGGTTGCACGCCAATGGGGACCTCTTTGAACCTGCTCAATACGGACGAGGGCCTGGAGCTGTCGTTGAGCGCCGAGGGTACGGCGTTCGATTCAGCGACCCTGGATACAACACCCTTCGACGCGATCTTCTCCGCTGAGCTCGATGGCATGTCCTATCAGGCGTTGCTGGCCACCATCGGCTCGGGTGGGACGGTCGACCTTCCGTACTCGGTGGAACTCGCAGCCGGCCCGTTCGGCGCCACGAGCCCGGTCCCGGAGCCCACGACCCCCGCGTTGCTCGGGGCGGGCATCCTTGCCTCGCTCGCTTTTGGCCGGTTCCGGCAGCCTCGTCGTCGCGTTACCCGGTCAGCCGAGACCCGCGCTTAAGCCCCGCAGGTACCAGTCGCAGAACTTATCCACCAGCCCCTCGGTGTAGGGCGAGTAGGGCCCGGGCTCGTAGGCCGGGCTCGAGATGCCCTGGTGAGCGCGCTCGACCAGCGCGCCGTCCTGGCTGTTGGTCGCGGTCCAGACCGAGGTCAGGCGGTCGACGTGGTAGTCGACGCCTTCCTGCGCGTCCTTGTGTACCAGCCAGCGCGTGCGCAGCAGCGTGCGATCGGACGCGAGCGGCAGCACCGAGAAGCTCACGATGTGATCGCTCATGAAGTGGTGCCAGGAGTTGGGCTGCGTCCACACCGACAGGCCGCCGAGCGCTGCCTGCGGGAGCTGCCCGAGGAGCTTTCGCGAGGCGACCTTGGTATCGACGGTCTGCGACTCTCCCGACTGCGCGATCGGCAGCCGCACCGCGCGGTAACCCGTGGTGTCGCTCAACCGCTCGATCTCGACCGACGGCAGCCCGCAGGCCTGCCAGCGTGCATGCTCGCGCGACAGCAGCTGCCTGAACGCCTCGACTTCCTCAAGGTTGTCGGGCGAGGGCTGGTAGCCGAAGCCGTACTCGAGCAGCGGCACGGTAAGCTCGGGATGGTTGGCCTGGCAGTGGTTGCACTCGCGATTGTTCTCCATCGTGAGCTTCCAGTTGCCGGCCTCGATGAGGTCGGCCTGGAACGCCACCTTGCAGTTGCCGATATCGTGCGGCGCGAGATAGGGCGTGAGCGCGGTGCGCATCGCGGCGAATCCCGGCGACGGCTCGGGTGCGAGGCAGATGAAGAGCAGGCCGGCGAGGCTCTCGAGGTGCACGGGCTTCAGGCTGTACTTGCAGAACTCGAACCCCTCGCCCATGTGCTCGTTATGGATCAGCTCGCCGCGCAGGTTGTAGGTCCACTGGTGGTAGGGGCAGACGAGGTTCCCGACGATGCCGCGGCCTGCCGGCCGCAGCCGTGCGCCGCGGTGACGACACACGTTGTGGAAGGCGCGCACCGCCATGTCGTCGTCGCGTACGATGATGATCGAGTCGCTGCCGATCTCGACGGTGAAGAAGTCGCCGGGCTCGGCGATCTCGGGCTCGACGCCGACATAGATCCAGTGCCGCCCGAAGATGAGCTCGACATCGCGCGCGAAGATCGCCGGGTCGAGATAGAAGGGCGCCGGGAGCGTAAAGCCGGGCCTGCGGTTCGCGATCAGCGCCGCTAGCTCGCCGCCGGGCTCGGGCATTGCGGACATGCTGCGGTTTCCTTACGCACGCAGGTCCAGGTTGTCGGGATCGTAGGGCGACTCGTGCAGCACCGTCGCCTGCTTGCGCTCGCCGAGGATCTCGATGGTGAGCTCCGTGCCTGGTTGCGCGAACTCGCTGCGGGCGTAGCCGATGGCGAGACTCTTCTTCAGGCAGTGCCCGTAGTAACCGGAGGTTGCCCGGCCGATGATGCGGCCGCCGCGCTCGAACAGCGGCTCGTTGCCGAGCGGGTCGGCGTCCTTGACGCCGTGC
This sequence comes from Steroidobacteraceae bacterium, assembly GCA_035603345.1. Taxonomy (GTDB): domain Bacteria; phylum Pseudomonadota; class Gammaproteobacteria; order Steroidobacterales; family Steroidobacteraceae; genus 13-2-20CM-66-19. The sequence continues at coordinate 49,712 of DATNKO010000033.1, read as the reverse complement.
ACCTCGAGCGTCACGAAGCGGTTGGGGACGCCCGCGGCGAGCTGTTTCTCGAGTGCCTCGCGGCCGATGAACGGGCCCTTGTTCATGCGCACGAAGCGGTCGAGTCCCGCCTCGAACGGCGTGTAGTCGGGCGTCATGTCGCTGCCCCACATGCGGTAGGACTTCTCCATGCGCAGCGATTCCATGGCGCGCATGCCGACCATGCCGATGCCGTGACTCCTGCCCGCCTCGAACAGCGCATCGAACAGGTGATGGGCGTACTCGATCGGGAAATGCAGCTCCCACCCCAGCGCGCCGACGAAGTTGACCCGCAGCGCGTACACATCGACCGCCAGCCCGACTTCGATGACCTGCGCGGTGAGCCAGGGGAACGCGCCGTTGTCGAGCGGTGTGTCGGTGAGCTGGCTCAGCACCTCGCGCGACTTCGGCCCCGCGACCACGAAGCAGCCGCGGGTGTTGGTGATGTTGCGCAGTCCCACCGAGCCGTCGCGCGGCAGCGCCTTGAGGAGATAATCGCTGTCGTAGCGCTCGGCGGCGCCGGAGCTCACCACGTAGTAATGCCCGTCGGCGATCCTGGTGATCGTGAACTCGGAGCGGATGCCGCCGCGGCGGGTGAGGGCGTGCGAGAGCGCCAGCCGGCCGACCCGGGTCGGTACCTTGTTGGCGACCAGCCCGTCGAGCCAGCTCTCGGCGCCCGGCCCCGTGACCTCGTGCTTGGTGAAGGGCGTGAGATCGATGACGCCGACACGCTCGCGCATCAGCCGCGCCTCGTTGCCGACGTGCTCGAAGTAGTTGCTGCGCCGGAAGCTCCACTGGTCGCGCCGCTCGACGCCCGGGGGCGCGAACCAGTTGGCGCGTTCCCAGCCGTAGCGCTGACCCCAGACCGCGCCCCGTGCCGCGAGCTTGTCGTAAACCGGGCTGGTCTTCGCCGGCCGCGCGTCGGGACGCTCCTCGTCCGGGAAGTGGATGGTGAAGACGCTGCGGTAGGTCTCCTCGTTCTTCTGAACCACGTAGCGCTTGGCCGTGTAGGCGCCGAAGCGACGCGGATCCACCGCCAGCATGTCGATACCGGGCTCGCCCTCGACGATCCACTCGGCGAGCTGCCAGCCCGCTCCGCCCGCCGCGGTGATCCCGAAGCTGTGGCCCTCGTTGAGCCACACGTTCGGCAGGCCCCAGGCTGGACCTATGAGCGGGCTGCCATCCGGGGTATAGGAGATCGGTCCGTTGACGATGTCCTTGATGCCGCAGTTCTCGAGCGCCGGCACGCGGCGCGCGGCCGCCTCGACGTGCGGCACCAGGCGATCGAGGTCTCCGGGAAATAGGCTCCTGCCGAACCAGTCGGGCACGCCGTCCGCAAAGCGCGCCGGCGCTCCTTTCTCGTAGGGTCCCAGGATCCAGCCCAGGCGCTCCTCGCGCAGGTAATAGGACTTGTCCGATTCGCGCAGCACCGCGAGCTCGCGCCCGCCACGCTGACGGTAGGCTTTGAGCTCCGCGGACTCGTCGTACACGATGTACTGGTGCTCGACCGGGATCGCCGGCACGTTGAGGCCGAGCATGCGACCGGTCTGGCGGGCGTAGTTGCCGGTCGCGAGCACGATGTGCTCGGCGGTGATGTCGCCGTTCCCGGTGCGGACGCGCCACTCGCCGGACGGCGTGCGCTCGATGGCGGTGGCCTCGGTGTGCTCGTAGATCTCCGCGCCCGCGGCGCGCGCGCCCTTGCGCAGCGCCATGGTCAGATCGGCCGGCGCGATGTGGCCGTCGTCTGGATGATGGAGCGCGCCGACGATCGCCGGTGTGTCGGCGCTGCCGCCGAGCTCGATCAGCGGCCACAGCTCCTTCACCGCACCGGGGCCGATCACCTCGAACGGCACGCCGATGGTATTGGCGGTGCCGCAGTACTTCTGATACTCGTCCATGCGCTCACGGCAGGTCGCGAGGCGCAGGTTGCCCGTGACGTGAAAGCTCACGTCCTGGCCGGTCTCGGACGGCAGGCGCTTGTAGAGATCCACCGAGTACTTGTGCAGCTGTCCGACCGTGTAGCTCATGTTGAAAAGCGGCAAGAGACCCGCGGCGTGCCAGGTCGAGCCGGCGGTGAGCTCGGTACGCTCGATCAGCGCGATGTCCGACCAGCCTTTCTTCGCGAGGTGGTACAGCGTGCTCACCCCGACCGCGCCGCCGCCGATGACCAGAGCCCGAACGTGGGTTTTCATGGCGGCAGTGTAGCGACGAGCGGCAGCGCTCCGGACTCCAATTGCGACCGCGCCTTGCCGAAATCATCCGAGCGGCCGGGGCGGCGCTTTCAGCTCATACCGCTCATGTCATGCCGCGGGCCGCCTCCGCGAGGAAGGCCGAGAGGTAGGCCGCAAACGAGCGCCACACCTCGACGCGAAACGTCTCAGGAGCCGTGCGCCACAGAACGATCTCGGTCTTGGCCAGCATGGTGCGGGTACACATGCCGACGGGAAAGGCGCTCGCCTCCAGGTCGAGGGGACAGCCGGCGGCCAGCAGCAGCGCCGCCCGCGGCCCCTGAATCTCGACGCCGATCTGGCGGTGGCTCACCTCGACCAGCGAGCCGGGCACGCCCGACAACGCCGACTCGAGCCCGGCGAGCACGCTGGCGCCGGCCGCTTCGGGCGCGATGAGCAGCCACTCATCCGGTCCGAGCCACAGCGCCGCCCGTTCGCCCTGTACACCGGCGCGGCACGCCGTGGTCGGGATGGGTGCGCCGAAGGTCCGCTCGGCGGTGATACGGGCCGGCTCGCGGCCGCGCAGCACGATTCGCACGGCAGGCGGGAGAGGCCGCACGAGCGGGCTGTCCAAGAGCAGCGGGCTGCGGCGCTCGGCGCTCAGGTCACGCATGAATGCGCTTGCCTTCCGGGTCGTGGAACACCGGGGTTGACACCTGCACTGCCGTATCGTCCTGGGGGCCTGCAACGTAGAGCGTCTGACCCTTGCGGGCGCGTCCGCCCGCGACCAGCGCGAGCGCGATCGAGCGCCCGAGCACCGCGCTGTAATAGGACGAGGTCACGTGTCCAAGCGGACGAGTCGGCGGCCGTGAGCCCGCCTGCGCCATGACCTGCGCACCTTCCTCCAGCACCACCGCGGGGTCGGCGGTGAGAAGACCGACCAGCTGCCGGCGATCGGGAGCGGCCATGGCGGGGCGCATGAGCGAACGCTTGCCGACGAAATCCGCCTTAGCTTTGCCGATGGCCCAGGCGAGGCCGGCATCGTCAGGCGTCACCGTGCCGTCGGTGTCCTGGCCGACGATGATGTAGCCCTTCTCGGCGCGCAGCACGTGCATCGCCTCGGTACCGTAGGGAGTCATGCCGTGCGCCTGGCCGGCGTCCCAGATCGCCTCCCACACCGCCGGTCCAAAATCTGCCGGGACGTTCACCTCGTAGCCGAGCTCGCCGGTGAAGCTCACGCGGAACAGCCGCGTCGGCACGCCACAGATCCGGCCGGTGGCGACACCCATGTGCGGCAGCGCCGTCGCCGACAGCCCGACGTCGGTGAGACCTTCGAGCACCGCGCGCGCGTTCGGACCCTGCACCGCGATGACCGCCCACTGCTCGGTGGTCGAGGTGAGCCACACGTCCAGATCCGGCCATTCGGTCTGCAGGTAGTCCTCCATCATCGCCAGCACTCGCGGCGCCCCGCCGGTCGTGGTCGTGACGTGGAAGCGGTCGGCGGCGAGCCGCGCCACCACGCCGTCGTCGTACACGAAGCCGTCATCGCGCAGCAGCACGCCGTAGCGCGCGCGACCCGGGGCGAGACTGGTCCAGGCGTTGACATACAGGCGGTTCATGAAGGTCTCGGCATCGCGGCCGACGACCTCGATCTTGCCGAGGGTCGAGGCGTCGAAGATGCCGCACGCGCGGCGCGCCGCGAGGCACTCGCGCGCCACCGCCGCATGCAGGTCTTCGCCGCCGCGCGGGAAGTAGCGCGCGCGCTTCCACAGGCCGACATCCTCGAACACGGCGCCGCGCCCCGACGCCCACTCATGCATGGGAGTGGTGCGTACCGGGTCGAAGAGCTGGCCGCGCGCGGGACCTGCGAAGCTGCCGAAGCTGACCGGCGTGTAGGGCATGCGGAAGGTCGTGAGGCCGACTTCGGGAATGCTCTTGCCGAGTGCGTGCGCCACGATGCCGAGGGCGTTCACGTTTGAGGTCTTGCCCTGGTCGGTCGCCATCCCGGTCGTGGTGTAGCGCTTGACGTGCTCGATCGAACGGAATCCCTCCCGCGTCGCGAGCGCCAGATCCCGTGTGGTCACATCGTTCTGCCAATCGACGAACGCCCGGCCGCGAGCCTGCGCCGGACGGGGCAGGGCGCCGGCGAGGCCCGAGGACCGCGCCGCCGGTGCGAGGGGCGCCGGCCCGGCGCCTGCGGTGGGGCCGCGGCCGCCGGCGGGCCACACGGCCGTGCGGCCCCGCGCGGTCGCATCGAGCGCAGCAAGGCTGCCAGCTGCGTTGCCGTCGGCCAACACCGCAGCGAGCGCGTACACCCCGCGGCAAGCGCCGGCGCTGCGCACCCGCTCGGCCGAGGAGGCGGGCAGGAACGCCTCGAGCTCCGCGTTCCAGTCGAGCTTGCCGCGCGACTGCGAGTGCAGGTGCACGCTCGGGGTGAAGCCGCCGGAGATCAACACCAGGTCGCAGGGCTGGAGCTGGGTCGCGCTCAGCTCGCCGTCGGCGAGGCGGCCGAGTGCGATGGAATTCACGCGGCGCCGACCGCTCGTGCCGAGCACCGTCGCGCTGCTCAGCACGGGGATCCTGGCCGCGGCGGCGCGCTCGGCCCAGACGGGCGCGGCGGCCCCGGCACGCGTCTCGGCGATGCACGCGACGAACACGCCCGCCGCCTGCAGCTCGAGCGCCGCCTCATACGCCGCATCGCAGGCCGTGACCACGACCGCGCGCGTGCCCGGCAGCACGCCGTAGCGGTTGAGCCAGGTGCGCGCGGCCCCGGCCAGCATGATTCCCGGGCGGTCGTTGCCCGGGAATACGAGCGGCCGCTCGATCGCTCCGGCGGCGAGCACCACCTCGCGCGCACGCACTTGCCAGAGGCGCTCGCGCGGTGCGTTCGGATCCGGGCGGGCGAGGTGATCGGTGACCCGCTGGTTGAGGCCCAGGAGATTGTGCGGGAAGTAGCCGAAGGCGGTAGTGCGCGGCAGCAGCGTCACGCGCGGGTTCGAGGCGAGCGCCGCGAGGCTCGCGTCCAGCCACTCGAGCGCCGGGCGGCCGTCGATGGGCGGCGCGCTGCGCGGGTCGTCCGCGAGCAGCGAGCCGCCGAGCTCATTCTGCTCATCGCAGAGCACGACCCGTGCGCCCGCGCTCGCCGCCGCGTTGGCAGCCGCCACGCCCGCAGGTCCGCCGCCGACGACGAGCACGTCGCAGTGCGCGTAGCGGTTTGCGTAGCGGTCGGGGTCAGGCAGCGCCGGGGCGTGGCCGAGGCCGGCCGCGGCGCGAATGCGCGGCTCGTAGAGCGCGCGCCACGCGCTGCGCGGCCACATGAAGGTCTTGTAGTAGAAGCCGGCCGGAATGAACGGCGCGAGCAGGTCGTTGACCGCGCCCAGGTCGAACGCGAGGCTCGGCCAACGGTTCTGGCTCAGTGCCTCGAGTCCCTGGTACAGCTCGACCTGTGTGGCGCGCAGGTTCGGCGTGTAGCGCGCGGCGTCGCGGCGCACGGCGACCAGCGCGTTCGGTTCCTCGGCGCCGGCTGCCAGCAGCCCGCGCGGGCGGTGGTACTTGAAGGAGCGGCCCATCAGCTGCACGCCGTTCGCGAGCAGTGCCGAGGCGAGGGAGTCGCCCGCGTAGCCGGTGTACGCGCGGCCGTCAAAGGTGAAGTCGAGCGCCCGTGAGCGATCGATGCGGCCGCCGGCGGAGGTGCGCAGGCCCTGGTTCACGGCGGCGCTCCGGGCGGCGGCTCCCCGACTTTGTAGGTGGCGAGGAAATGATCGGTGGTCGTGTCGCGCAGCGCGTTGAAGAAGCGGCCGCAGCCGTGCATGTGCCGCCAGCGCTCGGCATGCACGCCGCGCGTGTTGGCGCGCCGGTATAAAAAAGCCGTCCACTCCTCGTCGGAGGCGGCCGCCGGGTTGCGCGGACGCGCGACGTGCGCCTGCCCGCCGTAGGTGAACTCGGGCTCGGGACGCTCGCCGCAGTAGGGGCACTGGATGAGGAGCATGTTCTTCAGGACCCCATCAGTGCGCGACCGCCGCGGCGGCCGCCTCGTCGATCAGGAGACCCTCGCGGAAGCGCTCGAGCGTGAAGGGCGCGTTGATCGGGTGCGGCTCGTCGCGCGCGATGGTCCAGGCGAAGACATGGGCGGAGCCGGGCGTCGCCTTGAAGCCGCCGGTGCCCCAGCCGCAGTTGACGTACAGTCCCGGCACCGGCGTCTTGGCGATGATCGGCGAGCGGTCGGGCGTCACGTCGACGATCCCGCCCCAGTTGCGCAGCATGCGCAGGCGCCGGAACAGCGGAAACAGCTCGCAGATCGCCTCCAGCGCGTGGCTCGGGATGTGCAGCCCACCGCGCTGCGTGTAGGAGGTATAGGCGTCGGTGCCGGCGCCGATTACCAGCTCGCCCTTGTCGGACTGGCTGATGTAGGCATGAATGGTGTTGGACATGACGACGCAGGGAAACACCGGCTTCACCGGCTCCGACACCAGTGCCTGCAGCGGATAGCTCTCGAGCGGCAGCTCGATGCCGGCCATTTTCATGATGACGCTGGTGTGGCCGGCGGCGGCGACGCCGACGCGCCGCGCGCGGATGGGCCCGCGCGTGGTCTCCACGCCTTCCACCGCACCAGCGGCGTCGCGGCGGATCGCAGTGACCTCGCAGTTCTCGATGATGTCGACCCCGAGCGCGTCGGCCGCGCGGGCGTAGCCCCAGGCCACCGCGTCGTGCCGCGCGGTGCCGCCGCGGCGCTGCAGCGCCGCGCCGAGCACCGGGTAGCGCAGGCCCTGGAGGTTTAGGGGCGGGCAGAAGGCCTTGGCTTCTTCGGGCGTCAGCCACTCGTTGTCGACGCCGGCGGCGCGGTTGGCGTGCACGTGGCGCTTGGACACCTGCATGTCGTGCACGGTGTGCGCGAGCATCATCACGCCGCGCTGCGAGAACATTACATTGTAGTTGAGCGCCTGCGCCAGACCTTCCCACAGCTTCAGCGCGTGGTCGTAGAGCGCCGCGCTCTCGTCGAACAGGTAGTTCGAGCGGATGATGGTGGTGTTGCGCCCGGTGTTGCCGCCGCCGATCCAGCCCTTCTCGAGCACCGCGACGCTTCCCAGCCGATGCTCGCTCGCGAGGTAGTAGGCGGTCCCAAGCCCATGTCCGCCGCCGCCGACGATCAGCGCATCGTAAACGGGCTTTGGTTGCGGACTGCGCCATTGCGGCGTCCAGCCGCGCTGGCCGGTGAGACCGCGTTTGAGGAGCGCCAGGCCGGAGAAGGGCTGCATAGCGGCGCGATGCTGGGCCCCGGGGCCGCGGGCGACGAGCACGTGCGCGCCGACACCTTTGAACGGAAGCGACATGCGCCGCGGCATCAGCGAATGCCATCCATCATGCAGGCCCTTGAATCTCGGAGCCCAAGCCGTTTGCTCGGCGCCATGCCAGATGGCGCGTTATTACAGCACGGTGTCGTAATAACGCATGTGCTGGCGCGACTGCGCGAGCACACTCGCAACACGCATGCCTAAGAACGCCGACACCGCGCGGACCGACAGCGGCATGGAGCACTTCGGATACAAGGAGTCGCTCGATCGCGGGATCGGAAAATTCGGCAGCTTTGCCGCCGGTGTCAGCTATATCTCGATCCTCACCGGCACTTTCCAGCTGTTCTACTTCGGTTTCGGCACCGCGGGCCCTGCCTACCTGTGGTCCTGGCCGATGGTACTCGTCGGCCAACTGGCGGTCGCACTGTGCTTCATGGAGCTGGCCGCCAAGTACCCCGTCGCAGGATCGGTCTATAACTGGTCCAAGCAGCTCGGCAGCCGCATTGTGAGCTGGTCCGCGGGTTGGCTGATGCTCACCGCGTCGATCGTTACGCTGTCGGCGGTGGTGCTGGCTCTGCAACTGAACCTGCCACGGCTGTGGAGCGGCTTTCAGATCGTCGGCGACGGCAAGGGTGCCTACGATTTCGCCACCAACGCGGTGCTCCTCGGTACGGTTCTGATCCTCTTCACCACCGTCGTCAATGCGCTCGGAGTGCGGTTGATGGCGACGATCAACAGCGCCGGCGTTTTCATCGAGCTGATCGCCGCCTGCCTCATCGCAATCATTCTGGCGCTTCACACCAGGCGCGGACCCGAGGTGTTTTTCTCGACCAACGGATATGGCGCCGGTGCCAGCGGCGGCTTTGTGGGCGCATTTCTGGTGGCGTCGCTGGCTTCCGGGTACGTGATGTACGGATTCGACACCGCGAGCTCGCTGGGCGAGGAGACGCTCGAGCCGCGGCGCACCGCTCCCATGGCGATTCTGCGCGCCATCCTCGCCTCGTTCGTCATCGGCGGCGCGATCCTGGTGTTCGCGGTCATGTCGGCGCCCAATCTCAAGGACCCGCAGATCGCCAGCAACAGCGGCGGCCTGCAATACATCGTCGAGCAGGTGATGTGGGGCCCCCTGGGCAAGGTATTTCTGACCTGCATCGTGATTGCGGTGACGGTGTGCTCGCTGGCCGTGCATACCGCCGCCATCCGCCTGACCTTCGCGATGGCGCGCGACAATGCGCTGCCGTTCGGGGAGAAACTCGCGCGGGTGAATCCCGACACTCAGACGCCAATCGTTCCCGCCGTGGTGATCGGGGTGATTGCCGCGCTGATCCTGGTCGTCAACATCGGTCAGCCGAAGATCTTCACCGTGCTGACTTCGATCGCAGTCATCATGATCTACATGGCGTACCTGATGGTCACGGGCCCGCTGCTGATGAAGCGTCTGCGCGGGCACTGGCCCCCGGCAGATCTGGCGGCGGGCGGCTACTTCACGATGGGCCGGTGGGGACTGTTGGTCAATGTCGTCGCGGTACTGTGGGGCGCCGGGATGGCCCTCAACCTGGCCTGGCCGCGCGAGGCGGTCTACGGCACGCCCTGGTACAACACGTGGGGTGCCTTCGCGTACACGGGTGTGATCCTTGGAACGGGCCTCTTGTGGTACGCCTTCAAGGGCCGCCATTACATCGGTACGCTGGCTTCCCACGCCATGGCCGGCATGGACGGCGTAGCGCAGGCGGGTCTTCCGCCCGCATGATCCGCGGCCAATTTGAATGGCCGTTTAACGGATCACTTCATCAAGCGTAAAAACGCGCCCAAGTATTTGAGTTATCATGGCCTGCGTCCTGGAGCCCGGTGGCGCTCCGACGGGCCGGAGGCGGCCGCGCCTCTGGGTTTCTGGAGTCGTGCATTGAACAGACGATCAACGTCTCTCAGGGTTGCCGCGCAGGCGCGACCCGCCGTGCCGCGCGATGAGCTGGAGGAGGCCCGGCGCGCGCAGCTCATCGAGGTCACGATCGACAGTCTCGCCGAGGTCGGCTACGTCGGCACGACTCTCGCGCAGATCGCGCGGCGCGCGGGAGTGTCACCGGGTCTGGTCGCACATTACTTCGGCGACAAGGACGGACTGCTGGAGGCGGCTTTCAGGGCGCTGGCGCGCAATCTCGCGGCGCGCATGCGCGCGCGGCTCGCACTCGCCGGCACGCCGCGCGGACGCGTTCAGGCGGTCATCGACATCAATCTCGCGCCCGAGGAGTTCGACAAGCGCACCGGCACCGCCTGGCTCGCGTTCTGGGGCCAGGTGCTGCACGTGCGCGGACTGAAGCGCGTGCAGACCGCCTACCAGCGCCGCATGCTCTCGAACCTGAGGAACGATCTGCGCCCGCTGATTCCCGCCGCCGAAGCGCGCACGCTCGCCGGCATGATCGCCGCGATGATCGACGGCGTGTGGCTGCGCGCCGCGCTCTCGGAGTGGCAGGAGGCCGACAGCGAGTCCGCGCGCGCCATGTTGACGGCGTTCGTCGAGGCGCGGCTGCGCGACTACGCGCAGCAGGGCGCCGCAGCCGCGGGCGCGGCGGGCGCGCGGCCGGTGCCCGCGGCAGCCGGCCGGCCCGACAGGCTCGTCGTGATCAACCCCGCGACCGGTGCGACGCTCGCGGAGCTCGCGGTGGACGGCGCCGCCGAAATCGATGCCGCGGTCGCGCGGGCGCGCGCGGCGCAGCGTGCCTGGGCGGCGTTGCCGGGAGCGGCCCGCGGGCGCGTGCTGGTGCGCGCGGCGCAGCTGCTGCGCGCGCGTAACGACGAGCTGGCCGAGCTCGAGACGCGCAACACCGGCAAGCCGATCTCCGAGACCCGCGTCGTCGACGTACTGTCTGGCGCGGAGTGCCTCGAGTACTACGGCGGCCTGGCCGCCAGCATCGCCGGCGAGCATCTCGATCTGGGTCCGGCCGCGTTCGGCTATACGCGCCGCGAGCCGCTCGGAGTGGTGGCCGGGATCGGTGCCTGGAACTACCCGCTGCAGATCGCCTGCTGGAAGGCCGCGCCGGCGCTCGCCTGCGGCAACGCCATGATCTTCAAGCCCGCGGAGCTGACCCCGCTGACCGCGATCAAGCTCGCGGAAATCTTCGCCGAGGCGGGACTGCCGGACGGGGTGTTCCAGCTGGTACAGGGCCACGCTGACACCGGCCGCCTGCTCACCCGCCAGCGCGACATCCGCAAGATCTCTCTCACCGGGGAGGTCGGCACCGGCAAGGCAGTGATGGCGGACGCCGCCGCTTCGCTCAAACAGGTGACGCTCGAGCTCGGCGGCAAATCGCCGCTGATCGTGTTCGAGGACGCGCAGCTCGACAATGCGGTCGCCGGCGCGCTGCTCGGCAATTTCTACTCCGCGGGCGAGGTGTGCTCGAACGGCACGCGAGTGTTCGTCCATAAGAGCATCCACGGCGCCTTCATCGAGCGGCTGCGCGCGCGCGCCGCCGCCATGCGTATCGGCGATCCGCTCGATCCCGCTACCCAGGTGGGCGCGCTGATCTCGCAGGAGCACATGGAGAAGGTGCTCGGCTTCATCGCCCGCGGTAAGGCGCAGGGCGCGCGCGTGCTCACCGGCGGAGGGCGCGTGACCAGCGGCGAGCTCGCGCGCGGCTGGTTCGTCGCCCCGACGGTGTTCGACGGCTGTCACGATGACATGGACATCGTGCGGCTGGAGATCTTCGGCCCGGTGATGGCGGTGCTCGAGTTCGACCATGAGGACGAGGTGATCGCGCGCGCCAACGCCACCGAGTTCGGGCTCGCGGCCGGGGTGTTCACCAGAGACCTGACGCGCGCGCACCGCGTGATCGCCCAGCTGCAGGCCGGCACCTGCTGGATCAACCACTACAACGTCACGCCGGTGGAGCTGCCGTTCGGCGGCGTGAAGATGTCGGGTCTGGGCCGCGAGAACGGCCGCGCGGCCATCGAGCACTACACGCAGCTGAAGAGCGTGTACGTGGCGCTCGGTGACGTCGACGCGCCGTACTGACGCTCCGTACCGCAGCCACAGCACCTCGCGACAGCAGCCGCGTTCCCATGGAAACGTTCGACTACGTGATCGTCGGCGCCGGCTCGGCCGGCTGCGTGCTCGCCGATCGCCTGAGCGAGGACGGCCGCGACAGCGTGCTGCTGCTCGAGTACGGCGGCTCGGACCGCTCGCTGTGGATCCAGATGCCGAGTGCGCTCTCGATCCCGATGAACATGGAGCGCTACGACTGGCGCTACTGGACCGAGCCCGAGCCGCATCTCGACGGCCGCCGCCTGCACACCCCTCGCGGCAAGGTGCTCGGCGGCTCCTCCTCGATCAACGGCATGGTGTACGTGCGCGGCAACCCGCTCGATTTCGAGCACTGGCAGGAGCAGGGTGCGAGCGGCTGGGGGTATGCGGACGTGCTGCCGTACTTCCGGCGCGCCGAGGCGTATGCCGGCGGGGGCGATGAGTACCGCGGCGCGGACGGCAAGCTCGGGACGCGCCGCGGCGCGCTCGCCAACCCGCTGCATGCCGCGTGGCTCGAGGCTGGCCGGCAGGCGGGCTACCCCTTCACTGCCGACATGAACGGCTTCCAGCAGGAGGGCTTCGGCAACATGGACATGACGGTCGCAGCGGGCCGCCGCTGCAGCGCCGCCAACGCCTACCTGCGGCCGGCCATGCGCCGCGCCAACCTCGCAGTGCGCACTCACGCGCTCGTGACCCGGATCCTGTTCGAGGGCCGGCGCGCGGTCGGGGTGCGCTACCGCCGCGGGGCGAGCGTGCACGAGGTGCGCGTGCGACGCGAGGTGATCGTAAGCGCGGGGGCGATCAACTCGCCGCAGCTGCTGAAGCTCTCGGGCGTCGGCCCGGCGCAGGAGCTCGCCGCCTTCGGCATCGAGGTGGTGCACGAGCTGCGCGGTGTCGGGGAGAGCCTGCAGGACCACCTGGAGCTGTACTTCCAGGTCGCGAGCCGCGAGCCGGTCACGCTCTATGCGCAGATGACGCCGTGGCGCAAGACGCTGATCGGCCTGCGCTGGCTGCTTGCCCATGACGGCCTCGGCGCGACCAACCATTTCGAGACCGGCGGCTTCATCAGGAGCGCTCCGGGAGTCCGCTACCCCGACATCCAGTTTCACTTCCTGCCGGTAGCGGTGAGCTACGACGGCTCGTCGCTGGCGCGCGAGCACGGCTTCCAGGCGCACGTCGGACCGATGCGCTCGCAGAGCCAGGGGTGGGTGCGCCTCAAGTCGGCGCAGCCGCTCGATGCGCCGCGGATTTTCTTCAACTACATGTCGCGGCCTGAGGACTGGGCGCAGATGCGCGCCGGCGTGCGCCTGACCCGGGAGATCTTCGCGCAGCCGGCCTTCGATCGCTTTCGCGGGCGCGAGATCTCCCCCGGCGCCGCGGCGCAGAGCGATGGCGAGATCGACGCCTTCATCCGCGCGCGCGCCGAGTCCGCTTTCCATCCGTGCGGCTCGTGCCGCATGGGAGCGGGCTCCGATCCGCGCGCGGTGGTCGACCCGCAGACACGCGTCATCGGGCTCGAGGGGCTGCGGGTCGTCGACGCATCGATCATGCCGTCGATCACCACCGGCAATCTCAACGCCCCGACCATCATGCTGGCGGAGAAGGCAGCCGATCACATCCGCGGCCGGGCGCTGCCGCCCAGCCCGGCGCCGTACTACCTCGCCGCCGGCTGGGAGCACGCGCAGCGCTGACTCACGCCGCCGGCGGCTGGCAGTAGCGCGTCAGCGCCTCACTGCATCGAGTACGAGAACGACACCCCGATTACCCGCGGCCGCAGCGGCGTCTCGGCGACGATGAATTGATCGTCGCTGATGAAGGTGCTGGCGTTCGAGTTCGAGAGGTTCTCGCCGTAGACGGTGACCACCCAGGTGTCCTTGGCGACGCCGAAGGAGGCGTCCCAGGTCGAATAGGCGGGATTCTCGAACCGCAGCCGCGAGGTCGTGAAGCCGACATCGCCGAGCGTCGGGTTCGCGCCCGCCTGGGTGAACGAGTGCCCGGTATGGGTCATGCCCAACTGCACGAACGGCGCATACGCGCCGATCAGCCAGTCGTAGCGCCCCCGGACGTTGAACTGTATCGGGGGCGAGTCGGCGCTGGGCGCGCCGACCGGACCGAACGGGTTGGTGATCGACGTGCAGGTGGGATTGCACACCTCGGTGATCGGCTTGCCGTAGTTGACGCTCAGCGGGTTGTTGTCGATGAGCGCCGGCGAGTTCGTCTGGCGGCTCTGGTTCCAGGCCGCCGAGCCCTGCACGGTCAGCCCGGTGACGACGCGCGCCACCAGCGAGGTCTCGAGCCCCTTGATGAGGAAGTTCTGGCCGTTGGTGTCGTAGAAGATGTTACCGACCACGCCCGGATCGAAGAACTCGACCTGCACGTTGTCCCAGTTCTCGCGGTACACCGCGCCGTTCCATTGCAGCCGGTGGTCGAGCCACTCGGTCTTCCAGCCGATCTCGTTGTTGGTCAGCTTGTCGGAAAGGTACGACGTTGGAATCAGGTACTGCGCCTGGCCGTCGGGCCCCAGGGCGTGCGCCGCGTTGCCGTTCTGGTTGAAGCCGCCCGGCCTGAAGCCCTGCGAGAACGTGTAGTACACCATCGCGTCCTCGGTGACGTGCCAGGCGAGGTTGGCGCGGCTCTTGAAACCGGTTTCGCTGTTGGAGAGATTGTCGGCGTTCAGGTTGAAGCTATCCGCTCCCACGAGTCCTTGGCAGCCCCCGGGCGGCACGCCCGCCTGGTAGCAGCCGAAGCTCGAGAGCACGCTGCCCGCCATGGAGTTGTCGAACCGGAACCAGCGCGTACCGGCGGTCAGGACCAGCTGCTTCGGGATCAGATCGAAGTCGACCGAGGTGAAGAAGGCGGTCTGCTTGGTCTCGCGCACCTGGTCTTGATAGAAGGAAGTGTTGTCGCCCTGTACCCCAGGGTTCACCACGGTGGTGTTGGGGAACGTACCGACGTTCGACAGGCAGCCGGTGTTGCCGTTGCCGGCGGTGCCGGGAGTCGCGTTGGTGGTGCACGGCGGCATGGTCTTGTACATCCACGTGGTCTGGTCGTAGAGCTTGTTGTCCTCCCAGTAAGCGCCGAGGATCCCGCGCAGCCGCCAGTCATCCGGCGTGCTCAGGCGCAACTCGTGCTGCTGGTGCTCGTTCTTTTCCACCGAGTGCCAGGTGGCGCTCGGGGAGTAGCAGGTCCCGGCGGGGATCCCCGCACCCGGGCCGTAGCACTGATAGTAGTCGGCGTACTTGCCGCGCGCGTAGTTGGTGTAGTCGCCGACCTGGTCGACATTGCGCACCAGGTAGCCGCCGGTATACACGGCTTTCAGATCGCCGAACTTGCCGTTGAGCGTCCAGGAGGTACTCTCGAAGCGGTCCTTGTCGGAGGCCGGGTTGAAGAGCGTCACCTCGAGCGGCTGCAGCGGCGCGCCGTCGGAAGCGTTCGGCTGCTGGTAGAAAACGCCCTGGGAGTTCATGTCCTGATACGACTGCGTGATCAGCAGGTCCCAGGCGTCGCTGAACTTGTACAGTGCCTCGACGCGCATGCCCTGATAGGTGACCGGGTTGATGTCGTTGCCGACGAGGTTGTTATTGTTGATGGACGGCGAGCCGGGCGGCACGCAGTAGCCGGTCGCGCTCGGCTTGCCGTTCGGGCATATGCCGCTGGAGGGCACCGGATAGCCCCCGTAGTGGATGCCGACGTCGTCGTTACTGCGGGTGAAGGTCGCCGGCACGTTGTTGATGTAGCCACCGCGGGTGTCGCTGTAGACCACGGCGCGCACCCCGAAGGTGCCGGCGATCAGCGGCAGGTTCAGGACCCCGGTCACGTCGGTGTTGGGATCGCCGTGCGCGGTGGTACCGTAGCCGCCCTTGACGTTCGCCTCGGTCGCATCGAGGTTCGGCTGGTTGGTGATGTAGCGGATCGCGCCAGCTTCGGCGCCGGCGCCGAACAGCGTTCCCTGCGGGCCTTCGAGTACCTCGATGCGGTTCAGATCCGCGGCATAGATGTCGAGGTTGCGGTTGGGCAGCTGTCCGGACTGGTTATCGAGGTAGATGGCGACGTTGGGCCACAGTCCGGTCGAGCCGCTCCCCTGGCTCGCCTGCGAGCCGGCGGACAGGCCGCGCATGAAGACTTCGTTCTGCCCCGGTCCATTGCTCGCCGAGGTGACGTTCGGCAGGAGCTTCAGGTAGTCGTCGAAGGTCGAGACGTTGAGCTGCTGCAGATTCTGCGCGGTGAGCGCCTGCATCGAGATCGGCACGTCCTGAATGTTCTCAGTGCGGCGCTGCGCGGTGACCGTGACGGTGGCGAGCGCATCCGTGGCGGGGCTCGCTGGAGCGGCGGCGCCGTTGTCGCTGGGCGCGGTCTGCGCGGATGCGCCAACGGATGCCCCGAAGGATGCGCCGCCGAGTATCGCGGCGACCGCACACGAAATCCGGGCGTTGGCGGGCGTGCGGCGCTCAGTGGCGGCCGCGATGTTCTCGCTCATGATCCCCTCCCCAGCACGGCTGTGACCGTGCGCGCCGATTACATCCGAGCCCTCACGCGACGCGCTTGCATGGACACGTCACTGGATTGTTGGAGTGCGCCCCGCGGCGGCCGACGATCAGTCAAAGACGCGCGCGCGAGCCACGTCGCCCGCCACCGCGCGCGGCGGCTGCAGCCGGCGCGTCGAAGGCGACAGACCGTAGGCGTCCTTGAACTGGCGCGAGAAGTGCGCGCAGTCGGCGAAGCCGGCCTCGTTGGCAATGTCGGTGACGGAACGGTCGGTGTTCTCGATGAGCCAGTTCGCGTAGCGCATGCGCAGCTGGCGGTAGAGCGATGCCGGGCCCATGCCGACATGCTGGCGGCACAGCCGCTCGAGCTGCCGCGCCGACAGCCCGAGCTCGCGGGCCACGGCGGCGACGGCGATCGGGCGCGCGAGATTCTGCTCCATCAGCAACAACGCGCGGCGCACACGCGGCTCGCTCACCACTTCCGATAGCGGCGGGTGCGGCTGCGCTTCGCTGCCGGCGCGCGGCCGGTCGAACAGCAGCACCTGGCTCGCCTTCTGTGCGACGGCGCGGCCGAGATGCTGCTCGATGAGATAAGTGGCGAGGGCGGCCGCCCCCGCGCCGCCGGCGCAGGTGATGCGCGGCCCATCGAGCAGGAACAGCCGGTCGGCGATCACTTCCTGGTTGGGGAACGCCTCGAGGAAGTCCTGGTAGTGGTACCAGCTGACGCACGAGCGCCGGCCCTTCATCAGCCCGGCGCGGCACAGCACGAAACTGCCGGTGCAGATGCCGATCAGCGGCACCTGGCTCGCGCCGACCTCGCGCAGGTAGCGCATGGTCGCGTCATCGACCTGGGGGCCGGCGTGCAGAATGCCGCCGATCACCACCACGTAGTCGAGCGATTCCGGCGGCAAAAACCCACTGGTCGGCTCGAGCAGCACGCCGCAGCTTGCCGGTATCGATTCAGAACGGCTCGACATGATCGACCACTGCACGTGCAACGGCCGGCTGCGGTCGCCTTCATCCGCCGCCAGCCGCAGATGATCGATGAACACTGCGAATGCGGACAGCGTGAAGTGGTGCGCAAGGATCACCCCGACACGCAGCGGCAGGCCCGCACTGCGCTCGGAGTTCACGCGCTGAGACCCGTTTGAGTGGGTCATTGAACGCTCACTCAATCTTCTTGATCCTCCCGATGGACTAATCTTCCGCCAACGCTATGCGGGAAGCAAGTGAGTATTGGGCGAGCGAGGACTTGTTAAATAAAAACAACGAGCAGGAGGCCATTTCGCACACTCGATGAGATGGTTGATGCATCACGATCGTGCATTGAATGAACGTTCAGAGTGCGCTGAGTCGCTGCGGAGAGCGGGCAGACCGTCCGAGGGGATGCGCAGCAACTCGGCTCCCCGCGCGGTGACCACCACGCACGACGGGAGCCAGGCGCGATACGGGGTGCTTAGCGCAGGACCGCGAGTCGGGCGAGATTCTTCTGCACGACCAGGTCGTGGACCGCACTGCGCGCGTACCAGCGGCGCGCAGCTTTGACGAGCGCGGTGCAGATGAGCGCGATCTCGGACGCCTTGGGGTCCGGCGGCCGCGCGCATACCGGGCTGAAGCCGCGCGGCTGCGTGCGCAGGTGGCGGCGCAACTGCAGCCGGCGCAGCGCGGGCGCCGGCACGGGCGGTGTCGCACCGTTCTGCTCTCTCGCCATGCGCTCGACCACGGTGCGGCGCACGAACTCGTAGTCCAGACCTTCGGCGTCGCCCTCGGCACCGGCGGGCCTGATCCACTGCTCGCACCAGTTGCGCTGCCGTTCCTGCGAGCTGTGCAGCTTCGGGTCGGTCAGCGCCACGGCGATGCGGGGCAGGTCGAAGGCCTGCGTCAGCGCCGCGTCCCAGTGCTGGTCTTCGAGCAGCGTTTCGACATCCGTCAGGAAGCTCGCGACCATGCGCGAGCTCGAAGGGGAGGTGACGGAAGACTCCGGCATGCGTTCAGGCCGCCCGCTCGGTCCCCGTGAGCGGCGCAGGCTGATCCGCGGGCTCGGGCGCGACAGCCGCCGGCGCAGGCGTCAACGGCGCGGCACCAGGCGCTCGACGCGGCGCGGGCGCGGGTGCGCGTGGCGCGCGAGTGCGCAGGCGCGCCGCCGGGCGCGGAGCCAGGCGCGCAGCTGGCGGCGAGGGGGCCGGACGTGACGGCCGCGGCTTGCGCCGCGCTTTGGCTTTGGCAGCCGCGGGGCGCCGCGCAGTCGGGGCCTTCCGCCGCTTCGCCTGCGCCGCCGCTTTGCGGCGCTTGGCACGGCGCGGGGCAGCGGCAGGCTTGGCAGCGTTGCGCCGCGGCGCTGCAGCCTCGCTCTTGCGGCGCGCGCGCTTCCAGGCCTTGCGGGTGCTCGCGGCACGCTTGCGCGCGCGTTTGGCCTCGCGCTTGGCTTCCTTCAGGCGCTTGCGCGCGCGCTTCAGTTCGTCCTTGGCGAGGCGCACACGCTGCTTGGCGACGTCGGCCTGCAGTCGCGCTCGTTCAAGCGGTTCCCCGGGCGAGGTGCCGGGTTCACTGCCGGTCTTCTTCATGGGATACGGGCCTGCGGAGCGGGAAAGCCTCCAGTTTCACACAAGAACGAGGCGGTTTCCACCGCGCCATTTATCCACAGAATTTGTGCATAACCATGTGGACAGAGAGGACTGGCGCGGCCAAAGCGCGAGCGCGAGCAAAGGCTTGCGTCGCGGTGCGCGAGATTTCGCCAGCGCGCAGCACGCGCGCGTTCCTCAGGCCTCGGTCCCGTTCAACTGCGCCGCGGTGACGCGATTGCGGCCGCTCTCCTTGCTGCGGTAGAGCGCCGCGTCGGCAATCTTCAAAATCCGCTGGGCCAGCAGCCGCTCGCGCGCCGCGACGCGATCGACGCCGCACAAACCGAAACTCGCGGTCACTTCGAGGCTCGCGGCATCGGTCGGAAACGGGCTCGAGGCCACCGCACCGCGCAACTTGCGCGCGACTTCCAGTGCCGGCTGGTAGCCGGTCTCCGGCAGCACCACCGCGAATTCCTCGCCGCCGATGCGCGCCACCCAATCGGCTCCGCGCCGCAGCACCTGCTGCAGCCGCGCGCCGAACTGCTTGAGGATCTGATCGCCGCAGGCGTGGCCGTGGGTATCGTTGACGGCCTTGAAATGGTCGATGTCGCACAGAATCAGCGATAGCGCACGCCCGTAGCGGGCGGCCCGCTCGACCTCGCGCGGAAAGTTCCGGCTGAAGAAGCGCCGGCTGGCGACGCGCGTCAGGTCGTCGGTCGCCGAGAGCTTGCGGTTCTCCTCGAGCGTGACGCGCAGAACCGCCTCGAGCTCGGCGATGCGCCGGGTGCTCGCGATACGCGCGTCGAGCTCGCGCTCGGAGGCGCGGCGCGCGAGGCACTCGTCGGCGCCGGCCGCGAGCCCCGCCTCGAGCCTCTGACCGGCGTCCGGCTCGCCGACGTAAACGATGAACGGCGCGCGCGTCTGCCGTGCACGCAGCTCGCGTATGAGCTCGAGGCTGTCGGTGAAGACGACCGGACGGAATGTGGCGGCGAAGGCCTTGAGCGCCTCGCCCGGCGCGCCGGCGCCGTCCACGTCGAACATGTCGGGCGTTATGCGCCGCTCGATCTGCGGGCGCAGCAGCGGGTCCGCGAAGGCCAGCAGCGCCCGCGGCGGGGGCACCACGCGCACCATGACGGCCACGGTAGCCGTCGTTTCTTCGTGACTCGCCCGCGGCTGCTCGGAGCGCCGCTCGAGGATTCGCTGGATGACCGTGGTATGTCCACCGGACGGCATCGACCCTCCCAATGCCTCGAATCTTCCGAGCGCGAAGATTACCGGCTCCGCGGCCAAAATACCCGTGTGCCGCCCGTCACACTATGATTGGACTATGGGGCCTCCGGCCATCACGCGCCATCGCCGACCGTTCCTCGCGCCGCTCTGGATGGGGCTGGCGCTGGTGCTGGCGGCAGTCGTCGTCGTCGCTGGTGTCGCGTACATCCTGCATCGCAGCGCAACCACGACGGTGGTGGTCCTGGCGATGGCCGGCGAGAAGCAGCCGGGGGCCATCGACGACCCGCCGATCTCCGAGGAGGGCGAGCAGCGCGCGCAGCGGCTGGCGCAGATGTTCGGCGCGGGGGGGCTCGGGCGGCTGGACGCGGTCTACGTGAGCGACGACCGGCGCGCGCAGCAGACTGCCGCCCCGCTGGTCGAGCGGCTGCACGAGGCTGCCGTCCGCTACGACTCGCAAGACGCCCAGGCTACGGCCTCCGGACTGCTGCGCGCGCACGCCGGGGAAGACATCCTGGTCATAGGCAGCGCGGCCGACCTCAGGGTGTTTCTGCGTGAGCTTGCCGGAACGCCAGCGGCGCCGGCCGCGGACGACCAGCCGGATCTTCTCTACATAGTCAGCGTGCCGAGCTTCGGCAGCGCGCGGCTGCTGCGGCTGAAGTACTGAGCCCGGTCACTCGAGCCCACGCATGCCGCGCGCGGCGCGTTCGAAGGCGTAATCACCGACGCGCACCCAGCCCCGGAACGGTCGGTCGAGGTCAGCGATCGCCAGCAGCGAGAGCGCAATCATCAGCGACAGGGAGAACACCTGGAAGCGATGCACGGAGTAACTGCGGGAGCCGAACATGATGATCGACAGGATCGTGAGCGCGCCGCCGATCAGCAGCACACACCAGAAAATGCCGGGTAGTCGTGAGGCGCTCTCGAGGAAGCGGATGCGGCGCAGCTGCGTGAGCGTAGTGAGCTGCCCGAGCGCATGATCCTGCGCGGCGGCCTCGGAGGACGTCGTCGTCCTGACGGTCGCCAGGGTGTGCCACATGAGCTGATTGATGCGGTGGCTGCCGGCATCGGGCATCGCGCCGTGGGCGAGCTGCGGCCAGTCCTCGCGAATGACCGTGTCCGCGTAGGCGCGTGCCAGGCTCTCCATCTGCGCGCGCGGCTCGGGCGGCAGTCCCTCGGCCAGACGATACATGTTGGTGAGCGCGCTCGCCTCGAGATCGACGTTCAGCTGCGCGGCCGTGAAGTTGGTCCACACCGCATAAAGCATGAAGCCGGTGATGACCGCCTGCATGGTCGCCAGCACTCCGAGCTGCCACCCGAGGAGGTAATCGTCGGCCGTGTAGCGCTTGTGCGCCGGCCATAGGCGGTTGATCAGCGCCATCACCAGCAACGAGCCGGCGACCACGGCGATGAGGATCAGGAGGTCGTCGAGCAGGGAAAGCATCGGGGCGCGGCGTCAGCCGCTGCTGATCCGGATCACTTCGCTTCCAGGCTCTGCTTCAGGTTGTCGAGACCGGCCTTATAGACGCCGCTGATCGCGTCGGTCGCTGCCTTGTCGTTGGCATCGTCCGCGGGGTTGGAGCCTGTGTCCTTGCGCTTGAAGGTGCCGGTCCAGGTGACCACCGACTTGCCGGCGCCGGCCGCCGTGACGTGCAGCGTGGAGTGGTAGTCGCTGACCGGCAGGACGCTGTCGAGAATCCGGTAGGAATACGAATGGCCCTTGCCGCTGTAGTGCAGCAATTCCTCGTTCACATAGCCGCCGCCCTTGATCTCAAGGTGGCGCACCGCGCCTGGCACGTTGTTCTTGCCCTTGGTCAGGGTGTCCTTGGCGACGGGGGGAAGCCACTGGTCGAGCGCGTCGAACGCGCCGCATCTGGCCCAGACCTGGTCGACAGGGGCGTCGATGGTCACCGACCTGGTGACCTTGAGGAGCGGCGCGGCGGCGAAGGCGGCGGTGGCAGCCATGAGCAGCGGCAGGCAGCTGAGCAAACGGAGATTATTCATTCTCATGGGAATACGCTCCTGCAGGAGTGAGTGGTGGAGCGGAAAGGCACGCTCACTTTGATTCTAACATGCCGCGGCGGCCGACCCCGCAACCAGCGGCGTGTGAGCTCGCCTAAGCGAGTATCGACAGCCGCGCCGTATCCTGCAGCGGCGCGGTGGCAGCGGCGAACAGCGCGGCGGGAAAATGCAGCGGCGAGCCGGGTGGCCCGCGCGTCAGCGCCTCGTACCCATGCGGTTCGTGCGTGGTACTGCAGACGATCGGCTGGAAGAGCGTATGCAGTGGCTCGTCCCGCGGAGCGTACCCATTATGAATTCGCGAAATGTGACCGGGCGAACAGAGTTCGCGCCGCGGCAGTGAACCCCGTGTGAGCCTGATGGCGCTCACATCCCGTGCGCCACATATATAGAGTGTCAAGGGAGAGTGGTGGAGCGGAAGGGGATCGAACCCTCGACCTTCGCATTGCGAACGCGACGCTCTCCCAACTGAGCTACCGCCCCATGGTGCAAGGCGCGCGATTCTAGCATCGACATCCCCGGCCTCCAATTTTGCCGTTATGATCCCACCGGGAGGGAAACCATGCTGGCGATGGGCGGGCGGGCACCGGAGTTCACTCTGCTGGACCACACTGAACAGAGCGTGTCGCTGAGCACGCTGTTGAGCCGTGGCCCGCTGGTGCTGTACTTCTATCCGGCCGATTTCACGCCCGGCTGCACACGCGAGGCGTGCCTGATCCGCGACATGCACCAGGAGATCCTCCAGGCTGGCCTGGACATTGCCGGCGTGAGTCCGCAGTCACCAGAGACTCACCGCGCGTTCCGCGAGAAGCACCAGCTCCCCTTCAGGCTGCTGTCCGACACCGACAAGTTCGTGATCCGCATGTACGACGTGCGCGGTCCGCTTGGCTTCGGTGTGCGCCGCGCCACCTATCTCATCGATCAGGCACGCTACATCCGCGGCGCGGTGTTGGCGGATTTCCGCATCGGCGAGCACGAGGCGTTCATCCGCCGCATGGTGGCGCTGAGCGCCGGCACGCGGCCGCCGCGCACCTCCAGCTGAAGCGCATTTGAGCTAGCCGCCCACGCCTGCCGGACCGGGCCGGGTGGGCACGACGCGTGCCCGCCGGTAGACTGCGAGCCGCTGCGCCCCCGTAGCTCAGTGGATAGAGCGACCGCCTCCTAAGCGGTAGGTCGTCGGTTCAACTCCGGCCGGGGGCGCTCAGACCCTCCCAATCAAGCGGTATCACGCGCCTCGCACACCACGAGCGCAGCGAGGTGCGCGCGGCGGACAACCGGATGCAGCGACTCGAGGCGAGGCGGAAGATGATGCGGCGTGGGCGGACTATGTCCATGGCGTGCGCGAGGGCTGCGCCGTGGTCCCGTTTCGCCGTCCCGCCTAGCGCCGCTTTCGCTAGCCTTCTGCGAGGAAATGTCCGTTCATGCCTTGGTTCACCTTTTACCGCGCGTCTGTCCGGCAGGCTCGGCGTAAGAGGGGGCGGCAGGTCAACCCTTGAATAATGATTGAGAATGCGACGACGGCGAACGTCACGGCGACGATCGGGTGGCGCCACGGGTATCTTTCCGGGATGTTGAGGACGAGCGCAAGCGCAAGTGCGCCGCGCAGGCCGCCCCAGACGAGGGTGTGCTGTTGCACGGCACCGACGCGGTTGGGTCCCAGGGAGAATAGGGCACATACAGGGTAGACGGCGGCTGCGCGACCGGCGAGTACGGCCACGACAGCGGCACCCGCCGTCCACCAGAGACCTCGAAAGTCCTCGTGCCCCTCGGCAAGGCCAATCAGTAAGAAGACGAGGGAGTTCGCGAGGAAGGTAATGAACTCCCAGGTTGAGCGTACTGCACGATCGCCAGCCTCCGAAATGAACCCCCAGAGCGGGGCGAGATTGCCGAGCAGCATGCCAGCGGTGAGCGTGGCTAGAATCCCGGAGCCTCCGAACTGCTCCGCGAGCAGGAATGATCCGTACGCAGCAACCGTCGTGAGCGCGACCTCAATCAGGTGGTCATCGGTGCGGCCTGCTATTGCGAGAACGATGCCGGCCACGACTGTTCCCGCCAGCAGGCCGATTGCGAGGCTCGCCCAGAGCGTGACGGCAACCCCCTTGTACGTCAGCGGTTCCCCGGTAACGAAGCCAATCGCGATAGCGAACAGAATCGCCGCGGTCCCGTCATTGAGCAGGCTCTCAGCCTCGATTATCAGGGCGAGCCGCCCGCGGGCCCCAATCTCCCTGAGTGTGGCGAGGACGGACACCGGATCTGTGGCCGCCATCACGACGCCGAAGAGGAGGCCGGCGGACATCGGCCAGTGGACAAGGCCGGTCATCAACGCGCCTGTCGCGAGTGCGGATAGCAGCACACCGACAGTCGCGAGCATGACCACGAGGGCCAGATTGCGTCTCAGGGAATCCCAGCGCAGCTCAAATGCGGCTTCGAAGATCAGCGGTGGAAGGATGCCGGTGTAGACGAGCTGGCGGCTCAAGGTGACTGACGGATGCCAAGGCAGTAGCGCCAGTCCGATTCCGGCGACGACCAGTCCGACGCTGTACGGGACGTGCAATCGGCGCGCGAATACGCCCACTACGCTCGCGACTAGGAGCAGAACCGCCCACGGTGCGATGCTACTTGTCACGGGCGGACGCCGGGCTCCTCGGCTGGCGGCCCGACCAGCACGGAGATCCTATTGCCACGGCCCCGATCCGCAGCAACACCCGCCGGCATGATAACGGACCTCCGCAAGTCTACAAGCAGATCCGTTGCTTTTTACGTGCTCGGCGCGCTCTTCACGCTCTATGTCGTGGCGGCGACGTGGCGCTCGAAAGACGCGTCCTCACAGGCGCGGCGTGACATCCCACGCCCGCGCCCGGTGGGCGTCGATCGACGACTGAATCAAACCCCGACGAACGGTGTCCCGGACCAACGCGCACCCGCGAAAACGGAGGATGACTGAGGCGGCGACGGCTATGTCAGCGCTGTGGCGAGCCTGCGCGTGGAGCTACGAGGCGGATTGTTGCTGCACACCACCGGCGCAGCGATCCAGTTAGGGGTTGCGGGCCTAACGTTCGCACTGCTGTTGCTCGGCACGATCCTGCTCGCTGCTGCCGTGAGCTTCCTGCCCGCGCTCGCCATGGGGCCGGTCGTCGAATTGCTGCAGTGCTAATGTTCGACTCTCGGGGGGCCCGCGACGACCATCGGCGTCAACATTGCGAAAGGATGCGAGATCGATACGTGCTATCGAACCTCGCGCTGTTCGAACGTGACTACGGCCTCTCGTGGCGTGGCTGATAGAGTCCCAGCGTTCCGCCACCGGGCAGCTTTATGCGTGTGGAACGCCCCCAGCCTTGTTGCGAGACCGTATCGCAGGCGACACCGGCTTTTTTGAGCACTCGAATTTCGGCGTCGAGATCATCGGTCATCAGATAGAATTCGTGCATGTCGTTCTCGTCAGACGGGTGAACAGCCATTTCCGAGGGCGGCAGCTTGAAAATCAGCCAACCCTTGTTCACGTCCACGCTTCTGAACTTGAGAACATTCTTGACAAAGACTTTGTCGGCTTCCGCATCCTTCGAGTAGATGATGACATGGCCGCCGTTGATCATCGCTTTGCCTCGCGCAGCATCGGTTAAGAGTAGATCAACGCCGGTCGTGCTTGTCAAATGTGTTAGTCCAACCTGACACTTCTCACATGGCCAAATCGCACGCACATGCGACGCCGTTCCGAGCAGTGTTGCGGATATTTGGCCTGTTCGGCCATCCGATCCGGGTGGTTATTTTTCAGCGTCTCGCGCGTACGCCCATGACCGCTGGCGAGCTCGCGCGAGGCCTTCCGGTTTCACGCACCGCTGTTGTCCAACACCTTAAGCTGTTGGAGGCTGCCCGACTGGTCGACGCTTCGTTCAGTGGCCGAAGGCGAGTTTATCGAGTACTGCCAAGAGGTCTCGCACCGCTCACCCAATGGGTCACACGACATGAGAGGTCAGACTGAAACGTCCTGATCGAGGGTCTAGAGATGCGGCAGCGGTGGCATCCGAGGCGGATCACCTTAAACGGGTGGCGGAGCGCAGAGAACCAGCGCACGCAGGAGGGGACACGGGTTGTTTGGCGAGACTGAAGCCGCCGACCCATCCTCGCCCGAAGGAAGGCGTAGGCGATCTGCTCGTCGGTAAATCGCTTGCCCTTCATGGTCCTCTTCTCCTGTTGCGGAGGACTCAGAAGTTCAGCTTAGTCCAGTTCTAAACTGTCCGGAAATCGGGAACAGGGTCAAGTGCGAAGTGGAAGGTTCACACCGGAATCTGTTGAGGATCCGCAGCGGACTGCGGGAGCTTGGCGCGGGACTCCTTTGCACCCGGCGAGTTGATTATCGCCCGCATGAGTGCGATAAGAGGATGTCCGATCGGCACCATTCCACTACAGCGAGGCTCCGAAAATGAACGCTACACTCCGATGCGCAGCTTACTTGGTTGTTGGCGCGTTGGCGGTCGTCTGGTCCAATCCGACGATTGCAGATGACATGGTGTCGTTCGCGACCGGAGGTTATGCCACCGGTCTGCGAACAAAAGAAATGATGCACAAGATTGACACCGATGGCGATGGCATGATCTCCAAGGAAGAATGGATGGCCTTCCAGGAGAAGGTATTCGCGATGTTGGACAAGAACAAGACAGGGAAGATTGATGTAAAGGAGTTCACGTCCGGCAGCAGCAAAGCAGAGATCGCCACGTTCGCAACAGGCGGATACGCCAACGGCCTAATGACCAAGGCCATGCTGAAGAAAATGGATACTGACGGCGACGGTTCGGTGTCGCACGACGAGTTCATCGCTTATCAGCTGAAGGTCTTCGACATGATGAACACGAG
The DNA here is from genome assembly GCA_035603345.1 of Steroidobacteraceae bacterium. GTDB lineage: Bacteria > Pseudomonadota > Gammaproteobacteria > Steroidobacterales > Steroidobacteraceae > 13-2-20CM-66-19. The sequence continues at coordinate 23,075 of DATNKO010000033.1, read as the reverse complement.
TACCGTTCACAAGGGAATGCTTGGCCCTGGAGAGTTCTTTGCGACGGGCGGGAAGGCGCCCCAATAGACTGAGACAACGCCTCGCGCCACCGCCCGGGGCCTCCGATGGCCTCGCGTCCCGCCCGGATCCGGGCGAGTCGAGCGTTTGGTCGACGAGCGCTTTGACCCGGAATGGCTCAACGCCTTCTGGGATGGTATTCCTTCTCCGGCATGATCGTTGCCGAGGCCAGCGTGCATTTGAGAGTTTCGGCCGGGGTTTGCGGGGCGCTCGAGCGCCCGATGCCGCCGCTTACTCCCGCGCGTCCTCTAGGCCAGTAGGACAACATCGGGATACTAACGCCGGTGTTGGTGCAAGTGTCATGGAAAGAACGCTAGTGCTTGCCCGTTCAACCGAGGGTATCGCACGACGGCGCCGAGGCATCGACCGCTCGCGAAATCGAAAGCCATGACCTCGTCCCAGGCGACGCAGTAGAGAATTCCGTCGGGACCAAAGCGCAAACCGCGGGGTCTGCGGAACTCGGCCGATCCAGCTGCTGAGAACACACGGACGAGGTCGCCGTCTGCTGCACCATACTCCCGAATGCTGGTTACCGCATCGGTCAAGCCGAACGGGTGCTCGCTCGAGACAACTATATTACCGTTGGGTGCCACTACAAGGTCGAGCGGACTGAGTTCCGGATCAGACACTAGCCGCGACGGTTTGAGACTTAGACCTTGGTCAAACGCAATGATAGTGTTCTCCCCTTCGCCGGTGGGACCGATGCCAGAGGAGAGGAAGAGCGCGCCGCCGCTGCTGAATGCAAACCCGCGAGGAAACGGCACAATTCCCGCTGGCAGAAGGAGCTCTCCTGCGTTATCCAGCGTAGCAGAGAGCGCCATGATGGTGCGCGCGCTGCGCAAACCGATGTAATAACGTCCGTCCGGCCCAAAAATGCCCCCGCCCGGGTTCAATTGCGGGATTGGTCCGGTGTCCCGTAACACCTTCCCGTGCCGATCGAGTGCCAGGACTCGATCGCTGCCACTGTTGAGAAAGAGCAGTTGTTTCTTTTGATCGACGGCGAGCCCACGCGGGTCGGCAATGCGCACGTCGCTGCTGAAGACGCCGAGCGGCCTGCCGTCATAACCGAATGCTAAGAGGGCTCCATACCCGTCGCCATTGACGCCCGACGCGCTTGTAACGAGGAGAGGCATTTTGATGGGTTCCCAAACAGACGCGCCGTGTCGCCGGGCGCAGCACTCATGGCGCTTTCGACGCGGCAACCTGTGCCGCCGAAATGCCTTCAAGCGCGAGCCCATAGGACAAGCTCTCCTGGAGCCGGCGGCGAAAGCGCGTCGAAAGCGCTATCCGGGTATACCGCAGCGTCAGGGGGTTCTGCTTCTTTAGATGTCGCGCCAACTCCCATGCCCGTGGGAGGAGAGCTTCCAGAGCAAGGACCTCGTTGACGGCGCCGTAGTCCTTTGCTTCTGTGGCACTGAGCTTTTGACCGCTCAGCAGAAAGTATCGACCACGAATCTCTCCGATCACTTCCGGCCATACGACGTGCAGGCCATCTCCCGGCACGATGCCGAATGCCGGATGCGCTGCATCCTGAAAGAACGCCTCCTCGGCGGCCAGGACGATGTCGCAGAGCAGCGCGTACTCGGAATGCACGGTCACCGGTCCGTTGATGGCCGCGATCATGGGCGTCTGGATATCGAGTATGTTCTCGAGAAGCTTTGTGCCCTCGCGTAGGATCTTGTCGTAGCCCGTGGGCGTGAAGAAATCGAAGCCCTCAGGCGAGATTCGGGCGCAGAATTCCTCTCCGGTACCGGTGAGGATCACGACGTGGTTGTCCCGATCGTCGCCGATGTCGCGGAACGCGTCTACCAGCGCCTCGTGCACGTGACCGTTAAACACCAGGGGACCACCTCGTGTATGCAGGGCGACCTCCAGAATGCCGTCTTCCCGCTTCATCCGGACGTTCTCGTATTTGTCGCGGTAGCTTTCGAACGTATGAGCTCCCATCGTGGTCTCCAATCAGGCAGCGCGGGGATTCCTGAAGGTTACCTTAAGCGGTTCTTGCCCGCGATGGCGCAGGGTGTCGCGCGATCAGTGCATCGATAGAGAGATCACCCGGGGCCTCGCGCGAGCAGGATGAACATAAACGCCAGTGCATCCCGGCCAGCAAAGGTCGCAGTCCAGTCGATGTAAGGGAAACCGTCTTCGCCGGAGTTCTTGTCTCCATGTGAAAGGTCGCCGCTCCCAGAATAGCAGATACTTAGGTATTTACAAAAGTATATCGCGGCTATAGAGTCCCTCGGCCAGATCGGATAACGCGAGCACTCGGATGGTGTCGGAAATGGTGCACGCTGCAACCACTGACGAAGTATTTCACGCTCTGTCCAACTCGACTCGGCGACAAGTCCTAGAACGACTGTCTGTCGGACCAGCCACCGTCAGCGAACTGGCGGCACCGTTCCACATGCAACTCCCGTCGTTCGTGCAGCACCTCTCGCTGCTCGAACGGAGCCGACTGGTGAGGTCGAAAAAGCGCGGGCGAGTGCGGACGTATGAGATCCAACCCGAACGGTTCAAGGTCATTGAAGACTGGCTGACCGCGCGGCGCCAATTGTGGGAATCTCGCCTGAAGCGGTTCGACCAATACGTCGAACAACTCAAGGAGAAGGAATCAGACTCATGAGCAAGCAATTCGCCTTCAATCCGAAAGTTGATTTTGCTATCGAACGGTTCATCGACGCTCCGGCGCGGCTCGTGTGGGAAGCGTTGACGAGACCGGAGCATCTAAAGGAGTGGTACATGCCCAGGCCCTGGGGGCGTGTGTCGCGAACCGAAATGGACGTGCGACCGGGCGGCATTTTCAGCATCGACATCGCAATGGGAGACGGCCAGGAGTTCCCCAACCTCGGCTGTTACCTGGACGTTATTCCGATGGAGCGACTGGTCTGGACCTCCATGTTGTTCCCCGGCTATCGCCCGGCGGTCTTTCACGACATTCCAATCACCGCCATCATTGCGATGGAACCCGTGGGAACCGGCACTCGCTACGTCTTCACGGCGCTGCACCGGGATGAAGCGGACTTCGAGAAAAACAAAGCGTCAGGCTTTTACCAGGGCACTGAGATCGCCGTCAATCAGTTCGTGGAGCACGTGATCGCGATGAAGTAGTTGGGTCGCGCTCGGCTCAACCGTTGAGCGATTCTCTTGTAACAATCCTTACGAGAACCTGGAGGATAGGATGGCAGTCAGTTCCGTTCGCGCCAAGAACACACCCGAGGCCCAGCTTCTATCCCTCATCGAGAAGTTCGATCCCAAGGATCAGCGGCTCATCCGCTCGGTCCGGTCTGCTGTGCGCAAGCGATTGCCGACCGCAAACGAGCTGGTGTACGAGTACAGTAACTCACTCGTCATCGGGTATTCGCCGACGGAGGCCGGCGTAGAGTCGATAGTCTCAACAACTGCACGTGCGGACGGTGTGAGTCTGTACTTCAATCAAGGAAAAAACTTGCCCGATCCGAAGAAGCTACTGATGGGATCGGGTAAGCAAACCCGCTTCATCCGGGTGGAGGCTGCTGGCGAGCTGACGCATCCGGATGTGGAGGCGTTGATCGCCGCTGCGATTGACCAGGCTAGCGTTCCGTTGGCCTCCAAGGGATGTGGCACTCTCGTCATTAAGTCGACTGCTGCGAAGAAGCGGCTTCGTCGGAGGCCGGAGAAGTGAGACGAGGCCTAACAAATCGCAAGTCGAATTACCCGTCTATCGTCTTGACTATGCCCTGCAGCCACGGAACAAGCTGTTCCATGTCGAACCTGCTCTCCCTCAGTAGCTTCATCATATGGCCATAGATCGCTGCAGACGACGCAGTGATCGCATATCCGTTGATTCGCAGGAAGACGTCGACTACCGCAAACGCGACCCGCTTGTTGCCATCTACGAACGGGTGATTCTGCACGAGGCTCTCAAACAGGGCCGCGGCCTCGTGGACCAGCGTTTCGTAGTAGCCGGTCTGAGGGCGGTGCAGGGCGGATTCAAGCGCGCCAACGTCGCGGATCCCCGGGGCCCCGCCGTAGCGCTCGACCAGGTGCTTGTGAAAGAAGAGGGCATCCGCGGTGGTGACGTACTCCGTCATTTAGCCAGCTTGCGGTAGAGCTCGTCTCGCTCCTTGAGGCTCTTCTTGAACCCCTCGAGGACATTGCGCCGTGGTGGCTGCTGTTGCTTGCGAGCCAGAAACTCTCGCATCGCATCGCCGATCACGGCCTGCAACTGCCGCCCCTCCTGGTCCGCAATGGCTTGCATGGCCTCCAGGACCTCGGGATCGGCCTGGGATGAGTACTTGCGGAGCGCCTTCATGGGATCACCGTCATGAGAGATCTTGACAAATCATGCTAGGTCAAGAGGCAGCAAGTCAAGCGAGCCTCCCGCGCGGCTTGGGCGGGTACGCCAAGGCCTTATCCCCGCATGCCCATTGCTGTCTTTCTGTATTTCTATATAATTGAAAATATGAAATTAAAGGATGCTATAGCGGCACTCAGTGCGCTGGCTTCGGACGCGCGGCTTGCAGTGTACCGATTGCTGGTGAAGCGCGGCCCCGAGGGGTACACCCCCTCCGAACTCGCCGGCCGACTGAATCTGCCCTCTCCGACACTGTCCTTTCATCTCAAGGGCTTGGTGCAGGCCGGCCTGGTGGTAAGTCGACGCCAGAGTCGCAACCTCTACTACAGCCCCAACTTCGAGCGCATGAACAGTCTGCTCGGGTTCCTTACCGAAAACTGCTGCAGTCTCGCCGGCGAGGGCTGCGGCGCGGATTGCCAACCGGCGATGCCCTCCCAGGCGAGGAAAAGAGCATGAAGCGCTTCCATGTTCACGTCTCGGTCATGGACCTCGATGCGTCCATTCGCTTTTATTCGCAACTTTTTGCCTCACAGCCGTCCGTGCGCAAGCCTGACTACGCGAAGTGGATGTTGGAGGATCCCCGCGTCAATTTCGCGATCAGTCAGCGCGAAGGCAAGTCCGGCGTGCGGCACCTGGGGATTCAGGTCGAGGATCGCGCGGAGCTTGCCGAGGTCTACGAGCGGCTGCAACGGGCCGAGCGCCCGGTGATCGAGGAGGGCGAAGCAACCTGCTGCTACGCCCGCGGCGAAAAGAGCTGGATCGACGATCCACAGGGTGTTTCGTGGGAGACCTTTCTCACGACCGGCACGAGCACCGTCTACGGCACGGACGAAATCAAGCCCAAGTGGATGAAGCAAGCTGAGGCACCCTGTTGCGCCCCGACCGGCTGCTTATCGCAGAAGGCCTGATCAGGAAGGCGACGGGTGTCCGAATTGGGGTCGGCCGCCGCGGTGGATCTGATCGCGATCCGAGAGCTCCTTGAGAGCTCAGGGTTGCCGACGAGCGATCTAGCCTCCGCACGCCCCGAGTTTGCGGTGATCCGGGATGGTGGTCAGGTAGTGGCCGCGGGCGCGCTGCAGCGATTCGGTTCAATCGCTCTCCTGCGATCCGTCGTGGTCAGTTCAGAACTACGGCGAAGCGGACTTGGGCGGTTGGTCGTAGTCGAGCTCGAGCGCCTGGCGCGCACCGGCGGCATCGATCAACTGATCCTGCTGACGGAGACGGCCGTGGGGTTCTTTGCGCGACAGGGCTACCGAGTCATCGATCGGGGTGCGGCGCCAAAAAAAGTGCAGCAGAGTGAGGAGTTTCGCTCGCTGTGCCCGGGTTCGGCGACGTGCATGGCGAAGTGCCTTGACGATTCAACCTAGGACGCCCCATGGCCGATCGACCCTACAACGTCCTGTTTCTCTGCACGGGTAACTCCGCTCGCAGCATCCTCGCTGAGACCTTGGTTAACCACCGGGGCCGGGGACTGTTCCGTGGCTTCAGCGCAGGCAGTCACCCCAAAGGCGCGGTGCATCCGATTGCGCTGGACCTGTTGAAAAAGATGAATCTCCCCACCGAAGGCCTGCGGAGCAAGAGCTGGGACGAATTTGCGGCTCCCGCAGCTCCTCACTTGGATTTCGTGTTTACCGTCTGCGACAACGCGGCAGGCGAGGTGTGCCCATACTGGCCCGGACAGCCGATGACCGCGCACTGGGGCGTACCCGATCCTGCGGCAGTGGAGGGGTCGGACACCGAGAAATGGGTGGCCTTTCGGGACACGTTCCGGATGCTGGACAACCGCATCAAGATTTTCACGAGCCTCCCGCTCGCCACATTCGACCGCATGAAGCTGCAGGAGCGCCTGGACGCGATAGGTAAGGCGCGGCCGCCCGAGGGCGCGGAGTGAGCATTTCCAGGCGGCTCGTCGCCGAGGCGATCGGCTCCCTGTTGCTCGCGGCAGCGGTGATCGGTTCTGGAGTCATGGCCGAGCGTCTGGCCGGCGGCAATACGGCAATCGCGTTGATTGCCAACACCGGGGCGACGGTGGCCGCGCTCGCCACCCTGATCGCCCTTCTAGGGCCGGTGAGCGGGGCTCATCTCAATCCGGCGGTCTCTCTCGTTCAGGCGCTGCGCGGCGCCTTACGATGGTCCGAAGCGGGCGGCTACGCGCTGGTCCAGGTACTGGGGTGCTGCTTAGGGGCCGTGCTCGCGCACGCCATGTTCGGGTTGCCGCTGGTTCAGGCGTCCACGCACGTCCGCAGCGGTGCCGGACAATATCTGGCCGAAGCGGTTGCGACGTTCGGCCTCCTGCTCGTGGTCTTAGGGTGCCGGCGCGCTCAGGACGCGCCGTGGATGATCGCAGCCTGGATCGGAGCCGCCTACTGGTTCACCGCGTCGACGTCGTTTGCGAATCCCGCAATCACCATCGCGCGATCCCTGTCCGACACCTTCGCCGGCATTCGTCCGGCCGATGTCGGAGCGTTCGTTGCTGCGCAGCTCATCGGCGCGCTGCTGGCACTCTGGGTTGCGCGCCCGCTGTTTGCCCTGGCGCCGAGTACCACGAACGCGGTCCGCGACGGTGCACAGGTCGACCCTTCGAGCCGTGTGCGCCAGTTAACGCGCCGACGGCAGCCCGTTGGATCTCGCGATGGTCGCGTCAGCTAGGCGAGTCGACGAATCTCGCGCTCTAGATCCGCCAATGAGCAGGGTTTGACGAAGAAACTCCGACAGTTCGCCGGCAGTACATCGGGACGGCGACCAGAGGTCAGGATCACCGGCAGCCCCGGATATCGCTGCGCGATCCAGTCGGCCAAGGCGAGTCCATCCATTGACCCGGGCATCTGTATGTCCGAGAACACGACGTGAACCTGATTTCCGGAGGCGAGCACACTCACTGCCTCATTGGCATCGTCTGCCTCGATGACGCGATAGCCCGAGCCACGGAAGTATTCTGCCACCGTATAGCGTGTCCAGAAGTGGTCCTCGACAATCAATACCGTCCTCTGGGCCTCGGTGTTAGCTTGGCCTGACGGTACCAACTCTTCCCCCATCCTCATGTAGCTACTTCGGGTTCCCTGTCGCCGAACGTTGACGTTCGAGGAGCACGCGGATACGCGCCACCACATCCTGAGCTCGGTAAGGTTTCTTCAATGGCCCTTCCTCGCACAGATCCTTGCTCTTCTCCGCGGCACCCTCGACGCTCGAGGCAAGCATGACGTCAATTCCCGGATGTGTCTGTCGGATACGTCTGGCCACCGCAAAACCATCGGTTTCCCCGGGCAAATTGACCTCAGAGAAGACGATGTCCAGCCTGACCTTTGCATCAATGACGGTCCAGAGGTCATTGGCCGTCGTGCCTTCGATGACCTTGTAACCGCATTCCCGCAAGACCTCCGCAAGCTCGGTGCGGATGATGACGTTCGACTCCAGCACCATGATGACCGGGACTTGTGCAGCGCTTTCCATGTGCTCCCCAGATTTCACCAAGCAGTTTCAATTGGACAATTGCCGCACGCCGAGAGTTCTGCTCCTCTGTTGGGAGTTGCGCTGTCGTTCAGGTTTGATTCAGTCATTCAGGGTCGATTCAGGAGCAACGGCACCGCAAACACTTGCCGCAGGCTTCACCGAGCACGGCGCGCCATCATGGCCGCCCCGCTCGTCGAGGTGTTTTCGTGTGGCTACGGCAGGGCGTAGGCCACGACCGCGTCGCTTAGAGCTTCCTCGCTTATTTTCGGATGGCCTCCCGCGGCAATCACAAGGTATTGCCTTCCGCTGCTCCGTAATTGATAGGTAATCGGAGTAGCGTTTGCGCTCGCTGGGAGTAGCGCCTTCCAAAGCTCTTTGCCAGTTTCGACATCAAAGCCGCGGATGTATGAGTCGGTCGTTCCGGCGATGAACACAAGACCGCCGGCAGTGACGATGGGTCCGCCAAGGCTGATGGAGCCGGGCGGGATCTGCTGCGGCCGCACGTTGCCCGCCGGGATGGACACGGATGAATTCGGCGGCAGCGGATCCCAGCTCCATCGCAACAGGCCGGTCCGTGCGTCATAGGCGCGCACTACTCCGCTTGCCATATCAACGCGATGATTGTCGTCGATCGCTGATCCGACGATTACGACTCCGTCGACTACTGCCGGAGGCGAAGTCATGTGGTACCAGCCGGACTCGTAACGTGGCACATTGCGCAAGCTCACTTGACCCGCTGTGCCGAAATCGGCGCACGGCGAGCCGGTGGCAGCGTCGATGGCCACGAGTCGCGCGTCCAGAGTGGCTTCAAATATTCTGCGGCGGCAGGGTCGACCATTGGCACGCGTTGCGTCGACCCAGGTCGCCACGCCACGGTTCACCAGGCCGTCGCCGTAATCGCCCGCGAGCTCAATTTTCGGGTCGTAGGACCAACGCTGCGCTCCCGTTTCGGGATCCAGCGCGATCACCCGATTGAACGGCGTGGTCAGATAGAGTGTGCCGTCGACCACCAGAGGCGTGGATTCAAAGCCGCTGCGCTTTGTGTGTCCGTGCCTCTCGGCAACGTCGTGAGTGTGAAAAGTCCAGGCGACCCTGAGACCGGCGGCGTTTGCACGATTGATTTGCGTGAGCGGAGAAAGGCGCATGCCCCCGGCGTCGTGTCCGTAGAAGGGCCACTCGTCACTTTGTACGGCGGTTGCGGAGCCGCATGGAGCACCTGGGTTCGCGAGCAATACGCCGCACAACAGAATAGTTGCTCTCGACATCGTGCGTTTCCCCGGCTTTCGTCGTCGTAAATCTATCGCGGTGCTCTACTGAAGCTTCGCTCGTAACGATACCTTGGCGCCCGAGTTGGAATGCCGGATAACCGTTCGAGTGATGGGGTGAAAGCGCCGCTCTGCCAAGGTCGCAAATTCCCGTTCCAATTCGCGATAGTTTCTAATCAAGGCGGCGCCAAATTCGGTGACTTGCATCCCGCCTCCGTCCTTGCCTCCCTTGCTTGCTACCGTCACGGGCTCGCGGAAGGACTGCTTCAGACTCTCGACCAGGAGCCAGGCACGACGATAGCTCATGCCAATGTCGCGCGCGCCTTGGGACAAGGAACCGGAATCCCGGATCGCTTCGAGCAGAGAGATCTTCCCCGGCCCAACGCTGGTCTGTCCGGCGAAATCGATCCTGAACCGCACAACGGGGGTAGCCATAGAAACGCCTCCAGGCGACATCATATCGAAGCGCTGACCCATGCCCGTGAGTTCGCCCGCATCGGGACTTTGCGCGTCACTGCGTAGCCATGATATATACGACCGGATATAACGCCTTCCAGGAAGGCTGGGCGCGAGCATTTCACGGACGAACGTGATGACTTCTTCCAGGGGAAACCAAAAAATGCGATCTGTGTGGTGGTGCGCCTTTGCGGCGCTTGCTTCAACTTTCGTCTTGAATCATGCGGCGCGTGCCCAGGAGGTTGCGACCCGCGCGCAGGCTCCGGCCGCTGAGCCGACCCCGGAAGCCTGCGGGAGCTTCCACGAGTTCGCCACCACCGCTTGCCCGCTGACCTGGCACGGCATCACGCTCTTCGGCGCGTATGACGTCGGTGTGGGCTGGGTCAGCCATGGCTTGCCGGAAAACGCCTATAACTACGAAGGCGAATCGCTGATCAACCGCAACGGCAATCACTCCCAATTCCTCATTGCGCCGAACAACCTGTCGCAGACGGGTCTGGGCATCAAAGGCAAGGAGGAGTTTGTCGACGGCTGGTCCGTTGTGTTTAACGCTTCGACCGGCATCAATCCACAGTCCGGCCAACTCGCCAACATAGCGGCCACTAACACCATCAACAACGGTCTTCCCAGGAGCAGCTACTCGGAGGCCGGCGACGGCTCGCGCGCGGGTCAGACCTTCAATGACGAGTTCTACGGCGGTATATCGTCAGCGTATCTCGGGACGCTCACGTTCGGTCGTCATCGCGCTCTCGGTACCGATGCGATGCTCGCCTACGATCCGGCCGGCGGCGCCTATTCTTTTTCGTACATTGGGTATAACGGTACGATGGCCGGCGGCGGCGATACTGAGGACGCCCGTTGGGACAACGCCCTGAAATACCGCTTCGCTTATGGTCCGGCCCATTTCGGCGCGATGTACAAATTCGCCGACGGCTCTGGCGGCTGCTACTCCACCTCAATGACCTGGACTGCCGCTACCTGTACGCCGGAAGAGGCGCATAACACCGCCTACGGATTCGATCTCGGCGGACAGTACGCCAATCTCTCCGCCGACTTGGTGTACCAACACTACAACCAGGCGATCAGCGTAGTGAACCCGTTGCTGGGGCCTCAGAGTCTGACGCAGCCGTATCAGTCGACCCTCAACAGCATCAATACAAATCCCATCTACTCCGGGCCCAATCTGATCGACCCGAACAACACCGAATATGGCATCGTGACCGACAACGACGCCGTCATGGTCGCAGCCAAGTACACCTGGGACCCGTTCAAGTTCTACGGCGGCTACGAGCACATCCGCCAGGATAACCCGTCAAACCCGTTGGGCGTTGGCGCTTCGGCCCAGGGCGGGTATCTCCTGAGCGGCGTCGAGGACAACAACCTTGACTCCCCCAAGGTCGTGCAGATCTGGTGGACGGGGGTGAAATACGCTTTCGACAGCAAAACCGACATCACTGCGGCCTGGTATCACCAGCTGCAGAACGACTTCCGTCTAAATCCGTCGGCCTGCTCATCCGCACCCGGGATCGGTTTCCGCAGCTCCTGCGCGGGCACCCTGAATGAGTTCTCTCTGTATGCGGATCATCACTTCACCAAGCGTTTCGACGTTTACGCCGGCATTGCGTATTCCGACGTCAGCGGCGGTCTGGCCATTGCGATTCCTCACGGCCCCGGCGTTCCCTATTTGCACGACAACAACACGGCTCCGACGATCGGTGGTCGTTTCACGTTCTGATCGGCAAGAACGCGTCAACAAACGACAAAGCCGCCCGCGGGCGGCTCACTCGCCGACGACGCACAGCCAGCCGCTGTCAAAAATCGACCGGAAGGGATCACTCCCTTCCGGTCGCCAGGAATGACCGATCGTGGCCCGGGGGGAGAGGCGGATCGATCACGGTCAACACCGTTGCGGAGACTACCGACAACCATGTTGGCCACGCGGACACTGTAGGTCTCGCCGGCAGGCGGAACAACGCGCGTCCGTTTGATGCTGCGTTTCATCACGGGAAATTTGCGCTCGCTCATGGCTCCAGGGCAGCGAACTGGCCGATGAAGCGGTCATCCGCCGGGCACGTCGCGCTGGCGGATGCCGGGTGTTGCTCGCCCGCGCGCACCGGCTCAACACTCGGCGCGTTGATCCACAGGCGCCCGGCCTGGGCGCAGCTCGAGGCGTACTCAAAGAGCGCCCGCTGCCCCTCGGGATTGAAGTCGAAGGCGCCCTGCAGCAGCGGATAGGACGGGGGTATGGCGGCATACTCGAGAGAGATTCCGCGCCGACGGCTCGCCTCGACGGCCCACTCGAGAGTCGTCCGTGTCATGTTATTGAGGCCGGCCGAGACGCTGCGGCGGAAGATCGAGTAGGCGTTGGCGTGGGCGGTGTAGGGGAAGTCCCGCAGGCGACCGTCGATGATGATGCGCACCAGCGGCGGCTGCGCAGCGACGCCGGATGGCGGCAGGTCCTGCGGAGCCGGAGCGACGAAGAACGGCACCGTCACGCCGCCGTCGACATGCAGCTCGTCGCGCACGCCGCCTGCCGTACGGACCCGGATCGACACCGGCGGGAACATTCCCGGCACGCTGGCCGAGGCCAGCAGGATCGAGCGGAACAGTCGTGTGGCATCAGCGCCGCCGTGGAGCGCCACCGAGCTGAGATCCCAGATGACGGGTTCGCCGGTTGCGAACTCGGTCGTCGCTACGAGCAGTAGCCGGCCCTTGGCCGACTGTGCGGCCACGGCCGCGATCAGCCGCTCGTCGGCGTAGCGCTCGATGAGTCGCCGCAGGGGCGCTCCGCTGTAGACGCTCGACCCGAACAGGCCGCCTAACACGTGCCGTTGCAGCAGGTCATGGGTCGCATCGCCGGTGTAGATCGCGGTCATCTCCGCATCCCACTGCGGCCCGAGAAAAGCGAGTGGGGCGAGCAGCGCGCCGGCGCTCACGCCCGTCACCACCGAGAACTCCGGGCGCGTAGCGCTGCGGGTCAGCCCCGCCAGGGCGCCGGCACCGAAGGCTCCGGTGGCGCCGCCGCTGGAGAGAGCGAGAATACTGATGCGCGCGTTTGCGAGCTGAGCCTGCAGCCGCTGCGCGACCACGCTGGACGACAGCACTTCGAAGCGGCCGTCGGCATCGAGTGTGCGAATGCCGGGCCTCACCTCGAGGTACGCCTCGTCAGCTGTGACGGTGGGAAGCTCCGGCCCCAGCGATGCGCAGCCCGTCAACGTCGCCATCGCGCCGACAAGTAGCGCGCGTGCGGTTGCCAACGTTACGGCTGACATTCTCATGGGACTCGCCGCGCGGGTTCGACCGACAGCCCGCACGAGGCGCAGGTCCGTTGCGCTTTGCCGCGCGCGAGCTGCCGGCCGAGAGGAGTGAGTTTCATGGCCACGCCCCGTTAGCGGCCGCCCTGGGCGCGCTGCCGCGCGGCGCTTCCTGGCGCGGGTTGCGGGTCGTCCTGCACGATTGCCGCAAACGGTGTCGCGACCGGGTCCCCATCGAGCGCGAGCGGCTGCGGGAGCCTCGTGGCTGATCCGAGCAGGAAGGACGCATCGCCGGCCGCCCGAACCTCGATCAGCCCGCGGGAGTCGCCGAACACGGCGATCTGGTCCCAGTACACGCGCTCGTCCTCCTCGAGCTGCAGGGCGCCGCGATCGACCGCGAGCCAGGTGACGTTATGCCCGGCGGGCGCCGCGTAGCGCCAGCGCTCTCCGTCCCTGAGGCGCACGTGAAAGCAGTTGATGTCCGTGGGCGCGTTGCGGATGCGGCTGCGCGCCTCGCCGGACTGCCCGAGGATCACCCGCGCCGGCCCGTCAGCCTCGACTTCGTGGGGCGCGATGCCCTGGCTCGCGCCAGCAATGCCGTCCGGCGATGCGGGCAGCGCAATCCACAGCTGGAACACGCGCAACGGCTCCCCCGCGGCGGAGCCGCCGCCGCGCCAGGTACCGTGCGCCGCGCGCATCCATGCGAAACCGCCCGCTCGGACTTCGCCGCGTTGGCCGGTCGTATCCTCGAATGACACTGCGCCGTTGAGCACTATCGTCAGGGTCGCGATGCCCGGGTACGGCTGAATGCCGTGCAGGTGCGATTCCGGGGCGACCTGAGCGTAGTCGAGGAACACGAACGGTGCCGTCAACCCGCCGATGTTCCACGGCGTGATGAGGCGCGTGATGTCTCGGTGCCGGCGACCGCTGGCGAGGAGTGCAACGCGGCGCGCGCCGGCCCTGGCGCTGGCGGCGGCAGCCGCGCCAGCGAAGCGCGGTGCCTCGTGAAAAGCGCTTCCGAATTCGACGCCGAACATCTGTGCGTCCTCCTTATGAGAGGACGGTATGACTCGCGCGTGCGCCGAACAATCGCTCTGGAGTGGATGCTGCGTTTCACACCGAGGCGTGCGATTCACCCTGGAGGACGGAGGACTCCGGGCCTGACGGTTAGGCTGAGTGCCGCATCCCTCCAACGGGGGAGCAGCGGACCTTACGGGTACGTGATGTCCGCGATCACTGCATGAACCAGCCGTGACTCACGACGAGCGACTGGCCGGTAAGGGCATTCGACGGGAATGAAGCGAGGAACAGTGCGGTTTGCGCAACATCCTGCAAGGTCGTGAACTCACCGTCGACCGTGTCCTTCAACATGATGTCATTGATGACCGCCTGCTCCGGGATGCCGAGCTGCTGAGCCTGCTCCGGAATCTGCTTGTCGACGAGCGGGGTGCGCACGAAGCCCGGGCAGATGACGTTGGCGCGTACGCCGTGCCGCCCGCCTTCCTTAGCGACCACCTTGGCAAGTCCAATGAGGCCGTGCTTGGCGGTGACGTAGGGGGCCTTCAACAGCGAGGCCTCCTTCGAATGCACCGACCCCATATAGATGATGCTGCCGCCGCTTTGCCGGTACATCTGCCGCAGCGCCGCCCGGGTGGTGAGGAACGCGCCGTCGAGATGGATGGCCAGCAGGCGCTTCCAGTCCGCGTACGGAAGCTCATCGAGCGGCGCCACGATCTGGATTCCGGCGTTGCTGACCAGCACGTCGATGCGCCCGAAGGCGGCGACCACCGCGGCGGTGCCGGATTCGACATCCGACTCACTGGTGACATCCATGGCGATGGCCATGGCGTGCTCGCCCGAGCGGTCGAGCTCGTCGGCTGCCGCCTGGGCGGCAGTGGAGTCGCGGTCGGCGATCACCACCCGGGCGCCGGCCTGGACAAAGGTCCGGGCGATCTCCCTGCCGATACCGCTGGCGGCGCCGGTGACGATCGCAACTTTGTCGTTGAGGTTCATACACTCTGCTCCAGCGGGCTCACTCCCGTCCGTTCTGCGAGAGATCGAAGGTCAGGACGCCCTCGAGATTGTGAGGCCGTTCGAGGACCTCGGGGTGACGGAGCGTGCGCACCGTGTCGTGATAGCCTGCGCGCCAGTGGTCCTCCATGCTGAGGCGCGAGAACTCGTAATCCTTCGAGTCTCCCTCGTACTGCTTGGCGTGGTAGATGAGCTGGACGAGATTACACACCTTGGGGGAGGAGCGCGGCGCGAGGAGGGCGACTTCCGGGATGTCCCACAGCTCTGCCGGGAGCTGCTGCAGCAGGCTCGAGACGGCGTTGCGCAGCTTCTGGGTGTCCCTGAAACGGTCGGAGGCGTTGCGCGTGCGGCTCGAGTATTGAATCTCCTTCTGCCGCGTCATCACCTCGGCCATGGTGCGCGGCACCGCCCCGCGCGCGCTCCACAGGTCGACCTGGAAGGCGAGTGTGTCACGCCGCGGCTCGCTCTCGAGCACCCATTGCAGCGGGGTATTCGACACCAGGCCGCCGTCCCAGTAGAACTCGCCCTCGATCTCGACCGCGGGGAAGCCCGGCGGTAGAGCGCCGCTCGCCATCACGTGCTCGGGTCCGATGTTGTGAGTCGTATTGTCGAAGTAGACGAAGTTGCCGCTGCTGACGTTGACGGCACCGACGCTGAAGCGCACCTCGCCCGAGTTGATGCGATCGAAGTCGATCAGGTTCTCGAGAGTCGACTTGAGCGGCGCGGTGTCGTAGTAGCTGGTCGCCTCCGGCGAGCCCGGCGGCTGCAGCCAGGCTACCGGGGCGCGCGGTGCAAAGAAGCTGCACACGCCTCCCAACAGCGCCGCGCCGGCGCTCAGCTGATTCACCACGCCGCGGGCAAAGTCACCGCGCACGGTGTAAGGCGTCGCCTCGAGCAGCGCGCTCAAATCCCAGGGAGCGCTCTCGGTCACGCGTCGCCAGAATTCGCGCAGCTTCGCGACACGCGCCTCGGGTGCGTTTCCGGCGATCAGCGCCGCATTCACCGCGCCGATCGAAATTCCCGCGACCCACTGCGGATCCAGGTGCGCCTCCGACAACGCCTGGTAGACGCCGCCCTGGTAAGCGCCGAGAGCGCCGCCACCCTGCAGCAGCAGTGCGATGCATTCAAACGGCGGACGGTCGAGCCGCTCGTGACTTCTGCGAGGCAGTCGGGTCGGAGTTGACATGTGGGGGATGCTCGCGTGCCGCACGACGTCACGCTATGAGCATTAGGTGCAGGGGAACAACCCCCCTTTGGGAGATGCTGCGTTTCGCGCTGGCGAGTGCACTGCGAGCTTCAACAGCCGGGGCGGAGCTGTCATCATTCGCTTAGGGGCCGCGGGGGTGTCTTGAAAATCGACGTCGAAGTGCAGGATGGCGTCACGATCGTGACGGCGGAGGGCCGGCTCGACTTCGGCGCCGCGGCAGCCTTTCAGGCGCAGCTCGAGAAGCTGCTCGCGCCGCCTGCAGCGCCCGCAGCGCTACTCGTCGATTGCACCGCGCTCGAATATGTCTCGAGCGCCGGACTGCGGGTGTTCCTGCTGGCGGCGCGCGCGGCGCAGCGCTCCGGCCGCTCGTTCGCGCTGTGCTCGCCGCGGCCCGCAGTGCGGGAAGTGCTCGAGCTGAGCGGCTTCGGCCGCATTCTTACCGTGCATGCCGACCGCGCCGCGGCGCAGGTGACATATCAGCGGGTTGACGGGCCGACCGGCTCACGATGACCAGGCCATTGGCGCCCGACCAAGCCGCAGGCGGGTGGTAAGGGCCCCGGGTGGTGCAACGGCCCGCGAATTCGCGTAGCTTCTGCCCCACAGTAGAAGAAGAACCAAAGCAGAAAAAGATGTTCGAGATCCATCTGGGTCCGGCCGGCGAGGTGTTCATGACCGGCCGGCTCGACGCTACCCAGTGCGATGGCGCGCTGCAGTTCCTGAACGGTTTGGCCGACCCGCGGGTCATCGATCTCGCGCGGCTTGAATACATCGCGAGCGCCGGACTGCGGGTGCTGCTCATCACGCAGAAACGGGTCAGGGCCGGGGGCGGGGGACTTGCGCTCGTGAACGTGAATCCCCCTATTCACGACATTTTTCGCTATGCGGGCTTCGACCAGATCATCGACATGACGCGGGCGGCGGGTTAGCAGGGCGGGGACCAACCTTTTCCCGGCCGCGCGGTATTTGTGAAGGACGAAGGCGAAGATGACAGAGTGCTGGTGCGGCGCTGTCTGCACGGGGACCGGTCGGCCTTCGAGCAGCTGGTGGTGCGCTATCAGAAGCCGGTCTTCAATGCGGCTCTGCGTCTGCTGCACAACCCGGAGGACGCGCGCGATGTTGCCCAGACGACGTTTCTCAAGGCGTACCAGCACCTCGGCGACTACGACGATCACTTCAAGTTCTACAGCTGGATTTACCGGATTGCAGTCAATGAGGCCCTCGATTCGCTCAACTCGCGCAAGCCCGCCGAGCCGGTCAACGATGCGCAGCCCGATGGGGCCCAGGGTCCGGATCGGATTGCCGAGAGCGCCGAGATCGGCCGGGCGATCGAAGGTGAGCTGGCGCGGATCAGTCCCGAGCTGCGCGCCGTCATCGTTCTGCGGCACCTGATGAACCTGAGCTACCAGGATATGAGCGACATCCTCGTGCTTCCGGAAAAGACGGTGAAATCCCGCCTCTACAGTGCGCGCCAACTCCTGCGCGAGCGGCTGCTGCCGTACGGGCTCTGACATGACCGATACGGCCATGACTGACCCGGCATTTCTTGCGCTCGTACACGCCGAGATCGACGGCGAGCTCGACGCCCGCCAGCGAGGCGAGCTCGCGCGCCGGCTGCTCGCTGATCCGAAGGCGCGGGCCACCCTCGAAGAGCTGCGCCGGTTGTGCGGTGCCCTGGAGAGGCTCGAGGTGGTCGAGCCCCCGAGAGACCTGGCGCCGAGCATTCTTGCTGCGTTGCCGCAAATGACGGCGCGACGCGCCTCGCGTGCATGGTCGGGTGCCTCGGCATTGGCGTGGCGCTACGTCGCCGTCGCGGCCGGAGTTCTGATCATCGGCACTGTGGCATTGGAGACGGCCAGAAGTCCGCGGTTTGGCGGGAGCGATGCCGTGGGGACCATGGCCGCGGCCGATCGGACAACCCTGGACACGGCGCTTCTGCCCAGCGGTCCTGTCTCGGGACGGGTGCGGCTGTACCGCGACCGATCAGGGCTTGGACTCGAGTTCGACGTGACGGCCAGCGCTCCGGTGGATGCGCTCATCACGGGCGACGGACACACGCTCAGGGTGATCGGCCTGGGTCAACCCGGTACTCCAGCGGCCACAAAGCGGACCGCATTGCCCGGTTTCAAGACTGGAGCGGGCAGGGTGGAAGTGACCTTTCTCATGGACGGACACCGGGTAGGCGGTGCAATTCTCAGCGCAGGCGCATACTGACGCTAACCAACTTTTCGTGGCATGGGCCGTAGTTATTAGCAGAACGACAACTTGTTGAGCAGTTCGATAACCTTCGGGGAGGTTCTATGATGAGCAAGACACTGTGGATCGCAGGCGGTATCGCCGTGGCTATCGGCGTGGTCGCCTACGTGGGCTACAACGCGATGCCGGCCGGTAATGACGGCGCGGGAACCATCGTCGAGGCCAAGCGCGCCCAGACCAACGGCACGAACGCCATGAATCCGAATGCGACGCTCGCGACGGCCGATGAGCGCGCCAAGGACAGCGGTGCCTCGGGCGATGTGACGGACCGTAACCAGGCGGACCGCAACCAGGCGGACCGTAACCAGGCGGACCGTAACCAGGCGGACCGTAATCAGGCGGACCGCAATCAGGCGGACCGCAACCAGGCGGACCGCAACCAGGCGGACCGGGACTCCGCCGATCGCTCAAGTCAGAACTAAATTAAGGTACGGCCTCGGTCGCCACGGAGTCGGCGGCCAGCTGTTGAGAGACCATAGCCCCGAAAGCTGAGCGGCCCGAGCCCCCCAAGGGCCGGGCCGCTCGCTCGACTGCTTGAACAACAACAACAGACGTCCCGCGCGGCACCTGCTGCCGGGGCTCGCGACCCTGCTGATTCTCGCGCCGGGCACCGCATCCGCCGCCGGCGCGGAGCGCGCGTTCATCGAGACCGACGAGCTGCGGCTCATCTACTACAACCCGGATGAGTACCATCTCGTCCCGCACGCGACCCAGTGCTTCCTGAGCGCGCTCGAAGCGCAGAAGCGTCTGTTCGGCTGGGTACCCGACAACCGCGTCAATATCTTCCTCCAGGATTACACCGACCGCGGCAATGCGAGCACCTTCGTCGCCCCGCGCGATCAGATCAACTTCGAGGTCGCCCCTTCGAACGAGCCGTACGAGACCTTCAGCTCAGCGGAGCGCTACGGCGCGACGGCGGTGCACGAGCTGACGCACGTCGCAACCATGGATGGCGTCAATCCGGTGGATGCGCGCTTGCGGCGATTCTTTCACGGCAAGGTGGAGGTGCGGGCTGTGCATCCCGAGAGCCTGCTCTACAACTACCTGACCGTTCCGCGCTCCACGGCGCCACGGTGGTACCTCGAAGGCAGCGCCGTATTCACCGAGACCTGGATGAGCGGGGGAGTCGGCCGCGCCCAGGGCGGTTACGACGAGATGGTTTTTCGCGCCATGGTGAACGATCACGCGCGGTTCTACGACCCGCTGGGCCTGGTCTCGAAAGGTACCGAGATCGATTTCCAGACTATGGCGAACGCCTATCTGTACGGCACGCGTTTCATGGACTACCTGGCCCTCACCTATGGCCCCGAGCGCCTGGTGGACTGGTGGCGTCGGGGTCCCGACAGCCGGCGCTACTACGCCGACGATTTTCAACGGGTGTTCGGGCTGCCGCTGGCCGAGTCCTGGCGCCGGTGGATCGACTTCGAGCACGGCTTCCAGGAACAGAACCTGCGGGCGGTGCAGGAGCATCCGCTCACCGCATACCACGACCTGACCCACCACGAGCTCGGCGCGGTCTCGCGCAGCTATCTCTCGGCCGACGGCTCGAGGCTCTTCACGGCCATCCGCTACCCGGGGCAGCTCGCGCACCTGGTGTCGATCGGGCGCAGCGACGGCGCGGTGAAGGAGCTCAAGGAGATCAGGGGCTCGAAAGGCTACACGGTGACCTCGCTCGCCTATGATCCGCATGGCGAGACGTTGTTTTACGTCTCAAACAACAACAACTACCGCAATGTCGAGGCGCTCGATCTGCGCTCGGGCAAGTCGCGCATGCTGCTCAAGGCGGCGCGCATCGGCGACATTGTCTACAACTCAAGCGACCGTTCACTGTGGGGCCTGCGCTTCACCGGTGGTTTCGTGGTGATGGTGCGCATTCCCTACCCTTACAGGAACTGGCAGAGCCTGTACGTGTTCCCCTCGCGCGAGCAGGCCTTCGACCTGGACCTTTCGCCCGACGGCAAGCTCGCTGCAGTCTCCGTGACGGGGCCGGGGCCGAAGCCGGAATCGCCGCCGGTGACGCAAGTCCGGGTGATACCGACCGACTCGCTTCTGAAGGGAGACGCGGCACCCGTGAAGGCCCTCACCATGGGAGCCGCGGTGCCGGAGGGCTTCGTGTTCTCGAGCGACGGGCGTTATCTTTTCGGCAGCAGCTTCTACACCGGCGTCTCGAACATCTATCGGTATGAGATCTCCAGCGGGACGCTGGCCGCGGTCAGCAACGCCGCCGTGGGATTCTTCCGTCCGCTGCCGCTCGATGACTCCACGCTCATCGTCTTGCGGTACAGCGCGACCGGTTTCGTGCCGACTCTGATCGAGGCGAAGCCGACCGAGGACCTGAGCGCGATCAGGTTCCTTGGGGAGCAGGTGGCGGAGAAGTATCCCGAGGTTCAGAGCTGGGTCGCGCCCACCCCATCGAGCGAGCCGTACGAGACGCAGATCGTGCACCAGGGACCCTACACGCCGGCCCGCGAGCTGTCGCTCGAGGCGCTGTTGCCGGTGGTCGAGGGGTTCGAGAATTCCGCTGCGCTCGGCGTCAGCGCGCGTTTCAGCGATCCCGTGCTGCTCGACTGGGTCGCCCTCGATGCCAGCTACAGTCCCGACGACGGGCTGCCCTCGAAAGAGCGCCTGCACCTCAGCGCCAGCGGCCACCAGGGCGACTGGACTGGTGGCGTGGCGTGGAACGGCGCCGATTTCTACGACCTGTTCGGCCCGACGAAGCGCAGCGTCGCAGGCTATAACGGCTACCTGAGCTACGACCGCGCGCTCGTTTACGACCCGCCGCAGACCATGGATTTCCTCGCCAAGGTCGCTTATTACGGCGACCTCGACGTTCTCCCGGGCTTCCAGAACGTGCCCTCGCCGACCAAGAACCTGTTCACCGCGCAAGCGGGCATCGTCTCGTCCGATACGCGTTCCTCGCCCGGCGCAGTCGATGCAGAAACCGGCTACACCTGGTCGATCAAGACTCACGCCTACGGGGCCATGGGCGAGCTCATTCCGAGGATCACCGGAACTTTCGACTTTGGCTTGCCGCTGCCGCTCGATCACTCCTCGATCTGGCTGCGCAGCGGCGTGGGCGCTTCCGCCGGCTCGCGTGAGGATCCGCTCGCCAACCTCTATTTCGGCGGCTTCGGCAACAACTACGTCGACAGCCGCGCGAACGGCGGCGCGCAACGCTACCGCGACCTGCTGAGCTTCCCGGGTTTCGGCCTGGACGCGCTGCAGGGAAAATCGCTGGCGAAGTCGACGCTCGAGTGGTGCCTGCCGCCAGTGCGATTCGAAGGCCTCGGGTCGCCCGGGTTTTACGCCAGCTGGGCCCGACCGGAGCTCTTCGTCGGCACCCTCGAGACCGATCCCCTGAGCCGCGAGTTCCGGCAGAATGCCCGCGACATCGGCGCGCAGGTCGACTTGCAGCTGCACGTGATGCACCGCCAGCCCATGATGCTCTCGGCCGGGGTCGCCCGCGGATTCGGCGCGAATGGGCTCGGCACCACCGAGTTCATGCTGTCGCTCGAGGTCCTGTGACGGGGGCACGTACGCGGCGCCTGCCGCCATGAGCGCGCTGCTGCTGCGGGCGCCACTGACGCTCGTGCCGGTGCTGCTGTTTCTCGCCGGGCTGGTGCAGCTCGACGCCTACAAGCTGCTGCGGCTGCGGACGGTGCTCGCCCTGATGGCAGCCGGCGCACTCGCCGCCGGCGCCAGCTACCTCGCCAACAACCTGGTGTACGCGCATTTCAGCGGAAGTTTTCTCAGCTACTCGCGCAGCGTCTCGCCGTGGATCGAGGAGGCGCTCAAGGCCGCGGTGCTGGTCTACCTGATCCGCTCGCGGCGTGTGGGGCTGGCGGTGGATGCCGGGATCGCCGGCTTTGCCATCGGCACCGGCTTTGCGCTCATCGAGAACCTCTATTACCTCGCCTCGCGGCCCGAGGCGGCGCTGCCGGTGCAGGTGATCCGTGGCTTCGGCACCGCCATCATGCACGGCGGCACCGGTACCGTGCTGGCGATGATCTCGATCACGCTGTATGAGAGACGGCCGCAGGGCGGGCTGCAGCTGCTGCTGCCCGGATTTCTCGCGGCGGTCGCGCTCCACGTCGGCTTCAACGCGCTGCTGCAATGGCCGGCGATCGCGACGCTGGCGATGCTGGTCGTGCTGCCACTGGTCATCTACCTGGTATTCCAACACAGCGAGCGCGCGCTACGCGACTGGCTCGATGCTGACCTCGACTCGAAGGCGCGTCTCCTCGAATCGATCAGCAAGGGCACGTTTCTCGAGAGCAACGCCGGGCGCTACCTGCAATCGCTCCGTGACCGCTTCCGCGGTGAGCAGCTGGCGGACATGCTGTGTTGTCTGCGCGTGCACGGGGAGCTGGCGCTGCGCGCCAAAGGGGTGCTGCTGCTGCGCGAAAGCGGACTCGGGGAGCCGCCGCTGGACGAGGAGACGCGCGATAAGCTCGCGGAGCTCAGGCAGCTCGAGCGCGCCGTCGGCCGGGCCGGCATGCTCGCGCTGCGTCCGCTGATGATGACGAGCGGCAAGGATATCTGGGAGCTGAGGCTCCTTGGCGGCTAGTGCGCCGGGACCGCCTCAAGCGCTAACCGCGCGCGCTCGAGTCGCCCTGTACGGGCTAGCTGTGGAGCTTCAAGAGATTGTTCCCCTTGAGACCGAGTTTAGTGAACGGAGGCATGGAGTTTAGCGCCGAGTGCGGGCGGTGCCAGTTGTAGTGGTGCAGCCAGTCAGCCAAAGCGACGGTTCGCTCGGAGGTGGTGGAGT
>DATNKO010000003.1:0-3391 GCA_035603345.1 Steroidobacteraceae bacterium | reverse complement strand
GCACCGCCGGCGGTTTGCAGCAGCCAGGACCGCACTTCCCCGAGGGAGCTGCCGCAGATCCGCGCGGCCGAAGCCGGCGCTGACCGCTGGCTCGCGAGCCTGCCGAGCGAGCCCTTGCTGGTGCGGGTCGGGACGCGCGCCGCCGTGACCACGCTCGAGGATCGTATCGCGCAGGTCGATGACCTGCTGAGCGCGCAGCGCGCCGACCGCGCGCCGCCCGCGCACCTGCTCGCCCTGCAGCAGCAGCGCCTGCAGCTCGTCGACTCGCTTGCGCAGGTGCGCTACGCCGAGACGCTGGCTGACGCATCACGCTGACCCACTCAAGGAGCCAACCCGTGAAGAGATTTCCCGTGACGCTGACCTCGCTCGCCGCGCTCGCGTATGCCGCCGGCGTTGCCGACTGCGCACCGGCCGCCGCCGTAGCCGACCCACCGCCGGCCGCGCCGACCGCGGCGTCGCCGTCCGAGCAGCAGGGCGCTCATGCTCAAAGCGAGGCGCAGCTCCAAAGGCAGCTCGAGGACGCGCGCAAGCAGCTCGAGGACTCGGCACGGCAGGTTGCCGAGCTGTCCGAGCAGCTCGGCCGACCGCTGATACAGCGGCTCACGAGACTTCCGGGCGAGTCCGGCCGCGCGATCATCGGCGTACAGCTGGAGGACAGCAAAGGCGGGCGCGGGGCGTATGTGCGCGAGATCAGCCCGGGCGGACCGGCTGCCGAAGCGGGCATCCGCGCGGGCGATGTGATCACGACCATCAACGGCAGCGCGATCAGCGGTGACGATGCCGCCGGCCAGGTCGTCGCGATCATGCGCGACGTCAAGCCCGACAGCAAAGTCACGGTGCGGGTTGTACGCGACGGCACGTCGCGCGAGCTCACCATCGTGGCGCGCCCGGGACCGGCGTACTTCCTGGCCCGCGGCCGCTCTGCGGACTTTCCGGGCCCGCAGATCGCCGGCTTGGAGCGGCTTTTGCCCCCGATGCTCATGGCCGGCCCACTCGGCGACATGGAGCTCGTGACGCTCACGCCGCAACTCGGACGTTACTTTGGCAGCGACAAGGGGGTGCTGGTGGTGCGCGCGCCTCCGGGACTGAAGCTCGAGGGTGGCGACGTGATTCTCTCGATCGACGGCCGGCAGCCGCTTTCCGGCTCGCATGCGACGCGCATCCTCGCCTCCTACCAGCCGGGTGAGAAACTCACCATGAGCGTCATGCGCATGCACAGGACGCTGGAGGTCCAGACGACCGTGCCCCAGGGCGAGGGCGCGCTGCGCCTGCCCGCGCCGCCAGTGCCGCCGCCGCCCGACGGGCCGGTCTCCGACAGCAGCACGGGCACGGCTGGCGCGCGCGGCGGACATTCGCTGGCGGGCGTGTGAGACGGGTAGCGGCTGACCGCGCGTGTAACATGCCCGAGTGCGTCGCGAGGACTTCTCCTATCACCTGCCCGCAGAGCTGATCGCCCAGGCACCGCTCCCACAGCGCTCCGCGAGCCGGATGCTGGTGCTGGAGGGACCCGGCGGCACGCTCGCGGACCGCAGCGTGCGCGACCTGCCCGACTACCTGCGTTCCGGTGACCTGCTGGTACTCAATGACACGCGCGTCATCGCTGCGCGGCTCGCGGGCACCAAGCCCTCCGGCGGCCGGGTCGAGATCCTGCTCGAGCGCGCGCTCGCCGGACACGAGGCACTCGCACAACTGTCGGCGAGCAAGCCGATCCGCCCGCAGCTCGAGGTGGCCACCGCGGGTGGTAAGGTGCAGGTGCTCGAGCGCGCCGGCGACCTGTGGCGCATCCTGCTGCCGCAGCCGGCACTCGAGTTTTTCGAGCGCTGGGGCGAGGTGCCGTTGCCGCCGTACATTCATCGCGCAGCGGATGCCGGCGATCGCGAGCGCTACCAGAGCATCTTCGCGCGCGCCCCTGGCGCGGTCGCCGCGCCGACCGCCAGCCTGCATTTCGACGCCGGGCTCGCTGCCGCACTCGATGCCCACGGCGTCGGGCGCACCCTCGTGACATTGCACGTAGGCGCCGGCACTTTCCAGCCGCTGCGCACCGACGACCTGAGTGCGCACATCATGCACGCCGAACGAGTGGAGGTCGGCGCTGCGGCCTGCGCGGCGATCGCCCGCACGCGGACCGCGGGCGGCCGGGTGGTGGCGGTCGGTACGACCGTGGTGCGCGCGCTGGAGGCGGCGGCGCTCGCGGCCGCCGGCGCGGACACGGGCGCCGTGCCCGCGGCGCTCACGCCCTGGTCGGGGGAGACGCGGCTGTTCATCAGGCCCGGTTTTCGCTTCCAGGTGAGCGATGTGCTGCTGACCAACTTCCATCTGCCCGAATCGACGCTGTTGATGCTGGCGTGCGCGTTTGCCGGTCGGGAGGCGGTGCTCGCGGCTTACGCGCACGCGATCGCCGCCCGCTACCGGTTCTTCAGCTACGGCGACGCCATGCTGCTCACGCGGAGGGCGCCGTGAGGCCGCAGTTCAGCGTGCTGGCGACTGCCGGCGCGGCGCGGCTCGGGCGGCTCGCCACGGCCCACGGTGTGGTCGAGACCCCGGCGTTCATGCCGGTGGGTACCTACGGTACGGTGAAGGCGATGACGCCCGAGGAGCTCGAGGGTCTCGGCGCCGAGATCGTCCTCGGCAACACTTTTCATCTGATGCTCAGGCCCGGCGCGCCGGTGATCGCCGCTCACGGCGGCCTGCACCGCTTCATGCACTGGCGGCGCTCGATTCTCACCGACTCTGGCGGGTTCCAGGTGTACAGCCTCAAGAGCCTGCGCAGCATCAGCGAGCAGGGGGTGCGCTTCCGCTCGCCCATCGATGGCGACGAGGTGCGCCTGACGCCCGAGGACTCAATGGACGTGCAGCTCGCGCTGCGCTCCGATATCGCCATGGCCCTCGATGACTGCACCGCCTACCCGGCGAGCGAGAGCGAAGCGCGCAGCTCCATGGAGCGTTCGCTGCGCTGGGCCGAGCGCAGTCACGCCCACTACTACCGCGACGGCGCGCCGCCCGGCGGGCTGTTCGGCATCGTCCAGGGAGGGGTGCACGCGAGCCTGCGCCTCGCCTCCCTCGAGGGACTGCTGCGCTGCGACTGGCCGGGGCTGGCGGTGGGGGGGCTCGCGGTCGGGGAGCCCGAGGAGGAGCGGCTGCGCATCCTCGAGGGCCTGGTGCCGCACATGCCGCCGGATCGGCCGCGCTACCTGATGGGCGTCGGCCGGCCGGAGGACATCATCCTGGCGGTGCTGCGCGGCATCGACCTGTTCGATTGCGTCATGCCGACGCGCCACGCACGCAATGGCCACCTGTTCACGGCCGGCGGCGTCATCAACATCCGCAACCGCCTCTATCACGACGATCTCGCGCCCATCGATCCGGCCTGCGACTGCTACACCTGCCGCAA
>DATNKO010000082.1:0-33740 GCA_035603345.1 Steroidobacteraceae bacterium | reverse complement strand
TATATGCGTCCGCCATTGCGTCGGTGTAAACGAAGATGACCGGCTTGGCATTCAGCACGGCGTAACTCAACGCCGTGCTTGTGTGACACACCACCAGGTCGGCGTCCTTCACGAGCTCGGCCGTGACCAGACGATGGATCTGCCGTCCATCAAAGGTTGCGGGGTCATAGTCCGCCTTGGGGTGCGCGGCAATAACGACCGTGACTCTGTGCTCCTGCTCCAAGAGACTGAAAAACCGGTTGAGAGACCTGTAATACGCGACGGGATCGATCAGTGGCTGACCGCACAAGACAAGATCCGAGTGGTACGGGAGGTTGATATCGAGAAAGACCGCATATCGGCCCTCGACTAGCCTGCTGCGCTTACCTCTTACCTTGATGTAGTTGTCGTAGTCGCAGAGGTTGATCGGCACGACCTTGGCTGCATAGTGATCACGTGCAGTCAGCGCCTCTCCGGCGGCAAAGACGATCTCGTACGGCTTGACGAGCTTCAGCTTTCGCAGGAGGCCTGCCTTGCCTATGTAGAATATCTCTCGCGCGTACCACCACGGATTCGCGAGCACGGACACAATCCTGCGCCATGCAAGCGTCGGGGCCGTCGGCAGCGCTCCCCACGCGATAAACAACATGCGGCAATCGTATTTCGAGAAGACACGGAAGATCCGGGTGAACTGCCCGATGTAGGAAATCAACATCACATAAAGCACGTCTCGGTTCTCGGCCTCGCGCAACCGTGTCTCGAGTTCATCGTAGCTTCGCAAGACACGCAGATAGTTCGGATTCCTCGCACCCTGTTCGGAGTGCTCCTCGCGCAGCAGCGAGACGACGTCCCAATATTCGACGGGCACACCCTTCTCGAGCAGGTGGTCGATATACCAATCGCGCGCGATCTTGTCCGTCAGTCGCGACATCGAGACGTAGATGACTGTCCGGGTCATGCGGACCAACTCCCGCCGTTCTACGGATAGAGCAGCTGCATGGTCTGCAGCTTGCCTTTGTAGAAGTCGGTCTCCTTCTGCGACAGACTGACGATACCGATCTGCTGCCGGTTCGCGGCCGTGATGAAATCCGCGGGGAAGTCATCCGGGTAGCGCATCGCGAGGAAGCGGGTGAACATCGCCGGGCGGGAATGTGTCTCCACCATGTCCGGCGGCTCGCGCTCGGCGCGCTCGATGCTGTTACGGAGGAAGTCCGCCACCATGGCGGCATTGCTCGAGTCCCAGTAGATGACGTACTTGGTGTGCTCGGGAGGAATGTCGCGCCAGACGCCCTGGACGTCGGGGGTGCGGTCGTAGCCAATGCGCTTGATGTTTGTCCAGCTGGGTGGCACCGAGGAGTGCATCAGCCGCGAATCGAAGAAACACAGGTCCCCGGCTCGCGTCGGCACCGTGAGCGTGTCCACGTCCAGATGCAGCATGGACGCCACGCGTGCCAGACTGCGTCTGGCGAAGAAAAAGCCTCGCTTGAGTGCGTTCGGCTCGAAGTAGCGCCGGTGACTCTTGAGCTTCACGCGGATGCCGCCGCCCCAGCCGTTGTCAAAGTCCTGCAGGAATATTCCGCACTTTGCGAAGCGGTAGTCGGGCGCTCTTATATAGGCGTTGGCGCCTTCGCTGCCGCTGTCCATGTGCCAGCCGGTGTAGCGCTTCCAGCCGCTCTGGCCGTAGCTGTTGCGCGCCACCTGCAGATCCTGGTGATAGCAGAGTTCCGGGCCGAGCGCGGCGCGCAGCGCACGCACGATCCGGCTCTTGAACATCGTCGACCAGGTCAACGGATGCATGAGGATCTCAGTCGGACACATGCCCGCAGAATCGCGCCGGTGCTCACTCGAAAAGGCGCGATCGAGCTCGGCGCGCACCCCCCGCACCTCATCCGCGTCAAGTGCATTCCTGACAAGGACAATGCCAAAGATACGGAACGCCTGCCGCACTGCCGGCGGCGCGAAGTCGTCGCTGGTAAATTCCCACGGCAGCGGATCAGCGCGCAGGCTGCGGCCGCGCTCGAAAGTCGTTGCATTGACTGCACTCATCAGAACCTCTCCGGGATACGCTGGCGACTCGGTAGGACCAGCTGTGCGCTGCTTGGCAGGTTGATGATTCGCCGCTCCAGGGACTCCGCAACCGGTAACGGCATCCTCGGGCTCGCGCAGAATGCGGGCGCGCGGTGATTGAGCGACCAGACGGGTCGGGTCGCCACACCAGCGCCGTTGCTCGCCGCGAGCAGTGCATCGCGCTCGCCCGTGAGGCTGGCATCGAGCAGCAGCGTTTGCAGCCAGTAGTTGCTGCGGCAACCGGGGGGCTCCTGCACGAGCCGGACGCCCGGGATGCTGGCAAACTCCTGCGCATAGCGCTCGTACAGCCTGCGTTTGGCCTCCAGCAGCTGCGGCAATTGCTCGAGCTGCGCGCAGCCCAGCGCAGCATTGAGATTCGGCAGCCGGTAGTTGTAGCCGAGCTCATCGTGCCGGTATTCCCATGGGTGCGACACCTTGGCCGTGGTGGTCAGATGCTTCGCGTGTCGTGCCAGCCCGGCATCGTTGGTGAGGACGGCGCCGCCGCCGCCGGTCGTGACGGTCTTGTTGCCGTTGAAACTCAACGTGCCCATCAGGCCCAGCGTTCCCGTGTGGGCGCCGTGATAAAAGCTGCCGATCGATTCCGCTGCGTCCTCGATCATCGCCAGATGAAAATCGCGCGCCACCGCAGCCAGGCCGTCAACGTCCGCCGGATGACCGAACACGTGCATCGGCACCAGCGCGCGGATGACCCGGCCGGTGTGCCGGTTCAGGCACAAGCCGGCGCGCTGCTCGGCGACTGCCGTCAGGTACTCCCGCAGCGCGCGTGGATCCATCCCGAGCGTGCGCTCCTCGCTGTCCACGAAGTGCGGCACCGCCCCGCAATAGGCGACGGCGTTGGAGGTCGCGATGAAGCTGAGAGCGGGAACCAGCACCTCATCGGCCTGGCGCACCCCGGCGAGCCGTAACGCCACGTGCAGCGCGGCCGTGCCGTTGACCACGGCCACGGCGAACTTCGCGCCGCTAAGCGCCGCCAGATCCGCCTCGAACCGATCGACGAATCGCCCCACGGAGGACACGAAAGTGGAGTCGAGGCACTCCCTCAGATAGGTCCACTCGTTGCCCGCAAACCGCGGCTCGTGCAAGGCAACGGTGCCGGCGCCAACGACGCGGCGGATGGCGGCGACGATCTGCGCGGCGAGCGCGGGGACGGGTGCCGCGCTCATACGGCGTAGGCCCCGGCGCGATACCGCTCCAGGTGCGCGGGGTCGGAGAACCATGCGATGGTCTGGCCGAGTCCCTGTCGCAACCCCTCTACCCCGCCGTAACACGGTTGCCAGCCGAGCAGGCGGCGCGCCTTGTCGCTCGCCGCGCACAGCCGCTCGACCTCGCTGCGCTGCGGCCGCAGCCGCTCGGCGTCGGCAACGATCTCGACCTCAGCACCCATCAGTTCTGCGATGACATGTGCGGTATCGCCGATCGAAATCTCAAAGCCGGTGCCGACGTTGATGACCTCGCCGGCGCCGCGTTCGCACTCCAGGGCCGCAATGAACGCGGCCACCGTATCGCTCACGTAGTTGAAGTCCCGCGTAGGGTGCACCGCCCCCAGCCGGATCTGGCGCGCGCCGCTGGCAATCTGCGTGATGATGGTCGGAATCACGGCGCGCGCCGACTGCCGTGGGCCGTAGGTGTTGAACGGCCGCAGGATCGTCACCGGCGTGCCGAAGGAGGTGAAGTAAGACAGTGCGATCTGATCCGCGCCGATCTTGCTCGCCGCGTACGGCGACTGCCCCTGCAGCGGATGCTCCTCGGTGATCGGCACGAACCGCGCGGTGCCGTACACCTCGCTTGTAGAGGTGTGCACCAGCCGGCCGACACCCAGCTCGCGCACGGCCTGCACGACGTTGAGAGTGCCCTTGATGTTGGTCTCGACGTAGGTGTCGGGCGAATGATACGAGTACGGAATCCCGATCAGTGCCGCGAGATGCAGCACTGCTTCGCACCGTTGCAGGGCATTACGCACGCCATGGGGGTCGCGAACGTCGCCGGCCAGCACCTCGAACCCGCCGCGCACGTCCGTCGCGCAGTCCTCGAGCCAACCCCACGAGTTGAACGAGTTGTAGAGGACGAAGGCGCGCACCTCGTGACCTGCGCGCACCAGGGCTTCCGTGAGGTGAGAACCGATGAAGCCGTCCGCGCCCGTGACTAGGACTCTCACGTCAGTGCCTTCACGGCTGCGCCCCGGCCGCGAGCATCCGCGGCGTCTCGCCCGCTTCGACGATCCGCCCCGCCTTGAGCCGGTAAATCCACTCACAATGCTCCACCGTACTCAGCCGATGAGCCACGATGATCAGCGTCTTGCGCCCGCGCAGCGCACGCACCGCCGCCATCACTCCGCGCTCGGTGGCGGTATCGAGCGCGCTCGTGGCCTCGTCCAGAACCAGCACCTGCGGATCGTGATAGAGCGCGCGGGCGATGCCGATCCGCTGCAGCTGGCCACCCGAGAGGCGAACGCCACGCTCGCCGACCGTCGTTTCCAGACCGGCGGGCAGCGTCGCCACGAACTCGTCGAGCTGTGCCGCGGTGACGGCGCGCCTGACCGCGGCATCGTCGATCTCCTCATCGGCAAGACCGAGCGCCACGTTCCGCCGCAGCGTGTCATCGGTAAGGAAGATCGACTGCGGCACATAGCCGATGAGCGCCTGCCAGCTGCGCAGGTTGTGCTGTATGTCAGCGCCGTCGACGCACACGACACCGCTTGCGGGTGCCTGCAAGCCGAGAATCACGTCGATGAGTGTGCTCTTGCCGGCGCCTGAACCGCCGATGAAGCCCACGCAGGAACCGCGCTGGATTCTCATGTCGACGTCCTGCAGGGTCGCGGCCGACGTGCCCGGATACTGAAAGCAGACGCGCTCGAGTACCAGCGCGTCCTGGAAGCGGATCCCGCTCACGGTGGTTGCCGGCGGCGGCACCGCAGCGCGTAACAGCGCCATCTCATTATGAATCACGTTGATGGCCGGCAGCGCGTAGCGGATGCTATGCACTGCATTGATGATCCGATTGGCCGACGGCAGCAGTCGAAACGCGGACGCCGCAAACAGGCCGAGAACCGGCACGAGCGAATCGAGAGGTTGCCGGCCGGCCAGCATCACCATCACGAGCCCGGCTAGCGCGCACACCGCGAGCACCTCCAGGCCGAGGCGCGGGAGCTGCTGCAACAGCTGGTAACGGTTGATCGCGCGCGCGCTGGCGGCGTTGTGTTGCTCGTACTGGCTGAGACACTCCTGTTCGCGGCCGAGCAGCATCAACTCCTTGACTCCGCCGAGGCCCTGCTGCAGTTGCTGCAGCCGCAGATGCTCGTGGCGCTGCCGCGCATGTCCCCAACGCAGCACGCGGTCTTGCGTCAGACGATGAAAACCCCAGCTCGGCAGCCCGAAGACCGCGGCGACCACGATGGCGCCCACCGGAGCCACGGCAAGCAGCAACCCCGTTATGCCGAGCACGATCAGCGCTTCCGTCAACAGATTCATGCCGGCCATGACACAGGTTTGGGAGAACTGCGCGACCTCACCCACCACGTTGTTGATGAGCTCGGCGGAGTTGCGCACCAGGTGAAAGCTGTAGGGTTGGCGCAGGTAGGCAGAGAACAGCCGTCGCGACAGGTCGACCTGCAACCCGCAGACGAACTGCGACTGCCGCCAGGAAAGCCAGGCGAGGAATGCCGCCTTGATGGCATAGATTGCTACGAGCGCCAGCATCCCCCAGACGACCAGATGCAGGCGGTCGGGATTACCGAGCGCACGCAGGAGCGGCGCGGCGGCGGGATAGCGGTGAGCAAGATCTGCGTGCGTCATGAGCGCAAGCGCCGGGATGATGAGTCCGACGCCGAGTGTCTCGAGCAGCATGCCGACCACCATCAGCAACAGCAGCGCGACGGCCTTGCGCTGCTGCCGGCCGGCCAGGACATCCCAAATGAGCCACAGTGTCTTCATCGCTGATCGATCCAACCACGCTACCGCCCTGCGACGCGGCCCCGCGGCCATCGCATCCAAGCGGAACCGTCTCGGCCCGCAGCCCCGCGCGCGCCGGTCAGCGTTGTGACTGCTGCGCGGCCTCGATGCGGATCTGCTCGATCTCGTGCTTCAGCGCCTCGTATTCGCGCATCTTGATCTGCAGAAAACGCGTCGTAAGCCAGGCCTTCTCCTCGAGGCCGCGCGGCGTCAGCAGGTACATGTAGGCGCTCTTGTTCCTGCTGTTCTTGAAGTTCGCCGCCTTGACCCAGCCCTTGTCGATCAGGGCCCGCAGGCAGTAGTTGACCTTGCCGAGGCTCATGCCCAGTTGTTGGGCGAGCTCCCGCTGGCTCAGCTGAGGATTCGGTCCGAGAATCTTCAGCAGCTTGTAGCGCAGTTCCTCGGGCAGCATGCATCCGTCCAGCGGCCGCGCCGCATCAGCTCTTGCCCGTCAACTGCGCGGCACTCTCGTTCGCGATTCGCCGTTCGCGCCAGTTGAGCACCTCGGCGGCTGCTTCGCCCTCCGCGGCCGCCTCACGGCGCCGCTCGGCCATGCGCTCGCGCACGAAGGCGATCGTGCAACCGGCACCCAGGCCGAGTCCCATGCCGATCAGCAGTACCAGGATCGTCTGGGGCCGCGATCGCACCTCGGGCGCCACGCCCGGATCGATGACCTGGAAGGCATACTCACTCCGACCGTTCGCCAGCATCAGCTTGCGCGTCTCCGACTCGAGAATGTCGGAGAAGTCCTGGCGCAGCTGCACGTCGTTCGTGCCTTCGAGCTGATGATCGAGGTACTCGACGTTGCGGCTCGACTCGGTCCGGGCGTGCGCGCGCATCATCTCGTTGGCGAGCGCGACCAGACCATTCGCCCAGCGCGCGGCCGTAACCGGGTCGGTCCACTCGACCGTCACCTTGGTGGTCCCCTTGATCGAGTCCTTCTTGACCTTCAGGAGGTTCAACTTGAAGTAGTTCACGGCACGCCACAGCGTCTTGGCCTTGGGTTTGTATTTCTTCAGCAGCACACCCACCAGATCGTTGCGGCGGATGAACTCCTCGACGAGCGATCGCGAGTCGAGCACCGCGTCGGCTGTGACCTGCTCGGGACTCTCCTGGCCGACATCGAGGCCGGCCAGACTCGCGAGCCCGCCTATCGAGTCTCTAAGCGCGGAGCCGCTGCCGCTCATGCTGTCCTCCGGGGGCGGGACAACTACCACCTCGGCCCGGAACATGGGCGTGGCGATCATCAGATAGCCGATCGCAGCCAGGAGGCTGACCGCGCACGCGATAGCGACGACGCGCCAGTGACGCCCTACCATCAGGCAGAACGCGAGCAGGTCTATGTCGCCGCGCGCGCTCTGAACTACGTTTGTGTCCATTTGTTACCTGTGAGTCGGCAGCTCTCAGAATGCCGCATTGGCGACCAGTTCAGTCGGAAATTCAACCGGCGTCTCCTGACCGAGGAGTTTCAGCAGGATCAGCACGCGCTCGGCCCCCTCGGCGCGTTCGAAGATGCCCTTGATTCCGCAGAAGGGCCCGGCGGTGATGCGCACGCGAGTGCCACGCGCGAAGTGTGCCGCCGCCTTGAAACGGTGCAATCCTGTGACCGGATCGGCGCGGGCGCGCAGCTCCGCGACCACTTCCGGGCGCACCACCGCGCAGCTGATGCCGAAACGCACGATATTGCAGACGCCCACGGTCGAGTGTACCGGACGGAGAGACTGCAGTCCGGCGTCGAGATGCAGAAACAGGTAGCGCGGAAACAGCGGCACGATGCTCTCAGTCCAGCGGTGCCGCCGGCGCTGGATCTGTACCAGCCGCGGCAGATAGGTCAGATAGCTCTGCCGTTCAAGATTTTCCTGCGCCGTCGCCTCGGCAAGCGGCTTGGTATGTATAAGGTACCACTGCGGCATGAAAGCTGTTGCGGAGCGCGCACCGGACGACCGAGGCCCCATGCGTTCAATAACTGAACGCAGGAATTATCCCGTAGGCCGCCGCTCCAAGTCAATACTCTGCCCTACAAAGGTCATGAGCAAACCCGCGACGGGTGTGGTGCGCGCTCAGGGCGCGACGCGCTGCCGTAGGGCAGATTCGGCGTGCACGAAGTCGCTCTCGGTGTCGATGTCGAGGGAGCGTTCGGCGGGCATCACGTAGCCGAGCGTGCCTCCGGCAAGAAAGGCACGCGTCTCCTGCAGCCACGGGACACGCGCGACGTACACAGCACCGTTGGGGCGATAGACTGGCGGCAGGTCCTGGCGTCGCGTTTCGCGCGCAGGGTCCGCGGGTAATACGCGCTGCAGCTGCCCTCCTGGTTGGAGCCAGTACATCCACAACGGGTGCTCCTGCACTGCGGTGACCGAGACGCAAGCAGGGGCATCCGAAGATACGACCAGACCGACGCAGGCGTCGATGTCCGAAGCGCTGCGCAGCGGTGAGGTGGGTTGCAACAGCACGACTACGTCGTAACCCGCCACGCGCTCGAGTGCGTCCAGCACCGGCAGCACTCCGGGAGTTTCGTCGCGCGCCAGCTCGGCCGGGCGCACGAATGGTGCCTCGCAGCCGAGCTCGCGGGCGACGCGAATGATCCGCGCATCGTCGGAGGACAGGATCAACCGGTCAATGCGCCTCGACTCCCGCGCTGCCTGAATTGTCCAGAACAACAGCGGCTCGCCCGCGAGCGTGCGGATATTCTTGGCGGGCACACCCTTCGAGCCGCCGCGTGCGGTTATGACCCCAAGAACCCTGGCATCACTCATCGCCGGGCTTCCCGAAATCCCTGCGAGCCCGCTCGAGATCGTCGATGCGGCCGATGTCGATCCAATACTCGTCGATGCGGTGCACGCGCACGCGCCGTCCGTGCTCGACCAGACTCTGTACCAACGCAGGCATGTCGAGGGGACCCCCGGTCGGCAGGCCGCGCAGCGTCTCCGCTGACAGCGCGTAGACGCCGGCGCTCGTCAGGTGAGTGACCACCGGCTTCTCGGTAATCGCCAGCAAGTCGACGCCGTTGGCGTCGACGACGCCATAGGGGATCTGTGTGGCATGCTCCCTGACACACACCGTGGCTGCGGCACCCGAGCCCGAGTGCTTGTCCAGCATCTCTCCGTAGTCGAGACCGGTCAGGATGTCGCCATTCATCACCAGCAACGGATCGAGCGGCACTTGCGGCAGCAAGGACAGCCCGCCGGCCGTGCCCATGCGCTTCGGCTCGCGCAGATACTCGATGTGCGCATCCCAGCGATCGCCATCGCCGAAGTAGTCCACGATCATGTCGGCGCGGTAGTTGACGGCAAAGAAAACCCTGGTGATCCCGCAGCTCGTGAGGGTGCGCAGGATGGTCTCGAGGATGGGAGTGCCACCGATCTCGATCATCGGCTTCGGCAGCTGCTCGGTGATCGGTCGCAGGCGCGTCCCGAGCCCGCCGGCCATGACCACCGCCCAGTTATCGCGCGGCTGCGAGCAGCTGCCGGTGTTGACGACGCGCAGCAGCTGTCCCGTCTCGTCGACAATCGGCAGATGGCGAATGCGACGCTCGTGCAGCTTGCGCCTCCACTCGGCCGGCCGCTCGCTCGCACGACCGACTACCGGCCGGTCGTTCATCGCGAGGCGAATCGGTGCACTCGTGGTGACACCGCGAATCAATGCTCGTCGAACATCGCCGTCCGTCGCGAGGCCGACCAGCTTGCCGTGGTCGACCACCAGCGCAAAGCCGAGCGCACCCCGGTCGATGGCCAGCAACGCATCGATGAGCGGTGCATCGGGAGTCACGCAGAACTGGCGCCAGTCGGTCATCATGCCTTGTCGCCCTCGATGATCCATTCGCGGATGATCTGAGCCTGGGACTCGACCGTGCGCGTCACCAGGTTGACCTCGCGGACTCGCCACGGCGCCAGCAACGCCGGAATCTCCTCGAGCGCGGTGAACCGGCTGGGTCCCTTGCCGGCGAGTGGGCCGGTGTCCACAACGAAACGCCGCGGTCCCAACTGCCGCCCGGTCCCCTCCCCCCACGTTCCGCAGGCGAAGGTGCGCGCGAACAGTTTGCCCCCGGTGCGCGTCACGCGGTGCATTTCTTCATAGATTCTGCGGGAGTCCTCGAAGTCGTTGCAGTACACCGCTTCCGAGTCGATGACCGCGTGGAAATGCGCTTCCGGCCAGGGCAACCGCATGATGTCACCGGTAACCAGCTCGCCGCCGCCGGGACCCCCGCTCCACCCGGCGCACTCGCTGTCCAGCCTGCGGCGCGACATCTCCACGGCGGTCGCAGATCCGTCGATGCCGTAGGCCGCAAACCCCTCGCGTGCCAGAAACCAGAGATTGGCGCCCGGTCCGCTGCCCACCTCCAGGATGCGTGTTGCGGAGCGGTCGGTCACGGCGAAGAAGTTGCGCGCCACAAAGCGGATCAGATCCTCCGCTGGATACCGGCCCCAGTTCCGGCTGCTGAACACCCGCTCCCAGACCGGATCCCACGTCATCGCGACCGTTCCCGATAAAAAAGCACGCGTCCGCCCCGCGCCAGCTCGGGTAAGCGCTCCTGCAGCTTCGCATAGGCTGCTGCGGCGTAAACGCGCGAGCCGAAATGAAAATGCAGCTCCGCACCCGCGAAGGAACGCTTGAACTGCAGCAGAGGGTTGTCAGGACGTCTGTCGGTACCACCGCCAAGATACAGGCCACTGGACCCGCTGTCCTGGGCGGCCTGCGCCGCGCCATGCACGAGCAGATTGGTCGCCCCCATGCTGCGTCCGGCCGGCGAAGTCGCCGACAGATGGTATTCGACAATTCGGGGCGCGAACAGGAACACCCCCATCGCGAGTGGCTCCGTGTCCCGCTGCACGGCCAACACGCGTGCGCACGGCAGCGCCAAAAGGCGGTCGAAGTAACAATCCGGAAAGAAGTAAAAGTCGTTCGCGCCGACGAGGCGCATTGCCTCGCGATAGAATGCGGGGAACACCGCGCGCGCCTGCTGGCTGGAAATCCAGTTCGACTGCAAGCCGTTGTGGAGCGCCTTGCGGACCGCCGTGCGCGCTCGACCACCGTAGCTGTCCAGAAGATTCTTCACGGTCAGATTCACCAGCACGACCGGCCGGTCCCTCCGGACGGGCCCGGGATACGCGTGGTGATTGGCGAGCACGGGGTGAAAGCGGACGAACTCGGCGATGACGCGCCGCTGCCGCGCCAGCTCTTCGAACGCAACCCAGCCCGCGGCCAACCGCGCAGGATCGGCTGCTGCCGCGAGCGGACCCCCGTAATTGTAGGGCGACTGCCAGTCGCAGGCGTCCTCCCCGGGTATGCTTGCCTCGTGCACGGCGTGCATGAGAGTCGCACCACCCCCTCGCCACAGCAGGAACAGCGGGTGGAGGCCCGGATCGCGAGCTGCGTCGGCCACCACGTATTCCGGACTGAGACTGGCTAGCCGAAGTTCCTCGGGCAGCTCATCAAAGACCTCCCGCGCACGCGCGGCATCAACGAGCACCGCGTCAGGGCTCATCAATCAAGTCGTCCGCGGCGTAGTCGCGGGTGGCGACACGATCCAGATATTCGAAGTAATGCATGGCGCCGATACCTGACCCGGGACGTTTCAGCGTCAGATTCTGTTCTGTGAACCGCTCGCCCGCGCGAATCTCGCAGGCCGCAGTCAGGCTCTTGCGCGCGATGGGCATGTTCTTCAACTCGGACGCAGCCGGTTGCTTGACACCCGAGCCGAGCGCCCGCTCCGTGGCCCGAACCGCCCTGACCATTTCCGTCAGCTCCGCCGGCTCGAGCGAAGCCACGTGGTCGGGCCCGGGCATGCTGCGATCGAGCGTGAAATGCTTCTCGAGGGCCACAGCGCCGAGCGCGACCGCGGCAACTGCAACCTGGATCCCCAGGGTATGGTCCGAATAGCCAACCGGCAGTCCGAACGCCGCGCGCATCGTGTGCATGGCCCGAAGATTCGCGTCCTGCGGCGGCGCCGGATACTCGGTCGTGCAGTGAAGCAGCGTCACTCGCTCGCGCAGTAACGCTTGTCCGCGCTCGCTGAGATAGGCCGCTGCCATGGCCTGCCGCGTCGCCCTCGCCTCCCCGGTGCTGATGAGACCGAAGGCCAGGGCCTCGAGTGCGCCCTCGACCTCGCCGAGGCTCGACATGCCCGTCGAGAGAATCAGCCGCGCGCCGGTACGCGCCGCAGCCACCAACAGGGGCAGATTGGTGACGTCGCCCGATCCGATCTTCAGGCGGGACAAGTGCAGCAGCTCGGTCAGTGCCTGCACACTCCCCAGATCACTCGGCGTGGACAGAAACTCGATGTTCCTCTTGCGCGCGTGCGCGGCCAGTACCCGATGGTCGTCGATGCTCAGCTCGAGTCGCCGCACCATCTCGAGCTGCGGCTCGTCGTTGCCCGTATTGGCGATCTGATAGGGTGCCTTGCTGGCGCTTCGACTGATGATGGCTGCGGCGCAGAACGTCTGGAACTTGACTGCGTCCGTACCTGCCTCTGCAGCAACGTCGATGAGCTTGAGTGCGGTACCGACCGAGCCGTTGTGATTAACACCCGCCTCGGCGATGATGAAAACCGGCTCAGTGTTCATGGCGAGCTGGTCAGGAATTCGCGAATGTGACTGAGCACCACTTGCATGTCGCCGGCACCGTAGCGCTGGTCCAGCGGAATAGTCAGCATCTGGTCGGCCAGCGCGCGGTCTGCGGGAAAGGGGGCGTCGGTGAGCTTCCAGTGAATGGGGCAAAACACCTGCCGGTCCAGCAGAAAGGCCCGCAGGCCGTCGCGCAGACCTTCCCCTACCAGAACCGGGAAGCCCAGGGGGACCTCGCCGGCGGCGAGCGCATCGAAGACCGGCCGAATCCGCTCGACCGTCCCTAAGCCTTCGAGAAGTACCGACCAGTTGTCACGTCGAGCAGCCGCCGCGCTTTGTGGGTCCACTGACGCAAGCAGATGGCGGGAGATCCAGGAGACCTGCCGTGGCTCGGCGTGGGCGAGCAGATGTTCCGACTCTTCAATCCACTTCAGGTACCTGGCCCCGTATCCATGATTGCCCCCGAGCAGCTTCGCGGAAAGACGCTGGCTTACATAGTGCTCGTCCGGAGGCGATAGTCCCGGCACGGCGATAGGCTGACGACTGCACACAACCGCTCCATCCGGGGCCGGCCACCACTTGCGCAAGCTGGCAATGGCGTAGTCGCCGCGTACTCCGGCGCCGGCCGAGTACGGAGCCTGAACGCAATCTTCGAGCAGCCCCCACTCGCGATTCGGCCGGCTGTCGAGCCACCCGCAAGCCGCCCGATTGATCAGGCCAAAGTAGTGCATGACGACGACCATATCCTCGGCGACGGGCGTGGGCGGCGCCGACCAGGTCCGCAGCCCGGGTCGATCCGGGTAGATGCTGGCCGCGAGGCCCGCGCCGGCGATCGCAGCGCCTACGCTCGGACAGACGTACGAGGGCACCCAGATAACCGCTTGCGAGGAGCGTGCGCGTACCCAGTCGAGCAGTGCAAGCCGCAGAGCCGATCGCCCGGTATCGCAGTGCAGTGTGTGCTCTTTGGCGAAGCTCGGCCACGCTCCGGACGCCGCAGCGCCGCACAGCTGCTCCGCCGTGATTTCCATTTCGCTTCCGATGCGACGCTCAAAGATCATGGAAGCCCTTGGCGAGGGTCCTGGGAAGCACCGCAGCGGCCAGGAAGTCCCTGATGAGCACGCAGGCATTACCCTGACCGTACAGGGACTGTGTGCCCGGCAGTGTCTGCCGGAACTGTGGCGAGAGCACTCTGGAGATCGCAGCGACCGTCGCCTCGGTGGTTTCGGCGCAGTCAACTATCGAGCTCGTCTTGAGGCGACCGCTCTGCCGCGTACCAATATTGACTGTGGGAACTTTCAGCAGCGGCGCTTCGATGATGCCGCTCGAAGTGTTGCCGATCACCGCGCTGGCCAACTTCATGACACTGAGATAATGCACCTGCCCCAGGGAACTGAAGCAGCGACTCCGTTCGCTGTGTTGCCTCGACCAGCGCTCTGCGAGGGCGCCCATCTCGCGACCGCCTGCGTCCGCATTCGGCTTGGTTATGACGACCCTGGCATCAGGAAACTGCTCGAGCGCGGCCAGCACGCGGCCGAAAGACTCCCGGGGCGAGAGTTCCCCTAGTGTCGCCGGATGAAAGGTCACCAGAAACACGGGCGCCTGCAGGCTCAAATCGAGCTCGCGCTCCAGCGCTTCACGCTCCACCAGCGTTACGTGCCTTATCGAATCCAGCGCGAGATCGCCGACGTTGAACACGCGGTCCGGTGACTCGCCCAGCTGGATGATACGTCGGCGGTAGGGTTCCGCCGCCGCGAAGTGCCACCACGACGCTTTGGTAATGGAGTGCCGGATCCAGTCATCGACGGCGCCCTCCGTAACCTCGCCGCCGGAGATATGCGCGATGGGGATCCCCAGCAGCGCGGCCGCCTGGGCCGCAGCCAGGATTTCGTATCGATCTCCGACCGCCACGAGCACATGCGGCTTCAGCCGGCGCAGCGCATCGGGCATCAACATCGTGCCAAGGGCGAGCGACTTGACCATTCCCGCTCGCGAATCGCTGGAGAGCTGGCATTCGACGGTCTCCGCTATGTCGAAGCCGTCCTTTTCTATGTCTCGCACGGTCAAGCCGAATTCCGGGCAGAGATGCGCCCCGGTGACGATCAGCTGCGGCTGCAAGCGGGGATCGTCCTGCAGGTCGCGCAGGAGCCAACGCAGTGCGCCATACTCGGCGCGACTGCCCGTCACCACCGCTATTCTGCGCGTGGTCATCTTGGATGAGTTTTAACGCTCGTAACGGATGAAGGCAGTGGAGTTTGCCAGAGTCTCCCAAAAGGCTTGCGCAGCAGCGTTGGATTTGTGGGTCACCCAATACACCGTGCCTGCCTTCACCTGATCCGCCGCAGCGTACAACGCGCCGATCAACGCGCGTCCCGCGCCCGCACGACGCATGGCGGGTTCGACATACAGATCCTCGAGGTAACACACCTGCGTCAGTGACCACGTCGAAGGATGAAACACGTAGTGCGCGAAGCCGACCAGGCGGTCCGCATTCACCGCAACGAGTGCGTGCGGCTGCTGGGCGGGATCGACGAGCCTTTCAAACGTCGCATCGACGACTGTATCGGGCGGTGGCTGCAGGTAGAACCCTGGAAGGCGTGCCCCGGCGGTCGGCCCTAGATACTGCTGCCACAGGGCGCGCCATTGTGCGCGGTCCGCGCGTTCAAGGCGGCGGATACTGAACAGCGACTCACGCGTGCCAACCGTACCGATCGCACCTGTCTCATTTTGGTTGGTCGCGTTCACGTTATCGCGCTGCCTGCGCCGCTCCCGCAAGACCAGCAACCTCGGTTTGTCGCGAGCTTAACGGGGCAGGATCCCAGTCTGTGGAGACTATCAGAATTCGTGCACCGCCAGTACCGCGATCGCCACGTTGTACAGAATCTGCGACACCGCCTGCCACAGCGGCAGCGGCGGCATGTGCTCGGCGTTGAGCGGCACGACGATGGTATCGCCCGGCTCGATGCGCACGTTGGCAGTGTTGCGGAACCAGCCGCCGTGGGTCGGCACGACGCTGCCGTCGGGGCGCACGACGTAGACACGACTGTTGTCGGCGCGCACGGTCTCGCCGCCGCTGAGCGCGATGTAGTCGTTGCGGCTCAGTCCCGGACGGTAGAGATGGGAGGTAGCCGACTGCACCTCGCCGATCACCGTCACTTCCTGCTCGAACTTGGGCACGATCAGCTGATCGCCATCGCGCACCACCACATCGTACGGCGAGCCGACGGGAGAGCGCAGCAGGCGCGGCAGGTTGATCACCAGCCGCCCGACAGCCTTGGCCTGGCGCAGCTGGAACAGCAGGTTCTGGCCGACGCTGAGCGCGCCTGCCGCCCCGGCCTGGTTGGCGACCGAGCCCTCCAGCGCGACGAACGCGATGTCCTGCTGCATGCGTGCGGCAAGCATGTCGAGCTCCTTCTGCTCGCGCTGCTTGAGCTCCTTGCGCGTGAACACGCTGCCTTCGGCGAAGGCAAACTGCGTCAGTCCGCCGGCACGCAGTAATATCGACCTGAGTGTCTCCCCGGGCTTGATGGAGTACGCGCCCGGGAACTTGACTTCCCCGCGCAGCGTAATCGATTCCTGGTCGGTCCACGCCTGCACCTGCTTGATGCTCAGAACATCGAAGGGCTCGACTTGCAGGTTGGCGGCCGGATCGCCGCGCAGCACCGCCGCGAGATCGACTGCGACGAGCTCAGCGTGGCGCGCCTCGCCGTTGACGACCTTGTAGCGCGTCAGCTCCGCAACCCCGCCGTACGCCGAGTCGCTCAGGCCGCCGCCCGCGCGGATCAGGTCGCGCACCGTCATGCCGGCCTGATACGGGTACTCGCCGGGTACGTTCGCGCTACCCTCGATGCGTACCACGTCGTTCGGTAACCCGATGTTGGACTGCAGCTTCAGATCCTGGAGCAGCGGCTGGATTACCCGGTCGCGGCTCGATTGCCGATCGAAGACCGTGATGCGATCGCGCGCCATGAGCGGCACGTCGGCCGGCGAACCGGGCGCACGCAGTGCCTGCTCCAGGTCGGCCGACAGCACGGTGATGCGGCGATCCGGAGGCAGCTCGCGGCG
This sequence comes from Steroidobacteraceae bacterium, assembly GCA_035603345.1. Lineage (GTDB taxonomy): Bacteria > Pseudomonadota > Gammaproteobacteria > Steroidobacterales > Steroidobacteraceae > 13-2-20CM-66-19. Next base: position 17,101 of record DATNKO010000082.1, on the reverse strand, counting down.
GATCAGGATGTAATGCAGATCGGCATTGGGCTTGAGATCGTCCACCGAATGCAGCACGTCCGTCAGCCGCAGACCCGGGCGCCAGGCGTACGCGCCCGGCGTGTACAGGTAGCCCTCGACCATCACGCCGGCATCGAGCGTCGGACGCAGGCGCGCGACCCGCAGCATGTCGCCATTGCGCACCGGCTCGGACGGCCCCGACCCGCCACTCAGATCCACCTGCAGTACGACGCGATGCAGCTCGGCGTCGATGCGCGTCAGCGCCACTCTGCTGGTGTCGGCTTCGGGCGTGAGCCCGCCCGCGAGCCGCACCACGTCGGCGACCGTGCTCTCGTTCCTGGTCTCATAGATTGCCGGCCGGTGCACTTCGCCGTCGACACTGATCGTGGGCCCCACCGACGGGATGAAGATCACATCCCCGGGCAGCAGCCGTGCGTCGTCGGTGCTGTTACCGCGGATCAGCATGTCGTAGAGATCCAGCTGGCGCACCACCTCGCCGCGTCGCTTCAGCTGGATGTTGCGCAGCGAACCGACGGTCTGCACGCCGCCGGCGGCGAACAACGCCGAGGTGATCGTGCCGAGGCCGCTGATGGCGTAGGAGCCGGGATTCCTGGCGTAGCCCAGTACGAACACGCGGATCGTGCGCGTATCGCCCATCGTGATGCTCGCGTGCACGCCGATCATCTGCCGTTCAATCCGCGCCTGCAGTTGCGCCTGCACATTCGGGAAGGTCTGGCCCGCGACGCCGATCGGCCCGATTTCCGGGAAGCTCACTCGGCCGTCGCGGCCGACCGTCAGCTTGAAGCTCATATTGCGGCTGCCGTACAGCTGCACGTCGATCTCATCGCCGGGGCCGAGCACGTAGTCCGAGGGCACCGGCACGTTCGTCGCGGGCGCGAACGTCGAGATCGGACGGTCGAACAGGTCGTAGCCGAAGGGCTTGAGCGCTGTGGCTCCGGTCTTGGCGAGCGGCAACTTCGTGATGCGAATGAACAGATCGCGCAGCGCGGGCTCGACGCCCAGACGCAGCGTAGCAAGCTGCTCGGTCAGACCGGCGAGCGGAACGGGCGCGAATCCGGGCAGCAACAGCACGCCGTCATGCGACAGCTGATAGGGGTTCTTCGAGCGGATCAGGTCGATCAGGTCCTGGCGCTGCTTCTTCTGCTCGTCGGTCAGTTCCGGCCGGAACTGCTGGCTGGTGTCGCAGTTCGGGTCCCCGGTGCAATCGAGCGGTAACTGCGCGTAGCCTCCCGCGGTCACATTCTGCGCCGCCGACGGCGCCATGGCGGACGAGGTTGCCGCGGCCAGGCCATTTGCGGTGGAATTGCTGGTGCCGGGGGCGGCGGAGGTCGCACCGGGCAGCTGGCTCAGTGCGCTCTGGTTCGCCGACAGACTGGGCGCGAGATTCCCGAGAATGTTCTGCTGCTGCTGATTCGCGGCGGGAGCGGCGAGCGGGTTCAGGGGATTGGGCTGCTGGGCCGGCGGCTGGTTGCCGGACGGCAAGGGGTTCGAGTCGACGGTGATGACCACCCAGTCGTCGGGCTGCAGGAAGGGACTCAGGCGCTGCAGCTCTCCCCGCTGCTTCTGCAGCTCCTGGAGCTGCAGCTGCTGCTGCTGGAGCGCGAGACTCTGCTGCTCTTCAGTGAGCGGCTCGCGCAGCGGATTCTGCTGGCCCTGCGCACCGCCGGCGCCCCCGCTCCCCATGTTCTGCTGGATCGAGCCGAGCTGCTCGGGCGACAGGCCCTGCAGGATCTGCAGGCCCTGATCGAGCGAATTCGGCGACGTCTGGCCGAACGCCGAATCGAGACACAACGGCAAGGCGGCAGACAGAACGAACAGGACGAACGGCCCCGAAAGGCGTTGCAGCAAACGCATTACAAACCCTTATGCCATGACACCGGGCTGGCGCAATCGAGGCGAGCGCTCGACCCCCCCGCGCGCGAGCGCGCCATTCTACTCAAGCGTGAGCTTTCGTGTAGCGCCAATGATCGCCCGACCGGTGCGTGGCAGGCTGATCAGGGCTGGCTGCGCCACTGCGCCACGGTGGCAAGCAGCTCGAGCACCGCCGGCGGCGCCGTGTGGCCGCCGGCCGGGTCCTCGACCGCCGGCGCCAGCTCCGAGGTGAGCTTCTTGCCGAGCTCGACACCCCACTGGTCGAAGGCATCGATACCCCACACCACACTCTGCGTGAACACACTGTGCTCGTAGAGAGCGATGAGCTTGCCGAGCGTAGCCGGATCGAGCTGCCGGAACAGGACGATCGTGCTCGGGCGGCTGCCGGGATCGACCTTGTGAGGAATGAGCGCCGCGATGCGCGCCGCCGGCAGCTGCTGGCGCTCGAGCTCGACACGCACCGTGTCGGCGGACTGCCCTCCCATGAGCGCCTCCGCCTGGGCGAGGCAGCTGGCGATCGCGAGATTCTGCTGCGGCTGGTTGCCGCAGGAGGAGCGCACCGGCAGCAGGAAGTCGAGCGCGGCGCGCGGTGTGCCCTGGTGCAGCAGCTGAAAGAAGGAGTGCTGGGCATTGTTGCCCGGCTCGCCCCACACGACGGTCGAGGTCTGGCACTCGGCCGGTCGGCCGTCGAGCAGCACCGACTTGCCGTTGCTCTCCATCGTCAGCTGCTGCAGGTACGCCGGGAAACGCCGCAGTGAGTCGTCGTAGGGCAACACCGCGAGCGTCGGCAGGTCGAGGAAGTTGTTGTTCCAGACCGCGGCCAGCCCCATGAGTACCGGCAGATTCTGCTGCCACGGCGCGCTGCGGAAGTGCTGGTCGAGCTCGTGGCCGCCGGCGAGGAACTCGAGGAAGTTGGCCCGCCCGACGGCGATCGCGAGCGTCACCCCGATCGAGGACCACACCGAGTAGCGCCCGCCGACCCAGTCCCACATCTGGAAGCGGTACTGCGGATGCACGCCGAACTCGTCCATGGCGCGGGTGTTGACCGACACGGCCGCGAAGTGCGCCGGCACCGCCGCCGCACCGAGCCGCGCGCTGAGCCAGGCCCGCGCGCTGTGCGCGTTGGTTTGCGTCTCGAGGGTGGTGAAGGTCTTGGAACAGACTATGAAGAGCGTGGTGCGCGGGTCGGCCCGCTCCAGCACTTCCGCGAGGTGCACGCCGTCGATGTTGGATACGAACTCGCAACGCGGCGCTCCCGTGCTGTAGGCGCGCAGCGCCTGCACTCCCATCGCCGGCCCCAGATCGGAGCCGCCGATGCCGATGTTGACCACCAGCGTGAACGGCTCGCGGGCGCTGCCGCGGATCGTGCCGTCGCGCACCCCGGCGGCGAAGTCCAGCATGCGCCCACGCTCGTCCATGACCAGCTTCTCGATGGCAGCGCCACCGATTGCAGCTCCGGGCGGCTGGCGCAGCGCGACGTGCAGCACGGCGCGATCTTCCGTGACGTTGATGTGCTCGCCGCGCCACATGGCGTCGATGCGCTCGCGCAGCTGCACGGCGTCCGCGAGCTGCAGCAGCTTCGCCACCGCGATCTCATCGAGACGCTGGCGCGAGAAGTCCATGAGCAGCCCGGCGGCGCCGCGCGAGAACTGCCCGAAGCGCCGCGGGTCGCGCTCGAACAGCTCGCGCACCGGTAGCGCGGCGAGCCGCGCGGCATGGGCCTGCAGCTCGGCCCAGACGCTGGTGCGGGGTCCGGGGGTCGTCGTGACGTTCATGAGCTTCTCCCTGCGTGCGCTCGCTCGCCGGCGCGCGCTCAGTGCGCGCGCCTTCAGCCGCGATAGTGCGCGGCGATGGTATCGACCACGTATCGCAGCTGCGGTTCCGTGAGCTCCGGGTAGATTGGCAGGGCGAGCGTCTCGGTCGCGGCGCGCTCGCTCTCGGGAAACTCCCCCGCCCGCTGACCGAGGTAGCCGAAGCACTGCTGCAGGTGCAGCGGCACCGGGTAGTAGATCTCGGTGCCGACGCCTGCGGCTGCCAGCCGCGCCCGCAGCGCATCCCGCCCCCGGCAACGGATCACGTACTGGTTGTAGATGTGGCGCGCCCCGGGCGGCGCGGCCGGCGGCGTGCGCACCGCATCGCCAAGGCGCGCGTGCGCGAACGCGGCGTCGTAGAAGGCGGCGTTGCGCTGGCGACCCGCGGTCCAGCCGTCCAGAAATCTGAGCTTGATGTTGAGCACCGCCGCCTGCAGCTCATCGAGCCGGAAGTTGCCGCCGATGAGGGCGTGGTAGTACTTGGGTTTGCCGCCGTGAACCCTGAGGATCTCCATACGCTCGGCGAGCGCCGTGTCGCCGGTGACGCACATGCCGGCATCGCCGAACGCGCCGAGATTCTTGGTCGGGAAGAACGACAGGCAGCCGATGTCCCCGAAGCTGCCGGCGCGCCGGCCGGCGGCGTCTGCCGCGCCGATCGCCTGCGCGGCGTCCTCGATCACCTTGAGTCCGCCAGCCTGCGCGCTCGCCATGAGCGGCGCCATGTCGGCGACCTGCCCATACAGGTGCACCGGCATCACGGCCATGAGGCGGGCGCCGCTCGCGCGGTGTACGAGTGCCGCGCCCCGTCGCTCGCATTGCCGGTCAATGAGCTCGGCGAGCGCCGCCGCCGAGAGGTTGAAGGTCGCCGGATCGATGTCGCAGAACAGCGGCCGCGCCCCGGTGCGCGCGATCGTGCCGGCGGTGGCAAAGAAGGTGAAGGGACTCGTGATCACCGCATCGCCGGGTCCGATGCCGAGCGCCATCAGGGCGAGCAGCAGCGCGTCCGTGCCGGAGGACACACCGACGCCGAAGCGGCACTGGCTGTAAGCGGCGACGCCAGCCTCGAGCTCCCTGACGGCGGGACCCAGGATGAAATGCTGGCTCGCGCAGACCTTGTGGATGGCCGCCTGGATCTCGGCGGCGAGCGGCTGGTACTGCGGCTTCAGATCCAGCAGCGGCACCTGCATGGCGGGAGCTGCGGAAGCAGCCTTGGTTTGCATCACCGGCCCCTCAGCGCTTGTACCCGTAGTACTCGCAGAACCAGTCGACGAAGCGGCGCACGCCGACCTCGACCGAAGTCGCGGGCCGATAGCCGACGTCGCGCTCGAGGTCGGAGATGTCGGCGAAGGTCTCGGGGACGTCCCCGGGCTGCAACGGCAGGAAGTTCTTGCGCGCCTTGCGCCCCAGGCACTCCTCGATCAGCTCGATGTAGCGCATGAGCTGCACCGGCTCGCTGTTGCCGATGTTGTAGATCCTGAAGGGGGCGAAGCTGGACGCCGGGTCGGGTGCCTGGCTGTTCCAGTCCGGGTCGGGCTTCGCCGTGCGCTCGGAGGCGCGCACGACTCCTTCCGCGATGTCGTCCACGTAGGTGAAGTCGCGCTGGTGGCGCCCGTTGTTGAAGACGTCGATCGGCTTGTCCTCGAGGACGTTGCGCGTGAACAGGAACAGCGCCATGTCCGGGCGGCCCCAGGGTCCGTAGACGGTGAAGAAGCGCAGTCCGGTGGTCGGCAGCCCGAAGAGCGCCGAGTAGTTGTGGGCCATGAGCTCGTTGGCGCGCTTGCTCGAGGCGTACAGTGACAGCGGGTGCGCGGTGCCGCGGTGCACCGAAAACGGCATGTCGGTGTTGGCGCCGTAGACGGAGCTGGTGGAGGCGTACACCAGGTGCTCGACGCCGTGGTGGCGGCAGCCCTCCAGCACGTTGAGCGTGCCGGTGATGTTACTGCGCACGTAGGCATGCGGATCCTGGAGCGAGTAGCGCACCCCGGCCTGTGCCGCGAGGTGTACCACGCGCGGAAACTTCTCCGCCGCGAACAGCCTCGCCATCCCGGCGTCGTCCGCGAGATCGAGCTTCACGAAGCGGAAGTTCGCCCGGGGCGTGAGTCGCGCCAGCCGCGCCTGCTTGAGCGTCACGTCGTAATAGTCGTTCAGGTTGTCGAGGCCGACCACCTCGTAGCCCCGCTCGAGCAGCCGCTGCGCGGTATGAAAGCCGATGAACCCGGCGGCGCCCGTGAGCAGAATCTTCCCCGGCGCGTTCATAGGCGCGCGTCGACCGCGGCGGCGGGAAACAGGTGCTTGATGTCGTAGAGCACATGCTTGCGGCGGCCGAGCCGGCGCACGCGCCGCACGCCGAGCTCGCGGAACTCACGGTGCGCCACCGCCACCACCACCGCGTCGTAGCTCCCGGGCCTGAGTGTGCGGGTGAGCTTCAGGCCGTACTCGTGGCGGCAATGCGCAACGTCGGCCCAAGGGTCGTAAATGTCGACACGCGCGCCCTGCTTCTCGAGCTCGCGCACCACGTCGACCACCTTGGAGTTCCTGATATCCGGGCAGTTCTCCTTGAACGTGATGCCGAGCATCAGCACCCGCGCACCCTTGACGTGAATGCGCCGCGCCGCCATCAGCTCGGTGATGCGCGCCGCGACGTACAACGCCATGTTGTCGTTGAGGCGCCGCCCGGCGAGGATCATCTCCGGGTGGTAGCCGATCTCCTGCGCCTTGTGCGTCAGGTAGTAGGGATCCACGCCGATGCAGTGGCCGCCGACCAGTCCCGGCTTGAACGGCAGGAAGTTCCACTTGCTGCCTGCCGCCGCCAGCACCTCCTCGGTGTCGATCCCGAGGCGGTTGAAGATCAGCGCCAGCTCGTTGATCAGGGCGATGTTGACGTCGCGCTGCGTGTTCTCGATCACCTTGGCGGCTTCCGCCACGCGAATGCTGGAAGCCTGGTGGGTTCCGGCGCGGACGATCGAGCCGTACAGGCGGTCGACGAAATCGGCGGCGGCCGGGGTCGAGCCGGAAGTCACCTTGCGGATCGTCGTGAGGCGATGCTCTTTGTCGCCCGGGTTGATGCGCTCGGGACTGTAGCCGACGAAGAAGTCACGGTTGAACTTGAGGCCCGATTCCCGCTCGAGGATCGGCACGCATACCTCTTCGGTGCAGCCGGGATAGACGGTCGATTCGTAGATCACCACCGCGCCCTTCGAGAGCACCTGGCCGACGCTGTGGCTCGCGCCCGTGAGCGGGCTGAGATCCGGCCGCTTGTAGGTGTCGATCGGTGTCGGCACGGTGACGATGAATACGCGGCAGCGCCGCAGCTGCTTCAGCTCCGTGGTGAAGCTGAGGCGCCGCGCGCTCCTGAGCTCCGCTCGCGTGACCTCGAGTGTCGCGTCGCGCCCGGCGCGCAGCTGCGCCACGCGCCGCGGGTTGACGTCGAAACCGAGCGTCTCGTAGTGCTTACCGAACTCCACCGCGAGCGGCAGCCCGACATAGCCCAGCCCGAGCACGCCGATTCGGCAGTTGCGTAGAGTCACCATGCGGTCCCTTCAGATGTAAAAGAGCTAAACGTTCGGTTGCGGCGCCGCGGCGACACGTGGCGCGGAAAGCACGACCGCCGGCGCCTCGCCGACGGGCGGGGTCGCGTCGGCGGCAGGCGCGGCACGGGTGAGCGCCCACAGGCAGCGGCCGCCGCTGGCCGCCGTGATGGCCGCCAGCATGCGCTCGTGCGCCTCGAGCTCCGCCTGGCTGGCGGCGAGCACGCGCAGCAGCAGCCCCGCGCGCAGCGGCGCCGGCAGCAGTTGCGCGTCCCCGGAAGCGCGTGCCGCGCCGTCGCCCTCGGCGAGCGCCAGCGCGCCCTGGCCGCCGGTCATGGCGAGATAGACGTCGACCAGGATCCGCGCATCGAGCAGCGCGCCGTGCAGCTCACGGTGCGAGTTGTCGATGCCGTAGCGCTTGCAGAGCGCATCGAGGCCGTTGCGCTGCCCGGGATGGAGCTCGCGCGCCAGCGCCAGCGTATCGAGCACCTGACAGACCGATGCGACGCGCCGCGTCTCCCCCGGAAGGCGCGCCAGCTCCGCATCGAGGAACGCCACATCGAAGTCGGCGTTGTGCATTACCAGCTCGCCGCCCTCCAGGAACCCGAACAGCTCGGCGCAAACTTCCGCGAAGCGCGGCTGGCCGTCGAGATCGGTACGCGAGATGCCGTGCACCGCGAGCGCGCCGTCGTCGATCTCGCGCTCGGGATTCAGATAGCGGTGGAAAGTGCGCCCCGTGGGACGGCGGTTGACCAGCTCGACGCAGCCGATCTCGATGATACGGTGACCGAGCTCCGGCTCGAGTCCGGTCGTCTCGGTGTCGAGGACGATCTGACGCATGGGGCGCGAGTCTACCGTAAGGCCGTGCGCTGCAAGCGGTCGATGGCCTCATTCGCGAGCCGGTCGACGCGCTCGTTTCCCGGTACGCCGGCGTGCCCGGGCACCCAGTGCCACTCGAGGGTGTGGGCCGCGGTGAGCTCATCGAGCCGTTCCCACAGATCCTGGTTCTTCACCGGCTTGCGGTCGGCGGTGCGCCAGCCGCGCGCCTTCCAGCCCGCGAGCCACTCGGTGATGCCGCGCCGAACATATTCCGAATCGGTGTACACGCGCGCGCGCACCGGGCGCCGCAGCGCCTCCAGCGCCCGGATCACCGCGGTGAGCTCCATGCGGTTGTTGGTGGTCATGGGCTCCGCCCCGTGCAGCTCCCGCGAGCGCTCACCGCTCGTGAGGAGCGCGGCCCAACCTCCGGGACCGGGGTTGCCGCGGCAGGCGCCGTCGGTATAGATCTCCACCACGCGCGCCGCGCGCGCGCCCGCCGCCGGCGCCTGCGCTTCGGAGGTCACGCCCGCGAGCGGGTCGTGGGCTTCACGAGCCGGCCGAGCACCGCCGGCCGCTCGATTCTCCGCCCCCGGACCGGGGTGACCGAGTAGACGCGCTTGCGCGCCTTGAGGAGGTAGGCACCCGCCGGGAGCGGTGAGGTCAGGCCGCGGCGCAAGATGCGCGCGGAGCCTTCCGCTGAGTCGGAGGCGCGGCTCCAGGGCCCCTGGTAGAGATAGTGCCGCGTGGCGACTACTTCATACCCCAGCAGCACCAGCCACTCGCGCACCAGCTGCTCCGACAGCACGCGACGCAGCCCCGGCGGAAAACCGTTGCGGCTGGACCGTGCGCGGATACCCCACAGGCTCCAGGGCCTGAAGCTCAGCACCAGCAGCTGTCCCTCACCCACCAGCACCCGGTCCACCTCGCGCAGGATGGCGTACGGATCGGGCGCGAACTCCAGTGTGTGTGGCAGCAGCACCGCATCGATGCAGTCGCTCGTCACCGGCAGTTGCGAAGGCCGCGCGATGATCTCGGCGCCGCGCGCAAATCCGGGCGTCGCGACCAGCGTCTGGCGGCGCGTGCGCGCGAGCGCCAGCAGCTCGCGGGCGCTGCCCCACGCGCCGACCTGCAGCAATTCCCAGCCGAAGACGTCTTCCAGCGCTTCCCCGAGCATCTCAGCTTCGGCCGCGAGCAGCGCGCGCCCGAGCGGGGACCCCCACCAGGCGCTGAGAGCCGCATCACGATCCGCAATACGTGAAGTGCGAACTGGCACCATTCGAAACGCTGGCAAAACTCTGAAGTTACCGGTTAAATTGGTGACTCTGAACCAGTAGCGTCCTTTGAAAAGATAAGGACCCGCGCCCGGTGACCAAGGACGGTAGCACGCCGGCAAGTGGTACGGTACTCAAGTGATGGCAGCGATCAGATCCACCTGTCAGACGCCTCTGGCGCTGACCTTACTCGCACTCGCGGCCTGCGCCCATGCGCCCGTCCAGCCCGACGGTGCACCTCTCGAACAGGTGGTCCGCGCCGCAGAGCCGGCGCCCGCTGCGCCGGCAGCCGCCGTGCCGTCACCCGCCGGCGAAACGCCCGTTGTGACACCGGCGGTGCAGACCACTGTCGGGGCACCTGCCCAAACAACCGCCGAGCCACCGACCCCGCCCGCGGTAACGGCGGGCGCGCAGAGCGGTGCGTCCTCGCCGCCCACGGAGCCCGAGGCCGCCTCGTCGCTGGCGAGCGCGCCCGCGGGCGTGACGCCGCCCGCCACAACAGAGGCTACCGCGGCCGCGGGAGGGGTGAATCCGGCGCAATTCGCCGACCTCTTCGACCGCATGCGCGCGGGCTTCAGGCTCGAGGACGGCGATCAGCGCGATGTGGACGAGCAGCTGCGCTGGTTCGTCGCGAATCCCGACTACCTGCAGCGCGCCTTCGGCCGCGCCGACCTGTATCTCTACCAGATCGTCACCGAGCTCGAAGCGCGCGGCATGCCGCTCGAGCTGGCCCTGCTGCCGGTGGTGGAGAGCGCGTTTGAGCCCTACGCCTACTCGCGCGCCAGCGCCGCGGGTCTGTGGCAGTTCATTTCCGACACCGGCTCGCGCTTCGGGCTCAAGCAGGACTGGTGGTACGACGGCCGCCGCGACATCGTGGAGTCCACCCGCGCCGCGCTCGATTACCTGCAGGCCCTGCACGACGAATTCGGCGGCGACTGGCTGCTCGCGATCGCCGCCTACAACTGCGGCGAGAAACTGATCGAGCGCTCGGTGGCGGTCAACCGCGCCGCCGGCCGGCCGATCGACTTCTGGCACCTGTGGCTGCCGCGCGAGACGCGTGCCTACGTGCCGAAGCTGCTCGCCATGAAGCGCCTGGTGCAGGACCCGCAAGCGTTCGGACTCGAAATCAGCCCGATCCCGAATCAGCCCTACTTCACGCGCGTGCCGACCGAGGGCCAGATCAACCTCAAGGTCGCCGCAGAGATCGCCGGCATCAGCCCCGAAGAGTTGTATGAGCTCAACCCCGCCTTCCACCGCTGGGCCACCGATCCGGCCGGTCCGTATTTCCTGCTGCTGCCGGTCGATGTCGCCGGCACCTTCAACAGCAATCTGCCGCAGCTCACTCCCGGCCAGCGCCTCGCCATCACGACCTACACCGTGCGCCACGGCGACTCGGTGGTCTCCGTCGCCCGTCAGTTCAATACGACCGCGAGCGTCATCCGCGAGCTCAACAACCTGCCGGCCGGGCCCCTCACGGTGGGCGATGACCTGAGCGTGCCGGGCGCCGTGCAGGAGCTGCCGGCCAAGGTGATGCTGGCCGCGGCGCGCGTGGACGGCCGCGATCGCTGGGCGCGGCGGCCGCACGTGCAGATCGTACGGCGCGGCGACTCGCTGTGGGCGATCGCGCGCCGTCACGGCATGAACGTCAACACGCTGGCGCTGCTGAACGGCTTACACCCAGGGGATCCGCTGCGTGCGGGTCAGCACATCCGCGTGGCCGGCGGTGGCGAACCGGGAGGTGCACACTCCGCCGCGCGCGCCCGGCGCGTGGTCTACACCGTGCGCAGCGGCGACACCGTGGCGCAGATCGCGCAGCTGTTCCAGTGCAGCGTGCCGCAGCTCCTGGCCTGGAACGGGCTCAGCTCGCGCGCGCACATCCACGCCGGCCAGAAGCTGCGCATCCACGTGGTGACCCGGCACAGCTGAACCGAAGCGCCGCGCTCGGCGCTGCCAGCTGCGGCCGATTGAGCGCCCCGGCGCTTGCGGCATAATCGCGCCGGGAGGAAACACTCATGGGATTTCTTGCCGGCAAGCGCGCCCTGATCGTCGGCGTCGCCACTGATCGCTCGATCGCCTGGGGCATTGCACAGGCGATGCACCGCGAGGGCGCCGAGCTCGCCTTCTCCTACCCGAACGACAAGATGAAGGAGCGCGTCGAGCCGCTGGCTCACTCGCTCGGCGCACGGCTCACACTGCCGCTCGACGTCACGGTGGATGCACAGCTCGACGCCGCCTTCGAGCTGCTCAGGCACGAGTGGGGCGCGCTCGACATCGTGGTGCACGCGGTGGCGTACGCGCCGCGCGAGGCGCTCACCGGCACGTTCCTCGAGGCCACGCAGCGCGAGGGCTTCCGCGTGGCTCATGACGTATCGAGCTACAGCCTGACGGCGCTCGCGCAGCGGGCGGCGCCGCTCATGGCCGGACGGCGCGGCGCGCTGCTCACGCTTACCTACCTGGGCGCGGTGCGCTCTATCCCCAGCTACAACGTCATGGGACTCGCCAAGGCGAGTCTCGAGGCCAACGTGCGCTTCCTGGCGGCGGATCTGGGCCCCAGGGGAATCCGCATCAATGCCATATCGGCCGGTCCGATCAAGACGCTGGCGGCGGCCGGGATCCCCGGATTCCGCAAGATGCTCGGGCGTGTAGCCGAGGTCGCCCCTCTGCGGCGCAACGTGACGCTCGAGGACGTCGGCAACGCCGCCGCCTTCCTGTGCTCGGATCTTGCGGCCGGGATCACCGGCGAGATCCTCTATGTCGACGGCGGCTTCAGCACCGTCGGCATGAGCTTCCCGCTCGAGGCCGAGGGCTGAAGTCGAAATCGCGTTCGGCTACTCGAAGGCCTTGGGGTTCTTGCGCACACTGGCGGTGCGGCGCAGCTCGGCCACGTAGGCGAGTGCCTGGGCGAGCCCCGCCCGTCCGGCCTGCTCCTGCACGCGCTCGGCCTGCGCCTGCGCCTCCTGGGTCGCAGCACCGGTGCGCACCCGGCTGATCGCTGCGACCGCAGCACCGCCGGTGGTGAGCGGCAGCGCAATGCACACGGCCTTGCCGGCAGGCTTGGCGGCGGCGAATACCGCCGTGCGAACCTGCGCGGGAACCGACGGGTCGTTACGTCCGACGAAATGTGCGGGTTCGACGCTCAGGCCGAGTGCGGCGGCCGCCTGATCGAAGGAGCCGCCGGCCTCGAGCTTCGCGCGCAGCGCCTGTGCCGCCTGTAGTGCGGCCGCGCTCTCGCGCTCCTTGGTGATGGCCGCGACGATGGCTGCACGCACCTGCACCAGCGGCTTCGGTGCAGGCTTGCGGCGCTCGAGCACCTTGACGATCACCAGCGCGTTGTCGCCGACCAGGACCGGACCGCCGAGCTTGCCGGGAGCGAGCGGCGGATCGCCGAAGACCAGCTCCTGCAGCGCCGGTGCCGGGCCGAGCGGCGCGGCACCCTCGCCGCGCAGGTAATCGGGTACGTCGCCCTGCTGCAGCTTGAACTCCAGGGCGAGCGCGCCGAGATCGACATTGGGCTCGGCAAGCTTCGACTGCAGCTGCTCCTGGATGTCGCCGAAGCGATCGGTGGCGCGATCGCGGCGCACGTCTGTTTCGAGCTGCGCGCGCGCCTCCTCGAAGGTCTTTCCGGCGGCGGCCTGTATCGCATCCAGGCGGATGATGTGGTAGCCGTACTGAGTCTTCACGGGTCCGGCGATCTCACCGGCCTTCATGCTGAAGAGCGCATCGGCAAATGGCCCCACGAAGCTGCTGCGATCGGCCCAGCCGAGATCGCCGCCGTTGCGCGCCGAGCCCGGATCCTTCGAGTACTTGCCCGCGAGCTCGGAGAAGTCCTTGCCGGCCCGCGCCTGCGCGAGCACATCCTGGGCCTCCTTGAGGGCAGCCGCGTCGTTCGGGCCGGTGATGAGGATGTGCCGGGCGCGACGCCGCTCGGGGGTCATGAGGCGGCTCTTCTCCTTGTCGTACTGCGCGTGCAGGTCGGCGTCGGTCACGGTCTCCTGCGCTTCGAGCGCCGGGAGCAGCAGCTCGGCGTACTGGAGATGCGCCGACTCGGGGGTCAGGTATTGCGCCTGATGCGCCTTGTAATAGGCCGCGACCGCCGCGTCGTCGGGCGCGGCCGGCGGGAACTTGTCGTCCGGCAGGATGAGGTAGCGAACCTCGCGCTCCTCGTCCTCGAGCTCCCTGAGGCGCTTGAGCTCGGTGGGAGTGACAAACTCAGTGACGCGAATGCCATTCTCCAGCTGCGAGCGGCGCAGGTCGCTGCGCATCTCGCTCTGGAACTCATCGAGCGAGATGCCCGCCTGGGCGAGTGCCGCTTTGGCCGCATCCGCGGAGTACTGACCGCCGACCTGGAATGCACCCTCGGAGTGGATCGCGTCGAGCAGCTCGTCGTGACTCACGCGATAGCCGAGATCCTGGGTGCGCTGTGCGAGCAGCGCGCTGCGGATCAGGCCTTCCAGCACCTGGTTCTGAAGCTCATCGCGCAGCTGCAGCGGCAGCTCGGTGCCCCCGAGACGCTGCTGCCATTGCGACTGCTCGCGCAGCCAGGCGTTGCGGGCCTCCTCGAGCGAGATCTTGGAGCCGTTGGCTTCCGCGGCGTAGCTCGTGCTCCCGACGCTCAGGTTCACGATGCCGTACGCACCCCAGGCTGCAAATATGAACGCCAGCGGTCCCAGTAGCAGGTACGCCAGCCACTTGTGCCCCTTGAGGCGGTCTCCGATGCTCTGCAGCATGTTTTGTAGCGGGCTCTTGGCGATGACTGGCGGAGCGGACGGGACTCGAACCCGCGACCCCCGGCGTGACAGGCCGGTATTCTAACCAGCTGAACTACCGCTCCGATTTTGGGGGGCGAATGCTAGCGGATTGCCGAATCGCGCCACAAGGGATTTCGCCGAACCGAGCCTGAACGGTCGGAGCAGCAGCGTGCGTCGCGTGCCTTGCCGGCGGCCAGCCCGCGCCCGCCCGGCTGGTCAACCAACGGTGCCGTGGAACGCTGTGCGATCGTGGAGAGATCGTGCAGGCGCGCTCGATTTTACTTACTTTTTGCCGTCGCCAACGCACGACACCCAAACCCAGCGCCGCAGGGCGGCCCATCGATTCTTGAGGCACAATGCCGCGTGGTTCCCGGCGCACATGGAGAGGCGACATGCCCTTCCCCACTGCTTGCTTGATCCGCCCACCCCTGGCCGCGCTGCTGGCGCTCGCCCTGACTGCTGCCGCGCCGGCGTTCGCCACGCTGGGGGGCGGTGTCGCCTCGGTCGAGGCGGACCGCGTCAAACTCCAGGGACGCGTCCAGGTCACGACCGTGGCCGGCGTCACGGTGCACGAGATCACGACCGCCGCGGGCACGCGCGTGCGTGAGTACCTGACACCGGATGGGGCGGTGTTTGGCTTCACCTGGCACGGTCCCTTCATCCCGGACCTGCGCCAGCTCCTCGGCACCTATTACCAGCAGTACGCGCACGGCGTGCAGGAAGCGCACCCGGTGGGCAGGCGTCACCTGTCGGTGCAGCTGCCGAGCCTGGTCGTGCAGTCGAACGGCCGCATGCGTGCCTTCTCGGGCCGCGCCTGGGATCCGGCGCTGCTGCCGCAGAACTTCTCGCTGACCAACCTCAACTGAACCGCCAACGAGGACAACCCGTGCGCAAAGTTGCAGTTCCTGCAGTGATCCCGCTGCTGCTCCTCGGTGCCTGTGGCGGCGGCGGCAGCAGCGATCTGGGGACCACCTCGCCAACCTCCCCGACTTCCCCCACTCAGGTGATCGCAGGCGCGGCGCCCAATGTCGTGACGCTCGAAGTGGACGCGGGCCCCGCGGCTCTTCCCGGTCCTGCGCTCAACACCGCCTTCGTGACCATCACGGTCTGCCAGCCCGGCAGCACGACCAACTGCGAGACCATTCCCGACATCGCGGTCGACACCGGCTCCTCCGGGTTGCGCCTCGTTTACGGTGCGCTGTCGCCGAGCTTCGCGGCGACTCTCCCGCAGCAGGTGGCCGGCACGCTCGCGGTGGCCGAGTGCACCAGCTTTGCCATCGGCTACAGCTGGGGCTCGGTGCGCAACGCCGATGTCACGATCTCCGGGGAGACCGCCAGCGACATCCCGATCCACATGATCGGCGATCCGGCCTTCCCGAACGTGCCGACCACGTGCTCGAGCAATGTGCCCACTGAGGAGGACACGGTGGCGACTTTCGGCGCCAACGGCATCCTCGGCGTGGGTCAGTTCGTGCCGGACTGCGGCGATGCCTGCGCGCAAGACCCGGTCCCGGGCACCTACTATACGTGTGCCACGAATGGCGCGACCTGCACCGCGGTGATCGAGCCGACCAACCTGCAGGTGTCCAACCCGGTCGCTGCGTTCACCGCCGACAACAACGGCGTGATCGTCGAGCTGCCGCCGGTGAGCGACAGCGGCGCGCTGTCGGCGACCGGGGCCCTGGTGTTTGGCATCGGCACCGAGAGCAATAACGGCCTGAACGGCGCGACCGTGCTGACCTCCGACCCGTCGAGCGGCTATATCAGCGCGAGCTTCGCCAACGTGAGCTATTCCGACGGCTACCTCGACAGCGGCTCGAACGCCTTCTACTTCGTCGACAGCTCGTTGCCCGTCTGCAGCCAGAGCTCGATCGCGCCGGGCTTCTTCTGCCCGAACAGCACCCAGAGTCTGTCCGTGCAGCTCATCGGCACCAATGGCGCAAGCGTGACGACGGGGTTCGATGTCGGCAATGCCGTGGAGCTCGCCACCGACAACGCGAGCGCCACCGCATTCCCCGATTTCGGCGTCCCAAACTCGGACCCGCAGGGCTTCGACGCGGGGCTGACGTTCTTCTACGGCCGCAACGTGTTCACGGCCATCGCAGGCGCCAGCACCCCGAGCGGAACGGGCCCGTACTTCGCTTACTAAGGCCCCGCCGGCGCGGCGGGTGCCGAAGCGCGTCCGCGCTGCAGTGCAGCTGCGCACCCGCCACGGCCCGGCATCCTTGCCCGCGTGGCATCATAGCGTTCCGTGCCACTGCAACCGTGATTGAGCGATGAGCCTGTTGCAAAAGATCGGCGCCGCCGTCCTTCTGGTGCTGCTCGCCGTCACCGGTTACGGCCTGTGGCACACCCGCCAACCCGACCTGACACCGGTGGCGCTCGCCAGCGCGCCGGCGGCGCAGGCGGCCAAGACCAACGCGCTGCCAGTCATCGATCAGAGGACGCTCCTGATCGCGCAGCGTCTGGCGCCGCACGCGACCACGCCCGAGGAGGTGCCGTTCGCGCAGGCCGCGGTGCAGCTGGCCGACCACGAGCTCGACCTCGCGTTCGCCGGTGCGCTGCGCCACCTAGAGACGCATCCGCCGGTCCTGAGCTCGCAGGCCCAGCAGCTCCAGGACCAGGCGAACGCCGCGCAGCGCAAGCTCGATAACGACAGCGCGCGGGTCAAGGAGCTCACGGACGCGCTGGCCAAAGCGCCCAACGCGCAAAAGGCTTCCATCCAGGATCAGCTCGATCTGGCGCAGGCGCAGCAGCAACTCGATCAGGACGAGGTGACTCAGGCGAACGATGCGCTGCTCAACGCCGGCGGCAACTTGCATCAGCGCATCCAGCTCATGCAGCAGGAGCACGAGACCGCCGCGAAGAGCCGACCGGCGACCTCCGCCGTTCAGGCCGACCCGCTCGCCGCCCTGAAGGGCCTGGTCGGCAAGGTTCGCGAGTACCTCGCGTTAGCCAACAAGGAGCGCTGGCTTGGCAAGGCGCAAGCGCTCGCGGCCGCGAGCGCCGCGCAGCTCTCGACGGAGCGGGTG
>DATNKO010000035.1:0-77035 GCA_035603345.1 Steroidobacteraceae bacterium | reverse complement strand
CCAACGGCGGCGACGGCTCGATCGTCATTACGCTCCCGTGAGAATCGCTAAGCTCTAAGATCGCGCGATGAGCTGATCGGCCACGTCGTTCAGGTCGTTGCCGACGATCTGCGGCTGCGGGCCGACGCCGAGGACATCGTTGCCGATTCGTTTGATCAGCGCGCCCCGCCAGCCCGCCGCCACCGCGCCGAGCGTATCCCAGGTATGGCAGGCAATCAGACACAGCGCTGAGGGACCGACGCCCAGCTCCTTTTCGACGTAGGCGTACGCTGCGCGCGACGGTTTATGGTGCTTGACGCTGTCAGCGCTGAAGCGCCGCTCGAACAGATCGACGATGCCGCCATGCTCGAGCTGGCGAGTCTGCACTTCGAGCAGATTGTCAGTGAGCGTGAACAGGCGAAAGCCCGCGGCGCGCAACTTGCGCAGCGCCCCCGGAACCTCTGGATACGGCGGCATGGTCGAAAACCTTTCGGTGAGCTCCTCCTTGTCGGAGTCAGTGATCCTGATGCCGCGGGTATCCGCCAGCATCTTCATGACCGCGGAGCCGATGTCGGTGAAGGGAACGTAGCAGCCCGCAACCGTGAGCGCCGCGGAATACATGATGAGGTTGGCGAACCAGAGCCGCATGGCCTCCTTGCCGCCAAAGATGCGCTCGAAAATCGGCTCCATCGTCCGAAGATCAAGCAGGGTTTCGTTGACGTCGAAGACGATCAGGGGACGAGCATCCATGTCATCGGCTCCCGTCGGACTTGACGCTCCCAATTATGCGGCGTTTCTGTCCCTGCGCAACCGCGCCCGCCACCAATGATTCAGTCGCCGACTGACGCTCACCGGGCGCGGCCGCGGGTGCGCGGCGTCACCGCGCAGGTGCGAGGCCGCATCTTTCGAGCGCCATGTCGCCGCCACGACATACAGCGTGAAGAGCGCACCTAGAACAACGAAAGCAACCGGTACATTGCTCATTCGCGCAGACTACTGTGTGGCGCGTTAGGAACGGATTAGGAAACGCAGCAGCCCGGCCCTGAACCGCCGGCGCCTCAGACATTGAACCTGAAGTGCATCACGTCGCCTTCCTGCACGACGTACTCCTTACCCTCGAGCCGCAGCTTGCCCGCCTCTTTGGCGCCCGCCTCGCCCCTGCCGGCGACATAGTCGGCGAACGCGATGACCTCCGCGCGGATGAAGCCGCGCTCGAAGTCGGTATGGATGACACCGGCGGCCTGCGGCGCGGTCGCGCCCACGCGCACCGTCCAGGCGCGCACCTCCTTCGGGCCCGCGGTGAAGAAGGTCTGCAGGCCGAGCAGCGTGTAGGCCGCGCGGATCACACGGTTGAGCCCCGGCTCGGCGAGTCCGAGCTCGGCGAGAAACTCGCTCCGCTCGGCCTCATCGAGCTGCGCGATCTCGGCCTCGATCGCAGCGCACACCGCCACCGTGACGGCGCCCTCCGCCCGGGCGCGCTCCTCGACGGCGGCGAGCAGCGGGTTGTCGCGAAAGCCGTCCTCGGCGACGTTGGCGACGTACATCACCGGCTTCGCGGTGAGCAGCTGCAGCTCGCGCAGTTCGCGCCGCTCCTCCTCCGCGAGCGTGAGCGCACGCACCGGCTTTGCGGCATCGAGCTGCGTCTTGACGCGCTCGAGGAGCGTCCGCCGGCGGACGGCGTCCTTGTCGCCGCTCTTGGCCGCCTTGACGGCGCGCTCGAGTCCTTTCTCGAGCGTGGCGAGATCCGCCAGCGCGAGCTCGGTGTCGACGATGTCGATGTCCGACAGCGGGTCGACCTTGCCCGCGACGTGGATCACATCAGTGCTCTCGAAGCAGCGCACCACGTGCGCGATCGCATCCACTTCGCGGATATGCGCCAGGAACTGGTTGCCGAGGCCCTCGCCCTGCGAAGCGCCGGCGACCAGTCCCGCGATGTCGACGAACTCGACCGTGGTGGGAACGATCTTCTCCGGGTGTGCGATCGCGGCGAGCTGCTCGAGGCGCGGATCCGGCACCGGCACCACGCCGACGTTCGGATCGATGGTGCAGAAAGGATAGTTCTCGGCGGCGATTTGCGCGCGCGTCAGCGCGTTGAACAGCGTCGACTTGCCGACGTTCGGCAGACCCACGATGCCGCAGCGGATTGGCATGCGAGCGCGATCCCCGCTACTTCGCGGGCGCCGCGGGTCCCCCCGTCGGCTCCTCGCGGCTGTGCAGACGGTTCATGGCGATCTGCGCGCCGTCGGTAAGCATCACCGGCACGATGTCGGCGGCGGCGAGCGTCGCCTCGCGGATCAGCTGCGCTTCCTCGGGCGGCGGCCGGCCGAGCACGTAGTCGAGCACCTGCGAGCGGTCCTCGGGATGACCGATGCCGATGCGCAGCCGCCAGAAGTTGTCGCCCATCTGCGCAATCACATCCCGCAGCCCGTTGTGACCGGCGGCCCCGCCCCCCTGGCGCAGCCGCACCACCCCCGCCGGAAAATCCAGGTCGTCGTAGGCCACGAGAATCGCCTCGAGCGGCACCTTGTAGAAGGTTGCGACGCTGCGCACCGGATCGCCGCTATGGTTCATATAGCTCATGGGCTTGAGCAGCCGCAGCTCGAGCTCGCCGATGCGCGCGCGGGCAACTTCCGCGCTGTGCCGCGGCTCGCTCCGGAAGGTGGTCGCGTAGCGCTCGGCCAGCTCGTCCACGAAGCGGAAGCCCGCGTTGTGGCGCGTGCGCGCGTACTCGGTGCCCGGATTCCCGAGCCCGACGATCAGCTTGAGCGGCTCACCTTCCATGTTGTCGACTTAAGCAACGCCAAATGCCACCGGCCGCGGCAGGAGGCACACTCCCCACCGCGGCCGGCGCACGTCCGGTATCTGGCCAGCCGGCGGCGGCTACTTCTTGCCGCCCTCCTTTTTGGCGGAAGCGCCTTCTTTCTTCGCCTCGCCCTTCGCAGCCTCGCCCTTCCCGGCGGCGGGCGCCGCACCGGGAGCGCCCGGGGCACCCGATGCTCCTGCGGCAGGCGCTGCGCCCGGGGCTCCTGGAGCGCCCGGCGCACCCGCGGCTGCGGGCACCGCACCCTCGGCTGCCACGGCGGCGGCCTCGGCGGCCACCGGCTCGGGCTCCTCGGCGCGCGGTGCGTGGATCGACACCACCGGCGCGTTGCGCCGCGTGAGCTCGGGGATAGAGACACCGGTTGGCAGCGGCACGTCGGCGAGGAACTTCGTGTCGTTGAGCTTCATGGCTGAAAGATCGAGCAGCAGGAACTCCGGCAGATCCTTCGGCAGGCAGCTGACCTCGACGTCGGTGCGCATGTGCGAGACCACGCCCCCTTCGCTCTTGACGCCCGGGGAGATGGTCTCACCCTTGAAGTGGATCGGCACCCGGATGCGGATCTTCTCGGTCTCCACCACGCGCTGCAGGTCGACGTGCACCACGAGATTCTTCGCCGGGTGCATCTGCACGTCCTTGACGATCGCCTCGTGGGTCTCGGCGCCGATCTTCAGGCGCACGATCGAGGAGTAGAAACGCTCGTCGCCGATCATGGTGAGGAGGTTGTGCTGATCGAGGATCAGCGGCTGCGCCTCCTTGTGGGCGCCGTAGAGGATGGCGGGGACCTTGCCCGTGTGACGCAGGCGGCGGCTCGCACCCTTGCCTTGCATCCCGCGGACATCCGCGCCGAAGGTGTATGAAATACGCATGACTTGACGGTCTCCGTTAGTTGCTCGAACACCGGTTCGCGACCAAACCGGCACCAATCAGCTTGCCTGCGAGCAGGCGGCAAAAGTCAACAATCAATCGACGTACAGCGAGCTCACCGAGCCCTCGTCGAGGATGCGGCGGATGGTCTCCGCCAGCAGCTCCGCCACCGACAGCTGGCGGATGCGCCCGGCGCTCTTCGCCTCCGCCGACAGCGGGATCGTATCCGTCACCACCAGCTCGTCCATCGCCGAGCTCGAGATCCGCTCCACCGCACCCCCCGACAGCACCGGGTGCGTGATGTAGGCCACCACCTTGACGGCGCCCTCTTCCTTGAGCGCCTCAGCCGCCCGGCACAGCGTGCCCGCCGTGTCGACCATGTCGTCGACAAGCAAGCAGGTCTTGCCCTCGACCTCGCCGATGATGTTCATCACCTTCGACTCGTTCGGCCGCGGCCGGCGCTTGTCGATGATCGCGAGGTCGGCATCGTCGAGGCGCTTGGCGAAGGCGCGCGCCCGCGCCACACCGCCGACGTCCGGCGACACGACGATGACGTTGCGGTACGCCTGCTTCCAGGCCTCCCCGAGCAGCACCGGCGAGGCGTACACGTTGTCCACCGGGATGTCGAAGAATCCCTGGATCTGGTCCGAATGCAGGTCGATCGTCAACAGGCGGCTCACGCCGGCGCTCGACACCATGTTCGCCACCAGCTTCGCGGTGATCGCCGAGCGCGTGGCGCGTGGCCGTCGGTCCTGGCGCGAGTAGCCGAAGTACGGCACCACCGCGGTGATGCGCGCCGCGGAGGCGCGCCGCGCCGCATCCACCATCACCAGCAGCTCCATCAGACTGTCGTTCGCCGGCGGGCAGGTCGACTGCACGATGAATACCTCGCGCCCGCGGACGTTCTCCATCAGCTCGACGTTGATCTCGCCGTCCGAGAAGCGGCCCACGTAGGCGCGCCCGAGCGGCACCTGCAGGCTCCGCGCGATGTCGTGCGCGAGTGCCGGGTTAGCATTGCCGGCAAACAGCGCCAGTGTGTCGCTGGTACTCATACTCTATGCGCCGCGCGCTCGAGACTCCCGGGCCCGGCCCGGCGCGCGCTCAAGGCGCGCCGGTCCTCTGTGAAACTGGCTGGGGTGGAAGGATTCGAACCTCCGAATGGCGGGATCAAAACCCGCTGCCTTACCACTTGGCGACACCCCAGCATCCGCATCGCCGGCTTTGGTGGCGGGCGCGCATCTTACAGCCGCGGGAGCTTCACCGCCCGCCCGCAAGCTGCGCGTACACGGGCGAGCGGTCGAGCCCGCGCGCCACGTAGCTCCGCCAGCGATCGGGAACCTGCGCCGCGAGGCGCTCGGCTTCGATCGCGCTCGCGCACTCGGCGAATATGCACGAGCCCGTGCCCGTCAGCCGGGCGGGCGCCCGCCCCGCCAGCCACTCCAGCGCATCCGCCACTTCGGGATAGCGCGCCCGCACCACCGGCTCGCAGTCGTTGCGGCCGCCGGACTGAAAAAAGGCGCGTATTGTGATGAGGGGGGAATTACGTGTCAATTCAGGGCTCTGGAACACCTCCCGGGTACTGACCGCGACACCCGGGTGGATGATCATGTACCAACGGGGTGGGAGTGCCTGGGGGCTGAGGCGCTCCCCCACGCCCTCCGCCCAGGCCGAGAAACCCTGAACAAAAACAGGGACATCCGCACCGAGCGGGAGGCCCAAAGCGGCGAGCTGCGGCACCGTGAGTCCGCAGCTCCAGAGCGCATTGAGCGCGAGCAGCGTAGTGGCGGCGTCGGAGCTCCCCCCGCCTAAGCCCCCGCCGATCGGAATGCGCTTCTCGATCCTGAGCGCGGCGCCAAGCGGGGTCGCGGTCGCCGCCTTCAGGACATGGGCAGCACGGACGGCGAGATCATCGGCAGGAGCGATGCTGCCCGGGCCCTCGGTGCGCTCAATCCGTCCGTCCTCGCGCACGTCGATCGCGATCGAATCGCACAGGTCGATGAGCTGAAAGAGCGTCTGCAGCTCGTGGTAGCCGTCGGCGCGGCGGCCGGTGACATGAAGGAAGAGATTGAGCTTTGCGGGGGCCAGCCAGCGCGTTTCCCCATCGCCGGGCGCCCCGGCGCGCTCGCGCCGCTCCTCAGGGGCGCCAGTCATCGACCAGCAGCCGCACTCGCACGTTGGCGCGCTCGAGCGTCAGCCGCGAAGGCAGCCACTCGTCTCCGACCACGACATAACTCGTGTAGTTGACCCGCCAACCCTGCTGCTCGAGGCCCGAGAGCCGCTGGTGCGCCTGGTCGACCGTCTCGGTGGAAGGTTGCGCGGGATCAGGGACGCCGAGCACCCAGTACCTGAGGCTCGTGACCGGTGGGTCGAAGCCCAGATGCGTGGTGAGCTCCGCGCGCGCCGCGTCGCTCGCAATGTGCTCGCCGCTCGGGGTGATGACGTCGAGGTTGGGACCGTCGGCGTCGATCTCGAAGCCGCCCATGCCGAAGGGGCCGGCAAGCGTCAGCGCGGAGTTCTTGCCGTCCTGGGTCCAGCGCAGGCTCGCATTGAATCCCTGCTCGCCGGTGGCGACCGCCACCCGGCCCCGCAGTGTGAACAGCTCGCGCGCCTGCAGCTGCGGGCGCCGCTCGCCCCAGGGCGGCGCCAGCGGGGTGGCGGACGGGGCGGCGGTGGGAACGGTGCGGCAGGCGGCGAGCGTCGTGAGCACGGCGAGCGCCGCGCCTGCCAGCAGCCTATTTTGCATCGGGTACGAACCGGCTGATGGTCGCCTTCAGCGGCCTCGACTCCGGATCGCGCGCCAGCGCCTGCGCCCACACCTTGCGCGCATCGCTCTGCTTGCCGCTGGCCCACAACGCCTCGCCCCAGTGCGCGGCGATCTCTGCGTCGTGATCGATGGAGTAGGCGCGCGCCAGCATGCTGGTCGCCTGCGTCGCATCGCCGCGGCGGAACTCCGCCCATCCCAGGCTATCGAGCGCGGCTGGGCTGTCGGGCATGCTGACCAGCGCGCGGCGGATCAGCCCTTCCGCGCGCGGCAGCTCGAGCGAGTGATCGGCGAGCGTGTAGCCGAGCGCATTCTCCAACACCGGATCGTCCGGACGCTGCGCCAGCAGATGCTCGAGCGCATCGACCGACTCGTGCACGTGGCCGGCCTGCTCGAGGATCACCGCGCGGTCGTATTCGATGGACGGATGCTGCGGATGGCGTTGCAGCTCGCCGGCGAGCACGTCGAGTCCGGCTTGCGCCTCGCCGTGGTCGGCCAGCAGGTGCGCCTTGGCGAGAGTGAGCTCGAGCTCCTCCTCCGGATGCTCGGTCGCATAGTCATCGAGGAGCGTGAGCGCCTCGGTGCGCGCATGGCGGTCGAGCAAGAGCGCCGCCGAGCGCGAGCGCGCCGAGAGCGCCACCGACGAGTCGTACAGCCGCCGGTAGTCCTGGATGGCGCGCTCCGGGTCGCCGTTACGCAGCGCGATGTCGGCGAGATAGAGCTGCGCGGTATCGCTCGCCTCGCCGCTCGAAATGAGCGCGGTGAAGCGCTGCTTCGCTTCCTGCAGATCGCCCGACTGATAAGCGAGCAGCGCGAGTCGCCGGTCGATCTCCTCCGCTGGGACGCC
The DNA here is from genome assembly GCA_035603345.1 of Steroidobacteraceae bacterium. Lineage (GTDB taxonomy): Bacteria > Pseudomonadota > Gammaproteobacteria > Steroidobacterales > Steroidobacteraceae > 13-2-20CM-66-19. The sequence continues at coordinate 69,763 of DATNKO010000035.1, read as the reverse complement.
GACGTTGCGCAGGCTCTCGAGCTGCTGGTGCGCCTCCTCGACCCGGTCGAGGGATGCGAGGATCTCCGCGAGCTCGAGCCCGCCCCGCGCCGCGTCGATGCCCGCCGCGGTGCGCGCGGTGTCGACGGCCAGGCCCCCCTGTCCCTGCAGCACGTACGCATCCGCGAGCACGCGCAGCGCCGCCAGGCTCTTGGGGCTTTTCTGCAGCGCCTGCTGCGCGTACTTCTGCGCCCGCTCACCGTCGTAGGCGGCGAGCGCCAGCTCGCCAAAGAGCGTCAGGGTTGCCGCCGAGCTCGCGTGCGGTTCCGGAATCGCACCGGCCATGGCCGAGAGGACGGCCGAGGCATCCGATTCCTCGAGCAGGAGCGATGCCAGCTCCGTGAGGCTGACTTCGCCCGGATCGCGCACATGCGCGCGAGCGAGCGGGGGCGCGACGCCGGGGGGCGCGGCGCCCGGAGGTTCGGCGCCAGGCTGCGATGCCCCTGGCTTTGGGGCGCCGGGCTTCGCTGTCGCGGGTGGTGACGCGCCGGATTGCGCAGCGCCCGCGCCGGAGTTGAACGTCACGCGGCAGAAGTCCTTGATCCCCGCGCGCGCGTCGCTTATGCGATAGAGCTTCAGCGCCACGAGCGCGTACATCGCGTTGGCCTCCTTGTCGTTGGGGGCAAGGGAGCGCCAGCGACTCACCGACTGCCACGCCGCCGGCATGTGCTCGCAGGCGATCGCGACCTGGGTCGCGTGTTTCGCCAGCTCCACGTCGCCGACGGACGCCGCCTGCGCGTACGCCTCGGCCGCCGTCCGGCAGTCACCCTTCTTGAGAGCGACTTCCGCGGTGAGGGTGAGCGCCGCCGGGTCGGGCGGCGGGGCGGCCGGCTTCGGATGGAGGGTCGCACAGCCCGCGGCCAGCAAGAGCAGCGGGACGCCGAGGCCGACGAAACCCGAGAGTTTAGGGTTCAAACGATTGATTGCGTTCACATCAGGCACTATAGAGCCTCCGGCGGACTCGCGCATCGCGCAACTTGTCACAAACTGAAGACATTCCGGAAAATGCCGAGCCCTCTGAGACTTGCCGCCGCGCTGCGGCCCGCGCCCCCCCCGCGCGACCGCCTGCTCCCACGCCCATGAAGGACTCCATCCGACAACGCCTTGAGAAACTGTCCGATCGCTTCGAGGAGGTCGGGCGCCTGCTCGCCAGCAACCAGGTAGCGGGGGGCTCGCAGCAATTCCGGGAGCTTTCCATGGAATATGCTCGACTGCAGCCGCTCGCCGAGCGTTTCCGCAGCTACCGCGATCTGCAGCGTGACCTCGCGGCCGCCGGCGAGCTGGCGACGGATGGGGACCCCGGCATGCGGGCGCTCGGCGAGGAGGAAGCCGGGCGGCTCGAGGCGCAGTCGCGGGCCGCCGAAGAGCAGCTGCGCCTGCTGCTGCTGCCGAAGGATCCGCGCGACGACAAGAGCATCTTCCTCGAGGTGCGCGCCGGCACCGGCGGCGATGAGGCGGCGATCTTCGCCGGGGATCTCTACCGGATGTACGCGCGCTATGCGGAACGGCACGGTCTCACCGCGGAGGTGATCAGCGAGAGCCCCGGCGAGCATGGCGGCTACAAGGAGATCATCAGCCGCATCGCAGGCCCGGGCGCGTTCTCACGGCTGAAATTCGAGTCGGGAACGCACCGCGTGCAGCGCGTGCCCGCAACCGAGGCGCAGGGGCGCATTCACACGTCCGCGGTCACGGTGGCGATCCTGCCGGAGCTCGACGAGGTGGGCGCGATCGAGCTGAACCCCGCGGACCTGCGCGTCGACACCTACCGCTCTTCCGGCGCCGGCGGGCAGCACGTCAACAAGACCGAGTCGGCGGTGCGCATCACTCACCTGCCGAGCGGCATCGTGGTGGAGTGTCAGGATGAGCGCTCGCAGCACAAGAACCGCTCGCGCGCCATGGCGCTGCTCAAGGCGCGGCTGCTGGCCGCCGAGCAGGAGAAACAGCAGGGTGAGCAGGCCCGCTCGCGCCGCCTGCAGGTCGGGAGCGGCGACCGCTCCGAGCGCATTCGCACCTACAACTTCCCGCAGGGCCGCGTCACCGACCATCGCATCGAGCTGACGCTCTACAGGCTGGCGCAGGTGATGGACGGCGATCTCGACGAGCTGATCGGCGCGCTGCAGCAGGAGCACCAGGCGGAGCTGCTCGCGGAAGAGACATGAGAGAGGTTGACCCATGAGCCGGGCCGCCCCGGAGCTGACGGTCGACAGCGTCACCGGTATCGACGTGTCGCTCGCCGTGGCGGGCCCCGGGGCGCGCGCCTACGCCTTCATCATCGACTGGCACATCCGCCTGGTTGTCGCGCTCGCCTGGTACGTCTCGGCGGCACTCCTTTATAACGGGCACTTGAGCCTGCTTGCGCCCGACACGGCGCAGGGCCGCTGGTTTGGGCTGGTGCTGCTGCCCGCCGCGGCGATCTATTTCCTCTATCACTGGGTGCTCGAGCTCGCGATGCGCGGCCGCACGCCGGGCAAACGCATGGCGGGCGTACAGATCGTGGCGCGCGACGGCAGCGCACCCACAGCGGGTGCGCTCCTCTCCCGCAATGTCTTCCGGCTGATCGACTGCCTGCCGGTCGCCTACGGCGTGGGCCTCATCGCCGTGGCGTTCACCGACGAGCAGGTGCGCATCGGGGACATGGCGGCTGGAACGCTGCTGGTCTATGAGCGCCTGAGCGCAGCTCCGGCCATCGCGGGCGCACTGCTCCCCGGAAGTCCCCTGGATGCCGCAGGGCTCGAGCTCGTGCAGGAGCTCCTGGCGCGCTGGTCGGCGCTCGAGGCCGCCGCGCGTTCGCGCCTCGCGCAGCAGCTACTCGCGCGCTACGGCGGCGACGGCTCCGTGGCTCCCGACACCGCACTGCGCTCGCGCCTCGAGCGCCTCACCGGCACATGAGTCCGTCCGGCAACGACGCCGCTCGCCGGCGCGCACTCGCCGCGAGCCTCCTCGAGCGCGCGCCGCTGTGGCGGGCCGCCGATCAGCGCGCGCGCCGGCTGGCGCGCGCGGTGAGCGACGACGCCGAGGACGCCGCGCGTCTCGCCGATGACTACCGGCTGCTGGCCCACGACCTGGCGCGCGCCCGCACGCTGATCCCGCAGACCCGAACGCGCGAATATCTCGAAGCGGCTTACGCCCGCGCACACGCGGCGCTGTACCACGGCGCCTGGCACCTCGGGAGCGAGCTGCTGAAGCTGTTCCGCGACGAAGTGCCGGCGGTAGTGCGCTGGCTCGCGCCCTACATTGTCTGGTCCACCGCAATCTTCGTGGTCACGCTGCTCGCGGGCTTCGCGCTGGTGCACCGTTATCCGGAGCTGATTGCGCTCTTTGCCTCCCCCGACCTGATCGCCAGTGTCGAGCATGGCCACCTGTGGACGCAGGGCCTGCTCAACATCGTGCCCTCCGCAGTGCTGTCGGTGCAGATCCTCGCCAACAACATCGTCGTGAGCCTGATCGCCTACTGTGCCGGTTTTCTGTTCGGGCTCGGCACGCTATACATCCTCGGCTTGAACGGCCTGATGCTGGGCGCCGTGTTCGCGTTCGTCAGCCAGCACGGGCTTGCCGCTCAGCTGTTCGCGTTCCTCGCGCCCCACGGCTTCGTGGAGCTCTCGGTCATGTGTCTCTCGGGGGCCGCGGGGGCAGCGGTAGGCGATGCGCTCATCCGTCCGGGCCATGCCACCCGCACGGAATCCTTCCGCACCGCGGCGCTGCGTTCGGGGAAGCTCCTCATCGCCTGCGCGGTGCTGCTGGTGGGCTCCGGAGTCCTCGAAGGCTATGTCTCGCCTGACCCGCGCTTCTCGCTCACCGCGCGCCTCGGTATCGGCATCGGCTACTGGCTGGTGATGGTGGCGCTCCTGTCGGGGCGCCTCTTGCGGTGGCCGACCGCAAGCTGACAGCGCGACATGCTCACACGCGGCGTGCGCGCCTGAGCGCCTCGTACTTGGCGAACACCGCCTCCTCGAGCGCCTCCGGCGGCGCGGCCACCACCGGTGCGCCCAGGCGCTCGAGCAGCGTTCGCTGCGCTGCGGAGCGGGTCTCGTGCTCGGCAGCGGCAAGAGCGACCCAGGGGTCCGCCCAGGCGGATGCCGCGCGGCGCGTGAGCGCGGCAACCTCCGGGCTGCGCACTCCGGCGACCATCACGAGGTGCGGTGGCGACAGCAGCCGCACGGCGCGGGTCAGTTGCGTTGCGACGCTGGCGTCGTCGAGGTCCGTGAGCAGCACCACCAGCGCACGGTGCTTGAGGAGCCTGCGGATGCGCACCGCAGCGAGCGTCGGGTCGGACTCGGCGGGCTGTACGCTGAGCTGCTCGAGCGTGCGGCGCACGCGCATCACCGCGGGGAGTCCGCGCGCCGGCGCGCAGGTGGCCAGAACCTGATCCGCATAGACGATGAGGCCGATGCGGTCGTCGTTGTGCGTGGCAACCTGCGCAAACCGGGTGGCAAGATTGGCGTACAGACCGAGGCGGTCCAGCCGCCCGGTCTGCACGCGGCTGAAGCGACCGGCATCGACCGCCACCAGGATGTCGAGCTGCTGATCCTCGCTGAACTCGCGCGTGATGAGCGCGCCCGCGCGCGCCGTGGCCTTCCAGTCGATGCGCGAAAGCGGATCTCCGCGCACGTAGCCGCGCAGCTGGTGAAGCTCAGCGCCCGCGCCGGCGCTGCGGCGCGCACGGGCGCCTCCCGGCAGGCCGCGCGTGCGGCTCGCCCGGTGCAGCGTATCGGGCGCGACCAGCACGCAAGCGGCGGGTGTCAGGGTGCGGCTCCACCAGGCGAGCGCGAGCGGGCCGAGCACGCGCGCCGGCAACGGCGGCCAGTGCTGCGGGCCGAGTCGCACGGGGGCGAGCTCGATAGGATCGCGCACCGTGGCTTGCGGCGGCGCATCGACACGCCGCACGGCGGCGAGCGCCTCGAAACCGGCCGGCACGGCCGGCGCGTACTCGAGCACGAGCGGCCGGCGCGTCGGGTTCTCGAACACGAACGCCGCCGGCTGCGGCCGGCCGAGGAGCGCGCGTGGTGCGGTGGCGAGCGCAGCGCCTAGCGGCATCTTTCTCACGTACAGCGCCTCGACCGTGAGGCCGAGCAGCAGCAGCCCGAGCGGCAGCGGCCAGAGCCGCGGGCCGTCCGACCAGATCCCGAGAATCGCCAGCACGGCGGCGAGGAACGCGAGCAGGTAACCGCGACGCGCGAGGTGCATGGCGGTCAGCGCGGCACGGGCGTCTCGGCAAGCAGCTGCGCGACGATCCCGGTTTCGGTCGTACCCTCGAGAGCCGCTTCCGGAGTCAGCACCAGACGGTGCGCCATCACCCACGCCGCCGGCCCCTTGACGTCATCGGGCGTAACGAAGTCGCTGCCGCGCAGCCCTGCGGTGATGCGCGCCGCCCTGAGCAACGCCAGCGCCCCGCGGGTCGAGAGCCCGAGCGACAGCCGCGCGTGCGTGCGCGAGGCGTGCGCCAGATCGAGCACGTAGCCCCCGAGTGCATCCGCGACGTGGATGCGCTCGACCTCGAGGCGCGCTGCGGTGAGCAGTGGCCGCGGCAGTGGCGTGACGCTTTCGAGCGTGGTCTGCGCCGCGCCCGCCGTGCCGCCGTAGCGTGTCAGTATCTGGCTTTCCGCCTCGCGCGCCGGGTAGTCCATCTCGATGCGCAGCATGAAGCGATCGAGCTGCGATTCGGGCAGCGGATAGGTCCCCTCGAACTCGCGCGGATTCTGCGTGGCGATCACCAGGAAATCCGCCGGCAGCGGCCGCACCTCGCGCTCGACGCTCACCTGCCGCTCCTCCATCGCCTCGAGGAGTGCCGACTGGGTCTTGGGTCCCGCGCGGTTGATCTCATCCACCAGCACGATGTCGGCGAACAAGGGGCCCGGGCGGAATACGAAGCCGCGTTGCGCCTCATCGAACACCGGCACGCCGATGATGTCGCTCGGCATGAGGTCGGGGGTCCCCTGGATGCGCTTGAACTCCCCGCCGAGCGTGCGCGCCAGCGTCTTGGCGAGCAGCGTCTTGCCGAGCCCCGGCACCCCCTGCACCAGCACGTGGCCGCGCGCCGTGAGCGCAATGGAGAGCGCCCGCGCGGCGCTCTGCGCGCCCACCACCACGCGAGTGAGCTCGCGTTCGAGCAGGCTGTGAAGCTCGCGGATCGATTCGCTCATGCGGCCAGCTGCCTTTCGATGCGGACGATGAGGTTGTGGAGGCGCTTGAGCGGCACGCGCTCGCCGGCATAAGCCCGCCCATACCACGCGCGCAGTTGCTCGAGATCCGCGCGCGCGAGTCGCGGCTGTTGCTCGAGCAGCTCCCACAGCGCACCGCCAGTCGCGCTCGCACTCTGACCGGCGGCGAGCCGGCGCTGCAGATGCTCGAACATGCGGCGCGCCGCAGCAGCGGGCTTCAGCACGCGCGCCAGATACGCGCCCGTGGCCCGCACCAGCTGCGCTTCGCGCGGCGCACTGGCGCGCCGCGCCGGCAGGCGCAGCCGCGTGCCGCCCAGCACCCACACGAGCCACATCACCAGCAGTACGCCGAGTGTCTGATAGAGGCGCGGATCGCGGTAGAACTTCGCCGGGTCGTAAGCGAGGCCCAGACCCTGGTGCTCGTCGTCGAACAGCACCGCGCCGCGTGCGCCGAGGCTCGTGGCCACGATGTTGGCGAGCAGCCGTGCATTGTCGGGCTGTGCCAGCGCCCGGTTGCTGAACAGCGATGCGAAACCGCTGACGATCACCGTGCCGGCGCCGACCGGTCGCATCCATAGCACGCCCTCGCCCGTCTCCCGCTGCCGTGCCAGCGACACGACGAAGCCGTCGCGCGGCACCTTCACGGTCCACGCCTGCCACGGAAACACCCGCCACGGATAGTCGGACCAGGCCGTTGCCAGCGCGACGCCGTCGAGATAAGGATGCGGGCGATTGGGTATCAGCGTGCTGCGCTCGGGACTCGCGAGCGGACGCGATGCGGCCGACATCAGCGCGATCAGATCCTCGCCCTTGGGTGTGGCCGCCGCGGCGGTTCGCAGGCGCACCGGCTCGTAGGAGAGTCCGGTGAGATCCTCGAGATCGGCCCAGAAGACCCCGCCACGCGCCCACTCCGGCTTGTCGGCGATCGCCGCCAGCACCAGCAGCGTGTTGCCGGCGCGCAGCCAGTCGTCCAGCGCCCGCCGCTCCGCACCCGAGAAGGGAGTCGAGGCCGGCAGCGACACGATCAGCAGGTTGCCCACGGGCGGCAGGTCGCGCCGCCGTGCCAGGGTGTCGAAGCGCTCGCGCAGCGATACCACGGGGATGCGCTCCTCCTCGAGCCAACCGAGCGCGCCGGCGAGACCGTTGCCGCCGTGCTCGACGGTGGTCGGCAGCGCCATCTGTCGCCCGCCGAGCGGGTCACCATGGATGAAGAGCGCCGCAAACACCAGCAGCGCTCCGAGCGCGCAGCCAAGTGTGACCAGCCGCTCCCTCATGCGCTTGCCGTCGCAAGTGCGGCCAGCAGCTCGCGGCCGGCCGCAAGCGCCGCGCCGAGCGCGTCGCGCCCGGGCCCGCTATTGGAGAACCTCAAGCGCTCGCTTACCTGCGCCAGCACGCGCAGGCGCTCGCGATCCGCGTCGTCTGCAAGGCGCGCCGCGCGCAGCAGCTCCTGCACGGTGAGCGCGCGGGCCGGAGGCAGTAGCCCCTGTTCATACAACCGCCGCGCGATCAACTCGAGCAGCAGCCTCGGCCGCAGCTCCTCGGCAGCCGCCGCGACCTGCCCGAGGTCGCCGGCAGCAGGCGGCTGCGCGCCCGCGCCGGCCGCGTGCCCCGCACCCGTCTGTGCGCGCCGGCGCAACCATCCGGCCAGGCTCAGCTCGTTGATCACGATCGCGGCCGCCACCGCGACGAGGACCGCGCAGACCGCGACAATGACCAGGCGCGCCACGCGCTCGGAGAGCTGCGTCGCGCCGAGCAGGCGCGCCAGCCAACTGTCCGAGCCGGCCGCGGCGCGCGCCGCGACAATGCCGCGCACCCAGGCCTTGAAGCGCGCCCACCAGCCCGCCGGCTCCGGTTGCCCCGCCTCGAGGGCCGCCAGTACGGAGCTCACGCGCTCGACGCGCGGTGCACGCATGCCGACCCGCCGCCGCGTCTTCTCGCGCACGATCAAGGTTCGCAGCTCCGTCAACCCCTGGTCGGACAGCTCGTTGCCGGACTTGTCCCAGTCACGCGGCAGCCATGCCTCCCAGGGGCTCGCCTTGAGCGCCGGGGCGAGATCCGGGCAGCGCGCGGCAATCTTCTCGTAGCCGACATCGAGCGAGGGGTCGAGCTGCTTGAGACAGCTGTCGATCACGGCGAGCGCGTCGCTCGCAACGGCCGCGGGCGTCGCGGCAAGCACCAGCACCAGCGCCAGGAGCACGCGGCGCATGGCATCAACCGGCGGCGGCCACCGAAATGCGCTGCGCGAGGTCCGTGCCTTCCTTGCGCACGCACAGATCGCCGAATACGGCCAGCAGCAGCGCGGTGTAGAAGGGCATCACGATCGCATGCAGGATCACCAGCACCGTCTCGGTGGCCGCCATGATGATCGCCACATCACCGTGGGCGACCAGCAGAGAGATCAGTCCGGTGACCACCGTAATCAACAGCTCCAGCACGAACACCAGTACGATTGCCACCGTGAATACCGCACTGAGGCGCCACAGGCTCCCGGAGGTAAGGTGCCAGCTGTGCACCAGGCTGGCGGCGGCACTGCGGCCGGTCAGGATCAGTGACGGCCAGGATGCGCACAGGGCCAGCATGATGAAACTCGCCGGCACCAGCATCACTATTGCCACCACGATATTCAGCGGCTGGCCGAAGGCCAGGGCCGGCAGCAAACAGGCCAGGACAACCGCGACCCACAGGACTACCAGCAGCATCAGCGCCGGCGCCCGCCGCAGCACCGCGGTGAGCTCGGGAGCGAGCGCTGCCGCCCCCCCGGTGACGAGCGCGCGCTGGCGCAGCAGCATTGCCGAGCAAAGAAACATGGCGATCGCCAGGCCGATGCCATCGAACAGCAGCCAACGTGGGTCCTTGACGGCCGTGAACATTGCCAGCAACACGCCGCGGCCCGTGACGATGTAATAGATGTTCGGCAGCTGCTCGGCGACCACCGCCACCAGGGCGTACGGCAGGCACTTCACTACCGTAGCGAGGAAGATTCGGAATGCCGCGTCGACGATCTCGCCGATCGACAGCGGCCGCTGGGGCGGGTACAGCGGGGTTGGCATTCGCGCATCTTACCGAGGTGCGGCAGAGTTGCGCCTATGAATGCGATTGTGACCGTCGCCGCGTTGCTCGAGGACGGCGCGCGGCGCCTGCGGGCGGCGGGCGCTGGCCGACAAGGGCCGGACACGGCGCGGCTCGATGCCCGGGTGCTGCTCGCCCAGGTCCTCGGGGTCTCCCGCGCGCGCCTCGAGTCCCACCCGGAGGAGGTGGCGACCCTGGAGGCCGCCGAGCGCTACCTGCGCCTCATCGAGCGGCGTGCCGCCGGGGAGCCTGTCGCTTATCTCACCGGGCGGCGCGAGTTCTGGTCGCTCACTCTCACAGTCTCTCCCGCGGTATTGATCCCGCGTCCGGAGACCGAGCTCCTGGTGGAGCGGGCGCTGAGCTTGCGCGCGGCTGCGGACGGCGCCGTGGCCGACCTTGGCACGGGCTGCGGCGCGATCGCGCTCGCGCTCGCGAGCGAGCGACCCGGCTGGCGGGTGCTCGCGACCGAGGTGTCCGAGCCGGCGCTCGCCGTCGCGCGCGCGAACGCGGCCACGCTCGGGCTCGAGCGCCTCGAGCTGCGCGCCGGCAGCTGGTACGAGCCCTTGGACCGGGAGCGCTTCGACCTCATCGTCAGCAACCCGCCGTACGTGGCCGCGGATGATCCGGCCCTCGCCGATCCCACGCTGCGATACGAGCCGCAGCTCGCGCTCACGCCCGGCGCGGATGCGCTCGAGTGCCTGCGGGTGCTCGCGCGCGGCGCGCCCGCGCACCTGAACCCCGGCGGCTGGCTGCTGCTCGAGCACGGCGCGGATCAGGCGCACGCCGTGCGCAGCGAGCTTGTCCTCGCGGGCTTGCGTTCTGTACGCTCGCATCGCGACCTAGCCGGTCGCGAGCGCATGACGGAAGGACAACGATGATCAGATTCGAGACCACGCACGGCGGCTTCACCGTGGAGCTGTTCGAGAAGGAAGCTCCGGTCACGGTTGCGAACTTCCTGCGCTACGTCGACGACGGCTTCTTCGACGGCACGATCTTTCATCGCATCGTGCCTGGCTTCGTGATCCAGGGCGGCGGACTCACGCAGGACTTCGCCAGCAAGAAGACGCGCGCGCCGATCAGCAACGAAGCGCAGAACGGCCTGAAGAACACCCGCGGCTCGCTGTCGATGGCGCGCACCAGCGACATCAACAGCGCCACCTCGCAGTTCTTCGTGAACCTGAAGGACAACGGCTTCCTCGATCACGGGCCGCGCGATTACGGTTATGCCGTGTTCGGCCAGGTGACCGAGGGCATGGACGCCATCGACAAGATCGCGCGGGTCGGTACCGGCACGCGCCGCGGTTACCAGGACGCACCGGTCGAGGACGTGGTGATCCAGTCCGCGCGGCGCCTGCAACCGGCGTAGCGCAGCCGTCAATTCGGCGACCCCTTTGGCCGGCCGGCTGCTGAGAGCGCTCGGACTCCTGCTGCTCGCGTGGCTGCTCTGCACCTCCATCCCGGTGCTACTGCTGCGCTGGCTGCATCCGCTCACCACGGCCTTCATGCTCGAGGCGCGGGCGCAGGCCGCGCTCGCGCACGAGCGCGGCTACCGCACCGATTTCCGCTGGGTGAGTCTGGAGCAGATCTCCCCGAACGCCGCCGTTGCCGTCATCGCCTCCGAGGACCAGCAGTTCCCGTTCCACGCCGGCTTCGACTTCAACTCGATCCGCGAGGCGGTGCGCGCCAGCGAGCGCGGCCGGCGGCTGCGCGGCGCCAGCACGATCTCGCAGCAGGTGGCGAAGAACCTGTTCCTGTGGCCGGGACACAGCTTCGTGCGCAAGGGGCTCGAAGCCTACTTCACGGTGTTGATCGAGTCGATCTGGCCGAAGGAGCGGATCCTGGAGATGTATCTCAACATCGCGCAGTTCGGCAACGGCATCTACGGCGTGCAGGCGGCAGGCGAGCGCTTCTGGCACAAGCCGGCTGCGCGCCTCTCCTCTTCCGAGGCGGCGCTGCTTGCCGCGGTGCTCCCCAACCCCGAGCGGCTGCACGCCGACCGGCCATCACGCTACGTAATGTCGCGGCGTGACTGGATCCTCGGTCAGATGCGTGATCTCGGCGGCGCCGCCTATCTGCGGGCGCTCGAGAGCGAGCGGCGCACGCCGCCCGCGGCGGCGCGCTGACGCGCTGCGCGCCGCCGGCGCCGTAGCGAGCCGATCTCAGGCGTGGTCGGCATTTCCCGCCGGCAGCACGGCCGCCGCATCCTGCGCGGCCGCTGCCGGCACCCGGCCGAAGCGGCGCTCCCGTTTCGAGTACTCCTCGAGTGCCTGGGCGAAAGCCGCCTCGCCGAAGTCCGGCCACAGGCAGTCGACGAAGTGCAGCTCGGCGTATGCGCACTCCCACAGCAGAAAGTCACTGAGGCGTCGCTCGCCGCCGGTACGAATGAGCAGATCGACCTCTGGCGCCGGCGGGTCGGAGTGATCCGCGGCCGCCAGCAGCGGCAGGAATGCGCCCGGCTCGCGCAGCGGCGCCGCCGTCAGCCGCCGGGCCGCCTCCATGATGCTGTGGCGGGAGGAGTAGTCGACGGCCAGGCGCAGGTGCATGCGCGCGCAGCCCGCCGTCAGGCGCTCGCTGTGCTCGATCTGTCGCCGCAGCTCAGCGCTCAGGCGGTCGCGCCGGCCGATCACGTTGAGCCGGATCGACTCGGCGAGGCAGCGGTCGGTCTCGGTCATGAAGTAGCGGCGCAAGAGTCCAAACAGGGCCTGCACTTCGGCCCGCGGCCGGTGCCAGTTGTCCGCCGAGAACGCGTACAGAGTGAGCGTTCCCACCCGGTGACGCGCCGCGGCCCGCACCACCGCATCCACGGCGCGCGCGCCGGCGCGGTGGCCGCACTGCCGGTTGAGATTGCGGTTGGCGGCCCAGCGGCCGTTGCCGTCCATGATGATCGCAACATGCATTGTGGAGTACTCTGCTTGGCAAAGCTGAAGGACAAAAAAACTCAGCGGCGGGTCGCCTTGATGACCGACTCGACGTGGTCGAGGTAGCGATTGAAGGCCGCGCGCCCCACGGCGGTCAGGCGGTAGAGGGATTTCGGTCGGCGGGCCTCGAATGACTTGGCGCAGGTCAGGTAGCCCGCTTCCTCGAGCTTGCGGGCGTGCGCGCTCAGGTTGCCGTCGCTCACCTCGAACAATGCCTTCAGCTCGCTGAAGCTCAGCTCCTCGCGTACCGCCAGCGCGCTCATGATCCCAAGGCGCACGCGCTCGTACACCAGCCGGTCGAAGCTCGCGTCGTGAGCGGCGCGGCCGCCGCCGGGCACGGCCGCCGGGCCCGCGCGACGCGGCGCGGTCGTCTCGCTGCGCGCTCGCACGCTAGCCCTGCCGACCATGGCGCTTGCGTCCGATCAGCAGCCCGAACACCAGGTGCAGCCCGCCGAAGCCCGCGCCGAGTGCCACGATATGCAGTTCGTCCGGCAGCCAGAACGCCACCAGGCCGAGCGTCACGAACAGCGCGCCAAGCACCCCCACGATGCGCGCGGTCGGCGCGCTGGTGGAGACGAGAGCACAGCCGTAGAGCAGCAGCCAGGTACCGGGAATGGCATGCAGGTTGCCGCTCTGCCAGTGGACCGCGGTCAGCACCGCGCCGGCGAAGATTCCCGGCAACAGGCACAGCACGAGCTTGCGCAGCGGGGCGCCGAACAGCGCGCCGTGCAGCGCCGACTGGCGCGCCATGATGGCGCCGCCGGCCGCGACGCCAGCGACCGCCGCGGCGAGCCATATCAACAGCCACCAGGACCGCAGCGCCGGGGTCGAGGCAAGCAGTGCCGCAGCGAGGCCGATTGCCCCCAGGGCGATGCCCGCGGAGCCCGGCACAGCGACGCCGCCGGCGGCGTCCATCGACTCGCGGATATAGCGCAGGGTCGCGACCGCGTGCGACTCCATCTGCACCGTATTTCCAGGCCGCATCGCCCGAGGCTACGGTTCTCAGCAGTGTACTGTCAAGTACTCTGCAATACAGAGTTCACGGCTCGTAGCCGAGACTCGGCCCGAGCCAGCGCTCCGCCTCTGCCATCGCGACGCCCTTGCGGCGCGCGTAGTCCTCCACCTGCCCGCGGTCGATCTTGCCGAGCGCGAAGTAGCGCGCCTGCGGATGCGCGATGTACCAGCCGCTTACCGCCGCCGTCGGGTACATGGCGTACGACTCGGTGAGACGGATGCCGGCATTGCGCTCGACGTCGAGCAGCCTCCAGAGCTTGGCCTTCTCGGTGTGATCCGGACAGGCGGGATAGCCGGGCGCGGGACGGATGCCGCGATACTCCTCGCGCAGCAACTGCTCGTTGGTGAGCCCCTCCTGCGCGGCGTAGCCCCACAACTCGCGCCGCACGCGCTCGTGGAAGTGCTCGGCGGCAGCCTCGGCCAGGCGGTCGGCGAGCGCCTTGAGCATGATCGCCGAGTAGTCGTCGTGGTCGCGCTCGAAGCGCGCCACATGCTCCTCGATACCGATGCCGGCCGTGACGGCGAACGCGCCGAAGTAATCGCCCACGCCGCTGTCCCTGGGCGCGACGTAATCGGCAAGGCAGGCGTGCGGCTGGCCGTCCGGCTTGCCCTTCTGCTGGCGCAGGAAGTTCAGTGTCGTGAGCACCGCATCGCGCGCCTCGCTGGTGTAGATCTCGACGTCGTCGCCCACCGAGTTGGCCGGGAACAGCCCGAGCACCGCGCGCGCGCTGAGCCAGCGCCCGGCGATCAGCTCCTTCAGCAGACGGCGGGCGTCGGCATACAGGTTGCTGGCCGCCTCGCCTGTCCTGGGGTCGGTCAGGATGTCGGGGAACTTGCCGGAGAACTCCCAGGCGTTGAAGAACGGCATCCAGTCGATGTAACCGAGCAGGTCCGTGAGTGGATAGTCATCGAAGCGCTGCACGCCCGGCACGCGCGGCGCGGTGGGCGCATGCACGCTCCAGTCGATCGGCACACGGTTGGCGCGCGCCCGAGCGAGTGACAGCTCCGGGACCTTGACCTTCTTGGCGGCGTGCTGCTCGCGGCGCCGTTCGTGCTCCTCGGCGACCTTGGCGATGAAGCCGGCGCGCGCCGACGGCGTGGACAGCGTCTGGCAGACGCCGACGGCGCGCGAGGCGTCCTTCACGTACACCACCGCCTGGGAGTATTGCGGGGCGATCTTCACCGAGGTGTGCGCCGGCGACGTGGTGGCGCCACCGATCAGCAGCGGCACCACGAAGCTCTGCCGCTGCATCTCGCGCGCAACGTGCACCATCTCATCGAGCGAGGGTGTGATGAGCCCCGACAGTCCGATGAAATCCACCTGCTCGCGGCGTGCGGTCTCGAGGATCTTCTCGCACGGCACCATCACCCCGAGGTCGATGACCTCGTAGTTATTGCATTGCAGGACCACTCCGACGATGTTCTTGCCGATGTCGTGCACGTCGCCCTTGACGGTCGCCATCACGATCCGGCCGTTGGCGCGCTGCGCGCGGCCGTCCTTGCTCTGCTCGATGAACGGCACCAGGTGCGCCACCGCGCGCTTCATGACACGCGCGCTCTTCACCACCTGCGGCAGGAACATCTTGCCGGCGCCGAACAGGTCGCCGACCACGTTCATGCCGTCCATGAGCGGGCCTTCGATGACCGAAAGCGGCCGCTCCGCCTCGAGCCGCGCGGCCTCGGTGTCTTCGATGATGAAGTCGTCGATGCCCTTGACCAGGGCGTACTCGATGCGCTTGGACGTAGGGAGCTTGCGCCACTCGAGATCCTCGCGCCGCTTCGCGCCGCCCTCGCCCTTGTAGCGCGCCGCGATCTCCAGCAGCCGCTCGGTAGCATCGGGCCGGCGGTTGAGCACCACGTCCTCGCAGGCCTCGCGCAGCGCCGGCTCGATCTGCTCGTAGATGCCCAGCTGCCCGGCGTTAACGATTCCCATGTCCATACCGGCGGCGATCGCGTGGTACAGGAACACCGAGTGCATCGCCTCGCGCACCGGCTCGTTGCCGCGGAACGAGAACGACACATTGCTCACCCCGCCGCTCACCAGCGCATGCGGCAGCTCGCGCTTGATGCGCCGCGTCGCTTCGATGAACGCGACTCCGTAGCCGTTGTGCTCCTCGAGGCCGGTGGCGATCGCGAAGATGTTGGGATCGAAGATGATGTCCTCGGCCGGGAACCCCACCTGCTCGGTGAGGATGCGGTAGGCGCGCGCGCAGACGGCCAGGCGCCGCTCGAGCGAGTCCGCCTGACCCTGCTCGTCGAACGCCATCACGACCGTGGCGGCGCCGTAGCGGCGCAACTCGCGGGCGTGCGCCACGAAGACTTCCTCCCCCTCCTTGAGGCTGATCGAGTTGACGATCGGCTTGCCCTGCACGCACTTCAGTCCCGCCTCGATCACCGACCACTTCGAGGAGTCGATCATCACCGGCACGCGCGCGATGTCGGGCTCGGAGGCAACCAGGTGCAGGAAGCGCGTCATCGCGCTCTCCGACTCCAGCATGCCCTCGTCCATGTTGACGTCGATGGCCTGCGCACCGCTGGTCACCTGCTGGCGTGCCACCTCGAGCGCCGCGCCGTAGTCGCCGGCCTCGATCAGCTTGCGGAACTTCGCCGAGCCGGTGACGTTGGTACGCTCGCCGACGTTGACGAACAGGCTGTCGTCGTCGATGTTGAGCGGCTCCAGCCCGGCGAGCCGGCACTTCACCGGCTGCGCCGCCAGCCTGCGCGGCGCGCGCCGCCCGATTTCCTCGCGCACCAGCCGGATATGCTGCGGCGTGGTGCCGCAGCAGCCGCCGAGCACGTTCACCAGCCCCGCCTCGGCAAACTCGCCCAGGATCTCCGCGGTCTGCTCCGGCGCCTCGTCGTACTCGCCGAAGGCATTCGGCAGCCCGGCGTTGGGATAGGCGCAAACGTAGGTGTCGGCGACCTGCGCCAGCTCCTCGACGTACGGCCGCAGCTGCGCGCCGCCGAGCGCGCAGTTGAGCCCGATGAATAGCGGCTGCGCGTGCCGCACCGAGTTCCAGAACGCCTCCACCGTCTGTCCCGAGAGCACACGCCCCGAGGCGTCGGTGATCGTGCCGGACACGGCGATCGGTACCGCGCTGCCGGTCTCCTCGAACAGCGACAGCGCCGCGTGGATCGCCGCCTTGGCGTTCAGCGTGTCGATCACCGTCTCGATGAGCAGCAGGTCGACGCCGCCCAGCACCAGGGCGCGCGCCGACTCCAGGTAGGTGGCGCGCAGCTCGTCGAAAGTCACGCTGCGGTGCCCGGGGTCGTTGACGTCGGGCGACAGCGAGCTCATGCGGGTGGTGGGCCCGAGCGCGCCGGCGACGAACCGGGGCGCGCCGCTGGCCGCGGCGAACTCGTCAGCCACCGTGCGCGCCAGCCGCGCGGCGCGGTAGTTGAGCTCCGGCACCAGCGCCGCCATGGCGTAGTCGGCCTGCGATACCGCGTTCGAGTTGAAGGTGTTGGTTTCGATGATGTCGGCGCCGGCCTCGAAGTAGGCGCGGTGAATGCCGCCGACGATCTCCGGGCGCGTCAGCGTCAGGATGTCGTTGTTGCCCTTGAGGTCGCGGGGGCAATCGCGGAAACGCTCGCCGCGGTAGCCGCGCTCATCCAGCCGGTGTTGCTGGATCATGGTTCCCATGGCGCCGTCCAGCAGCACGATGCGCTCGCCGAGCAGCTCCTTCAGGCGCTCCAGACGCTCGCGGCGCGCGGTCTCATCCGGCGGCTCGAGCGCGAACGGCGCGGCGGCCACCCGCGCGCCCGGATCCGCGCGCCGCTCGGTCTCGCGGTCGGCGCGCGGCGCGGCATGGCGCGCCGCGGCGTGGCGGCAAGCGCTCACGCGGGAACCCCATGACGCGCGGCCTGCGGCTGCGCCGGCCGCAGGCCCAGCGCGTAGCAGATCGCGTAGGTCAGCTCGGCGCGGTTCAGCGTGTAGAAATGAAAGTCGCGCACGCCATGGCGCCTGAGCGCCTCCACCTGCTCGATCGCGACGCTCGCGGCCAGCAGGCGCCGCGTCTCGTGATCCTCATCCAGGCCGGTGAAGCGCTCGTGCAGCCACGCGGGAATGCTCGCGCCGCAGCGCGCGGCGAAGCGCTGCACCTGCGGAAAGCGCGTGATCGGCAGGATCCCGGGGACGATCGGGGCGCGAATGCCCGCCCGTGCGCAGCGGTCGCGGAAGCGCAGGAACACCTCGGTGTCGAAGAAGAACTGGGTGATGGCGCGGCTCGCGCCGGCATCGATCTTGCGGCGCAGGTTCTCGAGGTCCGCCTCCGCCGAGCGCGCTTCCGGATGCACTTCCGGGTAGGCCGCGACCGAGATGTCGAACGGCGCAAGGCGGCTCAAGGCCGCCACCAGGTCTGCGGCATAGGCGAAGCCACCCGGATGCGGCTGGTAGCTGGCCATGCCGTGCGGCATGTCGCCGCGCAGCGCGACCAGATGACGCACGCCCCGCTCCCAGTAGCCGCGGCCGATCTCGAGAATCTCCTCGCGCGCAGCGCCGATGCAGGTCAGGTGCGGCGCGCCGGTGAGCCTGGTCTCGCGCTGAATGCGTGTGACGACGTTGTGAGTGCGCTCACGCGTCGAGCCGTCGGCGCCGTAGGTGACGGAGATGAAGCGCGGCGCGAGCGCCGCCAGCCGCTCGATCGACTGCCACAGCGTCGCCTCCATGGCAGCATCGGCAGGCGGAAAGAACTCGAACGACACGCGCAGGGCCGCCGCCGGGCACACACCTGTGGGATCGATGCTCATCGCTACCTCCTCCCGCCCGCTGCCGCGTGGTTCTCGCCCGGCGCTGCGCCCGCGGCACTGTGACGCGCCGCGGCCGCCAGCACGTGCTCGCCGTCCGCCTCGATCGGGCTCAGCCGCTCGCACATGAAGCCGGCTTCGCCAAGCTGGCGGCGCAGCCGCGCGAGCGGATGCTCCACGACACGCTCGCCGGCGCTCTCGAGCGACTCATAGCGCTCGAAGATCCACAGCCGGCCGTGCGGAGCGAGCACCCGCTGTGCCTGCTCGAGCTGCTGCGCAACCAGCGCCTCGCCGCCTGCAAGGTGATCGAGCAGCACGGCATCGAACGGCCGTCCGATGCGCGCCAGATCCGCATCGCTGAGCGCCCCCGCGCCGGTGGAGAGCAGTACGCGGCAGGCAAGCCCGTGCCGCTCGGCGAAGGCGCGCGCTCCCTGGGCCGCGCGGCGCGAATGAGCGATCGCCGTCAGGTGGTGTGCGGCGGCAGCGGCCCGCGCGAGCAGCTCGGGGTGCGCGACGCCGACAACGAGAGCGGCGTCCAGCCCGGTGCCGAGCCCGCTTGCATCGACGAACTCCGCAAGCGACCGGCTGAGTCGCGACTGCGACGCGGCGCCTGGGGGGGCTGGCGCGGTGACGGCGCTCGCCTCGGCGCGATCACGAAGAAGCAGCGGGTCGCGCCGGTCGATCTGCGCCAGGAGCCCGCGCACGAAAGTCGCTGCGGAGGCCTCCTCGGCCACGCCGTAGCAGACCCATTGCCCCTGTCGCGTGCGCTCGAGGAGGCCCGCCTCGCAGAGGATGCGCAGGTGGCGCGACACCCGCGGCTCGCTCTGCTTGAGCGCCTGCGCCAGGTCCGTGACGCTGAGCGCGCCACCCAGGCACAGCGCCAGCAGCCGCAGCCGGCTGGGCTCCCCGGCTGCACGCAGCCAGGTGACGAGATCTGCGGGTGAGACCGACAGCATGCAATTATTGTACATGTCTTTAATTGCATGAGCGACGCTTCTTGTTCGTGAGCATTCGCGCCACAGGAGACTGCCTGCGGTCACTATTGAATCTCTAATGAACCAATCGCTGGATGCGCGCGAGGCGGAGCCTCTTAAAGCACGTGCCCGCACCCGGGAAGGCTCGTCTGGCCGCGAACTCAGCCCTTGAGCTTGGCCCGGAGTAAGTCGTTCAACTGGGTCGGATTGGCCTTGCCGCCGGTCGCCTTCATGACCTGGCCGACGAAAAACCCGAACAGCTTGTCCTTGCCAGCGCGGTAGTCGGCGAGCTGGCCGGGGTTGCGGGCCATCACCTCGTCGATCGCGCGCTCGATCGCGCCGCTATCGGTGATCTGCCTCAGGCCGCGCGCTTCGATCACCTGATCGGCGCTCGAGCCCTCCGACCACATGACCTCGAACACCTCCTTGGCGATGTTGCCGGAGATGGTGCGGTCGGCGATGCGCAGCACCAGCGCTCCGAGCCCGGCCGCAGCAACGCGCGCTGCCGCGACCTCGAGGCCGTCGCGATTGAGCCTTGCCGCGAGCTCGCCCATGACCCAGTTGGCCGCGAGCTTCGGCTCCTTCGGCACCGTGCGCGCCACTTCCTCGTAGTAGTCGGCCAGTTCGCGGCTCGCGGTGAGCACGCCCGCATCGTAGGCCGACAGCCCGTACTGCGAGGCGAAGCGCGCGGCCTTCTGATCGGGGAGCTCCGGCAGCGTCGCGCGCACCGATTCGATGAAGGCCGCATCGAGCTTCACCGGCAGCAGGTCCGGATCGGGGAAATAGCGGTAGTCGTTCGCCTGCTCCTTGGAGCGCATCGGCCGTGTCTCGCCCTTGTCCGGATCGTAGAGGCGCGTTTCCTGCACCACCTTGCCGCCGGACTCGAGCAACTCGATCTGGCGCGCCACCTCGTAATTGATGGCGCGCTCGACGAAACGGAAGGAGTTCAGGTTCTTGGTCTCGGTGCGCGTACCGAGCTCGTGCGCCCCGGTCCGCCGCACCGACACGTTGGCGTCGCAGCGGAACGAGCCTTCCTGCATGTTGCCGTCGCAGATCTCGAGGTAGCGCACCAGCGTGTGCACCTTCTTCATGTAGGCGACGGCTTCCTTCGCCGAGCGCATGTCGGGCTCCGAGACGATCTCCACGAGCGGCGTGCCGGCGCGGTTCAGGTCGATGCCGGTGAGGCCCGGCAGTCCCTCGTGCAGCGACTTGCCCGCGTCCTCTTCCAGGTGCGCGCGCGTGATGCCGATGCGCTTGGCGGTGCCGTCTTCGAGCACGATCTCGAGCGCGCCGCTGGCCACGATCGGCAGCTCGTACTGGCTGATCTGGTAGCCCTTCGGCAGGTCGGGGTAGAAGTAGTTCTTGCGCGCGAACACCGAGCTCGAGGCAATGCGCGCGTTGATGGCGAGCCCGAGCTTGACCGCCATGTGCACCGCCGCCGCGTTCAGCACCGGCAGCACGCCCGGGTAGCCGAGATCGACCAGATTCGCCTGCGCATTGGGCGGTGCGCCGTAGGCGGTCGCGGAGCCGGAGAAGATCTTCGAGCGCGTGGCGAGCTGTGCATGGATCTCGAGCCCGATGACGGTCTCCCAGCCGCTCATGCGTACCCCGCGGGCACGCGGGTGTGCCACTCGGTCGCGCGCTGGAACGCATGCGCGGCGGCGAGAATCCGCGCCTCGCCGAAGTGCGGGCCGACGATCTGCAGCCCCACCGGCAGATCCGCTACGAAGCCGCAGGGGATCGACACCCCCGGCAGCCCGGCGAGATTCGCGCCGATGGTGTAGATGTCGTTCAGGTACATGGTGATGGGATCGGCGGTCTTGGCGCCGAGGGCGAACGCCGGCGTCGGCGTCGTCGGCCCCATGAGCACGTCGACGCTCTCGAAGGCACGGGCGAAGTCGGCCGCGATCAGCTGCCGCACGCGCTGCGCCTTGAGGTAATAAGCGTCGTAGTAGCCGGCCGACAGCACGTAGGTGCCGGTCATGATGCGCCGCTTGACCTCGGCGCCGAAGCCCTCGCCGCGCGAGCGCCGGTACAGGTCGAGAAGATCGCGCGGGCTCTCGCAGCGGTGCCCGAAGCGCACGCCATCGTAGCGCGCGAGGTTGGAGGAGCACTCGGCGGGCGCCACCACGTAGTACACCGGCACCGACAGCGGCAGGTTCGGCAGGCTCACCTCGCTGACTTTCGCCCCGAGCCGCGTGTAAACCTGGAGCGCCTCGCGCACGCGCCGCTCGTTCTCGGGCTCGAGTCCCTTGTCGAAAAATTCCTTGAGCAGCCCGATCCTCAAGCCCGCCACCGGCTCGTTCAGGCTCGCGACGTAATCCGGTACCGGCACATCGACGCTGGTGGAGTCGTTCGGATCGAAGCCGGCCATCTCGCGCAGCATGAGTGCGGCGTCCGCGGCGCTCGCGGTGAGCACGCCCCCCTGATCGAGACTCGAGGCGAAAGCCACCATCCCGAAGCGCGATACGCGCCCGTAGGTAGGCTTCAGGCCTGTGATGCCGGTGAGCGCCGCCGGCTGGCGGATCGAGCCGCCGGTGTCGGTCGCGGTGGCGCCGGGAATCAGTCGCGCGGCCACCGCCACCGCCGAGCCGCCCGAGGAGCCTCCCGGGACCAGCGCCGGGTTCCACGGGTTGCGCACCGGCCCGTAATAGCTGGTCTCATTGGACGAGCCCATCGCGAACTCGTCCATGTTGGTCTTGCCGAGCATCACGCCGCCGGCGCGTTTGAGGTTCGCGACCACGGTCGCATCGTAGGGCGCGACGAAGTTGTCGAGCATGCGCGAGCCGCAGCTGGTGCGCACACCGCGGGTGCAGAACAGGTCCTTGTGGGCGATCGGCACGCCGGTGAGCGCACCGCCCGTGCCGGCGGCGAGCGCCCGGTCGGCAAGCGCTGCATCCGCGAGCGCCTGCTCGCGCGTTACCGAGATGAATGCGTTGAGCGCGCCCTGAGCCCGCTCGATGCGCTCGAGGAACATCCGCGCCAGGTCGACGCTCGAGAACTGCCGGGCTCGCAGCCCCTGCGCCAGCTCGGTCAGCGTCCTCAGGTACGGCTCGCTCATTCCCGGCCTCACTCGATGACCTTAGGAACGAGGTACAGGCCCGCGGCCACCTGCGGCGCGTTCGCCTGATACTCCTGGTGGTGGTCCTGCTCGGTGACCACGTCCGGCCGCAGCCGCTGCGACAGCCCCGGGAGCGGGTGCGCCATCGGCGTCACGTCCGCGGTCGCCGCGCGGTCGAGCGCGCCGACGAAGTCGATGATTCGCGACAGGCTCTCCTGGTAGACGGGAATCTCCGCCTCCTGGAGCGCCAGGCGCGCCAGGGCGGCGATGCTCTCGATCTGCTCGCGTGTGAGGCTCATCGGCGGGTGCGCTGAAAATGAGAAAAACCGCGCAAAATCATACATGTTGCCTTGCTGAATGTCCTGTCGGTTGCTAGATTACGCGCCTCTTTCGTCGGCCCCCGCCGCCCATTTTCCGGTCGCTTCATGTTCAAACGCTTGCGCGGATATTTCTCCAGCGATCTGTCGATCGATCTGGGAACGGCCAACACGCTCATTTACGTGCGTGACAAGGGCATCGTGCTCAACGAGCCCTCGGTGGTGGCCGTGCAGGACGAGCCGACGCGCGGCGGCAAGATCATCGTCGCGGTCGGGGCCGAAGCCAAGGCCATGCTGGGGCGCACCCCGGGGCACATCACCGCCGTGCGTCCCATGAAGGACGGCGTGATCGCGGACTTCACCTACACCGAGAAGATGCTGCAGTTCTTCATCAACAAGGTGCACGGCGCCCGCATGCTCAAGCCCTCGCCGCGCGTGCTGGTGTGCGTGCCATTCGGCTCGACGCAGGTCGAGCGCCGCGCCATCCGCGAGTCGGCCGAAGGCGCCGGCGCGCGCAACGTCGCGATCGTGAGCGAGCCGATGGCCGCGGCGGTCGGCGCGGGGCTCCCGGTGCACGAGGCGCGCGGCTCGATGGTGCTCGACGTCGGCGGCGGAACTTCCGAGGTCGCGGTGCTGTCACTGAACGGCGTGGTATACGCCAACTCCGCGCGCATCGGCGGCGATCGCTTCGACGAGGCGATCATGAACTACGTACGGCGCAACTACGGCATCCTGATCGGCGAGTCGACCGCCGAGCGCATCAAGATCGAGATCGGCTCGGCCTACCCCGGGCAGCAGGTGCGCGAGCTCTCCGTCAAGGGTCGCAACCTCTCCGAGGGCGTGCCGCGCAGCTTCACGCTCAACAGCAACGAGATCCTCGAGGCGCTGCAGGAACCGCTGCAGAGCATCGTCAGCGCCGTGAAGCAGGCGCTCGAGCAGACCCCGCCCGAGCTCGGCGCGGACGTCGCCGAACGCGGCATCGTGCTGACCGGCGGCGGCGCGCTGCTGCGCGACATCGACAAGCTCCTCACCGAGGAGACCGGGCTTCCGGTGGTGGTCGCGGACGACCCGCTCACCTGCGTGGCGCGCGGCGGCGGGCGCATACTCGAGCTGATGGACGAGTTGGGGCCGGGACACTTCGGCCTCGAGTAGCGCTGCGGGAGCGCACGAGTCGTAGGTGGCAGCCTTCGGGACAGCAGCCGGCAGACCGCTGCAGGGGCGGGGCGGCTCCCCCGGTTTTAGCTTCACGCTGTTCGCCGTGCTCGCGGTCGTGGTCATGTACCTCGACCAGCGCGCGCACTACATCGAGCGCGTGCGCTACGTGCTGCAGGCCGCGGCCTACCCCATCCAGCTCGCGGTCAACTCCCCGCCCACCGCCCGGCGCTGGCTCAAAGAGTCGTTCGCGACGCGCGACGCGCTCGAGTCCGACAACGCGCGGCTGCGCGCCCGCGCGCGCGACCTCGAGCTGCTGGCGATGCGTTACGACGCGCTGGCGCGCGAGAACGGCGCACTGCGCGGGCTGTCCGCAGCGCTGCCGCCGGTCGCCGATCGCTGGCTGGCCGCCGAGATCGTCAATCTCCAGATGAGCAGCCTGCGCCAGCGCATGCTGATCGACCGCGGCGCCTCCAACGGCGTGTTCGAGGGCCAGGCGGTGCTCGATGAGAGCGGCGTGATCGGCCAGACCACGCACGTGGGTCCCTGGAGCGCGGAAGTGATCCTGATCACCGATCCCGAGCACGCGCTGCCGGTGCGCATCGAGCGCACCGGACTGCGCACCATTGCGGTCGGCGCGGGCGATGCCTCCTCGCTGGCGCTCCCCTACCTGCCGTCGAATGCCGACGTTCACGGCGGCGACCTGCTGGTCACCTCCGGGCTCGGCGGCGTGTTTCCCGAAGGCTATCCGGTGGCGCGCGTCACCGAAGTGCACCGCGACGCCGTGCAGCCGCTGGCACAGGTGCGCGCGGCACCGCTCGCGCACGTCGCTGCCGATGCCGAGGTCATGCTGGTGTGGTTCAGGCAGGGCCAACCGGCCGCTCCCACTCCGCCGCCGAATGCGGCCGGCGACCTGCCGGCCGGCAACCCGGCGATGCAGCCGCTGCCGGCGCCGCACCAGCCGGCCAAAGCGCCGGCCGGGCACACACCCGAGGCCACGGCCCCGCAGGAGCCACCCCAGTGAGCGCCGCCTCGCCGCTCGGGCGCATGCTCCTCACCGCCTTCCTCGGGCTCATTCTCACGGTGCTGCCGCTGCCGTCGTGGCTCGAGGTGGTACGGCCGGCGTTCCTGGTGCTGACGGTGCTTTACTGGTCGGTGAACGCGCCGCGCACCGGCGGCATCGCGCTCGGATTCTTCGCCGGCCTCGCGCTCGACGTGTTTCAGGGACCGGTGCTCGGCCAGCACGCGCTCGCCCTCGCCCTGGTGAGCTACATCACCGTGCGCGAGCACCAGCGCATCCGCTCCAAGCCCGCCTTCCAGCAGTCGCTGCTGGTGTTCGCGGCGCTCGTGGTCTACGAGCTCGTGGTGTTCGCGATCGACGGCTGGACCGGGCATCCCGTCACCAGCTCGCTGCGCTGGATCCATTGCGTGACCAGCGCGGTGGTCTGGCCGCCGGTCGCGGCGCTCCTTTCTTATACTGCGACCAATCCCTTCGGCGTGACTCGCCGCTCATGAGTACGCTCTAGCCATGCCGGCCGTGCGCATCAAGGATCAGTGGCGCGAGCAACGCCTGTTCGACCGGCGGGCGCTGGTGTGCGCCGCATTCATGGCGCTCGCGGTAGCGGGCCTGATCGCGCGCCTGGTGCTGCTGCAGGTGGTGCGCCATGACTACTACTACGGGCTCTCGCAGGGCAACCGGGTGCGCGTGGAGCCGATCCCGGCGGCGCGCGGCCTGATCCTCGACCGCTACGGCGAGGTGATGGCCGCGGACCAGCCCGCCTACCAGCTCGAGCTGGTGCCCGAGGAAGTGCCGAATATCCCCAGGACGCTCGCGAGCCTGGTGCAGCTCGGACTCATCCGGCCCGAGGACGTCGATGAGCTCACGCGCACCATCGCCTCCAGCCGCAGCTTCGACTCCGTACCGATCCGCCTGCACATGTCGGATGAGGACGTGGCGCGCTTCGCGGTGCGGCGCTTCGAGTTTCCTGGCCTCGACATCAAGACGCGCCAGACGCGCTGGTATCCGGATGGCGCTCTCGCCGTGCACGCGCTCGGCTACGTCGGCGCCATCAGCGAGCAGGACCTCAAGCACATCGACCGCGCCGCTTACTCCGGCACCTCGCTGATCGGCAAGGTCGGTGTCGAGAGCGCCTTCGAGCATCGGCTGCACGGCACCAATGGCTTCCGCGAGGTGCTGGTGAACGCGCAGGGCCGCTCGGTCGAGCGCCAGGGCGCCTACGTGCCGAACCTGAGTATCCGGCCGCCGGCGGCGGGCGATGACCTGCTGCTGTCGATCGACCTGAAGGTGCAGCGGGTCGCGGAAAACGCGCTCGCCGGGCATCGTGGCGCGGTCATCGCGCTCGATCCCAACAGTGGCGACGTGCTCGCGCTGGTCTCGCTTCCAGGCTTCGATCCCAACCTGTTCGCGCGCGGCATCACCGCCGCGGAATTCGGCGCCCTGCAGAACGACATTGACCGGCCGCTGTTCAACCGCGTACTGCGCGGCACCTACCCGCCCGGCTCGACCGTCAAGCCGCTGCTGGCGCTCGCCGCGCTCACCTATCACGTGGTCGACCCGCTGGCGCACCGCTACTGCGCCGGCTCGTTCCATCTGCCCGGCAGCTCCTTCATCTACCGTGAGTTCCACAACGAGCACCACGGCAACGTCGATCTCGACGATGCGATCGTGGTGTCGTGCGACGTGTACTTCTACGGGCTCGCGGACCAGCTCGGCATCGACCGCATTTCGACCTTCATGGCGAAGTTCGGCTTCGGCGCGCTCACCGACATCGATGTCGGCGGCGAGAAGTCGGGCATCCTGCCGTCGCGCGAGTGGAAGGAGAAGGCCTTCGCGCGACCGGCGGACCGCGTGTGGTTCCCGGGCGAGACGGTGAGCCTCGGGATCGGCCAGGGCTATCTCAGCGTGACACCGCTGCAGCTCGCCCACTACGCCAGCATCATCGCCGCGCGTGGCAGGATCTGGAAGCCGCGCCTGGTCACCGGTTTCCGCGACCCGCGCACGGGTGAGATACGGCGCCTCGCGCCGGTGTCTGCGGGCGAGGTGACCGGCATCGCGCCCGCCGACTGGGAGCGGGTGGTTGAGGACATGGTCGGCGTTACGCAGCGCGGCACCGCGGCCGCGATCGGGCATGCGCCCTACACCTTCGGCGGCAAGACCGGCACCGCACAGGTGTTCACCGTCGGACGCAATGAGCGCTACAACGCCAAGACCCTCAACGAGCGGCTGCTCGATCACTCGTGGTTCATCGCCTTCGCTCCCGCCGACCAGCCGCGCATTGCGGTCGCCGCGATCGAGGAGAACGGCGGTCAGGGCGCGAGCGCAGCCGCGCCGATCGTGCGCAAGGTGCTCGATGCGTACCTGCTGGATGCCAACGGCAAGGTCAAGCCCGCCGCGCCGGTGAGCGCTGCGCCGGTGAGCGTGCCTGCGCCCGGCGCGCCGGCGCCGGGGAGCGCGCGCCCCCCGCCGCCGCCTGCCACGCCGCAGCCCGCTGGAACCAGCCGCACGTGACCTCGAGCCGCCGCCGATGATCTACGAGGAAGTCTCAAGCGGCTCACGCGCCCGCCGCACGCTCGGCGGAGCTGCGCGCGTGCTGTTCGCGCTGAAGATCGACGGACCGCTGGTGGTGGGACTGACGCTGATCGCCGCCTATGGCCTGATCGTTCTGTACAGCGCCTCGGGCCAGAGCGTCGGCACCGTGGTGCGCACAGTGCTGCGGGTCATCTTCGGCGCGATCGCCATGCTGCTGCTGGCGCGCGTCAACCCCAACTTCCTGCGCCGCTCGACTCCCTGGCTGTACGCCGCCGGTGTGCTGCTGCTGCTGATCGTGGCGGCGATCGGCCACAGCGGCATGGGCGCGCAGCGCTGGCTCGATCTGGGAATATTCCGCTTCCAGCCCTCCGAGCTCATGAAGCTCGCGGTGCCGATGGCCTGCGCGTGGTACCTGCACGATCGGCCGCTGCCGCCGGGCTGGCTGTCGCTCACGGCACTCGCCGCCGTGATCCTGGTGCCGGTGGCGCTGGTCGCGCTGCAGCCGGACCTCGGAACCGCGGCGCTGATCGCCGTCGCCGGCGCGCTGGTGATCGTGCTGGCGGGACTGCGCGTGCGCGTGATGGTGGGTGTGCTGGCGCTCGCGGCGCTCGCCGCCTGGTTCGGCTGGAGCTTCATGCACGACTACCAGCGCCGCCGCGTGCTCACCTTCCTGAATCCGCAGACCGATCCGCTCGGCGCCGGCTATCACATCATCCAGTCGCAGATCGCCATCGGCTCCGGCGGCGTATTCGGCAAAGGCTGGATGAACGGCAGCCAGGCGCAGCTGGAGTTCCTGCCCGAGCGCTCGACGGATTTCATCTTTGCGGTGGTCGGCGAGGAGTTCGGCCTGCTCGGCCTGCTGCTGCTGCTGCTGCTGTACGCCTTCGTGGTGGCGCGCTCGATCTACCTCGCCACGCAGACCCAGGACACGTTCGCGCGACTGCTCGCCGGCAGCATCGCGCTCACCTTCTCCGTCTATGTGTTCATCAACGCCGGCATGGTGACCGGACTCCTGCCGGTGGTCGGCGTGCCGCTGCCGCTGGTGAGCTACGGTGGCAGCTCGGTCGTGACGCTGCTGGCGGGCTTCGGTATTCTGATGGCGCTCTATTCACACCGTAAGCTCGTCGGATCGTAATTGAATAGATGCCGCCTGTTGCTCGCCGCCGCATCGCTCGGCGCCCTGTGCGCCGCGCTGCTCGCCGCGCCGGCGCGCGCGCAGGCGGGCGGGCGCTTCGATCTCGAGCGTCCCGAGATCGCCAGCTTCGTCGACGAGGTCGCCAAGCGCGACGGCTTTTCCCGCGCCGAGGTGCGGCGGCTGCTGCGCGCGGCTGAGCCGCAGCCGAAAATCATCGACATCATTACGCGGCCGATCGAGCAGGTCGCGCCGTGGTGGGAGTACCGCGCGCACTTCGTGACGCCCGAGCGCATCGAGCAGGGCGTGCAGTTCTGGCTCGATCACCGCCAGGCGCTCGAGCAGTTCGCCGCGCAGTACCAGGTGCCGCCCGAGTACCTGGTGGCGATCATCGGCATGGAGACCAAGTACGGGCGCGTCACCGGCGGCTACCGCGTGCTCGACGCGCTCAGTACCCTGGCGTTCGACTTCCCGCCGCGCGCCAGGTATTTCCGCGGCGAGCTCGAGCAGTTCCTGCTGCTGACGCGCGAGAACCGGCTCGACCCGCTCGAGCTGCGCGGCTCGTACGCGGGCGCCATGGGCGTGCCGCAGTTCATGCCCTCGGCGTACCGGCGCTACGCGGTGGATGCCGACGCGAATCACAGCTGCGATCTGTGGAAGGACTGGGATGACATCCTGGCGAGTGTCGGCAACTACCTGCACGAGTACGGCTGGGAGCCCGGCGCCCCGGTGCTCGCCGAGACCGTCCTCGACCCGGACCCGGACTTCACCATCGAGCCGCATGACCTCGAGCTCAACCAGACCGTCGGCGGCCTCGGCGCGCGCGGCGTGCGACTCGATATCAGCCTGCCGCCCGAGACACCGGCGCTGCTGCTCTCGGCCGAGCAGCCCGACGGCCCCGTCTACCGCGTCGGCTTTCACAACTTCTACGTGCTGACGCGCTACAACAACAGCGCCCGCTACGCGATGGCCGTGTACGACCTGGCGCAAGCCATCGCGCAGCAGGTGCGCAGCACGCCGCCGTGAGGCGCGGCGCGCCAGCGCTCTCGGGGCGCTACCGCTGTGCGCGCGCAGCCGCGCTGGCCTGCATGGCGTTGCTCGCAGCCTGCGCCGTGGCGCCGCGCCGCCCGCCCTCGCCCCCGCCACCGCCCGCGGCTCCGCAGCCCCTGCCGCCGCCGTCCACGGATCTCGCGTCGGTACCCGACGCCGTGCCGCGCGCCGAGCCGCGCAGCGCCCACGGCAATCCGCCCTTTTACGACGCGCTCGGGAGGCGCTACTACGTGCTCGCCGCCGGCGACGGCTACGTCGAGCGTGGCGTGGCCTCGTGGTACGGGCCGACTTTCCAGGGCGGCAATACCTCGAGCGGCGAGCCCTATGACATGTACGCCATGACCGCCGCTCACAAGACCCTGCCGCTGCCGAGCTACGCGCGCGTCACCAACCTGAAGAACGGCCGCAGCATCGTGGTGCGCATCAACGACCGCGGGCCGTTCGTCGCCAACCGCATCATCGACCTGTCGTACACCGCCGCCTGGAAGCTCGACATGCTGCGCGAGGGCACGACGCTGGTGGAGGTGCGGGTGCTGACTCCGGGCGTGCCGGACGAGGAGCCGGCGCGAGCCACGGAGCTCCCACCGCCCGCCCTGTACGTCCAGGCCGGCGCGTTCGCCGATCCGGCCAACGCCCAGCGGCTGCTCGAGCGGCTGCAGGCCGCCGGCCTCACCAGCGCCTTCGTGCTCTCGCCGCTGGTCGGCAGATCACACCTGTACCGCGTGCGCCTCGGGCCAGTGAGCAGCGTCGCCGAATTCGATCAGCTCGCCGCGCGGCTCGCGGCGCTCGGCGTTCCCGACGCGCGGCTGGCGAACGACTGAAGCGGCGCGTGCCGCGCGCCGCGAGCGGTGCGCATCCGCATGCAGGCGCTCCTCCTGGGTTAGAATCCCGCGGTTTGCCACCGGAGCTAAGGAAGGCACTTACCGTGAATCGTCCCTGCATGAGGAATCATCCGGTCGCGAATCCCGCGCTCGCGCTGCTCGCGGCCGCCGCCGCGGCGCTGGCACCGGCAGCGGCGCGCGCCGCCGCGCCGATTCCGCCGCCGCCGGCGGTCGAGGCGCGCGCCTTCCTGCTGGTCGATCATTTCAGCGGGCGGGTGCTCGCCGCGAGCCACGCCGACGATCGCGAGGAGCCCGCGAGCCTCACCAAGCTCATGACCGCCTACGTCGTGTTCAAGGCGCTGGCCGAGGGACGGCTCAAGCTGACCGACGAGGTCACCGTCAGCGAGCATGCCTGGCGCACCGGCGGCTCGCGCAGCTTCATCCAGATCGGCTCACAGGTGCCGGTCGACATTCTCCTCAAGGGCATGATCGTGCAGTCGGGGAACGATGCGACGGTGGCGCTCGCCGAGAAGGTCGGCGGCACCGAGGAGGCGTTCGCGCAGATGATGAACGAGTACGCGCAGCGTCTCGGCATGAAGTCCAGCCACTTCGTCAACAGCGACGGGCTGCCGGCCCCCGGGCACTACAGCACCGCGCGCGATATGGCGACGCTGGCGAGCGCCCTGATCCGCGAGTTCCCGCAGTACTACGGCCTGTTCAGCCTGCGCGAGTTCCTTTGGAACAACATCCGCCAGGGCAACCGCAACACGCTGCTCGGCAAGGACCCGTCGGTCGACGGACTGAAGACCGGGCACACCGACGAGGCCGGCTACTGCCTGGTGAGCTCGGCGCTGCGCAACGGCATGCGTCTGATATCGGTCGTCATGGGCTCGCCGAACGAGAAGGGGCGCGCCGATGCGAGCGCGGCGCTCCTCAACTACGGCTACACCTTCTTCGAGACCCTGCGCGTCAAGGCGGCGCACGCCACCGTGCTCAAGCCGCGCGTCTACCGGTCGGCGAGCGAGTTTGCCGCGGTCGGCGTGCCCTACGACGTCTACGCAACCGTGGCGCGCGGCCAGGCCACGACGCTTTCGACTCAGGCGCGCCTCAGTCACGAGCCCCTCAGCGCCCCGCTCGCCGACGGGCAGCAGCTCGGCGAGCTCACCGTGGCGGACGGCACCGGAGCAGTCATTGCGCGCGTGCCGCTGGTGACGCTCGAGGCGGTACCGCTCGGGAGCCTGTGGACGCGCGCCCTCGACAGTATCGCGCTGTGGTTCAAGTGAGCGCGCCGGAGAGACTCTGATGGCTGATCCCCTGCCACTGTGCTACTTGAACGGCGCCTACCTGCCGCTCACCGAGGCGCGCATCTCACCGCTCGATCGCGGCTTCCTGTACTCCGACGGCGTCTACGAGGTGATGCCGGTGTACGGCGGGCGCCCGTTCCGCTTCAGCGCGCACGCCGAGCGGCTCACGCGCTCGCTGGCCGCGGTCGCGATGGAAGACCCGCACAGCCGCGATGACTGGCGCGAAATCCTCGGCACACTGGTGGAGCGCAACGCCGGCGGCGACCAGTACGTGTACTGGCAGGTGACACGCGGCGCGCAGTACGGGCGCACGCACGCGCCACTGCCGGTGATCACCCGGACCGTGTTCGCATTCTGCGCGCCGCTTGCGCGGCTCGGCCCCGAGACGCTCGCCGACGGAGTGGCGTGCGTGACCGCGGTCGATACGCGCTGGGCGCGCTGCGACATCAAGTCGGTGGCACTGCTCGCCAACGTGCTGCTCAGGCAGCAGTCGGTCGAGGCCGGCGCCGCCGAGACCATTCTGCTGCGCGATGGCGAGCTCACCGAGGCCTCCGCCTCGGCGGTGCACGTGGTCATCGGCGGGGAGCTGCTGACGCCACCGCAGTCGCGCCGCATCCTGCCAGGCACCACCCGCGGCGTGGTCGAGGAGCTGGCGGCGCGCTGCGCGCTCCCCTGGCGGTCGGCGTCGGTGAGCGAGGCGCAGCTGCGCGCCGCGGACGAGATCTGGCTGTCGGCCGCGACCCGCGAAGTCACGGCGGTGACCCGGCTGGACGGTCGCCCTGTCGGCGCGGGTAAGCCGGGTCCCTTGTGGCGTCGGGTCTATGGGGAGCTGCAGCGCTACAAGGAGGAGCTCGCCGGCACCCCTTGGTAGCGGCGCCGGCCTGACAGGCGCGCTATCCCCCGTTTATAACCTGTTTGTCACCCGCCGGTGAGCGGGACAGCACTGCCACGCGCGCCTGCCGCCCGGTAGCATCGCGCCATGTCCATCACGCTCGATCAGGTCACCAAGTACTACGCGGGCGCGCCGGTCGTCAACGACGTGTCGCTCGACATCGGCGACGGCGAGTTCTTCGTGCTGCTCGGGCCGAGCGGCAGCGGCAAGAGCACGCTGCTGCGCGCCATCGCCGGGCTTGCCGCCGTCGATCATGGACGCATTGCGCTGCAAGGGCGCGACGTCACCCACGTGGCCGCGCGCAAGCGCGGCGTCGGCCTGGTATTCCAGAACTACGCGCTGTTCCGCCACATGACGGTGGCCGACAACATCGAGTTCGCGCTGCGCGTGCGGCGCATGCGCGCGCGCAAGCGCCGCGCGCGCCGCCAGGAGCTGCTGCGTCTGGTGGCGCTCGAGGGACTGGACGACCGCCTGCCGGCGGAACTCTCCGGCGGCCAGCAGCAGCGCGTCGCGGTGGCGCGCGCCCTCGCCCACAAGCCGGAGGTGCTGCTGCTCGATGAGCCGTTCGGCGCTCTGGATGCCAAGATCCGCGAGGAGCTGCGCCGCACGATCCGCGAGGTGCAGCGCGAGCTCGGTATCACCACCGTGCTCGTGACCCACGACCAGGAAGAAGCCTTCGCCATGGCCGATCGCATCGGCATCATGAATCTCGGCCGGCTGCTCGAGATCGGCGCGCCGAACGAGCTGTACTCGCGCCCGCAGACGCGCTTCGTGGCCACCTTCCTCGGCGCCGCCAACCTGATCCTGGCGCGCCGCACTCCCGACGGCATCCAGGTGGGAGCCGCGACCGTGCCGACCGCCGACCAGGGGCCGGGCACGCGCGAGCACGAGGTGGTTGCGGTGGTGCGTCCCGAGGAGATCGAGCTCGCCGCGACCCGCGAAGCGCTGACCACCGGCTACCTGGCGCGCGGCACCGTCGACGAGGTGGTGTTCAGCGGCGCGCTCGAGAGCATTCGGGTGCGCTTGAGCGACGGCGCGCAGGCGCCGCTGCTCGCCTATTCGAACGGCAACGTGACGCCGTGCCTGCAGGTGACGCGCACCCAGCCCGAGCGGCGCAGCTTCGGGGTGCGCCCCGGGCAGAGTGTCGCGATCGGCGTGCGCCGCGTGCACGTGCTGCCGACGCCGCTGTCGAGCTTCACCGCCTGCGCGCCCAGCACCGAGCAGGCGGAGGCGCTGGCGCACGCACCGCTCCTCGGCGAGCTCGCCGCGCGCATGAAGACCCGCATCGTGACCCGCGCCGAGCCCGGACTCGGGTTGGGCGACGCCCCATGCGAGGGTGCGGGGTCTTTCGTCGGCACCACCGTGATCGCCGCCAGCCCCGACACCGCGCAGCGCAGCGAGTGGCTGTTGCGGTGCGGAGCCAAGGACCTGCTGGTGCTGCCAGCCAGCGCGCCCGCACCGCAGCGCGTGCTGATCCACTGGCTGGGCGAGCCGGCGCGCACGGCCACTCTCGCGGTGTCGGCGAGCGTGCTGCGGCACTTCGCGGCCGAGGCTGTCTACGTCGGCATCGTGGCCGGCAGCTCGGGCTCGCAACGCCCGCGCGGCATGCGCGCACTCCTCGATGCGCGCTCGGAAGCGCGCGCCGTCCACGGCCTGGAGATGCGCACCGAGCTGCGCTTCGGCGATGCGGCGCAGGAGCTGGCGCAACGCCTGGCGGAGGCGCCGGCGCAGATGCTGATCGTCGGGGTAAGCGACCTCGACCGCTTCGCCGAGCGCTTCGGCGCGCTGCTCGACGGCGGCCGCTGGCCGGTGCTGATCGTGTACCGCAGCGCGCCATGAGCTTCCGGCAACCGAGCGTGCTGCCCGGCTTCGGGCTGACCCTGGGCTTCACGACCTTCTTCCTGAGCGCCATCGTGCTGCTGCCGCTCGCCGCGCTGGTGGCGGCGGCAGGCTCGATGCACGCCAAGGACCTGCTGCACGTGGTGCTGAGCGCGCGCGCCATCGGCTCGTACAAGCTGTCGTTCGGCGCTTCGCTGCTCGCCGCGTCCATCAACCTGGTGTTCGGCTTCGTGATCGCCTGGACGCTGACGCGCTACGAGTTCCCCGGCCGCAAGCTGATCGATGCGCTCATCGACATGCCGTTCGCACTGCCCACGGCGGTCTCAGGTATCGCCCTCACCACGGTGTTCGCCCAGAACGGCTGGATCGGCCGCTACCTCGAGCCGCTCGGCATCAAGGTCGCCTATACCTGGCTCGGTGTCACGGTGGCGTTGACCCTGATCAGCATGCCCTTCAGCGTGCGCGCCCTGCAGCCGGCACTGCTCGAGGTGCAGCGCGATCTCGAGGACGCGGCCGAGACGCTCGGCGCCACGCGCCTGTACGCCTTCCGCCGCATCATCCTGCCGACCGTGCTGCCGGCGCTCCTCACCGGCTTCACGCTGTCGTTTGCGCGCGCGGTGGGCGAGTACGGCTCGGTCATCTTCATCGCCGGCAACCTGCCGATGAAAACCGAGATCACGCCGCTCCTGATCGTCATCCATCTCGAGGAATTCGACTACCAGGGCGCGGCGGCGCTCGGGCTGGTGATGCTGCTCATGTCGTTCGCGGTGCTGCTCACCATCAACCTGCTGCAGGCGTGGGGCCGTCGCCGCCTGGTGCGGACGGGGCGCTGATGGCCGCGCCCGCCTTCGAGCCGGAGCTCACGGACGCCGACGTCCGTCCCGGCCAGCACACCTGGGTGCATGCGATAGTGCGCTGGCTCTTCATCACGGTGTCGCTCACCTTCCTCGCGGCGCTGCTGCTCGCCCCGCTCGCTACCGTGTTCGCCATGGCGTTCGCCCGCGGATTGATACCGTATCTGTCGAGCTTTGCCGACCCGGATACCGCGGCCGCCGTCCGCCTGACGCTCACCACCGCCGCGGTAGTGGTGCCGGTCAACACGCTGTTCGGACTCGCGGCGGCCTGGGCGATCGCCAAGTTCGAGTTCCACGGCAAGAGCATCCTCATCACTCTCATCGACCTGCCGCTGGCGATCTCGCCGGTGATCTCCGGCATGGTGTTCGTGCTGCTGTTCGGGCTGCACGGCTGGTTCGGCCTGTGGCTGCAGGAGCACGACATCTCGATCGTGTTCGCGCTGCCGGGCATCATGCTCGCCACCATGTTCGTGACCTTCCCGTATGTGGCGCGTGAGCTGATTCCCCTCATGCAGCAGCTCGGCAACGACGAGGAGGAGGCGGCGATCACGCTCGGGGCCGGCGGCTGGCTGACCTTCTTCCGGGTGACGCTGCCGAAGATCCGCTGGGGACTGGCGTACGGGGTGATCCTGTGTAATGCCCGCGCCATGGGCGAGTTCGGCGCGGTGTCGGTAGTATCGGGACACATCCGCGGACTCACCAACACCATGCCGCTCGACATCGAGATCCTCTACAACCAATACGACTTCGTGGGCGCCTTCGCCGTGGCGTCGCTCCTCACGCTGCTCGCCGTGCTGACGCTGGTCGTCAAGACGCTGGTCGAGCGCACCGGCTACCAGCGGCGCTGACCGTGCTCGAGAGCCTCAAGCGCCTGCCGCAGCTCCTCTGGCCGGACCCCGAGCGCACCAGCCTCGTCTGGTGGCTGATCGCGATCCACCTCGTCATCGTGCTGCTGGTGGGGGGCGGCATCACCTGGTCGGCGAGCGGCATGCTGCACGACCTGGCGGACGAACAGGGCAAAGCGCGTGTGCAGCTCGCGGCCACCATCGCACGCGAGGACCTGCGGCGCCTCGGCGAGGATGCGCTGGCGAGCGCGCGCGCGCTCGCCGACCGCCCGACGCTCGAGCGCCTGGCTGCCGATGGCGAGCGGGATGCTCTGCCGCCGGTGCTCGCGCGCTGGTGCGACGCCGACGCCTGCGCGGTGCTCGACGACAAGACCGTGGTGGCGGTCACCGGGCCGCCGGTCGACTGGCCGCAGGTCATCACCGCAAGCGCGGAACAGGGTCAGACCTTCATGGCGCTGCCGGCGTTCGAGCGCGTGCCGATGCTGGGCGCCTGGGCGCCGCTCGGCGGCGCGCCGCCGCTGCGCGTGTACGTCGTGCGGCGTCTCGATGCGCGCCTCGCGGCGAGCTTGACGCGCCAGGTGGGCGCGGAGGTGCAGCTCATGGACTACCGCCAGTACACCTCGGCGGCGGTCAATGCGTTCACACCGCTGTATTCGGCCGCCCTAGCCAACGGCCATTCCGCCGCGCAGCG
This sequence comes from Steroidobacteraceae bacterium, assembly GCA_035603345.1. Lineage (GTDB taxonomy): Bacteria > Pseudomonadota > Gammaproteobacteria > Steroidobacterales > Steroidobacteraceae > 13-2-20CM-66-19. Next base: position 33,337 of record DATNKO010000035.1, on the reverse strand, counting down.
CATCTCCTCGCAGGACGTCTATGCGGCCTGCGCGCCGGTGTTCGCCTCGAGCGGCGAGGCCATTGCACTCATCGAGACGCTGCTGCCGGTGAGCGCGGTCGACAACTCCACGCAGCACCTGGTCAGAAGGCTGCTGCTGACGGCGCTGCTGCTCGCGGCGCTGGCGGTGCTGGCCGGCGCGCTGCTGGCGCAGTGGGTCGCAGCCCCGGTGCGCGCCCTCACCGAGGCCGCGGCGCGCCTCGGCGCGGGCGATTTCTCCGCCTCGATCCCGGCCAGCGGCGTCGCCGAGGTCGGCGTGCTGGCGCGCACCATGGAGGACATGCGGCGCAATCTCATCGATCTCACCGGCACGCTGCGCCAGCGCGAGGGCGAGGCCCGGGCGGTGCTCGGCGGCATCGTCGAGGGTGTGTACGCGGTCGACCGCAACCGCGTGATCCGCTATCTCAACCCGCAGGCGGCCCGGCTCCTCGGGGTGACCTCCGGCGAAGCCGTCGGCCGCTTCTGCGGCGACGTGCTGCGGCCGCGCGAGGCGGACGGTCACCGGCCATGCGAGACGCACTGCCCGATCCTGCAGGCGCGCGCCGCCGGCAGCGCCAAGTCTGTCGAGCATCTCGACGCGGGTCCGGCGGCGCCGCGCACCACCGTGATCACCAGCGCCGCGCCGGTCGACGGCCTGCAGGTGCAGGTGATGCGCGACGAGACCGAGCTCGAGGCGGTGCGCCGCGCACGCGACTCGGTGCTCGCCAACATCTCGCACGAGTTCCGCACCCCGCTCGCCGCGCAGCTGGCCTCGATCGAGCTGCTGCTCGCGGGCCTGGATACGCTGCCGCCGGAGCGATTGAAGGAGCTGGTGACATCGCTCGAGCGCGGCACGCTCAGGCTCACGCGGCTCATCGACAACCTGCTCGAGAGCGTGCGGATCGAGTCCGGGCAGCTCGCCATCCGCCGCCAGAGCGTCGCGCTCGCGGAGGTGGTGGACGATGCGCGCGGCCTGATCGATCCGCTGCTGGTGCAGCGCCGCCAGAGGCTCGAGGTTGAGATCCCGGACGACCTGCCGCTGGTGAGTGGCGATAAGCCGCGCCTGACGCAGGTGCTCGTCAACCTGCTCGCCAACGCCAACAAGTTCGCGCCCGAAGGCAGCGTCGTGCGGGTCGGCGCCGCGGTGCACGGCAGCCAGGTGCAGGCCTGGGTCGAGGACGAAGGTCCGGGTCCCGCCGCCACCGACTCTGAGGCGCTGTTCGCGCGCTTCCGGCGCGGCGGCGGCACGGAGCCCGAGCCCGAGCCCGCGGGCCTCGGGCTCGGCCTGTCGATCGTCAAGTCGATCGTCGACCGGCACCAGGGCACGGTAAGCGCCGGCCGCACCGCCGAGGGCCGCACCCGCTTCACCCTGATACTGCCCGCGGAGGTTCCCGCATGAAGATCCTGGTCGCGGACGACGACGCGGATCTGCGCGAGCTGATCGCCTTCGGGCTCGCGCAGGCGGGCTACCTCGTGATCAAGGCGGCCGACGGACCGGCAGCGCTCGAGCGCTTCGCCGCCGAGTCGCCCGATCTCGTGGTGCTCGACATCAATATGCCGGGAATGTCGGGTTTCCAGGTCTGCGACACGATCCGCCGCGACTCGCGCGTGCCGGTGCTGATGCTCACCGTTCGCGGCGAGGAGGAGGACCTGGTGCGCGCCCTCGACCTCGGCGCGGACGACTACCTCACCAAGCCCTTCAGCCCGCGCACGCTCCTGGCGCGCATCCGCGCACTGCTGCGCCGCTCCGGCGTGGAGGCCGGCGCACCGCTCGCCGCCGGCCGGGTCACGCTCGATGTCACCGAGCACGCGGTGCGGATCGGCACGGCGCCGCCGGTGCGCCTCACCAAGCTCGAGCTGCGGCTGCTGCAGATGTTGCTGGCACACGCCGGCCGCACCGTGAACTCCGATCACCTGCTGGTACACGTCTGGGGCCATCGCAGCGGCGGCGACCGCCAGCTGCTGAAGCAGCTGGTGCACCGCCTGCGCCAGAAGATCGAGGCCGACCCGTCCGCCCCGAGCCTGCTGCGCACCTCCGCCGCCGGCTACAAGCTGCTGGTCGATTAACGTGCCGAGATCTGGTCGAACACGCCGCCGTCGCTGAAGTGCAGGTGCTGCACGCTGTCCCAGCCGCCGAAATCGGCAATGGTGACCAGCTCGAGCTTCGGGAAGCGCGCGGCGTACTGCGCGGCGATCTCCGGATCGCGCGGCCGGAAGTAGTGGCGCGCGATGATCTCCTGCCCTTCCTTGCTGTAGAGGTACTGGAGATACGCCATGGCCACCACGCGCGTGGCGTGGCGCAGCGCCACCTTGTCGACCACCGCCACCGGCGGCTCGGCGAGGATGCTCACCGACGGCACGACGATCTCGAAGCGCTCGTCGCCGAGCTGGCGCAGCACCAGCAGCGCCTCGTTCTCCCAGGCGATCAGCACGTCGCCGAGCCCGCGCTGCACGAAGGTGGTGGTCGAGCCGCGCGCTCCCGTGTCGAGCACCGGCACGTTGCCGTACAGGCGACGCACGAACTCGCGCGCGCTCGCTTCGTTCCCGCCCGGCTGCCTGAGCGCCCAGGCCCAGGCGGCGAGGTAATTCCAGCGCGCCCCGCCTGAGGTCTTCGGGTTGGGCGTGATGATCGACACGCCGGGCCGCACCAGATCGCCCCAGTCGTGAATCCCTTTCGGATTGCCCTTGCGCACCAGGAACACGATCGTCGAGGTATAGGGCGAGCTGTTGTCCGGGAGCAGGCTCTGCCAGTTGAGCGGCAGGAGCTGTGCCTGCTTGGCGATGGCGTCGATGTCGGCCGCAAGTGCCAGCGTCACCACGTCGGCCGCCAGCCCGTCCATGACCGCGCGCGCCTGCGTGCCCGAGCCGCCATGGGACTGATCGATGCGCACCGTCTGGCCGGTCTTCGCCTTCCAGTAGCGCGTGAACGCCGCGTTGAAATCCACGTACAGCTCACGGGTCGGATCGTACGAGACATTGAGCAGCGTGATGCGCCCGGCCCCGCCCCCGGACCGCTCCTGGCAGGCGAGCAGCAGCGCGCATGCCACGACGCATACGCAAGTGCCGGCCGCGGCGAGCGCCGTCCGGGCCCGGAGGCGCTGCGATGCCCGAGGCAGGATGTCCCTCACAGGCCGAGCGCGGCGAGCAGCGGCGCTTCGAGCGCGTCGGCGCTCGCGGCCACCGAGCGCGGCCCGCCGAGATCGGCGAGCTGCGTCATCTCGAGGCCCGGGTAGCCGCAGGGATTGATGCGCCGGAAAGGGGCGAGGTCTAGCGCCACGTTCACCGCCAGGCCGTGATAGCTGCCGCCGCGACGCACGCGCACTCCGACGCTGGCGAGCTTGCGCTCGCCGACGTATACGCCCGGGGCGCCGCGCCGGCACTGCGCGACGATGCCGTAGCGCGCCGCAAGCTCGATCACGGAGCGCTCGAGCGCGGTGACGAAATCGCGGATGCCAAGTCCGGCGCGCCTGAGGTCGACGAGCGGATAGACCACCAGCTGCCCCGGACCGTGGTAGGTCACCTGCCCGCCGCGGTCGATCTGCACCACCGGGACCTCGCCCGGCTCGAGCAGATGCGCGCGGTTCGCGTTCATCCCGAGCGTGAACACCGGCGGATGCTCGAGGAACCAGATCTCATCCGGCGCCGCAGCATCTCGCTCCTCGGTGAAGCGCTGCATGGCGCGCCAGGTGGATTGGTACTCCATGAGGCCGAGCCGCCGGATGACCGGTGCGGGAACGGTGCGCGCGAGCACGGCTGCGGCGGGCGCGCTCACCTAACCCCAGCTCCGGTTATCGAGGCCGGCGTTGTTGCGCTCGAGAGCCCGCTCGGCGCGGTAGCTCGAGCGCACCAGCGGTCCCGACACGCACTCGAGGAAACCGAGCGCCAGCGCCCGCTCGCGGTAGCGGTCGAACTCCTCCGGCGTGACGAAGCGCTGCACCGGCAGATGATTGAGCGTCGGGCGCAGGTACTGCCCGAGCGTCACGATGTCGACCCGCGCGGCGCGCAGATCGGCAAGCGTCGCCTCGATCTCCTGGTCGCTCTCCCCGAGACCGAGCATGAGGCTGCTCTTGGTGAGCACCTCCGGACGGTGTCGCTTGGCGTGCGCGAGCACCGCGAGCGTCTGTTGGTAGCCGGCGCGCGGATCACGCACCGGGTGTGTGAGACGCAGCACGGTCTCGATGTTCTGTGCGAACACCTCGATGCCGGAGTCGACCACCGTCTCGACATCGCGCAGCACGCCCTGGAAGTCCGGCGTCAGCGCTTCCACCGCGGTGGCGGGATTGCGCGCCTTGATGGCGCGCACGCACGCGGCATAGTGGGCAGCACCCCCGTCCGGCAGGTCGTCGCGGTCGACGGAGGTGAGCACGACGTACCCGAGCTTCATGAGCTCCACCGTGCGCGCCGCGTTCTGCGGCTCCTCCCGATCGAGCCAGCCGTGAGGGTTGCCCGTGTCGACCGAGCAGAAGCGGCACGCGCGCGTGCACACCGCGCCCATCAGCATCAGGGTGGCAGTGCCTGCGTTCCAGCACTCGCCGATGTTGGGGCACTTGGCTTCCTCGCACACGGTCGCGAGGCGGTGCTCCCTGACCAGCGCGCGCACGTTGGCATAACCGCTGCCGGTGGGCGCGCGCGCCTTCAGCCACGGGGGCTTGCGCGCGCTCGCAGCGGGAGCCCCGACGCGCGGCCTGATGCCGTCGCGGATGGCAGTAAATCCTTGAGGAGTAAGGTATTTTTCCCCACTGCACGCGCTCGCGGCCTCGTGGACGACGGGAATTCCCTTCAGCTCTCGCATCACCTCATTCTACCCGAGGACCCCTTAGGACGGCTGTGCGCGTATCTGCGCGAGGCGCTGCGGCGTTCCGATGTCGATCCATTGCCCGCGGTGCACCTGGCCGCGGACGCGGCGCTCTGCGATGGCGCGGTTGAGGAGCGGCAGCAGCGGGAACCTCCCGGGCTCGCAGCCGGCGAAAAACTCGGGGCGGTAGATGCCCACGCCCGAGTAGGTGAACCGGTCCTCATCCGCCGCGATCACCCGACCTTCCTCGAGCCCGAAGTCGCCGCGCGGGTGATGGGCAGCGTTCGGCACCAGCACCAGGTGCGCCCAGGCGTCCGCCTCGATCGCGAGCGTGCCGAAGTCGATGTCGGTCCAGATATCAGCGTTGACGACCAGGAAGGCTCCGGGTGCGAGCAGCGGCATCGCCCTGAAGATGCCGCCGCCGGTCTCGAGCGGTACCGGGCCCTCATCGCTCCAGCTGATCGACACGCCGTACTGCGCGCCGTCGCCGAGCGCCGCGTGCAGCTGTTGCGCCAGCCAAGAGGTATTGATGACCACATCGCGGATGCCGGCGCGCGCCAGCGCTGCCAGGTGATAGCCGATGAGCGGGCGGCCGGCGACCTGTACCAGCGCCTTCGGCAGCGAGTCGGTGACCGGCCGCAGCCGCTCGCCGCGGCCGGCCGCGAGCAACAGTGCCTTCATGCGCGCGCCGCCGCGCCTGCCTGCGCCGCCGCCTCGCGTGCGTTGGCGCGCGGCAGTTGCGCCACCACCTGCTGCTCGAGAAAGCGTCCGAAGGCGGCCAGCTCGTGGTAGCGCGTACAGGTGTCGCGCACGTAGTCGAGCGTGCGCGGCAGGTCGGGGAGGTAGCCGGGCTTGCCGTCCCGGTACCACAGGCGACAGAAGATTCCCAGCACTTTGACGTGACGCTGCACGCCGATCAGATCGAACCAGCGCACGAACTCGCTGGCGCTCGCGCCGACAGCGCCCCCCTGGGCGGCAAGCAGTGCGCGGAATTCCTCCACCCACCCGAGCACGCGCTCGCGCGGCCAGCCGATATAACAGTCCTTCAGCAGCGACACCAGGTCGTAACCCACCGGCCCGCACAACGCGTCCTGGAAATCGATGATCCCGGGGTTGCGCTCGCCCACCACCATGAGGTTGCGCGAGTGATAGTCACGGTGCACGAACACCGTCGGCTGCGCGAGCGCTGCGCGAGTCAGCAACGCGAACGTGTCCTCGAGCAGCCGTCGCTCGTCATCGCTCGGAGTGAGCGCCAGGTGCCGCGCGAGGAACCACTCGGGCATCAGCGCCAGCTCGCTGCCGAGCGCCGCGGCGTCGTAGGGCGGCAGGTGGCGCGCGGCCTCGAGGCCGCGCAGCTGGATCTGCGCCAGTACCGCCAGCGCATCCCCGTACAGGCGCCGCGGATCGTCGCCCCCCTCGAGGCGCTCGAGATACAGCGTGCTGCCGAGATCCTCGAGCAGCAACAGTCCCCGCCCACTGTCGCTCGCGTGCACGTGTGGCACGTGCGCTCCCAACGACTCGAGCAGCCGCGCGACCTTCAGGTACGGCCGCACGTCCTCCCTGTCCGGCGGCGCGTCCATGACGATATAGGTGCCACCGGCGCAGAAGGCGCGAAAGTAACGCCGGAAGCTGGCATCGCTCGAGGCCGGCTCGAGCCGCTCGGCCGGCAGGCGCAACTCGCGCGACAACCACTCCGTGATCAGTGCCAGGCGCGCGTCGGTCTGAGGCATGTGCAGGTTGGTTGCTCGGGTGCGCGCCGCTGACGCCCGCGTTTGGGAGGCGCCATTATAATGCCGCCCTTCATGGTGCGTTCGAGCCCCTCGTGGATTGCCATCGTTCTGCTCGGCAGCATCATGCCAGCGGCCTGGGCCGATGCCCCGCCCTGTCCGTCACAGATTCCGCCGACCGCAGCTCCCGGGGGCGCCACGGCGCAGTTCGCGACCCGCGCGCCGCCGCGGAAAAAGCCGTTCGTGTTTCCCAAGCCCAGCCCGGCCCCACTCGATGTCACCAGCGACGGCGGCGTGATCGAGCTCGGCAACGGCAAAATGACCCTCAAGGGCAACGTCGTGGTGCGCCAGGGCGATCGCGAGCTGCGCGCCAACCAGATGCAGGTCGACAGGAACAACCAGTCGGTCAGGAGCGAGGGCCGGGTCGAATACAACGACCCGCTGGTGCACGTGACCGGCGCCTCGGGCAACTACTCGGCGGCCAGCGGCGGCAGTTTCCAGTCGGCGCAGTTCGAGCTGCACCAGCGCTCGGTGCGCGGCACGGCGCGCAACCTGCAGCTGACTCCGCAGGGCACGCTGCGCCTCGAGGGCGTGACCTTCACCACCTGCCCGGTACACCTTGATTCGTGGCAGCTCAAGGCGAGCAGCATCGTGCTCGATACGCATGCCGAGCTCGGCACCGCGCACGATGCCGCCATCGATTTCCAGGGCGTGCCGCTCATGTACCTGCCGTGGGCGTCGTTTCCCCTGAGCAGCGAGCGCAAGAGCGGCTTCCTCTTTCCGAGCATCGGCAACACCACGACCAGTGGCGTGCAGATCGGGGTGCCCTACTACTGGAACATCGCCCCGAACGCCGACTTCACCTTTCAGCCGGTCGAGTACAGCAAGCGCGGGCCCGACCTCGGAGGCGACCTGCGCTTCCTCACCTTCGACCAGCGCGGCGAGCTGCAGTGGAACTACCTGCCCGACGACCGCGTGTACGGCGGCGCCCGCAGCCGCGTACAGCTGAACGACGCGGTGCAGCTGCCGGCCGGTTTCCGCCTCACCCTGGATGCGCAGAACGTCAGCGACCCGCAGTACTTCCAGGACTTCTCCCAGACCCCGGAAGGCACCAGCACCGCGTTCCTCAACCGCAGTGCCGACTTTTCCTACCGTGACCCCAACTGGATCGTGGACGCCGAGGCGCAGCAGTACCAGACGATCGATGACGTGACGCTGCCGGTCAGCGAGCGGCCATACGCGCGCGTGCCGCGCCTGGTCGTCGACAGCGACTACGTGTACGACGGCGTTGTCCACTACGGCTTCGATTCGGAGATCGTCGATTTCGAGCACCCGGCGGGCTCGATCGGCCCGCAGGGCTGGCGCACCGACTTCATGCCCCAGTTGTCGCTCGATCTCACCGGCGCCGGCTACTTCCTGCGGCCGGCGTTTGCCTGGCGCGTCACGCAGTACCAGCTCGATGACACCGCGCCGGGCCAGCCGCGCTCGCCCTCGCGCAGCCTTCCGATCAGCAGCGTCGACGCCGGACTGGTGTTCGAGCGCGAGGCCGGCTCGCACAACCAGCGCGAGCTGACGCTCGAGCCGCGCATCCTCTACCTCGACGTGCCGTACCGGAACCAGAACGATCTGCCGGTGTTCGACACCGCGATCCCGGACCTCAACCCCGTGGAGCTGTTCCGCGACAACCGCTACGTGGGTGCCGACCGCGTGAGCGACGCCAACCAGCTGGCCGTGGGGGTGACCAGCCGTCTGCTCGACGCCCAGAACGGCACGCAGTTTCTGGCCGCAACCTTCGGTCAGGCCTATTACTTCCAGGCGCCCAGGGTGACCCTGCCGGGCGAGACCCCGATCACCGACAAGCGTTCGGACTTCGTCGCACAGATCGCGCTCACCGCCTTCCAGGACTGGAGCTCGGACCTGGGGGTGCAATGGGACCCGCAGAACGAGCGCAGCGAACGCACGCAGTTCGACCTGCAGTACAAGCCGGCGAACGATTCAGTCATCAACCTCACCTACCGCTACGAGCGCTTCCAGGTGGTTCCCGAGTTCGTCGAAGGCGTCGTGCAACCGTGCCTGCTGGCAGGCTGCGATCAGCAGGGCTTCGACCAGGTGGATGTATCCGCGGCCTGGCCCATCAAGGACCAGTGGAGCGTATTCTCCCGCGAGGTGTACGACCTGCGCGATCACGAACAGCTGGAGACGTTCGCCGGCTTCGAGTACCGTGCGTGCTGCTGGCGGCTGCGGCTCGGGGCGCGGCGTTTCCTGAGCACTTTCGGGGGCACCTTCGACACCGGGGTGTGGCTGCAGCTGGAACTCTCGGGGCTGGCCGGTGTCGGATCGGCGTCGGATACCTCCCTGACCGAGGAGATCCGCGGCTACACGCCCGCGGCAGGCGAGAAGATCGTGGAGCGCTGAGGGCGCCCGTCACTTGAGGATTCGAGCAACATGCGGCGAAATATGACCCGGGCCCTGCGGGCGCTGGCGCTGTGCGCGGCGGGCCTTTCGTTCCAGGGACTCGCCACGGCGCAGACCCGTGAGCTCGACACCAAGGGCGTGCTTCTCGATCGCATCGCCGCCATCGTCAACGACGGCGTGGTGCTCACCAGCGAGCTCGACACCCAGATCCAGACGGTGAGCCAGCGCCTCGAGACGCAGCACCTCGAGCTGCCGCCGGAGAACGTGCTGCGCCAGCAGGTGCTCGACCGGCTGGTGCTGCAGGAGATCCAGCTGCAGCGCGCCACCCATGTCGGCATCAAGGTCTCCGACGAGACCCTCAACGCCTCGATGGAGGACGTCGCGAAGCGCAACAACCTGACGCTCTCGCAGCTGCCGGACGCCCTCGCCAGTCAGGGCATCGACTACGCCTCCTACCGCGACGACCTGCGCAAGGAGATCACGCTCTCCATGCTGCGCCAGCGCGACGTGCTCGAGCACATCAGCGTCACTTCCAAGGAGATCGATCAGTACCTGGAGAAGCAGGCGAAAATGCCGTCGGCGGAGAACGAGTACAACGTATCCCACATCCTGATCGCGGTGGGGCAGGAAGCCACTCAGGCGCAGATCGACCAGGCCGCCAAGCGCGCCACCGACGTGTACCAGCGGGCCGGCAGCGGCGAGGACTTCGCCAAGCTCGCCGTCGCCTACTCCAACAGCCAGACCGCGCTCGAGGGCGGCTCGCTCGGCTGGCGCAAGGGCAGCGAGCTGCCGACGTTCCTCACCGACATCGTCGCGACCCTCAAGCCGGGACAGGTGAGCCAGCCGCTGCGCACGCCGACCGGCTTCCACATCATCCGGCTGAATGACGTGCGCAGCGCCGCGGCCAAATCCGTCGAGCGGCAGGTCCACGTGCGCCACATTCTCATGAAGACCAACGAGCTCGCCGACGACGCCACCGTGCGCGGCAAGCTCATGGCGCTGCGCGACCGGGTCCAGCGGGGCGACGACTTCGCGGTGCTTGCCCAGACCAACTCCGAAGACCCGGGCTCCGCCTCGGAAGGCGGGGATCTCAATTGGACCGGGCCGGGAGCGTTCGACCCCGAGTTCGAGAAGGTGATCGACGGCCTCAAGGACGGCGAGATCAGCGAGCCGTTCAAGACCCAGTTCGGCTGGCACATCGCTCAGGTGCTCGGGCGGCGCGATTTCGACAACTCCGCGGAGCTGCAGCGCCACCGGGCGTTCGATGCGATCCGCGCGAGCAAGGCGGACGAGGAGACCGAGCTGTGGCTGCGGCGTCTCCGCGATGAAGCCTACGTCGAGTACAAGTCCTAGCGCCGCGATTCCGCGTATCGTGTTGACGTCGGGCGAGCCCGCCGGCGTCGGCCCCGAGCTGTGTCTGGCGCTCGCCGCGTGCGATTGGCCTTGCGAGCTCGTCTGTCTCGCCGATGCGGCGCTGCTCGCCGCGCGCGCCCGACTGCTGGGGCTCGCCGTGATCCTGCGCCCCTATGCGGGAGCCTCCGGCGGCTCGCCTCCGGCGCGCACGCGCCACGAGCCGCACACGCTGCTGGTGGCGCACGCGCCGCTCAAAGCCCCGAGCGTGCCGGGACAGCTCGCGCCTGCGAATGCCGCTTACGTGCTCGGCCTTCTCGACCGTGCGATCGACGGCGCGCTCAGCCGGGAGTTCGATGCAGTCGTGACGGCCCCGGTGCACAAGGGCGTCATCATCGAGTCAGGGGTGGCGTTCACGGGGCACACCGAGTATTTCGCCGCGCGCACCCATGCTGCGCACCCGGTGATGCTGCTGGCCGCAGGCGAGCTGCGGGTTGCGCTCGCCACGACTCACCTGCCGCTCGCCGCCGTGAGCGCAGCGCTCAGCGTCGCATCGCTCACCGACACGGCGGCGGTGCTGGCACGCGCGCTGCAGCAGCAATTTGGCATCAAGGCGCCGCGCATTGCCGTGTGCGGACTGAACCCGCATGCCGGCGAGGGCGGCCATCTGGGCGATGAGGAGCTGAAGGTGATCGGTCCGGCGGTGGAGGCCATGCGGCGCGCCGGCATCGACGCCACCGGACCGCTGCCGGCCGACACCGTGTTCGTGCCGCAGGTACTCGCGCGCTTCGACGCCGTGCTCGCCATGTACCACGACCAGGGCCTGCCGGTGGTGAAGCACGCCGCCTTCGATCGGGCGGTCAACGTGACGCTCGGGCTCCCGGTGGTGCGCACCTCGGTCGATCACGGCACCGCGCTCGATCTCGCCGGTACCGGCCGCGCGGACAGCGGCAGTCTCGCGGCGGCGCTCGAACTGGCCATCGAGCTCGCGGCACGCGGCGCCTGATGGGGCGCGCCGCGCCGGTGGGCCGGGCGCCGCGCCGCAGGCGCTTTGGCCAGCATTTCCTGCACGATCCGGCGGTGATCCGCCGCATCGCCCGGGCACTCGGCGCACATCCCGGCGATCACCTGGTGGAGATCGGACCCGGGCGCGGCGCCCTCACCCGCGAGCTGCTGTCGCTCCCCGATTGCACGCTGGACGCCATCGAGATCGACCGCGACCTGGTGCGCGAACTCGGCACCGCCTTCGGCGATCCACCGCGCCACGTGCTGCACTCGGCGGACGCGCTCGAGTTTGATTTCGCGCAGCTTGCGCGCGCACGCGGCGGCCGGCTGCGCATCGTCGGCAATCTGCCCTACAACATCTCGACGCCGCTGCTGTTTCACCTGCTCGAAGCCGTCGGGGCCATCGCCGACATGCACGTTATGTTGCAACGGGAGGTCGCGGCGCGGCTCGCGGCGCAGCCGGGCGCGGCGGACTACGGCCGGCTGGCGGTCATGCTCGCGCCACACGTGGCGGTCGAGCGGCTGTTCGACCTGGGACCCGGAGCCTTTCAGCCGCCGCCGCGGGTCTGGTCGGCGGTGGTGCGGCTGGTGGTGCGGCCGGCGCCGTTGTTTTCCGTGAGTGCGCACTACGCGGAGGTGGTCGCAGCGGCCTTCGGCCAGCGCCGCAAGACGCTGCGCAACGCGCTCGGCGGCCTGCTCACGCGCGAGCAGATCAGCGCTTGCGGCCAGGACCCGGGGGCGCGGCCGCAGACCGTCACCCCGCAGGGATTCAACCTCCTCGCGCAGACCCTCGACCGCGCGCGCCCGGAGAGCTAGGCTAACGCGGACCCGTTGAGGGGAGTCCGTATGGCGGTTTACCGTCGTATCCTGCTGGTAGTGGACCTGACCGAGAACAGCCCGACGCTCGCGCGGCGGGCACAGACCCTCGCCGCCAGCCTCGGCGCCGAGCTCGAGTTGCTGCACGTGGTCGAGTTCGTGCCGGTTGAACCGATGGGCGAGACTCTCATGCCCGCGGTGCAGATCGAGGAGGAATCGCTGCAGCACGCACGTGCGCGCCTCGCGGCGCTCGCCGCGGACCTCGGGCTGAAGGGCGTGCAGTGCCACGTCGAGAGCGGCAATGTCAAATCCGAGATCGTGCGCGTGGCGCGCGAGCGGCATGCGGACCTCATCGTCCTCGGCAGCCGCGAGCGCCACGGGCTCTCGATCCTGGTCAACATGACAGAAGACACCGTGCTGCATGCCGCGCCCTGCGATGTGCTGGCGATACGCGTCGCGCGAGGCTGAAGCGCGCTTTTCCGGTACAATCCTCGGCGTCATGGCGCCTCTCGACCACAAGATCCGCGTGGACGTCGAGACCAGCTATCTCGACGAGCAGTCCGATCCGACTGAGCGTCGCTTCGTTTTCGCCTATACCATCACCATCCGCAACGAAGGCCAGGTGCCGGCGCGCTTGCTCACGCGGCACTGGGTCATCACCGATGCCAACGGCAAGGTCGAGGAGGTACGCGGCGACGGAGTGGTGGGCGAGCAGCCTTACCTGAAGCCCGGGCAGGGATTCCGCTACTCGAGCGGCGCGGTGCTGGAAACCCCGGTCGGCTCCATGCAAGGCAGCTATCAGATGCTGGCCGACGACGGCGCGCAGTTCGACGCACCGATACAGCCGTTTTCACTCGCCATGCCCGGCATCGTGCAGTGACCCGCTATGCGATCGGCGACGTGCAAGGATGTCATGACGAGCTGCGCGCACTCCTCAAGCTGCTGAAGTTCTCCGCCGACCGCGACCGGCTGTGGTTCGTCGGTGATCTGGTCAACCGCGGCCCGGATTCACTCGCCACCCTGCGCCTGGTGCGCGCACTCGCGGACAATGCGGTCGTGGTGCTCGGCAACCACGATCTGCACCTGCTCGCCGTGGCGCACGGCACGCAGCGCAAACGCCGATCCGACACCCTCGACGAGGTGCTCGCAGCTCCCGACCGCAATGCGCTGCTCGAGTGGCTCACCCGGCGTCCGCTCGCGCACAGCGAGGGGAGCGACCTCATGGTGCACGCCGGGGTCGTGCCGCAGTGGACGGTGGCCGTCACGCTCAAACTGGCGCGCGAGATCGAGGCGGCGCTCACCGGCGATGCACACGCCCTGTTCGCTCACATGTATGGCGACCAGCCCGACCGCTGGAGCGAGGCGCTCTCGGGCATGGACCGACTCCGTTTCGCGATCAACGTGCTCACCAGGCTCAGGGTGTGCACGACCGACGGGCGTGTGGACCTTTCGGTCAAGGGCACGCCACCGCCCCCGCCCTCGCCGCTGCGCCCGTGGTTCGAGATCCCGGGCCGCAAGAGCTCAGATGCGCGCGTCATCTTCGGGCACTGGTCGGCGCTCGGACTCACGCTGCGCCCGGGGCTCGCGGGGCTCGACAGCGGCTGCGTGTGGGGGGGCGCCCTCACCGCGCTCGACCTGGACGCGGACCCGGAGCGCGCGCCTGTCGGCCTGCCGTGTGGCGGCTACCAGCGGCCGGGTCCTGACGCCTGAGGCGAAGACTTCCGCAAGGCCTCAGGGAGCGGGCTCGGCCTCCGGTCCCCACGACACGGTCATCTCCTCGCTCTGCGGCGTGTAGACGCCGGGATCGAGCTCCAGATCGACCGGCCTGCCGCCCGACGCGTTGATCGGCAGCCGCGTGTGCTCGGCGGCACGCACCTCGAGCGCGCCGATCGCCCCGGGCGTGATGCGGAAGGCGATGCGCACCGGCCAGGCGGCGCCCGCCGCGGGCTTGAGCACGATGCTGCCCGAACCCCGCGCGCCGCTCAGATCGACCAGCAGCGTGTTGCGCTTCCAGTACTGCGGGAAGGCGGTGTTGGCACCGCTGATGTCGAGCTCGTGCACCGGCGCGGGAGCGGCCGGCGGCGGGTGATGCCACGGCACGTGGCTGCAGGCAGCCGCGCCTGCCAGCCACGCCAGCGCCGCGGCGCGCGCCGCGCGCGTGAGTCTCACCCTGCCGCCCATCCGGTGCTCCTTGAGTTGCGGGCTTGCGCGTAACATACGCGAAAGGCACGGCGATGTAAGGACGCTTTCCCCATGCAACCGCTGCAGGCATTTGATTTGCGGCGCTGGATCGATGCCAATCGCGCCCAGCTCAGACCGCCGGTCGGCAACAAGCGGGTTTTCACCGACGGCGACTTCATCATCATGGTGGTCGGCGGACCGAACGCCCGCAAGGACTACCACGTCGACCCGGGCCAGGAGTTCTTCTACCAGCTCGAGGGCGACATGGTGCTGAGGACTATCCAGGACGGCCGCGCGCTCGAGGTGCCGATCCGCGCCGGCGAGGTGCTGCTGATCCCGCCCAACATGCCGCATTCGCCGCAGCGACCGGCCAACACCGTCGGCCTGGTCGTCGAGCGACAGCGTCGGCCCGGGGAGCGCGACGGCTTTCAATGGTACTGCGAGCGCTGCGGCACGCAGCTCTACCAGGAGTTCTTCGAGCTCACCGACATCGAGAAGCAGTTCCCGCCGGTTTTCGAGCGGTTCTTTTCCAACCGCGACGCGCGCACCTGTGCGCAGTGCGGCGCCGTCATGGAGCGCTCGTGAAATGAAGCGTTGTCCAGATGGAGCACGCTCAAGTTGAAGGCGCGTGTCGCGATGGACGGCGGCGCATTCGAGGTCGATCTCGCCCGGCCGGTGAGTCTGGCGGTGGAGCTGGACTTCGCCGGTCCGCAGCCGCGTCATTTCAACGCGCCGCGCGCCAGCAGCCGCCCCTTTGCCGTGCCGGGGTTCGCAGGCAGCGTGGCGGACGGGGCGAGCTGCAACTGTGAGGTGTTGAGTCTCATCCCGCACTGCAACGCTACCCACACCGAGTGCGTCGGCCATCTGACCCGCGAGCGGCTCGATGCCTGGCGCGTAGTACCGGCGCAGCCCCTGCCGGCCGTGGTGCTGTCGGTTTCACCGCAGTCCGCCGGCGCGGCGCGCGAGAGCACCGACCCCGCCCCCGAGCTGCACGACCTGCTGATCACGCGCGAGACTCTCGCGCGCGCCTGGCCGGAGCGTGCGCCGTTTGCCGCGCTCGCGCTTGCTCTGCGCACGCTGCCGAACGGCCCCGACAAGCGCACGCGCGACTACTCGGATGGCACGGCGCCGTACCTGACGCGTGCGGCGGCCGAGTGGCTCGTCGCCCGCGGCATCCTGCACCTGATCGTGGACCTGCCCTCGATCGACCGCGCGCACGACCAGGGCCGGCTCACGGCGCACCGCATCTTCTTCGGGCTGCCGCCGGGCTCGACGCGCCTCGCGGACGCCGCGCGTCCCGGCGCCACCGTCACCGAGCTGGCGTTCATTCCGGAGGCCGTGAAGGACGGCGCGTACCTATGCCAGCTGCAGGTGCCGGCAATCGGCGGGGACGCCGTGCCGAGCCGCCCGCTGCTGTATCCGCTCGCCGCATCAACCCGCGCCGCATGAGCCGCCCCGCATGAACCGGAGCGACGACGACCCGACGATGCGTGAGGAGGCGCAGGCGCGCGACGCCGCCGACCCGCTCGCGGACTTTCGCCAGCGCTTCGCCCTGCCGCGCAGTCCTCAGGGGGCGCCGCTCACTTACCTGTGCGGCCACTCGCTCGGGCTCGCGCCGCTCGCCGCCCGCGAGCGGGTCGACGCCGAGCTCGACGCATGGGAACGGCTTGGCGTGGAAGGTCATGAGGAGGCATCCCGGCCGTGGATCCCATACCACGAGAACCTGACCGCAGGCCTCGCCACGCTCACCAGGGCGCTGGCCGAGGAAGTCGTCGCCATGAACTCGCTCACGGTCAACCTGCACCTGATGCTGGCGAGCTTTTACCGCCCGGCGCACCCGCGCACGCAGATCCTCATCGAGGCGGGGGCCTTCTCCTCCGACCGGCACGCGGTCGCCTCCCAGATCGCCTGGCACGGCCTCGACCCCGACGCCGAGCTCATCGAGCTGGCACCGGCTCCGGGCGAAGACACACTCACGCACGAGGCCATCGAGGGATGTCTGGCCGAGCGCGGTGAGCGCATCGCGCTCGTGTTGTGGCCGGGCGTGCAGTTTCGCAGCGGCCAGGCGTTCGACCTGGCGCGCATCGCCAAAGCTGCCCACGCCCGTGGCTGCATCGCGGGCTTCGATCTAGCGCACTCCGTGGGCAATGTGCCGGTCGCGCTGCACGACTGCGGCGCCGACTTCGCGGTGTGGTGCAGCTACAAGTACCTCAACGGCGGTCCGGGCGCGATCGGCGGCTGCTTCGTGCACCAGCGGCACGCGCGCGCCCAGCCGCGCGAGCGTCACAGCGGCGCGCTACCCGGCGCGCGCCTGGCCGGCTGGTGGGGGCACGAGGAGCCGACGCGCTTTCGCATGGAGCCGCAGTTTCGCGCCGCGCTGGGAGCCGCCGCTTGGGCTGTGAGCAACCCGCCGATCCTGTCGGCTGCGCCGCTGATCGCCTCGCTGGCGATCTTCACCGCAGCGGGCATGGAGCGGCTGCGCACCAAGTCGGTCGAGCTCACCGGCTTCATGGACGCCCTGGTCCGTCCGCTCGAGCCCGAGGTGCACATCATCACCCCGGCGGCGGCCGCCGAGCGCGGCTGCCAACTGTCGCTGCGCATCGCGGGCGGAGCCGCGCGCGGCCGGCGGGTATTCGATGCGCTGCGCGCCAGCGGCACGGTCGTCGACTGGCGTTCGCCCGACATCATCCGCGTGGCGGCGGTACCCCTCTACAACCGCTTCGAGGAGGTGCTGCACTTCGCGCAGCAGCTCCGGGCGGCGCTGCGCGCAACGCCGTGAAGCCTGCCGGCGGCACCACCGTCAACATCGTCGGCGCCGGGCTGGCCGGGGCGCTGCTCGCGCTGCTGCTCGCGCGTCGCGGCTTCCGTGTCGACCTGTACGAGCGCCGCGCCGATCCGCGCCAGGGTCGACCCGAGAGCGGCCGCTCCATCAACCTGGCGCTCGCCGCGCGCGGCATCCGGGCGCTCGAGCGCGCCGGCATGATGGAGCGTGTGCGGCCGCTCCTGATCGCGATGCGCGGGCGCATGGTGCACGAGCTGTCGGGCGGCGCCGCGCTGCAGCCCTACGGGCAGCGCGCGCACGAGGTGATCTGGTCGGTCGGACGCGCCGACCTCAACCGCGCGCTGATCGAGGAGGCCGCGCGCCACGCCAGCGTACGGGTGCGCTTCAACCAGCAGTGTCTGGGCGCGGACCTGCAGCATGACCGGCTGCATTTTCGCGACCACGCGAGCGGCGGCGTGCATGAGACCGCGCTCACCCCCACGATCGCCGCCGACGGCACCGGCTCGACGCTCCGCGCCAGCCTCGCCGCCGCCGGCCGGCTGCAGGCGCGCGAGCAGTGGCTCGACCACGACTACAAGGAGCTCACGATACCCGCGCTCCCTGGCAGCCCCGCGCTCGAGCGCGAGGCGCTCCACATCTGGCCGCGCGGCGGCTTCATGCTGATCGCACTGCCGAACATTGACGGCAGCTTTACCGCGACGCTGTTCCTGGCGCGCACGGGCGCCGCCAGCTTTGCCTCTCTCGACACACCGCAGGCCGTGGCCGCCTTCTTCGCGCGCGAGTTTCCCGATGCCGTGCCGCTCATGCCGCGGCTGCTGGAGGATTTCGCCAGTCATCCGCAGGGCCAGCTCGGCACGGTGCACGCCGCGCCCTGGCATGCCGGCGGGTGCGTGCTGCTGCTCGGAGACGCCGCCCACGCGATCGTGCCGTTTCACGGCCAGGGCATGAACGCAGCCTTCGAGGACTGCGTGGAGCTGGATGCGCTGCTCGACCGTCACGACGGCTGGGAAGCACTGTTCGCCGGGTTCGAGCAGGCGCGGCGCCCGAACGCCGCGGCGATCGCCCAGATGGCGCTCGAGAACTACGTCGAGATGCGCGACACGGTGCGCGACGCCCGCTATCTGCGGCGCAGGGCCATCGCCATGGGACTCGAGCGGCGTTTCCCCGACCGCTTCATCCCGCGCTATTCGATGGTGATGTTCCACCCGGAGATTCCCTACGCGGAGGCGCTGCGCCGCGGGGCGGTGCAGGAGGCGCTGCTGGCGGAGCTCGATGCGGGCAACAGCGCTGAGCCCGACCCCGCGCTCGCCGAGCGGCTGGTCCTCGAGCGGCTGTCGCCGATCGGCTGAAGCCTACGACTCGAGCTGTTGCGGCGCCGTGCGCCGCTCGAGCGTCACGAATGTAAACGGGTACGCGTGGCGCTCGTCGGCGGGCTGCGCGGCGTGTTCGACATCGCGCCACTCTCCTGGGTCGAATGCCGGAAAGAAGGTATCGCCCGTCACTTCCGCGTGCACGTGCGTGAGGTAGATGCGGCGCGCCAGCGGCAGCAGCAGCCGGTAAACTTGCGCGCCGCCGATCACCACCAGCTCCGCGGCCTCGCGCGCCTGCGCGAGCGCCTCCGGCACGGTATGCACCGTCCGCGCGCCGTCCGCGCCCCAATGCAGGTCGCGCGTCAGCACGAGGTTGACGCGCTCGGTGAGGGGCCGGCCGATGGACTCGAAGGTCCTGCGGCCCATGAGCACGGGCTTGCCGAGAGTCAGCGATCTGAAGCGCTTGAGGTCGGCCGGCAGCCGCCAGGGGAGCGCCCCGCCGCGGCCGATGACCCGGTTGTCCGCCATCGCCACGATCAGCGAGATGAGGGGCGCAGCCGCCTGCATGCGCGGCTCAGAGCTCCACCGACGTGTTGAGGATCACGACGTCGCGGAATGGCATGCGGAAGAACTCCGCCGCCTGCGTGCTGTACTGCTGCATGCGCGCGAACATGCGCCGCTGCAGCCCGCGGAACCCCGGAATCGGCCGGGCGCGCACCACGTGCCGGCCGACGTAGAACGAGCTGTCCTCGGTGAACACGCGCAGACCGCGCGTACGGCACGCCTTGAGCGCCTCCGCGACGTCGGGGGTCTCCATGAAGCCGAAGCGCGCGGTGATGTAGAAGACGCCCGGCACCTGCTCCTCGATGCGCAGCCGCCCGGCCGGATCCTGGCGCGGAGTATCGGCGATCTCGACGTTGAGGATGATCACGCGCTGGTGCACCACGCCGTTGTGCTCGATGTTGCGGATCAGCGCCGACGGCACCAGGCTCGCGTTGCTGGCGAGGAACACACCCGTGCCCGGCACGCGGTGCACGCCGGCCACGAGCTTCGGCAAGTCGCTGCGCGGCACCGCCAGCTTCGCCAGCGCCGCGCGCAGCTCGAGCCGGCCGGAGTGCCAGGTCACGAAGATGAGGCACAGGAACGCGCTCAGGGTCAGCGGAATCCAGCCACCCGAGGGTACCTTGGTCATGTTGCCGAGCACGAAGGCGAAATCGGTAACCATCATGACGCCGAACACGCCCGCGACCTGCCATTTTGGCCAGTTCCACTGGGTCGCCGCGACGAACGCGCCCAGCACGGTCGTGACCGCCATGGTGCCCACGACCGCCGCGCCGTAGGCGCCGCCGAGGGCATCGGATGAACGGAAGCCGACCACGAAGGCGATCACCGCCGGAAACACCAGCCAGTTGACGACCGGCACGTAGATCTGTCCCTGCTCGAGCGCCGAGGTCTGCAGCACCCGCAGCCGGGGCAGGAGATCGAGGTGCACGGCCTGGCGCGCCATGGAGTAGGCCCCGGAGATGGTCGCCTGCGAGGCGATGACGGTGGCGGCGGTGGCAAGCCCCACGATCCACGGCAGCACCGAGGCCGGCACCATATGGTAGAGCGGGTGCTGCACGGGCTTCCCGAGCTCGAGCAGCATCGCGCCCTGGCCGAGATAATTGAGCACCAGCGCCGGTCCCACCAGCGCGAACCAGGCCACGCGCACCGGCGTTTTGCCGAAATGGCCCATGTCCGCATACAAGGCCTCGCCGCCGGTGATGGCGAGAAATGCCGCGCCGATGATTGCCAGAGCCACTCCCGGCCGGTGCGCGAGCAGCTCGATCGCGCACCAGGGGTTGAACGCGGTCAGCACCCTGGGGTAGTGCATGATCGGGGGCACGCCGATGACGGCGATTACGATGAACCACACCACCATGACGGGCCCGAAGAGCGCGGCGACCTTGGCGGTGCCGTGGCGCTGATAGGCGAACAGTACGGCGAGCACGGCGACCGTGGCCGGGATGACGAAGCGCTTGAAGTCCGGATCGAGCACGTCGAGCCCCTCGACCGCGCTCAGCACCGAGATCGCGGGCGTGATCAGCGCGTCGCAGAAGAAGAACGCCGTGCCGGCGATCGCGAGCCCGAGCGCCACCTTAGCCCAGGTGCTGCCGGTGATCAGCCGCCGCTGCGCCAGTGCGAACAGCGCGAGTATCCCACCCTCGCCGTCGTTGTCGGCGCGCATCATGACGGTCAGGTACTTGAGCGACACCGAGATGGCGAGCGCCCAGAAGATCAGCGACAGCACGCCGAGCACCGCCTCGGCGTCGAACCGGCCGGCGGCGTCCAGCGCCGACTCCATGGTGTACAGCGGGCTGGTGCCGATATCGCCGTAGACGATGCCGGTGGCGCCGACCACCAGCCCCAGGTTGACACGCCGCGCGGGATTCACGCGCTCACCTGCGCGGGCGCTTCGCTGGCCGGCGTTTCGGCGGCCACAGCATGCTGCCGCGGCAGCGCGCCGCCCCGCAGCGGCAGGCGAAGATGGCATCGATGTCCGCCGGGTCGTCGCGCTCGCGCCGGATCTGATAGTCGTAGGTGAGCTCTTCGCCCGCGGCGATATCGCGCAGCGCGTCGATGAACACCCGCGAGCCCTCGATCACCGACTCGCAGTTCGGCTCGCAGGCGTGATTGACGAAGCGCGCCTCGTTGCCGCCGACACCCGCGTCGATGACCGTGTGCTCGTCGGCGATGAACAGGAACGTGTGGTTGTCGTGCGGTGCCTTGTGATCGTAGCGCTGGTCGGCCTCGGCGTGCGTGATGCGCTCGCCCAGGTATTCGAAGATGCGCGTGCCACGTGCGATCGGCGCCAGTACGAACACCCCCCGACCATGGAGCGGCGAGTCGCGCACCTCGACGCGCGGCGGCGCCGCGCCCGCTTGCGTACCGGTCGCCGCCTGCACCTCGGTGCGCGCGACGGCGCGGCCGCGGCCGCCGGCCGAGCGGCTCATACCGCCACCGGCGCCCTGATCGGCGCGTGATGCTGGTAGTTCACGAACTCGAAGTCCTCGTAGCGGTACTCGAGGATGCTCGGCGGACGGCGCTGGATCACGAGCCGCGGCAGCGGGAACGGCGTGCGCTCGAGCTGCAGCTCCGCCTGCTCGATGTGATTGAGGTACAGGTGACAGTCGCCGCCGGTCCACACCAGCTCCCCGGGCGCGAGGTCGCATTGCGCGGCGAACAGGTGCGTGAGCAGCGCGTAGCTCGCGATATTGAACGGCACGCCGAGGAACACGTCGGCGCTGCGCTGGTACACCTGCAGCGACAGGCGCCCGCCGGCCGCGTACAGCTGGAAGAACGCGTGACACGGCATCAGGCTCATACGCTCGAGCTCGCCGACGTTCCAGGCGCTCACCATGATGCGGCGCGAGTCGGGATCGCGGCGCAGCAGCTCGACGGCCTGCGAGATCTGATCGACCGTGCGTCCTGAGCCGGCGCCCCAGGCACGCCACTGGCGGCCGTAGACCGGCCCGAGCTCGCCGTGCGCATCCGCCCACTCGTCCCAGATGCTGACGCCGTGCTCGTGCAGCCACGCGACGTTGGTGTCGCCGCGCAGGAACCACAGCAACTCGTAGATCACCGAGCGCAGGTGAATCTTCTTGGTGGTGACCAGCGGAAAGCCGGCGGCGAGATCGAAGCGCAGCTGCTCGCCGAACAGCGACAGCGTGCCGGTGCCGGTGCGATCGGATTTGCGCACCCCGCTCGAGCGGATGCGGCGCATGAGGTCGAGGTACTGCTTCATGCCGTGCTGCTGTGGCCGGCCGCGCTGCGGTAATTGCCCGACGGCGTGCGCGCGTGGTAAGCCCACACGAGCAGCGCGATGCCGACAAGGATCATGGGCAGTGACAGTATCTGGCCCTCCGTGACCCAGCCGCCGGCGAGATAGCCGATGTGCTCGTCCGGCACGCGCACGAACTCGACCAGCGAGCGCGCCAGGCCATAGATCAGCAGGAACAGGCCCGAGGGCGCCAGCCGCCACCGCGGCCGTGCCGTGTACCACCACACCACCGTGAACAGCACCAGGCCCTCGAGAGCGGCTTCGTAGAGCTGCGAGGGGTGACGCACCTGGCCGTTGACGAGGAACCCCCATGGGACGGTCGTGACCTTGCCCCACAGCTCGCCGTTGATGAAGTTGCCGATGCGCCCGAAAAAAAGTCCCAGTGCCGGCAGCGGCGCCGTGAAGTCGTAGACGTCGGCGGCGCTGCGCCCGCGGCGCCAGGCGAAGATCGTCATGGCGGTCACGACGCCGAGCAGCCCGCCGTGGAAGGACATGCCGCCCTCCCATATCTTGACCGGGTACCATGGGTCGAGCGCCCAGAACTTGAGTCCGTAGAACAGCACGTAGCCGATGCGCCCGCCGAAAATGACGCCCAGCATGCAGAAGAAAATCAGATCGTCGACGTCGTTCGCCGCCCAGCTGGAGCCCGGGCGCGCGGCGCGCCGCCGCGCCAGCCACCACGCACCCGCAAAGCCCAGCAGGTACATGATGCCGTACCAGTGCACCTGCACCGGGCCGAGCTGGAACGCGACGGGGTTGAAGCCGGGATATCTGAGCATGAGGCGCGTCAGTTTAGCCGGTCTCGCGCGTCACGCGGCAAAACAGCGCCTTCAGATAGCGTGTCTCGGGAATCGCCGGATGCACCGGGTGGTCGGGCGACTGGCCGGCGATTTCGAGGATCTGCACGCCGCGCCCGCTGTGGCGCGCCGCTGCCTGTACCGCGGCGATGAGCTCCTCGACGGCAAGATGATAGGAGCACGAGCACGACACCAGCAGTCCCTCCTCCGCGAGCAGCGCCAGCGCGAGCTGATTCAACTTGCGGTAGGCCGCCTGACCCTGCGGCAGGTCTTTCTTGCGCTTGATGAACGCCGGCGGATCGAGGATCACGACATCGAAGCGCTCACCCCGCTCGCCGAGCGCCTTGAGCGCGTCGAAAGCATCGGCGCGCAGCGGCTCCAGGCGTAAGCCGTTGCGCGCGGCGTTGGCCTGGGCAAACTCGAGCGCCGTCTGCGAGGCATCGACGCAGGTCGCGTGCCCGGCTCCCTGGCGCAGCGCGCCGATGCCCCAGGCGCCGACATAAGAGCACACATCCAGAACGCGTGCGCCGCGCGTCACATAGCGCCCCAGGCGTGCGCGGTTCGCGCTCTGATCGTAGAACCAGCCGGTCTTCTGACCACCCGCGAGCGGCGCATTGAAGGTCAGACTCGCCTCCACCACCTGCACCTCCGGCGGCACCTCGCCGAACGCCGTCTCGGTGCCCTGCGGCAGATGCTCGAGCTCGCGTGCCGCCGAATCGTTCTTCCAGAAAAGCGCGGCCGGATCGAGCACCGTGCGCACCGCCGCAACCACTGTCTGCTTGAGCCGCTCCATGCCGGCGGTGGCGATCTGCCCCACGATCAGCTCGCCGTAGCGGTCGAGCACCAGCCCCGGCAGCCCATCCGACTCGCCGAACACCCAGCGGTAGCAGCGCTGCGCGCCCAGCCGCTCGCGCAGCGCGAGCGCCGATCGCAGCCGCCGCTCGATGAGCGCCGCGTCGACCGGCTCATCCGCCAGGCGTGACAGGATGCGCGCGCAGATGAGCGCGTGCGGGTTGACATAGACATGACCCAGGAATGCGCCGCGGTGCGTGCGCAACAGCGCCAGCTCCCCCGGCTGGAACGCAGTGAGCGGCGTGCGCGCGGTGTCGACCTCGTTGCTGAACACCCACAGGTGGCCCGCGGCGAGCCGGCGCTCTTCGCCGCGCTTCAGTATCAGCACGCGCGCGGAAGTCTCGGAGCCGGGCTCGGTGGGTGTGGGGCTCAACATCGCATCCGCGGCCCAGGTCGCAGTCGAGTATACAATTGACGTCTCCGTTGAGGTGAATCGAGGTGAATCGTGCGGTCCGTACGCGCTGTTGCGGCGCCTCTCGCGTCGCTTGTTGCGTTATCGGCGTGCCTCGGCGCGGCGCAGCCCGCCGCAGCTACCGGCGCCGCCGCGGCCACCTCCGACGCCGGGCAGGTGCCGGCGCCGCTCCTCGAGGCGCTGCACTGGCGCTCCATCGGCCCGTTCCGCGGCGGGCGCGTGCTCACCGTCAGCGGCGTGCCCGGCGAGCCTGACGATTTCTACTTCGGCGCGGTGAACGGCGGCGTGTGGGAAACGCGTGACGCCGGGCGCACCTGGCAACCGATCTTCGACGCGGCGCCGGTCGGCTCGATCGGCGCGCTGGCGGTCGCG
This sequence comes from Steroidobacteraceae bacterium, assembly GCA_035603345.1. Lineage (GTDB taxonomy): Bacteria > Pseudomonadota > Gammaproteobacteria > Steroidobacterales > Steroidobacteraceae > 13-2-20CM-66-19. The sequence goes on along the minus strand of DATNKO010000035.1, from coordinate 8,685 downwards.
CCCTCGGATCGCCGGATCATCTATGTCGGTACCGGCGAGGCCGACATGCGCTCGGACATCGCCCAGGGAGCCGGCATGTTCCGCTCCGACGACTTCGGGCGCAGCTGGCGGGCGATCGGACTCGGCGACTCCGAGCAGATCGGCCGCATTCTCGTCGATCCGCACGACGCGGACGTGGTGCTGGTCGCCGCGCTCGGGCATCCCTACGGCGCCAACGAGATGCGCGGTGTATTCCGCTCGACCGATGGCGGCAGGACCTGGCAGCGCACGCTCTACCGCGACGCCGACACCGGCGCGATCGATCTGGCAGCCGAGCCCGGGCGGCCCGAGGTCGTCTACGCCGCGCTGTGGCAGACACGCCGGCCACCGTGGAATGTCTACCCGCCGTCGAACGGGCCCGGCAGCGGGCTCTACAAGTCGCAGGACGGCGGCGCTACCTGGACGGAGCTGCGCGGCCACGGCCTGCCCGAACGTCCCGGCCGCATCGGGCTCGCCGTCGCACCCTCGATGCCGCAGCGCGTCTTCGCGCTCATCGACGCGCCCGACGGCGGGCTCTACCGTTCGGAAGACGGCGGCGCGAGCTGGCAGCGGGTAAGCGATGACCGCCGCATCTGGAAGCGCGGCTGGTATTTCGGCGGTGTCACCGTCGACCCGCGCAATGCAGACGTGATCTACATCTGCGATACCGCGCTCTACCGCTCCACCGACGGCGGCCAGCATTTCATTCCCGTCAAGGGCGCGCCGGGGGGCGACGACTATCACCAGCTATGGATCGATCCGCGCGATCCCGCGCGGCGGATACTCGGCGTAGACCAGGGCGCGGTCGTGACGCTCAACGGCGGTGCGACCTGGACCTCCTGGTACAACCAGCCCACCGGCCAGTTCTATCACGTGATCACCGACAACCGCTTCCCGTACTGGGTCTATGGCGCGCAGCAGGACTCGGGCGCGGCGGGCATTCCGAGCCGCACGGACAACATCGACGGCATCAATCTCAGACAGTTCCACGAGACCGCCGCCGGTGGCGAGAGCGACAACATCGCCCCGGACCCGGACGATCCCGAGATCATCTTCGGCGGGCGCGTCGACAAGCTCGACCTGCACACCGGCCAGAAACAGAGTGTCACGCCGACGCTCGCCTACCCCGACCTGTACCGCGGCACCTGGACGCTGCCGCTCACTTTCGGCATGCCGGGCAGTCATGCGCTGTACTTCGGCAACCAGCGCATATTCCGCACCACCGATCGCGGCCGGCACTGGCAGGCAGTCAGCCCGGACCTGACGCGTGAGCATCCCGACATTCCCGCCAGTCTCGATCCGGCCACCGCCGCCGACAGCGAGCGCGCCAGTGCGCGGCGCGGCGTGGTCTACGCCATCGGGCCCTCGCCGCTCGATGCGCGGCTCATCTGGGCGGGCACGGATGACGGTCTCGTCTGGCGCACGCGCGATGGCGGCGGCCACTGGCAGGACGTGACGCCCGCAGCGCTCACCGCCTGGTCGAAGATCGGCACCGTCGAGCCCTCGCATTTCGATGCCGACAGCGCCTACATCGCGGTCGACCGGCACCGCCTCGACGACCCACGGCCCTACATCTATCGCACCCACGACGGCGGCACGAGCTGGACGCTGATCGTCGCGGGGCTTGGCAACGGCACCACGTTCAACACCGCCAACGTGGTGCGCGAGGATCCCGCGCATCGCGGCCTCCTGTACTGCGGCACCGAGAGCGGCGTGTACGTCTCCTTCGACGACGGCGCACGCTGGCAGCCGCTGCAGCAGAACCTGCCGCGCACCTCGGTGCGCGACCTGCAGGTCCACGTGAACGATCTGGTGATCGCGACGCACGGTCGCGGCTTCTGGATCATGGATGACGCCGCTCCGCTGCGCGCGCTGGCCGACGATGCCGGCGGCGCCACACGGCTGCTGCCGCCGGCGACCGCCTACCGCGTGCGACCGACCGGCTTCAGCGGCACGCCGATGCCCAAGGACGAGCCGATGGCGCCGAATCCGCCTGCGGGCGCCTATATCGACTACGTGCTGGATGCCGCCAGCGCCGGCCCCGTGACCCTCACCATCACCGACGCCCGCGGCGCCACCGTGCAGACCTTCAGCAGCGACGACAAGGCGCCACCGCCCGACCTTACCCGGATCGACATCGCACCTGATTGGATCGTACCGCCCGAGCCGCTGATGATCGGCGCCGGTGCCCACCGCTTCGTGTGGGACCTGCACTACGCGGCACCTAAGCCGCCGCTCGCCGGCGATGATTCACCGGGGAGCGAGGACGGAGTCTGGGCGCCGCCCGGTGAGTACTGGGTCGAGCTCGCCGCCGGCAGCAAGCGTGATCGCCAGCGCCTCACCGTCGCCGCCGATCCGCGCGTGCACCTGCCCGCCAGCGCCTATACCCGGCAATTTGCCCTGGCCCGCGACATCGAGAGCGCACGCGTCAGGATCGCCGCAGCGCTCGCCGATGCGCACCGGATTCAGGACGCCATCGCCGAGCGCAGCCACGGTACCAACACCGCGGCCGCCACCACCGCGGCTGACGCCGCCGCCCTTGCCGCTGCCAACCGCGAGCTGCTCGCCATCTCGGACCTCGCGCCCGAAAAGCCTTCACCGGATTTTCTCGGGCGCCCGCCGACCACGATCCAGGGCTTGACGTACCTCGACGAGGCGTTCCGCGCTCTCGATCACGCCGTCGACGGCGCCGACGGCGCGCCCGGGCCCGACGCGCTCGAGGGCTACACGCGACACATGGCGCTGCTCGAGCGCACACTCGCGCAGTGGCAGCAGTTCAGGAGCGGCACCCTGGCGCGCCTCGACGCGCAGCTCAAGGCGGCCGGAGCCGCGCCGCTCCTGCCCTGAAGGATCCGGGAGCATCGGTATGGAGATCGCCCATCGCAACGCGGACGGCACACCCAGGTACACCAACCATCTGGTCGACGAGACGAGTCCGTACCTGCGCCAGCACGCTCACAACCCGGTGGAGTGGTACCCGTGGGGTGGTGCGGCGCTCGAGCGCGCGCGTCGCGAAGGCAAGCCCATTCACCTCAGCGTCGGCTACACCGCCTGCCACTGGTGCCACGTCGCCGCGCACGAGAGCTTCGAGGACGAGGCCACGGCGCGTCTGCTGAACGAGCGCTTCGTCAACATCAAGGTCGATCGCGAGGAGCGCCCCGACATCGACCGCATCTACCAGATCGCGCACCAGATGCTCACACAGCGCGGCGGCGGCTGGCCGCTGACCATGTTCCTGACGCACGACGACCAGCGGCCGTTCTTCGGCGGCACCTACTTCCCCAAGGAGGCGCGCTACGGCCTGCCGGCGTTCACCGACGTGCTGACTCGCGTGGCCGACTATTACCGCGACCACGCGCCGGAGCTGCGCGCGCAGAACGACTCGCTCATGTCCGCCTTCGGTTCGCTGAATCCGCCGACGGCGCCCGACGATGCGACGCTCACCGATGAGCCGCTCAAGGCCTGCCGCGCGCAGCTCGCGCGCAGCTTCGATTCGCGCTACGGCGGCTTCGGCGGCGCGCCGAAATTCCCGCAGCCGCTCGCGCTCGAGCGCCTGCTGCGCGGTTGGCGGGCGCCGCTCGCCGGGACGGAGCCCGATCTCGAGGGGCTGCGCATGGCGGGCCTGACGCTGCGGCGCATGGGTGAAGGCGGCATCAACGATCAGGTGGGCGGGGGCTTCTGCCGCTACTCGGTCGATGAGCAGTGGATGATCCCGCACTTCGAGAAGATGCTTTACGACAACGGCGCGTTGCTCGCGGTGTACGCCAACCCGGCGCTCGCGACCGGCGACGTATTCTTTGCGCGCGTGGCGCTCGTGACCGCCGGCTGGGCGCTGCGCGAGATGCAATCGCCCGACGGCGGCTTCTACTCCAGTCTGGATGCGGATTCCGAGGGGCACGAGGGCCGGTTCTACGTCTGGGACCGCGAGGACATCGCGCGCGCCCTCCCTCCTGAGGAGCTGGCGGTGTTCGCGCCGCGCTTCGGCCTCGACCGCGAAGCTAACTTCGAGGGCCGCTGGCATCTGCGTGTCGTCGCCCCGATCGAGGAGATCGCCGCCGCCCACGGCCGCACCCCGGAGGAGGTCGCCGCGCTGATAGATTCCGCGCGGGCACGGCTGTACGTGCTGCGCGGGCTGCGGGTGCGCCCCGCGCGCGACGAGAAGATACTGACCTCGTGGAACGCGCTCATGATCCGCGGCTTGAGCGTAGCCGCCCGCGCGTTCACGCGCGATGACCTGACCGAGGCCGCCGGCCGCGCGCTCGACTTCATACACCGGGTGCTGTGGCGTGACGGCCGCTTGCTCGCCACCGCCAAGGACGGCCGCGCCCATCTCAACGCCTATCTCGACGATTACGTCTACCTCGCCGACGCCATTCTCGAGTTGCAGCAGCTGCGCTTCCGCGCCGCTGAGCTCGCCTTCGCCCGGCAGCTCATCGAGGTGGTGCTGGCGCATTTCGAGGACCAGGCGGCCGGCGGCTTCTACTTCACCTCCGACGACCACGAGGTCCTCATTCATCGCAGCAAGGCCTTCAGCGACGACGCCACGCCGTCGGGCAACGGCATCGCCGCGCAGGTGCTGCTGCGCCTCGGGCATTTGCTGGGCGAGCCGCGCTATCTCGCGGCCGCGGAGCGCACGCTGCGCGCCGCCTGGCGCGCGCTGGAGCGCTACCCCCTGTCGCACGTGAGCCTCGTCGATGCGCTCGACGAGCTGCTGCAGCCGCCGGAGATCGTGATCCTGCGCGGCGCGCCCGCGCCCATCGAGGAATGGCGCCTCGAGCTGGCGCGCGAGTACGCGCCGCGGCGGCTGGTGCTGGCGATCCCGGCAGACGCCGCCGACCTGCCGGCGGCGCTAGCCGACAAGGCACCGCGCGGTGAGGCGGGCGCCTACCTGTGCCGCGGCAGCGTCTGCTCGGCGCCGCTCGAGTCGCTCGACGCCCTCCTCGGGCAGTTGCGGCCGCGCCTGCGGAGCGGCGTCGGTGCCGGCGAAATCCCGCGCTGAGCCGGCAGCCGTCGTCAGCGATCAACGCCCTCGGGGCGCTCGAACCCACCCAGCCATACCATGTCCTGCGGAAGATAGCCCCGCCGGAGCCGGGCGTTGGTCCAGAGGGTGCGTGCCAGCCAAACCTCCGCGGCGCGTAGCGTCTCGGCTTCGAGCCGGCAAGTGCGCACGCGGCCCTTTTTCAACGTATGCACCAGTCCGCATCTTTCAAGCACGTGGACGTTCTGCACAACGGCGGGGAACGACATCGGGAAGAACTCCCCAAGCTCGAGCACCGATACGTCCCCGTCCGCGAGCCGCTCGATCATCCAGCGCCGGTTGGTGGTGGCGAGCGCGCGGTATACCTGGTCGAGCTGATGATCGAACACTGGGCCAGCTGACACCCGCGCGCATCGAGGGTCAATCCGCACTTACTTAAGCAGGTACTTAATTATTGCCGCGGGAGGCTCGATTGGAGAGCTCGACGGGGCTCGGTTAAGCAATCGCTTAACCCTCGCCGTTGGGGGCCTCCAGAGGCCTGCAACTCGTGCGCGAACGCGCTGGTTAAGTGGGTGCTTAAGTATCGTCGGGGCGAACTATCCGCGCACGCCCGCAGCGCGCCCAAGGCCGGCCGTTCAACTGAGCAGCTCGACATTCCCGCCGATCGCGGCGGTGTTGATGGTGAGCGTGCGCTCGGTCGCAAAGCGCGGCAGATAGTGCGGGCCGCCGGCCTTCGGGCCCGTGCCTGACAGGCCCTGCCCGCCGAAAGGCTGCACGCCCACGACCGCGCCGATCATGTTGCGGTTGACGTAGGTGTTGCCGACCGCGAGCGAGCGATACACGTATTGCGCGACGCTCTCGAGACGGCTGTGCACCCCGAGCGTCAGCCCGAAGCCGGTGCCGCGGATCGCCGCGAGCACCTGCGGCAGCGCACCGTGCGCAAAGCGGGCGACGTGCAGGACGGGGCCGAACTCCTCGGTGCGAAGCTGATCGAGCCGGCGCAGCTCGAAGGCCTGCGGCGGGAAGTAGTGGCCCGGGGGAAGCCCCGCGGGCAGCTCGCACGCGTAGAGCAGCCGCGCCTCCGTGCGCATGCGCTCGGCGTAGTTCGCCAGGCGCGCCCGCGCAGCCTCCGAGATCACGGGACCCACGTCGGTCGCGAGCTCCCAGGGCACGCCGATCCTGAGAACGCGCATCGCCCCGGTCAGCATCTCGGTCACGCGCGCGGCAATTTCCTCCTGCACGTACAGCACCCGCAGCGCCGAGCAGCGCTGGCCGGCGCTGGTAAACGCCGAGGTGATGACGTCGTCGACCACCTGCTCGGGCAATGCCGTCGCATCCACCACCATCGCATTCACGCCGCCGGTCTCGGCGATCAACGAAACGATCGGACCCTCGCGCGCGGCGAGCGTGCGGTTGATGTGAGCAGCGGTGGCGGTGGAGCCCGTGAAGGCGACGCCGGCGAGCGCCGGGTGCGTGAGCGCCACCGCGCCGAACGGCGGGCCGTCCGCCGGAGTGAGCTGCAGCACCTCCCGCGGCACGCCGGCGCTGTGCAGCACTCGCGTCATGGCGTGCGCGATCAGGGGCGTCGCGGGCGCGGGTTTTGCGACCACGGCGTTGCCGGCCATGAGCGCGGCGGTGATCTGGCCGGTGAAGATCGCCAGCGGGAAATTCCACGGGCTGATGCACACGAACACCCCGCGCCCGTTGAGCGCGAGCGAGTTGTGCTCGCCCGTGGGCCCCGCCAGCACCGCGGGCGCCCCGAACAGCTCGCGGCCGCGCGCCGCGTAGTAGCGGCAGAAATCGATCGCCTCGCGCAGCTCCGCCACCGCGTCCGGCAGCGTCTTGCCGGCCTCGCGCACCAGCAGGCTCAGAAACTCCCCGCGCCGCTCGATGAGCAGCTCCGCCGCCCGCTCGAGGCAGCGCGCGCGCTCCGCCGCCGGGGTCGCATCCCATCGCGGCTGCGCGGCCTGCGCCGCCGCCATCGCCTGGCGGATCTCGTCTGCGGTCGCATCGCGCGTCAGCCCGACGACGAGGCGAGTATCGGCGGGCGAGGTCACCGGCACACTCACCTCGCCCGCCGCGGCTCCCGCGAGCAGCGGACCGCCGCGGTAGCGCTCGGCGGCATGAGCCTTCAGCTCGGCTTCGAGGGCTGCGAGGCTCGCCGGGTCGCCGAAGTCCTCGCCCGGCGAGTTGGCGCGCTCGCCGCCGTAAAGCGCCCGCGGCTCGCGCACGCGCCCAGGCTGCGTGGCTTGCGCCTCGAGCGAGGTGATGGGATCGCGCACCAGCTCCTCCACGGAAATCAGCGGGTTCATGAATTGATGGACGAACGAGGTGTTGGCGCCGTTCTCGAGCAGCCGGCGCACGAGATACGGCAGCAGCTCCTCGTGCGTGCCCACCGGCGCGTACACGCGCACCGGCGGCAGCTGGGACAGCTCGGCGCGCGCCGCCGCGTACAGTGCCTCACCCATACCGTGCAGGCGCTGGAACTCGTAAGCAGCGCCCGGGGCAGCGAGCTCGAGCACCGCGGCGACGGTGTAGGCGTTGTGGGTGGCGAACTGCGGGTAGATGACCTCGTGCACGGCAAACAGCTGCTGCACGCACTCGAGGTAGCTGGCATCGGTCGCGGCCTTGGAGGTGTACACCGGGAAGCTCGCGAGCCCGCGCTCCTGCGCGCGCTTGATCTCGCTGTCCCAGTACGCGCCCTTCACCAGGCGCACGCTCATGCGCCGCCCGGTGGCGCGCGCCAGCGCCGCGACCCACTCGAGCACCAGCGGCGCCCGGCGACCGTACGCCTGCACCGCGAGCCCGAGCCCTTCCCAGTCGCGCGTCGCAGAATCGCGCGCCAGGCTCTCCACGACATCGAGCGACAGATCGAGACGGTCCGCCTCTTCCGCGTCGATGGTGAAGCCGATGCCGGCGCGGGCGGCGCCGCGCGCCAGCTCCAGCATGCGTGGCCCGAGCTCAGCGTGGACGCGCGCGCTCTGCAGCAGCGTGTAGCGCGGCTCGAGCGCCGAGAGCTTCACCGAGATCCCGGAGCGCGCCTGGGTGGGTCCGGGCGCCTGCCCGGCCAGCGCCTCGATGGCGTGCGCGTAGGCCTCGAAGTAACGCTGCGCGTCGGCGTCGGTGCGCGCTCCCTCGCCGAGCACATCGAAGGAGCAGAGCTTCAGGTCGGGCTCACGGGCGCCACGCTCGAGCGCCGCGTCGATGGTCTCGCCGACGATGAATGCATCTCCCAGGAGCTGCATCGACTGGCGCAGCGCCGCGCGTACCACCGGAGCGACCACGGGCCTGGTGAGGTGGGCTGCGGAGAACTCCCCGGAGAGCTCGGTCACCACGTCGGGCAGCAGCCGTCCGGCCGCCCCCAGCAGCGTGAATCCGGTTCGCAGCAGCAGATCGGTGTCGCCCGGCATGCCCGCGCTGCGCATGGTGGCGAGGCGCTCGGCGATCAGCTGGTCGGCGCGTTTGGGATCGGGCGTGCGCAGCAGCGCCTCCGCCAGGCTCATGAGCGCCTTCCCCTGCACGCTGTCGAGCGGGAACTGCTCGAGCATGCGCTCGATGAGTGGACGCGAGCGCTTGTCGGCGCGCGCTACCTCCACCCAGCGGGCCGCGCGCCGGCCGGCGCGCCCGAGCGCGCCCAGCGGCGCCTGCTCGAGATCGGCGCGCGCCTCCTCCGAGGCATCGGCCTCCGG
>DATNKO010000065.1:0-2203 GCA_035603345.1 Steroidobacteraceae bacterium | reverse complement strand
CCCACAAAGTTGAGCCAGTCGAATGACGAACGGCTGCGCTCACCGCCTTTTTGGATGAGATCCAGGGACTGCGCCGACGACCGTTGAATTCTATCGACCATCGGCATCCGGTGTCAGACAAACGCGGAACGCCGCCGGTGGTTGGGTGTTCATATGGCATGACGCGTGTCCCCAGAGCCTAGCATTCAGTGCTGGATATTCTGCCAATTGCATTGTCATCGATACCAGCATCGTGATGTTGGCAGCTTGATCCAGATCAATGTGGGCCGCCACGCCGATTAGTCAATTTTGGCAGGAAATTAGCGAGGGCTGAGCGGGCGGGGCGGTATGTCGGATGAGGTTAGCCCGCATATCTCACACTGAGTAGGTGCACCGAGGCTCTGAATCGGCGAAAGTACTTCTGCAACAAAGGCTTTTGGCGAAGCAGAGGAGTTCCCCGGTGCTGACAGAATGTAACCCGACGCTGTTCGAATTTGCACCTGTTGAAGGGCGCCAGGTGGTGGTGGCGTTCGATGGTGGAGCGATCACAACGGATGCCGGTGCATTGCTGCTGGGCGAGACCGACCGGACGATCCGGCTGACGGCTCGTTTTGCCGCGTGCTTTAGCGACGTGCGGACGCCCGAACTGGTGGAGCACGAAGTCAGCACGCTGGTGCTGCAACGGGTGGTCGGCATCGCGCTGGGCTATGAAGACCTCAACGACCACGACGAACTGCGGCACGATCCGGTGCTGGCGGTGCTGGCTGGCAAGCTTGCAGCGAAGCGCTCGGATTGCGCGCCGCTGGCGGGCAAGTCGACGCTGAATCGGCTGGAGTTGAGCCGCCCTGACCCGACGCGCTATCACAAGGTGAGCCACAACGCGGCGGCGATCGAGACTCTGTTCGTCGATGTGTTCCTGGAGGCGCATCGGCGGCCGCCGGCGCAGATCATTCTGGATCTCGATGCCACGGACGATCCGCTGCACGGCAACCAGGAGGGCCGGTTCTTCCACGGCTATTATGATTGTCACTGTTATCTGCCGCTCTACATCTTCTGTGGTCGTCATCTGCTGGCGGCCAGGCTGCGGCGGTCGAACATCGACGGCGCCGCCGGTGCGATCGAGGAGGTGGCACGCATTGTCGCGCAGATCCGTCGCCGCTGGCCGAAGACACGTGTTCTGCTGCGCGGCGATTCCGGCTTTGCCCGTGAGGCGCTGATGGCCTGGTGCGAGGCGAACCGTGTCAACTTCCTGTTCGGCCTGGCGCGCAATGAGCGGCTGGAGCAGGCGATCAGCACCGAACTGATGCTGGCGAAGTTCGACAGCTTGCGGACTGGCAGGTCGGCCCGACGCTTCAGGGACTTCACCTGGTCGACGCTGGACAGCTGGAGCTGCAACCGCCGCGTCGTCGGCAAAGCCGAGGTCACGGGCGGTGATGCCAACCCTCGCTTCATCGTCACCTCGCTCAAGCCGAGCGAGGTTGCCGCGCAACACCTCTACGAGACGATCTATTGCGCGCGTGGCGAAATGGAAAACCGCATCAAGGAATGCCAGCTCGATCTATTCGCCGACCGCACCTCGGCTGCCACGATGCGCGCCAACCAGCTCCGATTGTGGTTCGCGTCCATGGCCTATGTACTTCTCTGCGCCCTGCGCCGCATCGGACTGGCGCATACGCAGTTCGCCGAGGCGACCTGTGGCACCATCCGACTCAAGCTCCTGAAACTCGGTGCCCTGGTGCGCATCAGCGTGCGGCGCATCAAGCTCGCCATGGCGTCGGCCTGCCCCTGGCAGCACGAGTTCGCACTCGCTCATGCACGATTGCGGAATGCCGCCGCCTGACACGCACCAGACACCGCACAGTCAACAGATCCACTGACGTCGCTGCGGCTGGGCCGGCGACCACGCTCGCCCAGACTCACCGCCTCATGACATTCCTGCACCCGCGTCATGCTGACAACGCTTCCCAGCCTCGACCCGCGCTCACCGCTTCCCCAGTGTGAGATATGCGGGCTAGGCCGAAGTTACCCCTTGCTGGAGTAATCGGGGCAAAACCTCCGGCAGCAGCCTATATCAGGCCGGCTGCCCGCGGCATCGGACCAGATCTGGCAGTGGCGGAACGACCAGCTGTCTGGGAACGCTGAGCCGGCTGCCAAGACAGGCCCAGAACGCCACGCCATGCTTCGCCCAAGTCTTGGCCAGCCCGAGAAAGGCATCGCGACAATC
>DATNKO010000045.1:0-5830 GCA_035603345.1 Steroidobacteraceae bacterium | reverse complement strand
CGACGAATCCCTGGTTGGTGTTGGGGGCCTGGTAGATGATGATCTTCGAGCCGGGAGCGAGCCCGCCCGACTGTTGCGTGTCGATCGTGGTCTCGATCGATCCGCCCGCGTCACTGGGCGCGCCCGGACCGCCGTCGACGTTCACCACGTTGATGCGGTTCGACTGAACCTTGAGGCCGATCGCATTCCAGTAGTAGTACGCGTCGCTCTCGGTCATCGAGGCGAAGGTGACGATCGCGAGCGTGTGTCCCTCACCCGACAGTCCCTGCCGGTAGAGCGGGTTGACGTCGTAGTAGTCGGCGTAGTCAATGACCGTCCACTGGCCCGGCGGGTCGGGCGTGTTGGTCTGATTGCTGATCTGGTGCGGGGTCGGCACCGATTGCCCGGGCCGCTGAGCTGCGGCGTGCAGGTGCGGCGTCAGATGCGGGCGGGTATCGAGCCCGAGTACGGCGTTCACCGAGTCGACGACGGCGCCCGGCAGCCGCGGCGCGCTCATCGGCTTGCGATAGACGTAGGCGGGCGTCTCGGCGGTGGCGCTCGCCTGGAAGGTGTGCAGCTGCACACCGAATTCTCTCTCGAGCTGCGCCGCGGTTCCGCTGACATGCAGCTGCGCGGTCGCGGTCTGCGTGACCTTGAGCCCCGCCGCGGTGAACTCGCGGCTGACCGCCGCGATCGTCGCCGCGCTCGGCGCGAAGCGCGCCCTGAACTGCTCGGGCGTCAGGAACTGACGGTACTGCGGTGAGCCGGGCGTGTAGAGGGCCTGCACGAGCGGATCGAGCTGGTCCGAGTTACTGAGCTTCAACGACACGGTCACGGTGATGAGTGTGTTGGCTTCGACGGCTGCGGAGTCGCCGAGGTCGGCCGCCGCGGGTGCCGTGCCATGCGGATAAGGCGCCGCGCTCGCCGCTCCCGCCAGCGACGCGACCAATGCCGCGGCCAGCAGATACTTGCTGAGTGTCATAGAGGAATCCCCTTTCCCTGAATTGAGAGCCGGCGTTTGTCTCATTGCCGGTCGTTGCGCAACGATGCACCTGCGCGCTCCGCGACGCAAGAGAGTCGTGGCGCCCGCAGGCGCTCGGTCAGCCGGACACGCGACCTTTGGAAACATGCGCTGCGGTCACACGCCGGTCACGCGTTTGACATATGTCGGCGCACGGGCGGCTCAGCCGCTCTTGGGGATCGTTCCGTCGGGCGTCAGCTTGTCAATTGCAGTCGGCAACGCCTGCGAGAGCTTGGCCGCCAGCTCCTGCGGGTGCATGCCGGATTTTGCGGCGAGCTGATCGAGCAGGCCACTGCCGAACGCCTGGCTGATCTGCGCGGGCGAGATCGCCTGGTTGGCTCCCTGAGAGACCCAGGAGCGCGCGACACCGCCGAGACCTTGCTGCTCGAGCTGAGCGACGACCCCTTGTATGCCACCGTGCTGCTGAATGAGCGAGTTCACCACGGTCGCCATCTCTGCGCCGACGATTCCGCCCAGCAGTCCGTCAATGAGTCCCATGAGGAGTCCCTCCCGATCGTGGCCGAATTCTCCGGCGGCCAGCATTGTCCGGCAGCGAACGCCCGCGACTCAAGCCCCGCACGCCCGACGGTGCACTCGCGGAAACTTTATTATATTATTACGACAACATTAAAACCGCCCGCGCGGCTGTTAGCGGTGCACGAGCATGAGGCAAGTCAGGACACTCGGTCTCCTGGGCACGGGAGTCATCGGCGGAGGCTGGGCGGCGCGCGCGCTGCACTTTGGCATCGACGTGCTGGCCGCCGACGTCAAGCCGGAGATGGAGGAATGGCTGCGCGGTGCGGTGGCGAACGCCGAAGGCGCGCTCGCACGGCTCACGTTCGCGCCCCTGCCGCCGAAGGGCAAGCTCAGCTTCACCACCGATCTCGCGGCCATGGCGCGCCAGGCGGACTTCATCCAGGAGAACATCCCCGAGCAGCTCGAGCTCAAGCAGCGGCTGCTGGCGGCGGTGAGCCGCGAGGCGCCGCCGGAGGTCGTGATCGCCTCCAGCACCTCGGGACTCATGCCGTCCGATCTGCAGCGCGACATGAGCGCGCCCCAGCGTTTCCTGGTCGCTCACCCGTTCAATCCGGTGTACCTGCTGCCGCTGGTGGAGCTGGTCGGCGGCCGCCACACCTCGGACGCGACGTTCGAGGCCGCCAGCCGCTTCTACACCTACATCGGCATGCATGCCCTCAAGGTGCGGCGCGAGATCCCCGGGCATCTGACCGACCGGCTCCAGGAGGCGCTGTGGCGCGAGATCCTGCACCTGGTCAACGACGGGGTGGCGACGACCGGGGAGCTCGACGAGTCGATCGTCTACGGGCCGGGCCTGCGCTGGGCGGGCATGGGCACCAACCTCATCTATCACCTCGCCGGCGGCGAGACCGGCATGCGGCACATGCTGCGGCAGTTCGGGCCGTGCCTGAAGTGGCCGTGGACCAAGCTCGAGGCACCCGAGCTCACCGAGCAGCTGATCGACCGCATGGTCGAAGGCACGCAGGAGCAGGCGGCGGGACGCTCGATTCGCGAGCTCGAGCGGCTGCGTGACGACTACCTGGTGGCCATCCAGCAGGTGCTCAAGCAGTTCAACCTCGGGGCGGGTGCCACCTTGCGCGCGCTCGAGGAGCGCTTGTACGCCGCCAACGGTGTCGAGGCGCGCCGCCGCATCGAGACGGGCGGCGGGAACGCACCGCTGAGGCTCATCGAGACGCAGGTGCGACCCGAATGGCTCGATTACAACGGGCACATGACCGACTCGCGCTATCTGCAGGTGTTTGGCGATGCGACCGACGCGCTGCTGCGCTACGCGGGAGTCGACGACAGCTACCGCCGGTCGGGCCGCGCACTCTACACGGTCGAGACCCACGTGACGCACCAGGCCGAAGCGCGCGCGCTCGAGCCGGTGTATGTCGCGAGCCGGGTGCTCGAGGTCGATGACAAGCGCGTACGCCTGTTCCACAGCCTGCACCGGCGCAGCGACGACCGGCAGCTGGCCACCGCCGAGCAGTTGTATCTGCACGTCGCCACGCAGGCCGGCAAGGCCTCACCGATGGATCCCGCGGTTCGCGGCGCGCTCGCGGCGATCTGTGCGGCGCAGGCGGCGTTGCCGCAGCCGCCGGAAGCCGGTCGGCTCGCCGGGCGGGCGGCCTGATGCCCAAGATCGTCGACCACGAGAAGCGCCGCGACGAGATCGCGCTGGTCGCCTGCCGGGTGGTGGCGCGGTACGGCTTCGAGCAGACGACCATCGTGCGCATCGCGCGCGAGGCGGGTTACACCACCGGCATGGTGGCGCATTACTTCGACACCAAGCAGGACATCATCATCGCGGCGCTGCGCCTGATCCTGCGGCGCATCGAGGAGCGGCTGGCGGCGGCCACGCGCGCCGGTCAGCCGGACCTGCTGGTGCTGCTCGCCGAGGCGCTGCCGGTCGATGCGACGCGCTTTACCGAGTGCGCGTTCTGGACCGCGTTCTGGGGTCAGGTGTCGACCGACCGGCGCCTCAAGCGCATCAACGCCTGGCTGCACCGCGAGTACCTGCGCTTGTTCGAGCGCTGTCTGGCGGTCGGCTGGGCCGAGTGGCGCGAGTGGTCGCCGGCGGTGCGCGACCAGGCGCTGCGCTCGGTCATGACTTTCATCAACGGGCTCACGGCGAGCGCGGTCGCGAGCCCGGGTGACTGGCCGGCGGCGCGCCAGGTCGAGCAGCTGCGCCTGCAGCTGCGGCTGCTGCACAGTTGGGCCGCGGGCGGCGCCGTGACGCAGCCGGCCGCGCGCCGGGGCCGCGGCGGGCGCGTCGCATCGGGGTGATGACTATGGATTTCGCACTCACCGACGAGCAGCAGATGATCATCGCCACGACGCGCCAGTTCGTGCGCGAAGAGCTCGTGCCGCACGAGCGCGAGGTCGAGGACACGGGCGTGCTGCGCCCCGAGCTGCAACGCGAGCTCAAGACCAAAGCGATCGCCGCCGGCCTCTATGCGGCCAACATGCCCACCGAGGTCGGCGGCACCGGCCTCGATGCAGTGAGCTGGGCGCTGTACGAGAAGGAGCTGGGATACACCAGCTACGCGCTGCATTTCGGCTGCGTTGCGCGCCCGTCCAATATTCTGCTGGCGTGCGTGGGCGAGCAGCGCGAGCGCTATCTGTTGCCGGCGGTGCGCGGCGAGCGGACCGAGTGTCTGGCGATGACCGAGCCCGGAGCGGGCTCGGACCTCCGCAGCATGAAGACTACCGCGGTGGAGAGCGACGGCGACTTCATTATCAACGGCACCAAGCACTTCATCAGTCACGCCGAGCATTCCGACTTCGTCATCCTGTTCGCCGCCAGCGGCGAGGAGGCCGGGATCCGCGGCCGCCGCAAGCAGATCACCGCGTTCCTGGTCGACATGGGCACCGCCGGATTCGAGGTGCGGCCCGGCTACCGCAACGTCTCGCACCGCGGCTACACCAACAGCGTGCTGCAGTTCACCGATTGCCGCGTGCCGAAGTCGGCGGTGCTCGGGGAGCTGCACCGCGGGTTCGAGGTGGCCAACACCTGGCTGGGCGCGACGCGGCTGCAGGTGGCGGCGAATTGCCTGGGGCGCGCCGAGCGCGCGCTCGAGCTCGCCAGGCAATGGGCGGTCGAGCGGGTGCAGTTCGGGCAGCAGATCGGCAAGTTCCAGGGAGTGGCCTTCAAGCTGGCGGACATGGCGGTGGAGCTGCGGGCGGCGGAGCTGCTGACGCTGGAAGCGGCCTGGAAGCTCGAGCACAAGACCGCGACCGACATGGATATGGCGATCGCCAAGCTCAAGGCGAGCGAGACGCTGGCGATGGTGGCCGACGAGGCGCTGCAGATCCACGGGGGCATGGGCCTGATGACCGAGCTGCCGCTCGAGCGCATCTGGCGCGACGCGCGCATCGAGCGCATCTGGGACGGCACCAGCGAGGTGCAGCGTCACATCATCTCGCGCGCGCTGCTGCGGCCGCTCGGCGGCTGAGCTCCGGCGCGCTCACTTCCCCTTCCACACCGGCTTTCTCTTCTGCGCGAAGGCGCGCGCGCCCTCCTGCAGGTCCTCCGAGCGGATCACCTTCTGCACCGCGCTCAGCGCGTCGTGCACCTCGAAGGCCTGGTGCTCGGGGACCATCTCCGTGTGGCGCATGAGCTGCTTGATCGCGGGGAACAGCAGTGGCGGGCCGTCGGCGAGCTGGCGGGCGATCTCTCTCGCGCGCGCGAGCCCGGTACCGCTCGGCACAACGTGGTTGGCCAGGCCCCAGTGTTTGGCCTCGGCGGCGTCCATCCACCGTCCGGTCATCAGGAACTCGACCGCGACGTGATACGGAATGCGGCGCCGCAGCTTGATGGTGCCGGCATCCGCCAGCACGGCGACGTTGATCTCCGGCAGCGCGAACTTGGCGTGCTCCTCCATGACGATGATGTCCGTGCCCAGCACGATCTCGAAGCCGCCGCCGCAGGCGATGCCGTTTACCGCCGCGATGAGCGGCTTGTCGAGGTTGCGCGGGTAGTTCAGGCCGCCGAAGCCGCCGACGCCCCAGTCGGAGTCTGATTTCTCACCGCCCGCTGCGGCCTTGAGGTCCCAACCGGCGGAGAAAAAGCGATCGCCCGCGCCCGTCACGATGGCTACGCGTAAGTTCGGGTCGTCGCGGAATGAAGTGAAAATATCGTTCAGGCGGCGGCTTGCCGCGAGGTCGATGGCGTTCGCCTTGGGGCGATTGAGCCTTACCTCGAGGATCGCGCCGTCGGTGGTGGTCTCGATACCCTCTGACATATCAGTCTCCTGTTGCGCAGGCACTGCCTGCCCGGCCCTCCGCGATGCGGATCAGCGCGTCGACAGC
>DATNKO010000042.1:0-17534 GCA_035603345.1 Steroidobacteraceae bacterium | reverse complement strand
ACTCCGCCGGTACCGGCAGCGGCGGCGACACGACGCTGGGCGTATACAGGACCGCCAGCAGCGGCAACTGTTCTACCGCTACCCAGAAACGACGCTCCGATGCCGCGAACTCGCAGGCGCGGCCCGCTTGCACCAGCTCGGCGAACGCTGCGCTCAGGCTGCTGGTGGCGCCCGCGACCGCATGCGCATTTGGGTCCATCACGCCCAGCAGCATCAGCGCATCGTGCAGCTCATCGGCACTCTCGGGTGCCGGTCGGGCCTCCTGGCGCACCAGCTCGATCGCCGCCGGGTCGAGCGCCGCAAACTGCGCCGCGCTCTCCGGATCAAGCCAGCGCCGAGAAGCGACCGCCTGGGTGCGCCGCTCTTCCAGCGGTGCGTCGTCCAGATAGGCGTAGGGCCGGGCGCTGAGGATCTCCTGCGCCAGTGGCGAGGGCTGCGGCAGATCGCGCGTGATCACCTGCACCTCGCCTTGTTCCATCGCGCGCAGCAGCGCCACCAGCCCATCGATGTCCATCGCTTCGTGCAGGCTGTCGAATATCGTCTGGCGCACCAGCGGATGATCAGGAATCTCGCGCTCACCGCTCAGGTTTTCGGCGCACGCGAGCTGATCCGGGAACACCACCGCGATCAGGTCCTCGGCCGCCATGCGCTGCAGCGGCGCGGGCGTCTTCCTGCCGCCGCGCGCGCGTTTGACGGCCAGTGAGATGGTCGCGTTCCAGCGCCAGCGCGTGGTGAACAGCGGCGCGTCGAGCAGCGCCTGGACCAGCAGCGGCTCGACGCTGGCGCTGGCCAGGTAGCGGCTCACCTGCGGCAACTCGAAGCTGTGGGTTTCGCCGAGCGACAGCACGATCGCATCCTCGGTGGCCGCCGCCTGCAGCTCGAAATTGAACGCGCGGCAGAATCGCTTGCGCAGCGCCAGGCCGAAGGCGCGGTTGATGCGGGCGCCGAACGGCGCATGAATCACCAGGTGCATGTCGCCGGCTTCGTCGAAGAAGCGCTCGAAGATCACGCGCCGCTGGGTCGGCAGCTGTCCGAGCACCGCCTTGGCTGCGGCCAGGTACTCGACCAGCTGTCGCGCCGCCGAAGCCTCAAGCTCATAGCGCTGCATGACCTGCTGCAGGCAGTGCGCGATCGCCGCCGCATCGATCACCGGCAGCCAGGCGTCCACCTGCTCGCGTAACGCCGCCACGGCGACCGACAGTTCGGCGCTGCGGGCGGGCGCCTCGCCCAGCCAGAACGGCATCGTCGGCGGCTGTCCCCGGGCGTCTTCGACCCGTACCCGTCCGGCCTCGACCCGCAGGATGCGATAGGAGCAATTGCCGAGCTGGAACACGTCGCCGGCGAGACTCTCGACGGCGAAATCCTCGTTCAGGGTACCGATGAACGTGCCGGCCGGCTCGAGCACCACCTGGTAATCGGCGTTGTCCGGAATCGCGCCGCCGCAGGTGATTGCGGTCAGGCGCGCGCCGCGGCGCGCACGCAGCCGGTGATTCACCGCGTCGCGGTGCAGATAGGCGCTTTGGCGACCGCGACGCGTGCTGACGCCGTCCGCCAGCATGCGCAGCAGCTCGTCGAAGTCGTGCCGCTGCAGCGAGCGGTACGGCCAGGCCCGCCGCACCAGCGCGTACAGTTCATCCTCGCCGTATTCGCGTGCGCTGACCTCGGCCACCAGCTGCTGCGACAGCACGTCCAGGGGCTGCGGCGGAATGTTCAGCGCATCGAGTTCGCCCGCCCGCACCGCATGCAGCAGCGCGGCGCATTCCACCAGATCGTCACGGCTGAGCGGAAACAGTCGGCCCTTGGGCACGCCGCTGACCGCGTGATTGGCACGGCCGACCCGCTGCACGAAGGTCGAGATCGAGCGCGTGGTGCCGAGCTGGCACACCAGCTCGACGTCGCCGATATCGATCCCCAGCTCGAGCGATGCCGTGGCCACCAGCGCGCGCAGCGTGCCGGCCTTCAACCGCTGCTCGGCATGCAGCCGCTGCTCCTTGGCCAGGCTGCCGTGATGGGCGGCGATGTGCTCCTCGCCGATACGCTCGCTCAAGTGGCGCGTGACGCGTTCCACCATGCGCCGCGTGTTGGCGAAGATCAGCGTGGTACGGTGTTGCCGGATCAGCCCGGCCAGCTGGTCGTACAGGTTGTCCCACACCTCGTTCGACATGATCGCCTCGAGCGGCGCGTCGGGCAGCACCAGCGCCAGGTCGCGCGAGCGCACGTGACCACTGTCGACGATGACGCAGTCCGCGGGCGCTGCGGCGAGCGCGCCGGGGGCCGCACCGCCGACCAGGAACCGGGCCACGTCTTCGATCGGCTTTTGCGTTGCCGACAGGCCGATGCGCTGCAGCGGGGCCGGGCACAGGGCCGCGAGCCGCTCCAGCGACAGCGCCAGATGCGCCCCGCGCTTGCTCGGAGCCACGGCGTGGATCTCATCCACGATCACCGTGCGGGTGCTGGCGAGCATCCGCCGGCCGGACTCGGACCCGAGCAGTATGTAGAGCGACTCGGGCGTCGTGACGATGATGTGCGGCGGGCGTTTGACGCTGGCGCGGCGCTCGTGCTGCGGCGTGTCGCCGGTGCGTACGAAGGTGCGGATCTCGACCGGCGGCAACCCGAGCGCCTCGAGCTGCGCACGGATGCCGGCGAGCGGCGCTTCGAGGTTGCGATGAATGTCGTTGGAGAGCGCCTTGAGCGGGGACACATACACGACGTAGGTCTGGTCCGCGAGCCCCTGCGGCTCGAGCCCCGCGCGTACCAGCTGATCGATCACCGCCAGGAACGCGGCGAGCGTTTTACCAGACCCGGTCGGAGCGGCGATGAGCACGTGGCGCTGCGCAGCGATCGCCGGCCAGGCCACGCGCTGCGCCGCGGTCGGGGCAGCGAACGTCCGCCCGAACCAGCCGCTGACGGCAGGGTGAAACATGCCAGGAATTGAAACACACGGGCGGCGCGCCGAGGAGGCCGCCGGCTCAGAATTCACACAGCGTACAGTGACAGCGCCGCAGGTTGGCTGGACGGGAGCCGGGCGGCCGGTGCGCCGGGGTCGGCATCGGGGGTGCCCCGCGCCGGCCGCGCGAAAGGGGAGTACAGTTCGCAGTTTGTCAGCCTTGCCGAGGGCGTCGGAATGTGGGACGAGGAAGCACGGGATCCGGTGCGCAGCTGGCTCGTCTGGTGGGTCGTGGGTGGCGTCATCGTCGTGGCGATCGCCGCCGGCATCTGGTACCGCTATTTCTATGCGGCCACCGCCCCGACGCCGCCGCCGATGACGCAGCAGCCGGCGCCGGCCGCACCGCCCGAGACCGGCCCCGCGAATCCGCTCCCGCCCGAGACCAGCACGACCGCGCTGCCGGCCCTGAACGACAGCGACCAGATCGTGGCGGACTCGCTCGCGGGAGTGTTGGGACATCCTACGGTGGCGCAGTTCCTGGTGCCGCAGAGCATCGTGCGGCACATCGTGGTCACGGTCGACAACCTGCCCGGCAAGAAGGTCGCGGTGGATCTGCGGCCGGTGAAGCCCACCTCGGGGCAGACGGCCGTCACGACCCAGGGCGATTCGATCATGTTGAGCGAGGCGAACTTCGACCGCTACACGCCGCTGGTGCATGCGGTGCAGGCGGCCGACGTGAAGGCGCTCGCGGTGGTGTACCTGCGACTCTACCCGCTGTTCCAGCAGGCCTATGAGGACCTCGGTTACCCCGGCAAGTACTTCAACGACCGGCTGGTCGCGGTCATCGACAACCTGCTGGAGGCGCCGGAGGTTCCGGCACCGATCGCACTCGCCCAGCCGAAGGTCATGTACGTGTTTGCCGACCCGGAGCTGGAGGCGCGCTCGGCGGGGCAGAAGCTCATGATTCGCATGGGACCGGCCAACGCGCGCATCATCAAGACCAAGCTGCGGGAATTCCGCGAAGAGATCGCCAAGAAGAAGTGACCGGGGCTGCCGATGAGCTATCAATCGCAGCCGGATGAGTCCGGGCTCGACAAACCGCTCGCTCACCTGCGCTCGGTGTTGATTCCGAGCGAGACGCTTGACGCGTGGGCGATTCAGCGGCGCGCGTTCGCGCTGACGCACCGGCGACTGCTGATCGCGGCCACCAGCGGCAGGTTTATCGTGATCACCCGCCATCTGCTTGGCGGCTTCGATGTCGCGAACGTGCGCTGGCAGGACCTGGAAGAGGTCACGCTGAAAGTCGGAGTGCTGGCCGCGGATCTCGGGATCCGCGCGGGCAAGGCGACCGATTTCGCCTCGCTCGGCGCGCAGGGCGCGCAGCAGGTGGAGTTCAAGGGCCTGCGCAAGGAGCAGGCGCAGGCGGTGTACCGCATCTGCCAGACACAGGATCAAGCCTGGCGCGAGAAGCGGCGCGTGCGTGAGCTGGAGGAGCTGCGGGCACGCTCGGGCGGCATCCAGGTGACGTCAGGCTCGGCGTTGGGCCAGACGGTGTCGGGCGATGATGCGGTGCGGCGGTTGCAGGAGGCCAAGCAGATGCTCGATGCAAGGCTCATCACCGATGCGGAGTATGAAGCGATCAAGGCGAAGATCGTTTCCTCCTGAGCGACTCACCGCGTATCCACAGGTAATCCACAGGCGTTCCACAGGCGAGGTGGTTTAATCTCCGCGCATGGTCATCCGCATACGGCGCCGCCGGGCCGCCGATAAGAACGAAGTGCTGGGGATCTACAGTTTCCCAAGCCGCACGGTACAGGTGCTGAGGACGCAGGACGATCGGATCCTGTGGACCTGCGACTGCGAGAAGTTCCGCCGCCAGGCGGGGCAGCGCGAGCCGCTGTGGTGCAAGCACATCGCCAAGGCGGCGGCGCGGCGCTCGCTCGAGCGCCTCACGCGCCGGGTTGCGCTGAGCCGCAATCAGCAGGGCTAGCGCCGCGGCAGCACACGCGGATCAGCGCCTCGCGTTCGTGCTCGTGGCGGCGCGGGCGCTCCCCCGTCATGCCTCGATCACCCCGTGCCGGATCGCGAGCAGCGTGAGCTCGGACTGGTTCGACACAGCGAGCTTCTGCTTGATGTTGTAGAGGTGCGTGCCGACGGTCGAGGCCGAGAGCTTCAGGTCCTCGGCGATGCGCTGCACGCTCTGCCCGCTGGCGAGCCGCACGAACACCTCGAACTCGCGCTCCGACAGCCGTTCGATCGGCGCCTTGCCGCCCTCGACCTCGGCGAGCGCGAGCTTCTGCGCCAGCTGCGCGTCGAGGTAACGGCGTCCCGCGGCCACCGTGGTGATGGCTTCGAACAGCGCCTCCGGCGCGCTGCGCTTGGAGAGAAACCCGCGTGCGCCCTCGCGCAGCGCGCGCCGCGCGTGCACCGGGTCATCGTGCGCCGAGAGCGCCAGCACGCGCGCCTGCGGATGATGGGCGCGGATGCGGCGCAGCGCCTCGAGCCCGCCCATGCCCGGCATGGCGATGTCCATGACCACGACGTCGGGAACGAGCTCGACGTAGAGCTGACAGGCGCTCTCGCCGGAGTCGGCTTCGCCGATCACGGTGATCTCGCCGTGCGCGTGCAGCAGCAGGCGGAACCCGGTGCGCACGACCGAGTGGTCGTCCACCAACAGCACGCGGATCATGCGCGCACCTGCAGGGGAATCTCGGCCGAGAGGCATACGCCGTGCGGATCGACGTTACTCACGTCGAGCGTGCCGCCGAGGCGTTCCACCCGCTCCTCGAGACCGCGCAACCCGAACCGTCCCGGGCGCGCCCAGTGCTCGGGCAGCCCGATGCCGTCGTCCACAACGCGCGCCCGCAGCTTGTCGGCGCTGGTCGTGACATCGATCGAGACGCGCGTCGCCTGCGCGTGACGCAACGCGTTCACCAGGCCCTCCTGCACGACGCGATAGGCTGCGAGCATCAGCCTGCCGCCGAGATCGGCGGGCAGCTCGTGGTGCAGCGCGAGAATCGGGGTCGGATGGCGGCGCTGCGAGTCGGCCACCAGGCTCTCGAGTGATGCCGCAAGTCCGAGCGAATCGAGCGACGGCGGCGCGAGCCGCGGGATGAGCCCGTGCATCGCGTCGTAGAGGCGCGCGGCCTCGGTGGAAATGAGCCGCGCGGCGTCCGCGGAAATGAGGCGCGCGGTGTCCGACATGGCGGCTTCCTGCGACTGCGTGGCGATCGCCATGGCGAGGCTGCGGATGGCGGTGACCGACTGCCCGAACTCATCGTGCAGCTCGTGCGCGATCAGGCGCCGCTCCTCCTCGATGCTCTGCTCGACCAGTTGCGCCAGCTCGCGCCGCTCCTCGAGCCGGGTGCGCGCTTCCTGCGCGTCACGCTCGGCGCGCACGTTGTCCTGGACCGCCTGTGCCATGCGGTTGAAGGCCGCGCCGATCGTACGAGCTTCCGAGCCCGAGAGCGGCGGCAGCCGGAAAGTGAGCTCGCCACGCTGCAGCCGCCCCAGCCCGTTAACGATGACCGGAAACGGCGCCAGCGCGCGCCCCACCAGCGAGAAGGCGAGCCAGCTCACCAGGGCGACCATCATCGCGCCGACGATCATCAGGCGGGTGAGATCGTCCCACGCATCGAGAATCGACCGCGACGGCTGCGCGTCGATCACCAGCTGCACGCCGCCCGGCAGCTGGAATCGCTCCCGGGCTGGCTCCGGGGCGAGCAGGCGGGTGAACCAGAGCGGCGCTTCGCGGCCGGCTTTGTAGGTCGCCGGAGGCGAGTGGTAGAGGAGCTCGCCGCTCG
Organism: Steroidobacteraceae bacterium; assembly: GCA_035603345.1. Lineage (GTDB taxonomy): Bacteria > Pseudomonadota > Gammaproteobacteria > Steroidobacterales > Steroidobacteraceae > 13-2-20CM-66-19. The sequence goes on along the minus strand of DATNKO010000042.1, from coordinate 10,844 downwards.
CGCTGCGCAGCGTGATCTCGTTGGCGCGCACGTGGCCGAGCTGCTGCACCAGGTCAAGCATGGCAGGCCCTTCGCCCGCCCCCGCATAGATCACGGTCAGCCGGCCGAGCACCTGCGCGGCCACGAGATTGGCCGCCTCGATCTCCTCGCGTATGGAGGAGCGCGTGTTGCGGATCTCGTCCAGCACCACTACCGCGACGAACACAGCGGTCAGGCCGGTCACCACGAGGTTCAGTCGTGTGCGCAGTTTCATCGCGCGGGTTGCGGGAGTATCCGGGGTGCTTGAAGGGACTTGGCTCTACGGCGCGCATGTTAACAGCCCGCTCCGCGCCTCATGAAAATCATGAGGTGAGTTTCATTGAGATCAGCCTTTCGCCCGAAGGGGAGCAGGTTCAGGATAGACCCGGTCCAAGAATCTGGCTCACCGAATTCAACGTAAGGGGCACTTATGCGCTGGGTAACTCCGAAGGCAATCGACTTCCGTTTCGGTATGGAAGTCACGATGTACATCGCTAACCGCTAGGCCCTAGCGAACCACTAGCGAAAACTCCTGGGCTTGCCGCCTGCCTCCCGGGGCAAGTGGAGCCCGCAGCGTGAAAATCCGGGTACTGGGCTCCGCCGCCGGCGGCGGATTTCCCCAGTGGAACTGCAACTGTCGCAACTGCACGGGCGTCCGCAAGGGCACCGTGCGGGCGCGCGTCCGGACCCAATCCTCGATTGCCGTCTGCGGCGCGGATTGCGCCGCCTGGGCGCTGGTGAATGCTTCCCCGGACATCCTCGCGCAGCTCAAGGCCAACCCGGTACTGCAGCCGGCACGCGCAGCGCGCGACACCGCAATCGCCGCGGTGGTGCTGGTGGACGGCCAGATCGATCACACCACGGGCCTCTTCATGCTGCGGGAGTCGACCCGGCCGCTCCCTGTCTGGTGCACCGACGCGGCTTACGCCGATCTCACCCGCGGCAATCCGATCCTGAATGTGCTGGCGCACTACTGCGGCGTCGAGCGGCACGCGATGCCGGTCGACGGCGGCGATTTTACGGTCGGGCCGCTGAATGACGTGCGCTGGCGCGCGTTACCGGTGGCGAGCAAGCCCGCGCCTTACTCGCCCAACCGCGAGTCGCCCGTCCCCGGCGACAACGTCGCGCTCGTGCTGCGCGACACCGGCAGCGGCCGCAGCGCCGTCTATGCGCCGGGCCTGGGCGCGATGGAAGAGCCGCTGTGGCGCGCGTTTGAGGGCGCCGACTGCCTGTTGGTGGACGGCACCTTCTGGACCGATGATGAGATGATTGCGCTCGGGCTCTCGGGCAAGCGTGCGCGGGAGATCGGCCACCTGCCGCAGAGCGGTCCCGGCGGTATGCTCGAATGGCTGGAGAAGCTGCCGGCGGTGCGCAGGATCCTGATTCACGTGAACAACACCAACCCGATTCTGGACGAGGACTCGGCGCAGCGCACCGAGCTCGAGCGCCGCGGAATCGAGGTGGCGACCGACGGAATGGAGATCGAGCTGTGAGGGGAAGTGCCCGATGAGCGCCGCGGCGTGGACGCCCGCCGAGTTCGAGGAGCGCCTGCGCGAGCGCGGCCGTGCCTATCACATTCACCATCCGTTCAACGTCATGCTCAATACCGGCAACGCGTCACCCGAGCAGATCCGCGGCTGGGTCGCGAACCGCTTCTATTACCAGATCAACATTCCGGTGAAGGATGCCGCCATCCTCGCCAACTGCGACGAGCGCGCCGTGCGGCGCAACTGGGTGCAACGCATTCTCGACCATGACGGCTACGGCGACGATCCGGGCGGGATCGAGGCGTGGCTGCGTCTCGCCGCCGCAGTGGGGCTCGAGCGCGCGCGGGTGGAGAGTCTTGCGGACGTGCTCCCCGGGGTGCGCTTCGCGGTCGATGCCTACGTCAACTTCGCGCGCCGCGCGCCCTGGCCCGAAGGTGTGTGCGCCTCACTGACCGAGCTGTTTGCGCCGGAGATTCACCGGCAACGCCTCGCCAACTGGCCGGAGCATTACGCGTGGATCGATCCGGCGGGTCTCACGTACTTCCAGAGCCGCATGAGCCGCGCGCGCCGCGACGTGGAGTTCGCGCTCGCGGTGACGCTCGAGCGCTTCACCACGCGCGCCGCGCAGGAGCGGGCGCTCTCGATCCTGCAGTTGAAGCTCGATGTCCTGTGGCAGATGAACGATGCCATGGCGCAGAAGCTCGGGGTGGCTGCGTGAGCGGCGTCGGGCCTGCCGCGAAGCCGGCCATCGCGCACGGCATGCGCCTGCAGTGGGAGCCGGCGCAGTCGGCGCATGTGCTCCTGTACCCTGAGGGCATGGTGCAGCTCAACGAGAGCGCCGGAGCGATCATGAGCCGCTGCGACGGAGTGCGCACGGTGGCGGACATCGTCGCGGACCTCGAGCGCACCTACAGCCTGAGCGACCTGTCGGCGGATGTGAGCGCGTTCGTGGAGCTCGCGCTCGAGCGGCGCTGGCTGGAGCTGCGTGAATGAGCGCACCCGCCCAGGTTGCCCAGACCGTCGGGCCGCCGATGTGGCTGCTGGCGGAGCTCACCTATCGCTGCCCACTGCATTGCGTGTTCTGCTCGAATCCGACGGAGTTCGCCGCGACCGGCGCGGAACTTGCCACCGAGGACTGGCTGCGGGTGCTGCGCGAGGCGCGGGCGCTCGGTGCCGTACAGCTCGGGCTCTCGGGCGGGGAGCCGCTGGCACGCGATGATCTCGAGCCAATCGTCGCCGAGGCCCATGCCCTCGGTTACTACATCAACCTGATCACTTCCGGCGTCGGCATGACGGAGGAGCGCATCCGCGCGCTCAAGTCCGCGGGGCTCGATCACATTCAGCTCTCGTTCCAGGACAGCAGCCGTGAGCTGAATGATTTCCTGAGCAGCACCCGCACCTTCGAGCTCAAGTCGCGCGTGGCGGCGCTGATCCGCAAGTACGACTATCCGATGGTGCTCAACGTGGTGCTGCACCGGCTCAACATCGACCACGTGGACGAGATCCTCGCCATGGCCGAGCGCATCGGCGCGGACTACGTCGAGCTCGCCAACACGCAGTACTACGGCTGGGCGTGGCTCAACCGCGACCACCTGCTGCCGACCCGCGCGCAGCTCGAGCGTGCCGAGGCCGCCACGCAGCGCGTGCGCGCGCGCCTCGGCGCGAAGATGCAGATCTTCTTCGTCGTGCCGGATTACTTCGAGACCCGGCCCAAGCCCTGCATGAACGGCTTAGGGAGCGTATTCCTCACCCTGACGCCCGACGGCACCGCGTTGCCCTGCCACGCGGCGCGCATGCTGCCGGGGTTCACCTTCCCCAACGTGCGCGATTCCGACGTCAGAAGCATCTGGTACGAGTCGGAGGCGTTCAATCACTTCCGCGGCGATTCCTGGATGAAGGAGCCCTGTCGCAGCTGTCCGGAGAAAACCAAGGACCACGGCGGCTGCCGCTGCCAGGCGTTCCTCCTCACCGGCGATGCCGCCAACGCCGATCCGGTATGCGATCTGTCGCCGCATCATCACCTGGTCACCGAGGCGGTGGCGCGCGCGGAGCATGCCGCCGCGGCCGGCAATGGCGGCAATGGGTTGCCGACGGTCGCGCCTGGGGCGGGCTCCACGCGTCCACGCGAGCTGGTGTTCCGCGATCACCGCATCTCGATCGCGGTGGAGCACGGCGGCGTCAGGCGGGCCCTGAGCGAGACCTGAAGCGATGGCGGTCCGCCCGGTGCTGAAGATGGGCGACCCGCTGCTGCGCGCAGTGGCCGCCCCGGTGACGCGCTTCGATGACGAGCTCGTTTCGCTGGTCGCCGACATGGACGAAACGATGCGGCATCTGAGCGGGGCGGGGATCGCCGCGCCGCAGATCGGAGTCAGTCTCAGGGTCGTGATCTTCGAGCTCAAGGACAACCCGCGCTACCCGCACCTGACGCCGGTGCCGTACACGGTGCTCGTCAATCCGCAGTTGACGCCGCTCGGCACCGAGGAGGACGAGGGCTGGGAGGGGTGTCTCTCGGTCCCGGGCATGCGCGGGCTCGTGCCGCGTTTCCGGCGGCTGCGCTACCAGGGCTTCGACGTCAAGGGTGCGCCACTGGAGCGTACGGTCGAGGGATTTCATGCCCGGGTGGTGCAGCACGAAGTGGATCACCTCGATGGCATACTGTTCCCGCAGCGTGTGCGGGATCTGCGTAATTTCGGATTCGAGGACGCGCTCGCGGGACGGATGACACCGATGCCGGATTGACGCAAATCTGCACGGTCCGGGGCGATTGAATCTCCAGGTTGCCGGCGGGAGTGCCTTACGCTCGCGGCAAGTGTCCCGCCGGACTACGATATGCCCGTGCAGCCTGCATCGCTCGAGATACTGGAAAAAGCCGACGTGCCTCCGACGCAGGCGCGCGCCATCGTGCAGGCGATCGAGATCGAGATCGCGGGCGCCAAGGAGACTCTCGCCACCAGGCAGGACGTCCTGATCCTGCGCCACGAGATGGTGGAGATGCGCACCGAGCTTCGCCACGAGATGCGGGAGCTCGGGACGAGACTGCTCGCATCCCTGGAGCCCCGATTCTCCGGTCTGGAGTCGCGGATTGCTCGGGTAGAGACTCGAATGGATTCGATGGTGACGCAGCGGCAGCTCTACGGGGCTATTCTGGGGCAGATGGCTATCCTTCTCGGCATCGCCTACTTTTTCCTGGGGCACGTGTCCCGCTGACCTTGAAAAGCGCCTGAAGCGGAGGGCCAGATGCCAGCCAAGCAGCAGCATGTGAGTGGACCCTTTGACGTGAAGGTGACGCCGCAGAAGCCCGACACACAGATCGCGCGCGCGTCCGCCTTGGCAAGGCTCACCATCGATAAGCGCTACCACGGCGACCTCGAGGCCACCGCCAAGGGCGAGATGCTCGCGACGCAGACTGAGACGAAAGGCTCGGCGGCCTACGTGGCGCTCGAGCGCGTCACCGGGAAGCTGCAGGGACACAACGGCAGTTTCGTGCTGCAGCACAGTGCGACCATGGATCGCGGCGCGACGAATTCCTCCATCACGGTGGTGCCGGATTCGGGCACCGGCCAGCTCGCGGGCTTGAGCGGCGAGATGCGTATCCACGTCGACGCGGAGGGCCGACATTCCTACGAATTCGACTTCAGGATCGAACCGCCGTCGGCTGCCTGACGTCGCGCACCATGCGTATCGCCGCCTCGACCCCCTGGTAGTAGCCGGGAATGGAGCCGGACTCGCGGTAGCCGAGCCTGTAGTAGAAGGCGCGCGCGCCTTCGTTGCGGGCGCGCAGCTCGAGCTGCACGACGAAAGTGCCGGCGGTGAGGGCGGTCTCCTCGAGCCAAATGACCAGGCGTCGGGCGATACCGCGGCGCCGGTACGCCGGGTGTACCGCGAGCAGGTTCAGGTGCGCGGAATCGTCCCCGAAGCGCATGATCGCGAAGCCGACGATCCCCGCCATGCCACGCGCGGTGAGCACGACGCTGTCGGGATGGCTGATGTGCCAGCGGATGCGCGCCGCACTCCACGCCGGCCTGAGTCCCGATTCCACGTAGCGCTGCGACAGGGCGGACAGCAGCGCCGAGTCGGACAGGCGGGCGGGCTCGAGGCGGGAGTCTTGCACGCGCGTGCAAGGATAGCTCAGGCGAGGGTGTGGAACACCTGCTGCACATCCTCGTCCTGCTCGAGCCGGTCGATGACTTCCAGGACCTCGGTCGCCTGGTTCTCCGGCAACTCCGTGGGCATCGTGCAGATGTACTCGTGGGTCGCCGACAGCGGCGCGATGCCGCGCGCCTCGAGCGCTTCCTGAAGTTTTCCAAAGTCGGCGAACGCGCCGCGGATCACCAGCTGCGGCTCGCCCTTCTCGCCGCTGCTCTCGCCCATCTCCTCGAGCCCGTGATCGATCAGGTAGAGCTCGAGGTCATCCTGGTCGAGGCCCGTCGGGTCGAGGCGGAACACACCCATCTTCTTGAACAGGAAGCTGACGCTGCCGCTGGTGGCGAGATTGCCGCCACCCTTGGTGATGACGTTGCGCACTGCGGCGACGGTGCGCGTGGGGTTGTCGGTCGCGGTCTCTACCAGCAGCGCGACGCCGTGCGGCGCGTAGCCCTCGTAGAGCACCTGCTGGTAGTTGGTGGCGTCGCGCCCCGAGGCGCGCTTGATCGCCGCCTCGATCTTGTCCTTGGGCATGTTGACTGCGCGCGCGTTGTGGATGGTCCGCCGCAGGACGGGATTGGACGTCGGGTCGGGACCGCCGGACTTGACGGCCATGGTGATGTCTTTGGCGATGCGCGCGAACTGCTTCGCCATGCGGTTCCACCGCGCGAACATCGTGTGTTTTCTGACTTCGAAGATGCGGCCCATGAGAGTGCATGGTGCATCAACGCGGCGGGGGCTGCCAGCCATCAGCCGGTTGGGTGGGCCTGCCGAAAAGGGCGCAGCCCTTTTCGGCCAATCCAACTAGGCCAATTGCGCGTGGGCCAATTGCGCGTGCAGCACTCGCAGGCGGCGACGCTGACGACTCAGGGCCCGCTCGATGTCGCGCAGCCGGCTCTGCAGGTCGACCTGCTGCCAATGCTGCAGCACCGCGCGCTTCTTTTCCTCGAGCCATTGCTCCTTGACGCGCTTCCAGTCGGCGAGCGCGGCGAGGAACGTCTCATACTCGTGGGCGATGCGCGCGCGCACCTGCTCGATGTGCGAGTGCGCCGGCGCGGACAGCTTCGCGAGGCGTTCCTGCGCGCGCGTGAACTGCATGGTGAGGAGCGCGCGCTGGATCTGGAAGGTCGGCGTGCGCTTGAGCCGGTAGGTCAGCCCCAGGGGCTCGAGAGCCGCGATCAGCCACTTGGTCGGATCGAACTGCCACCAGCGCACGCCGTTGCGGTAGTCGTGCGCAAAAAAGTGATGGAAGTTGTGATAACCCTCGCCGTAAGTGACGACCGCGATCAGGCCGTTGTCGCGCGCGCTGTTGTCGATGCTGTACGGGCGGCTGCCCCACATGTGCGCGAGCGAATTGATGAAGAAGGTGACGTGATGGCTCCACACCAGGCGCGCCACCCCGGCGAGCAGCAGCATGCCCCAGACGTCGTGGAACAGCAGCCCGAGGGCGAGCGGTATGCCGAAGTTGGCGGCCAGCGCCAGCGGCACGTAGTAGCGATGCTGGAACGCCAGCATCGGATCCTTCTTCAGGTCCGGGATGTTGGTGAAATCGGGCTTGCCGCTCGGATATTCGCGCAGCATCCAGCCGATGTGCGAGAACCAGAAACCGCGCCGCGCCGAGTACGGGTCGAGGTCGACGTCGTCGACGTAGCGGTGGTGGCTGCGATGCCCGCTGCACCAGGCGAGCGCGCTGTTCTGCAGCGCCATGGTGCCGAACACGAGGTAGACGAGCCGAACGCTCCAGTGCGCCTCGTACGTGCGGTGGGCCCAGAGGCGGTGGTAGCCCGCGGTGATCGCTATGCCGTTGGCGGCCGTAAAGAGGACGAAGCAGCCCCACTCCGCCGCCGAGTAGCCGTGCCGGAATCCCCACCAGGGCACGACCACAGCTGCCACCGCGAAAGTGAGCGCGAACATCAGGGCGTTCGTCCAGATCAGGGGGGCGCGTTTCGGGGCGGTTACGGGCATGCGGGCTTTACTTAAGGGGGTTGCGGCGCGGGCGGGGTAAGTTATCACGCCCTGCATTTTTAGGTAGGACTTGCGTCGGGTTTGCGGGGAGCGTGCTACCGTTATTGGCTAAGCTCAAGAGCGTGGGGGAAAGAGGGGGATGGTGGCCTTAATGCGTTCAGGGCGCGTTCTGGGGAGCTGGTGCCTTGCCTGGGCAGGGTCGGTGGCAGTGGCAGTGGCAGCGGCAGCGGCGGGCGGGACCTCGCCGGTGCCGCAGGCCGTCGTGCGGGCGGCCGAGGCCAATATCACGCGGAACGTGCTCGAAGCACCCATCCGATTCCTGTCGTCGGATCTTCTCGAGGGCCGCGGGCCCGGCACGCGCGCCGATGAGATCGTGCGGCTGTATCTGCAGACGCGCCTCGAGGGTCTCGGCTACCGGCCGGCGTTCGCGAACGGCGAGTGGCAGCAGCCCTTCGCCATCGTCAGCATCAAGTCGCAGTTCCCGAAGAGCTGGAGCTTCAAGGGCCGAAACGGCAGCGCCGATCTCGCCTGGCGCGACGACTACATCGCCGCGAGCGGGCTGCAGCAGCCGAGCGTCTCGATTGCGGATGCGGAGCTCGTGTTCGTCGGCTACGGCATCCAGGCACCCGAGTACCGGTGGGACGACTTCAAGGGCATGAACCTCACGGGGAAGATCCTCGTGATGATGAACAACGACCCGGACTGGGACCCGAATCTCTTTGCCGGCAAGCGCCGCCTGTACTACGGACGCTGGACTTACAAATACGAAAGCGCTGCGCGCCAGGGGGCCGCCGGCGCCATCATCATTCACACCACCCCCTCGGCGGGTTACCCATGGCAGGTCGTGCAGAGCTCCTGGGGCGGTGAGCAGTTCGAGCTGCCGCCCGGAGATGAAGCGCGGCTGCGCATCCGGGCCTGGGCCTCCGAGGGCGCCGTGCGGCGCCTGATGAGCTCGGGCGGCTACGACCTCGACAAGCTGCTGGCCGCCGCTCGCTCGCGCGCCTTCAAGCCGGTGCCGCTCGGCATCCGCACCTCCATTACCTTTACCAACACGCTGTCGCGCGTCGAGACCGCCAACGTCGGCGGCGTGCTCCCGGGGAGCGACCCGAAGCTCGCGGACGAGGTGCTGATCCTGTCGGCACATCACGACCACTTCGGCATCGGCCAGCCCGATGCGACCGGCGACCGCATCTACCACGGCGCGGTCGACAACGCCTCCGGCTGCGCGCAGGTGCTCGCCATCGCGCGCGCGTTCGCAGCGCTCCCCGAGAAGCCGCGCCGCTCGGTGCTCGCGCTGTTCGTGGCGGGCGAGGAGCGCGGGCTCCTCGGCTCGGGCTTCTACGCGCTGCATCCGTCGTTCCCTGCAGGGCGGATCGCCGCCGACATCAACATCGACGGCGGCAATATCTTCGGCCGCACCCGGGATGTGACGCTGATCAGCATGGGCAAGTCCTCGCTCGACCAGGCCGCCGAAGCGGTCGCGAGGTACCAGGGGCGCGTGGTCAGGCCGGACCAGTTCCCGGATCGGGGCTACTATTACCGCTCCGACCAGTTCTCGTTCGCGAAGATCGGTGTGCCGGCGCTGTTCTTCGACGACGGGACCGACTTCGTCGGGCGCCCGCCCGGGTGGGGCAGGCAGCAGATCGAGGAGTGGGAGCTGAAGAAGTATCACCAGCCGAGCGACAAGCTCGACGGCACCTGGAGCTTCGAGGGCATGATCCAGGACGCGCAGCTCGACATGATGTCAGGCTGGCTCATTGCGCAGGCCCAGGCGATGCCGACCTGGAAACCGGGCGATGAGTTCGAGGCGGCGCGCAAGCGCGCGCTCGCCGCCCTTGCCGCCGGCAGGTGAGACGGGAGCAACCCATGTTCGAGGACATGAATCTGATCACGGCCGACTCGATCCTCGGCCTCATGGCTGCCTACCGCGCTGATCCCGATCCGCGCAAGGTGGACCTCGGCATCGGGGTCTATCGTGATGAGCACGGCGATACGCCGATCCCCGCGGCGGTGCGCAAGGCGGAGAGCGCGCTGCTCGAGCGCGAGACCACCAAGAGCTACGTCGGCCCCGCAGGCAACCCGGGATACAACCAGGCGATGGAGCGACTGGTGTTTGGCGAAGGCCACCCGGCGCTCGCTGCCGGCCGGGTGCGCAGCGTGCAGACCCCGGGCGGTTGTGGCGCGCTGCGGCTCGGCGCGGAGCTGGTCCGCGCGGCCTCGCCCGAGTCCGTCGTTTACGTGAGCACGCCGACCTGGGCGAATCACGAGCCGCTGCTCTCGGGTGCGGGCTTGAGGCTCGAGCGCTATCCCTACTACGATCCCAGCACCGGCGGCGTGCAGTTCGATGCGATGCTGGCGACGCTCGGGAAACTGCCGCCGCGCACCGTGGTGTTGCTGCACGCCTGCTGCCACAACCCGACCGGCGCCGACCTGTCGCAGGATCAGTGGCGGGCGGTGCTCGCGGTGGTCAGGCGCCGGCAGCTGCTGCCGTTTCTCGACATGGCGTACCAGGGCCTGGGCGGCGGGCTGGAGGCGGACGCGTTTGCGATCCGACTGTTCTGCGCCGAGCTCCCCGAGGTGATGTGCGCGGTGTCGTGCTCGAAGAACTTCGGGCTGTACCGTGAGCGCACCGGATCGCTGCATGTCAGCTGCAGCACGGCGGCGGTAGCCGATGCCGTCATGAGCCAGCTGGTGCGCCTCGGGCGCGGCATGTGGTCGATGCCGCCCGATCACGGCGCGGCCATCGTCCACGGGATTCTCGCCGACCCCGGGCTCACGCGGCTGTGGACGGAAGAGCTCGAGCACATGCGCGAGCGTGTCCAGGGCCTGCGCCATGCGGTAGTCGAGCAGCTGCGGCGGCACTGCCCGCAGCGCGACTTCGGCTTCGTCGCCGCGCAGCGCGGCATGTTCTCGTTCTTCGGCATCAGTACCGAGCAGGTGCGCGAGCTGCGCATCGCCCACCACATCTACATGACCGGCGACAGCCGCATGAACGTCGCGGGGCTGCGCCCGGAAAACCTCGAGTATTTCGCGCGCGCCGTAGCGCAGGTGCTCGGCAGCCGCGCGGCCGCCTGAAGCGGGCGGCGTAAAGCCAAGCGGCGCGCGGAATGGCGGCTCACGGGATGGCAGCGGGCACCGACGGCGCACGCGAGCTCGCGTCTTTGCGCGAGCGGCTGCGGGCCGCGACGCTGCTCGCGTCTTTGCGCGAGCGGCTGCGGGCCGCGACGCTGC
>DATNKO010000037.1:0-47104 GCA_035603345.1 Steroidobacteraceae bacterium | reverse complement strand
GGGCCACTATCTCATCGTGTGGGTCGGCGATCGTGCCCAGAAGGGCAACGATTTCCTCGCTGTCATCGACGCCGATCCGGCTTCTGCGTCCTACGGCCGGCTCATGACGACGCTCGTGACCGATCAGCAAACCATGCAGGTGCATCACACGGAATACACGATGCCGGCGAGCGGCATGCTGTTCGCCAACGATCACCTCGCGGGCCGGACGTTCATCTTCGACGTGCGCGAGCCGCTCAAGCCGAGGATCGTGACGTCGTTTACCGACATGGCCGGCTACATGCACCCGCACTCCTACCTGCGCCTGCCCAACGGGCACGTGCTCGCCACGTTTCAGCATCAGCACCACGGCAGCTCTGACGGCGCGATGGGCCAGACGGGCGGGCTCGTCGAGATCGACGACAGGGGCGAGGTGGTGCGCTCGGCGAGCAACGCGGATCCGGCTTTCGCGGACGCGCTGTTGATGCCGTACGGCCTGGTGGTGCTGCCGAAGCTCGATCGCCTCGTCTCGACCAACTCCTCGATGCACCAGGACGACATTTTCAGCGGCGTCACCTATCAGGTCTGGCGCCTCTCGGACCTGAAGCTGCTCAAGACCGCGTATTTCGATGTCGCATCGAACCACTACTCGCACGTCAGCCCCGAGGAACCGCGCCTGGGACCGGACGGCTCGGTATTCGTGCAGACACTCGGATGCGGGCTCGAGCGCATCACCGACATCGGTTCCGCGGACCCGCACTCGAGATTGGTGCATGTTTTCCCGGGCAACTGGTGCGGAGTTCCTACCATCGTCGGCCACTTCCTGGTGCAGAGCGTGCCCGCCGTCCACGGCTTCATCGTGCTCGACATCAGTAATGCCGCAAAGCCCGTTGAGGTGTCGCGCCTCACGCTGAGCGAACATTACTTCTCGCATTGGACCGGCTGGGACCCCCGGACCCAGCGCCTCGTGGTCACCTCCGGGCACACGCCCGACGATCGGACCTACCTCCTGAAGCTCGATCAGACGAGCGGTGCACTGACGGTGGATACCCGGTTCCGGGACGTCGACGGACAGGCCGGATTCAGTTTTGCAGAACGGGACTGGCCGCACGGCTGGAGGGGCGTGGGCGCCCCACACGGCGCGGTTTTCACGCGGTGAACCAAAGGCTAGAGTCCCTGCGGCGGTATGATCGACGGCGGAGTGTTGGCGAGCAGTGAATCGGGGGCTTCTGTGAGGATGAACTCGTGGCTGAGAACGGTGGCGGCGGCATGCGCGCTCGCCCTGCCATGTTCACAGGCGCCGCTTGCCGCGGTACCGGCCGAGACAGGCGAGCGTCTCGGGACCGTCTCGTTTACCGTCTCCTGCGCACCCGCCGTACAGGCGAGCTTCAATCGCGGGGTCGCCCTGTTGCATGACTTCTGGTACGCGGAGGCGCGGCCGCAGTTCGAGCGCATCCTCAAGAGCGATCCCGGATGCTCCATGGCGCACTGGGGAATCGCCATGAGCACGTTCCATCAGATCTGGGACCGACCGGATCAGGCCACCATGGCCGCCGGCTGGCAGCAGATCGACCTTGCCCGGAAGCACCCTGCAGGGACCGCCCGCGAGCGCGCCTATATCGACGCTCTCGGCAGGTTCTTCCAGCCCGGGCCGAGCGACTACCAGACGCGCATCGACGCGTATTCAGCCGCCATGGGCGAACTCTACGCCGCTCATCCCGAGGACGTCGACGCGGGCGCGTTCTATGCTCTGTCGCTGCTCGCGGCGATCGCACCCTCCGATACCAGCCTCGGTCACGAGCACAAGGCCATGGCGGTGCTCGCACCCCTTTGGGCGAGGTATCCGGACCACCCCGGCCTCGTGCACTACATCATTCATTCCTGCGACAACCCGACCCTCGCCCCCGAGGGACTCGAGGCGGCCCGCGCTTACGGTCGGATCGCGCCTTCCGGGCCGCATGCGGTGCACATGCCGGGACACATATTTGCGCGCCTTGGCCTGTGGCAGGAGGACATCGCCGCGAACACCGCCTCAGTGGAGGCATCGCGAGCGGCCGAGGCGCGTCACGAGAGTGGCTGGATGGATCAGTTCCACTCGGACGATTTTCTGGTCTACGCCTATCTGGAGAGCGGACAGGAAGGCAAAGCGCGGTCCGTGGTCGAGGCATCAGACGCGGCGATCGCGCACTACGAGTCCATGCCCGGGATGACGGGCGGTGACTACATGACGGGAATGTTTCCCTACTACCGTGTCAAGCTGCCCATGTTCATCGACCTCGAGACCAGGGACTGGGCCGGGACGTTGAAGCTCGAAGCCATCGAGGGCGCGCCCCCGGAAACTCAGGCCCAGGTCTACTGGGCACGCAGCATCGCGGCCGGCCATCTGCATCGCGCCGCAGAGGCCCGGCACGATCTGTCCGCATACGACGCCCTCATGGCGCAAGTGCGCAAGGGCCGTCACGCCTATTTGGCCGAAGGCACCGGCGCGAAGATCGAGCGCGGCGAGATACTGGGGTGGATGGCGTTTGCCGACGGCCGGCTCGCGCAGGCCGTGGGGCAAATGCGTGAGAGCGCCGACCTCCAGGATCGCGTGGGTCAGGGTGAGGTCGACATCCCGGCCCGCGAGATGCTGGCCGACATGCTGCTGGAGGCGAACCAGCCGCAGCAGGCGCTGGCCGAGTATCAGCGCTCGCTCGCGCTCAGCCCGAACCGGTTCAACGGGCTCTACAACGCCGGCCGGGCCGCCGAGGCCGCCGGCGATGCCGCCACTGCAAAGCGCTACTTCGCCGCGCTGCTGAAGTCGACTGAGGACGGGGCTCATTCCAGCCGGGCGGAGATCGCACACGCCAGGGAGTTCCTGGCGACGGCACGCCTGGCGGGCGCTGATCGAACCCCGGGTGAGAGTCAGCTGGCTGTGAAATCGCGCCCGGACTAACCCGCGTCGGCACCTCCAGGCGCGCGGGAACATCTCACCGCGCCCCCGGTTCCTTGTTGAGCGCGTGTTGGCTCCGGGGGCACAACATGCAGCGTCCAGAGGTCAGGTGGCGTTGGCGTATCTGGGCGAGGTCTTGATCGCTTCGAACACCGTATATGGTGGCATGTTGTGTTCGACCACTTTGCCGAAAATTGCCCTCAGCTTGTTTCGGTACCACAGCTGACGTTGCGTGACCATCCAGAGCTTGCCGCCGACCAGGAGACGGTTGAAGCCCTTATGAATGAATTGCTTCGGAACATGGAAATCGGTGTGATAGGGCGGATTGCACAGGATCTGCGTAAATCCCGTCTCCCGCAGGTCCTTGAACCCGTCGCTCAGGAGAACCGTCAACTCATCCAAACCGTTGAGCCGCCCATTCTTCGATGCAATGTCGATCGCCAGCGCATCGTTGTCTACCAGGTAGACGCGCTCTGCTCCTATCAGCTTTGCAGCCACGATGCCGATACATCCGGCGTAGCCAACCGACGAGGCCCGCGCCGGTCAGATGAGCCCGTGCTCGGCGAACGAGAAGCAGTGCCCGTCGCCGATGATGAAGTGATCGAGCACGCGCACGTCGACGAGACCAAGCGCCTCCTTCAGCCGCCGCGTGATGAGCTCGTCCGCCTGGCTCGGCTCGAGCACTCCCGAAGGGTGATTGTGCGCGAAGATCACCGCGGCGGCGTTGTGGAGCATGGTCTGGCGCAACACCTCGCGCGGGTGCACGCCCGCGCGGTCGATGGTGCCGCGGAACAGCTCCTCGAAGGCGATGAGCCGGTGGCGGTTGTCGAGGTACAGACAGCAGAAGACCTCGTAGGGTCGGTCGCGGAGCTGCGCCAGGAGAAAGCTGCGCGTGGCGTCGGGAGCGGCGAGCGCCGGACCCAGGCGCAGCGCTTCGCGAAAGTGCCGCCGTGCCAGCTCCACGGCCGCCTGCATGATCGCGTAACGCGCCGGGCCCACGCCGGTGCGTTGCAGGCAGCGCGGCCCATCGGCGGCCAGGAGGTTGCGCAGGGAGCCGAAGTCCGCGATCAGCTCGCGCGCGAGCTCGACTGCCGAGCGGCCCTTGACGCCCGAGCCGAGCAGCAACGCCAGCAGCTCGGCGTCCGAGAGCGCATGCGCGCCGCGCTCGATGAGCTTCTCGCGCGGCCGCTCGGCGCCTGGCCAGTTGCGGATGGTCATTACTATCGGTTCTAAGCACAGTGGGCGGCCAGTCTAAGCGGCGGCCCGCGCGCGCCGGCAGGGGCAAAAAGCGCCCAAGCGGTGCGATTTCCCACAATCGCCGAGCGGGTTGCTCCGCCGGACGCAGGCGGTGAGATAATCCCTCCAACAAAGGTATTCCCCATGCATGGCAAACACATCCTGCTCGGTGTGACCGGCGGCATCGCCGCCTACAAGAGCCCGGACCTGGTGCGCCGGCTGCGCGAGCGCGGCGCAGAAGTGCAGGTCGTCATGACCGAAGCCGCGCGTCAGTTCGTGACGCCCACGACCTTTCAGGCCGTGTCGGGCCGGCCAGTGCGTACCGACCTGTGGGATGCAGCCGCGGAGGCTGCCATGGGCCACATCGAGCTGGCGCGCTGGGCTCACTTCGTGCTGATCGCGCCGGCGAGCGCGGATTTTCTCGCTCGCATCGCCGCCGGGCTCGCCGACGACCTGCTCGCGACGCTGTGTCTCGCGACCGAGGCGCCGATCGCGGCGGCGCCGGCGATGAACCACATCATGTGGGCGAACGCCGCCACCCGCGCCAACGTTGCGACGCTCGCCGCGCGCGGCGTGCGGCTGCTCGGACCCGCCGAGGGCGACCAGGCGTGCGGCGAGATCGGCGAGGGCCGCATGTTCGAGCCGCTCGAGCTCGCCGACCGGTTGCAGGCGCTCCTTGGCGGCGGCGCTCTCGCTGGACGCCGCGTGCTCGTCAGCGCCGGCCCCACGCGCGAGCGCATCGACCCGGTGCGCTTCATCAGCAACCGCAGCTCCGGCAAGATGGGCTTCGCCGTCGCGCAGGCGGCGCGTGAGGCGGGCGCGAGCGTAGTGCTGGTCGCGGGCCCTGTGAGCCTGCCGACGCCGGCGGGCGTGACGCGCATCGACGTCGAGAGCGCCGCCGACATGCTCGCGGCGGTGCTGCGCGAGGTTGCCGGTACCGATGTGTTCATCTCGACGGCGGCGGTGGCGGACTACCGCCCGACGCGCGCCGCCGAGCAGAAGATCAAGAAAACGAGCGACACGCTCGATCTGTCCATGGAGCGCACCGCGGACGTCCTCGCCACCGTGGCGGTACGCCCCGAGCGCCCGTTCGTGGTCGGCTTCGCCGCCGAAACCCAGGCGGTCGAGCAGAACGCGCGTACCAAGCTCATGAAGAAGAATCTCGACATGATCGTCGGCAACGAGGTCGGCCACGACAAGGCCTTCGACTGCGACGACAACGAGCTGATCGTCCTCTCGCGCAGCGCCCGGCACGAGCTCGGGCGCGCCGACAAGCTCACTCTGGCGCGCGGCCTCGTGACGCTCATCGCCCGCGAGCTCGAGGCGCGGGCCGGAACACGCGCGCGCGGCAGCGCACTCGCGTGAGCAGGCTCGCGTCCCCGCGCCCCTCCGGGGGCGTTGCCGAGCGCCGTGCGCTGAAAGTGCGCATCCTCGATGCGCGCATCGGCACGGAGTTTCCGCTGCCGGCCTATGCGACCGGCGGCTCGGCAGGGCTCGACCTGCGCGCCTGCCCGCAGGCGCCCATCGAGCTGGCGCCGGGGTGCGCGGAGCTGATCCCGACCGGACTCGCTATTCATCTCGAGGACCCGGGGCTCGCGGCCGTGATCCTGCCGCGTTCGGGGCTGGGTCATAAGCACGGCATAGTGCTCGGCAATCTCGTCGGACTCATCGACTCCGACTACCAGGGGCAGCTGATGGTGTCGTGCTGGAACCGCAGTGCGCAGTCCTTCACGGTGCGCCCCGGCGAGCGCATCGCGCAGCTGGTCGTGGTTCCGGTGCTGCAGGTCGAGCTCGAGGTGGTCGCGGACTTCGAGCAGTCGGCGCGCGGCGCCGGCGGCTTCGGCCACTCGGGCCGGCACTAGCTGCAGCGCAGCGAAGCGGATGTCGGAAATCGCCGGGCAGGCGATTTTTCCAACGGACTAAGGCGCCGAGTGGATCGTGTGCAGCTCGCGGTAACGGGCGATGTCGGCGTCGAATTGCGCGCGCATTTCGGCCTCCTGCGAAGCGCGTGCCGCGACCGAGGTCGACTGCTCGTGCAGCTCATCGGCGGTGCGCACCAGGTTTTCCGCCAGGTCGTCGGGCATGCGCCGTGCGTTCGCGTTGTCGCTGTAGGGCCGATAGGTCAAGGCCCGCGCCTCGAGCGCCGTTAGCCGCGAGCGCAGGCTCTCGACGTACTGCTCTGCGGCGCCCTGCTGAGCTCTGAGCTGCTCGAGACGCGCATCGCGCAGCGCCTCGATGTCCTTGACCGAGGTGTAGGTGGTCACGAGGAACGAGTCGTGCTCCTTCTGCTTGATCATCTCGACGCGCTGGTGCTCCTCGGCGGCGAGCTGCTCGGCGGTCTTCTGCGCATCGAGGTGCCCCACGGGCACGCCGTCGCCGTTGATGATCTCGCGGTCCTTGGCAGCGTACTGCGGCGGCACGGTGTCGCCGTAGTGGACCACGCCCTGTTCATCGACCCAGCGGTAGGTCACCGGTCCCTTGCTTTGAGGCGCGGCCGACGCGATTCCGCTCGCCAGCATCGCCGCCGACAGGAATAGAAGCAGTCGCCGCGGGGTGCAATTCATGGGCGCTATATTCCTGCCGCGGGCGCGCCGCTGGCAAGCGCATCAGGCGCCATAACGGGCCTGATAAGCGCGCAACGCTGTGAGCTGTCCGGCAGAAATGCGCGTTGGTCCGTCGGCCGGGCGCGACAGCGCCTCGATGAGGTCCGCAAGTGTGACGATGCTCACACACTTGAGGCCGTAGCGACTCTCGACTTCCTGCACGGCAGTGAGCTCGCCTGCGCCGCGTTCCTGGCGGTCGAGCGCCAGCGCCACGCCCGCGGGCTGCGCGCCGCCTGCGCGGATGATCTCGAGCGACTCGCGCACTGCCGTGCCGGCGGTGATCACATCGTCGATGATCAGCACGCGCCCGGCCAGTGGCGCGCCGATGAGGCCGCCGCCTTCGCCGTGGTCTTTGGGCTCCTTGCGGTTGAAGGCGTAGGGAACACTGCGGCCGTGCTGCTCAGCGAGTGCCACGGCGGCCGCGGTCACCAGCGGAATGCCCTTGTAGGCCGGACCAAACAGCATGTCGAAGCCGATACCGGAGGCGGCGATGGCGTCCGCGTAGCAGCGCCCGAGGACCGCCGCCGACTCGCCGTCGCTGAAGCGACCGGCGTTGAAGAAGTACGGGCTATCGCGCCCGGACTTGAGGCGGAATTCCCCGAAGGCGAGGGCGGCGCGCTTCAGCGCCAGGTCGATGAACGTGAGCTGGTACTGGTGCATGTCATATGATTGCCTCATGCGCGTCATCACCGTCAACGTCTGCGGCATCCGCTCGGCCGCGGCGAAGGGGCTGTTCGGGTGGCTGCGGCGGCAACGCGCCGATTTCATCTGCCTGCAGGAGACCCGCTGCCCCGCGGGACAGCTCGACGGGCATGACGTGTGCCTGTCCGGATACCACGCCTTCTACTGCGATGCCGAGCGCAACGGCTACGCCGGGGTCGCGCTTTACACGCGCCACCAGCCCGAGCGGATCATCCGCGGCTTCGGCGTGCCGGAGTTCGATGGCGAGGGACGCTACCTCGAAGCGCGCTTTGGCGATCTGTCGGTGGTTTCGCTGTACCTGCCCTCGGGCTCGGCGGGGCCGGAGCGCCAGGCGTCCAAGTTCCGCTTCCTCGAGGCCTTCACGCCGCATCTGGCGCGGCTCAGGCGCGGCGGGCGGCGCGTCATCCTCAGCGGCGACTGGAACATCGCGCACCGCCCCATCGACCTGAAGAACTGGCGCTCCAATCAGAAGAACTCGGGCTTCCTGCCCGAGGAGCGCGCCTGGATGGACCGGCTGTTCGCGCCGGGCGCCTACGTGGATGCGTTCCGCGAAGTGCGGCCGCAGGCGCCCCTCTACACCTGGTGGTCGAATCGCGGTCAGGCGCGCGCCAACGACGTCGGCTGGCGCATCGATTACCAGGTGGTGAGCCCGGCGCTCGCCGGCCGGGCGCGCGCCGCCCGCATATATAAGGAGAAGCGCTTCTCGGATCACGCGCCGCTCATCATGGACTACGAGCTTTGAGCAGCGCACGCGCTGGCGTGCGGCCGTCGCTCGCTGCGGTGCTCGCGAGCCCGAAGATGCTCGCGATCCTGCTGCTGGCCGCTGCCTCCGGATTTCCCAACCAGATCACCGAGAGCGCGCTCCAGGCGTGGCTCAAGGACTCGGGCGCGACCAACACTACCATCGGGCTGATCTCCTATGTCGCGCTGCCGTATCTGTTGAAACCTCTGTGGGCGCCGCTGATCGATCGCTTCCCGCTGCCGCTGCTCGGCCGGCGCCGCGGTTGGATTCTCGCGATGCAGCTGGCCATCGCAGCCTCCATCGCAGCGCTGGCCTTCCAGAGCCCGGCCGCTTCGCTCACCGCCGTGGCCGTCTGCGCGACGCTGATCGTGTTCTGCTCGGCGACCCAGGACATCGCGGTCGACGCCTACCGGACCGACGTTGCGCTGCCCAGCGAGCGCGGTCTGGCCGCCGCCGCCACCAATCTCGGCTATCGCACCGCCTCCTACGTCGCACTTGCAGTCGCGCTGATCGTCGCCGATCACTTCGGCTGGCGGCCTGCATTGCTGATTGTGGCCGGCGCGATGCTGCTGTTTTGCGCGGCGACGGTGTACGCCCCGAGCACCGAGAACCGCTATCAGCCGCGCACGCTCGGCGAGTCGGTGATCGAGCCGCTGCGGGAGCTGCTCGGCACGCCGAGCGCACTCACCTTCATCGCCGTGGTGCTGCTGTTCAAGATCGGCGACGCCTTCGCCAACAAACTGTTCACGCCCTTCATGATGGATGTCGGATTCTCCAAGACCGAGATCGGCGTCATCATCAAGACGCTGTTCACCGCGAGCTCGCTCGCGGGCTCGGTGCTCGGCGGCGTGCTGATGGTGCGGCTCGGCCTGCTGCGCTCGATGCTGGGCTTCGGCGTGCTGCAGGCGCTCACCAACCTTCTTTACTGCCTGCTCGCGGTGTCCGGCAAGAGCTATCTGATCATGTGCGTGGCGGTGGTCCTCGAGCACGCCGCCGCCGCCATGGGTAACATCGCCCTGGTCGCACTCATCATGGCGCTCTGCGATCGGCGCTATAGCGCCTTCCAGTACGCGCTGCTCTCGGCGATCGCGCTGCTGCCGCGCTACAGCCTAGGATATCCGGCGGGCTGGGTCGCCGACCACGGCGGCTGGTATCTTTACTATGTGACCAGCTTCGCCATCGCGCTGCCGGGACTGGCCATGGTGTGGCTGACGCGCGCGAAGATCGCCGCCCTCGATCAGCTGCCCGCGGGGGAACAGGCGTGAGCGGCGCCATTCCGGCGAGCCCGCCCGGCACCCTCGACGTCGAGCGGGTGGTGTGCCGGCTGTCCGAGCTCGGCAGCCAAGGTGCACGCGGCTTCGTCATCGGCGGCGGCGACTGGCCGCTTCGCGGCTTCGTAGTACGCACCGGCGAGCGCGTCTGCGCCTACGTGAATCGCTGTCCGCATGCCGGCCACCCGCTCAATCTCCTCCCCGATCGCTTTCTCACGGCCGACGGCGCGCTGATCGTGTGCTCGTCGCACGGCGCGTTGTTCGAGAAGGGGGACGGGTTGTGCCTGGCGGGTCCGTGTTGCGGCAAATCGCTGACCCGCGTGCCGCTCGAAGTCCGCTGCGGCTTCGTCATGCTCGCCGATGACGTGGACGCCGGGGCGCTGGCGGCGGAGGCGTTCGCGGGGCCGTGAGCGTCTTGAGGTACCGGCGCGCCGAAAATCAGCCGGCTCGACCGCGGCTCACTCGAACAGATCGATGCCGTCCAGCGAGCTCGCGCGCAGGTCGCGATCCTCGCCGTAAGGCTCCACGCTGCGGCCGTTCCCGTCGCCGCTCTCGGCGTCGACCGAGCCGCTCCAGTCCTCGGGGGCCTGGGCGGCCTCGAGCACGCCGTCGTCCCACTGCGCTTCCCAGTCCTCGACATCCATTTCTTCGACCGTGCCGTCGAAGTACTGAATCTCGATGGTCCCGTCGTCGTCATCGAGCGCGACGACTTCGAACAACTGCCCGCCGCTCGCGCGGTACCAGTCGCCGATACCCGGATGAGGAGCCGTCATCGTCGAACCCTCCCGCTGGCCGGCGCAACCGGGATACTATGCCTCGCCGCTGCACCAACGCGCGGCAGCACGGCTTGAGAGTGGTTGCTCGGCGCGATTTATGTTGCGCCTCGCTCGTGACGCTTTCAAGAACAAATTGGGCCGGCGCTGACGGGCGCTGAAGCTTCGGCTTCTGCCCGGTTGGCCTGCGGGTCGTGGCGCACAGCATCAATGTTCGAGCAGCCGCTGAAGTTCTTCGTGGTGTTCTTCGTGGTGGTCGAGCCGATCTCGCTGATCCCGCTGTTCACGGGGCTGACGAGCGGCGCGAGCCGCGACTACAAGCGCCGCATGGCGCTCAAGGCAGTGTGCGTTGCGGCGCTGATCCTGGTGCTGTTCGCGCTCGGCGGAGCCGCCTTCCTGCAGCTGATGGGCATCAGCCTCGAAGCCTTCCGAATATTCGGCGGCTTGCTGCTGTTTCTGCTGGCACTGGAGATGGTGTTCGCGCGCGAGTCCGGCACCCGAACTTCGAGCGACGAGGCGGTCGAGAGCCGGCGGCGTGCCGACATTTCGGTCTTCCCGCTCGCCTTCCCGTTCATCGCCGGTCCCGGAGCGCTTGCCACCATCCTGCTGTGGTTCGGGCGCGTGCACGTCACGACCGAGACGTTCCTGTTCCTGGCACTGCTGGGCGCCGTGGCGTTGGTACTCGTCATATCGCTGGTGCTCATGTGGCTGGCAGAGCCGCTGATGCGGGTGCTCGGCGTGACGGGCGCGAACGTCGCCGGCCGCCTGCTCGGGGTGATCCTGGGCGCGCTCGCCGTGCAGTTCGTGCTGGATGGCCTGCGCCAGGCGTTCGGCGCCGGCGGCTGACCCTCACGGGCGGTGGAACCCGAGCTCCCAGACCCCGTGACCGAGCCGTGTGCCGCGCACCTCGAAACGCGTCGGCGGCCGCTCCGCCGGACGCGGCAGGAAGCCGCCGTCGGGGGCGAGATTGGCGAGCCCCTGCGCGGCGTTCAACACCGCGAGCATCTCGACGGCGTACGGCTGCCAGTCGGTCGCCAGACGCAGCATGCCGCCCATCTCGAGCGCGCGGGCCGCGCAGGCGACGAACGGCGGCTGCACCAGCCGGCGCTTGTGATGGCGCTTCTTCGGCCAGGGGTCGGGAAACAGGATGAGGATCTCGCGCAGCGACCCGGGCGCGATCCGCTCGCCCAGCAGTTCGACCGCATCCTGGCACAGCACGCGCACGTTGCCGAGGTGCCGCTCCTCGAGCGTGCGCAGCAGGCGGCCGATGCCGGGTCGGTGCACCTCGACACCAAGATAATCGTGCTCGGGATGTGCAGCGGCGAGCGCCGCCAGGTTCTCGCCGTTGCCGAAGCCGATCTCGAGCGTGCGCGGCGCATCGCGGCCGAAGAGCGCGCCGAGCTCGAGAGGCGCTCCCAATCCGGCCGCGCCGGGCGCCTCATCGGGCGCCGGAGGTACCCCGTACTTTGGCCACAGCTCATCGAGCGCGCGCTGCTGCGCGGGCGTGATCCTGCCCGCGCGGGTCACGAACGAGCGGATCGAGCGCGCATGCTCCAAGTCTGACACCGCGGCATCTAAGCACGCCCGGCCCGGGTCATGGTATAAGCGCGCGCTAAATTGTGCGCTCGATTGCCATGCGCCGATCCGGTGCCAGGCGAGCGCGACTACAGTGGAGGCAGGCGATGGTGAAGTCCCTGGCAACGGGTCTCTCGGTGGTCCTGGCGGGTTGCTGGGCGGTGGCGGCTAGCGCGCAGGAAGCGAGCCCCGACCGGTCGGCTGCATCGCAGCCGGAATCGTCCGCGGCGCACTCCGCACCGTCCGCAGGCTGGGCGGCCGACCTGATGCGGCGTTGCCAGGTCGACGTCAAGGGCGATGTCGGGCAGGAATGGCGGCGGCTGCCCGAGGCGCAGAGCTCCGTCACCCAGCATCACTTCAGCGCCGGCGGACAGTCCTTCGACTACACCGCCACCGCCGGCACCCTCATCGTTCGCGACGACGACGACAAGCCGATAGCGAGCATCGGCTACGTCGCGTACACGCGCCGTCCGGCGCACGACGGGCAGTCCCGTCCCATCATGTTCGCGTTCAACGGTGGCCCGGGCTCGTCCTCGCTGTGGCTGCACATGGGAGCGCTCGGACCCGAGCGGGTAGTGGTCTCGGACCCTGAGCCCACGCCCAACGCACCTTACCGTACGGTGCCAAACGCCTTCGGAGTGCTCGACAAGTCCGATCTCGTCATGATCGACCCGGTCGGTACCGGCCTGAGCCACGCGGTCTGCAATCACCACGACGAGGAATTCTGGGGTGTCGATCCCGACATCGACTCCATCAGCCGCTTCATCGCGCAGTACGTGAGCGACAACGATCGCTGGACCTCGCCGAAGTACCTGCTCGGGGAGAGCTACGGCACCACACGCGCGGCGGCGATCGTCAACTACCTGCGCCAGAAGCGCTCACTCGAGTTCAATGGCCTTGTGCTGGTGTCGGTGGCCACCGATATCGAGGCGATCTTCGCCGAGCTGCCCGGCAACGACCGGCCGTACGCGGTATACCTGCCGGGCTACGCGGCGGTGGCGTGGTACCACCACGCGCTGCCGCAGCAGCCGCCGGCGCTCGAGCCGTTCCTGGCCGAGGTGCGCGCCTACGCCGTCGGGCCCTACACCCAGGCGCTCATCAAGGGCGATGCGCTGAGCGATGCCGAGCGCGACGCGGTCGCGGAGCAGCTGCACCAATACACCGGCCTCTCAACCGAGTACCTGAAGTACGCCAACCTGCGGGTGTCGGAGGTCATGTTCGGCCACGAGCTGCTCAAGAGTCAGAGGAAAACCGTCGGCCGCCTCGACGGCCGTTTCGTGGGTCCGACGCAGGACCAGCTGGCGAAGGAGGCGGACTATGACCCGCAGTCCGCCGCCATCGAAGCGGCCTTCAGCGCCGTGTTCCTCGACTACTATCACGGCACGCTCAAGTTCGGGCAGGGAATCACCTACCACACCACCAACTTCAGCATCGGCGACAAGTGGAAGTGGACCCACAAGACCGACCAGGGCGAGCAGCCGATCGTCAATTCCGACGTGGATCTGGCCCAGGCGCTGGTTCAGGACGTGAACCTCAAGGTCCTGGTGCTGTGCGGCTACTACGATCTCGCCACGCCGTTCTCGGCGACCGAGTACGTGATGTCACACCTGGGAGTGCCGCCCGCGGCGAGCGCGCGGATTCAGCTCAAGTACTACGAGGCGGGCCACATGATGTACGTACACCCGCCGTCGCTCGCGAAGATGAAGCGCGACCTCGACGAGTTCATCGACTCGACCGACCGTCTGTAACCGGCAGCACCATCTGGGCGCGCAGGCCCGGATGGTTGTCGAGCAGCTGCAGCACGCCGCCGTGGAGTCTGGCCACCGCCTCCACGATCGAGAGTCCCAGCCCGACCCCGGGCGTGCCGCGGCTCGCGTCGCCGCGGAAGAAGCGCTCGGTGGCCTTGGGCCGGTCTACCGCGGCGATACCCGGGCCGTTGTCGGCGACGGCGATCTCGACTGAGCCGTCGGTGCGCCGGCCGACCTCGACGCTGATCGAGCCGCGACTCGGCACGCACTTGAGCGAGTTGTCGATCAGGTTGCTCAAGGCCTGCGCGAGCAGCACCGGATCGCCCGCCACCGCGGCGACGCCATCGGCCTGGAAGGTGAACGCCACGCCCTTCTGCTCGGCGGCCGGCTCGTAGAACTCGACGACCTCGGCGGCCACCCGCGCCGCGTCCACCTGCACGAAGCCCGAGCGGCGCGCGCCGGTGTCGATTTCCGACAGTCGCAACAGCGCGTTGAAGATGCTCATCACGCGATCCACGTCCGCGACCGCTCCCTCGATCTCGGTGAAGGTTTCCGCGGCCGCCGGCCGCGTCAGCGACAGCTCCTCGAGCCGCGAGCGCAGCTCGGCGAGCGGCGTGCGCAGGTCGTGGGCGATGGAGTTGGAGACGTTGCTGATGCCACGGATGAGGTGCTCCATGTGATCGAGCATGCCGTTGAGCGTCTGCGACAGCGTATCGATCTCATCGCCCGAGCGCGCCGTCGGCAGCCGCTGGCGCAGGTCGCCCTGCATGATGGCGGACACCGCCTGGCGGATGCCCACGACGCGCGCCAGCAGGCCGCGCCGGATGAAGATCGCCCCGGCCATGCCGAACACGAACAGAAAGGTGACGGCGCCGCCGAGTCCCCAGGCGAAGCGCTGCTCGAGCGGCAGGAACAGCGACGAGTCGCGGCCCACCAGCAGCTGATAGCCGCCGGGGAGCGAGGTCTGCACCAGCAGAGTGTGGGTGGGACGCCCGGCCAGGTCGATCATCACCGCGTTCATGCCGGGCCGGTCGGGAATGCCCGTGGGCCAGGCGTCGAGGTTGCCGGCCAGGCGGTGGTGCGCGGCGTCAGTCAGCAGCAGCGTGCGCTCGAAGGCAATCTGCATCCCGACCCGGGCGTTGATGTAGGCGGTGAGTCCGGCGACCCCCTCGCGGTTGAACAGCTCGGTGAGGCGCTGTGCATCGTCGCGCAGGACCTCCTGGCGTCCCTCGAAGATGGTCACGCTCCACGCGTACCACAGCGGCACGGCGAACACCGCCAGCGCCGCGATCCCGAGCAGCACGTAGCCGAACGCCCAGTTGACCGTGGAGGAGCGGATCAGCCTAGTCATGCGCGCACATCATATAACCGGCGTTGCGCACCGTGCGCACCAGCGGGCGCTCGGAGTCGAGCTCGATTTTCTGGCGCAGCTTGGAGATGTGCACGTCGACCACGTTGGTTTGCGGGTCGAAGTTGTAGTCCCAGACCGCTTCGAGCAGCATCGTGCGTGTCACCACCTGGTTGGCGTGCCGCATCAGGTACTCGAGCAGCTTGAACTCGCGCGGCTGCAGGTTGATGGTGCGGCTGGCGCGCGTCACGCGCCGCGACAGCAGGTCCATGCGCAGATCGCCCACCTGGAGTATGCGCTCGCCGGCGTCCCCGCCCTGGCCGCGGCGGGCGAGCGCATCGACCCGCGCCAGCAGCTCGCCGAAGGCGAACGGCTTGGTGAGGTAGTCGTCGCCGCCGGCGCGCAGACCCTTGATGCGCTCGTCGACCGCATCGAGCGCGGAGAGGATCAGGATGGGCGTGCGGCTGCCCGCCTTGCGCAGCGCCTCGATGATGCCGAGTCCGTCGATGTTTCCCGGCAGCATCCGATCCATGACGATGACATCGTAGGGCTCGCTGGTCGCGAGAAACAGGCCGTCCCGCCCGTTGGCGGCGTGCTCGACCGTGTGACCGGACTCCCGCAGCCCGTTGGTGATGAAGCGCGCCACGCGCTCGTTGTCCTCGACGATCAGGACCTTCAAGGCGCGACCCCGGCGCTCTCGGGCGCGCCCAGCTGTCCGGAGGCCGCGGGCTCCTGGTGCGGGTGCTTGCGCGCCCAGCGGACCGTGAGGCGATCCAGGTACAGGTAGACGACCGGTGTCGAGAACAACGTCAGTGCCTGGGACAGCAGCAGCCCGCCGACCATTGTATAGCCGAGCGGCTGGCGCAGCTCCGAGCCGGTGCCGGCGCCGAGCATCAGGGGCAGGGCGCCGAGCAGTGCCGCCATGGTGGTCATCATGATGGGCCGGAAGCGCAGCAGGCACGCCTTGCGGATCGCCGCCTCCGGCGGCAGATGCTCATTGCGCTCGGCGTGGATGGCGAAGTCCACCATCATGATGCCGTTCTTCTTGACGATGCCGATCAGCAGGATGATGCCGATGAGGCCGACCACCGACAGGTCGAAATGAAACACCATCAGCATGAGCAGCGCGCCGACGCCCGCCGAGGGCAGCGTCGAGAGGATCGTCAGCGGATGGATGTAGCTCTCGTAGAGCACGCCGAGGATGATGTAGACGACCAGCAGCGCCGCGAGAATCAGCAGCGGTGCGGTCTTGAGCGAGGCCTGGAAGGCCTGGGCGGTGCCCTGGAAAGTGCCGTTGACCGACGCCGGCATGTGGATCGATGCGGTGGTCTTCTGGATGGCGGTCACCGCATCGCCGAGCGCGACGTCCGGGGCGAGATTGAACGAGAGCGTTACCGCCGGGAACTGCCCCTGGTGGTTGATCGACAGGTAGCTGGTGTGGCCGGTATCGAAGCGGGTGAAAGTCGACAGCGGCACCATCTGGCTGTTGAGCGGCGACTTGATGTAGATCTTCTGGAGCGTATTGGGATCACCCTGCAGTGATGGCGACACCTCCAGCACTACGTGGTAGCTGTTGAGCTGCGTGAAGTATTGGGTCACTTCCCGCTGGCCGAAGGCGTCGTCGAGAGTATTGTCGATGAGCGCCGGTTGGATGCCGAAGCGAGCGGCCTGGTCGCGGTCGATGACCAGCGACAGCATGGTGCTGCTCGACTGCTGATCGGAGGCCACGTCGCGCAGCTGCGGGAGCTTCTCGAGCCTGGCCAGCAGCCGCGGCGCCCATTCGTTCAGCTCGTCGATGTTCGAGTCCTGCAGGGTGTACTGGTACTGGGTGCGCGAGGTGCGCCCGCCGACGTTCAGATCCTGCGCCGCCTGCAGGAACACCGTGCCGCCGGGCACCGCGGCGAGCTTGCGACGCAGCCGGGTGATGACCTGGTCCGCGGTCGCGTCGCGCTGGTCGCGCGGCTTGAGGCCGAGCACCACGAAGCCGTTGTTGAGCGGGCGCGAGCCCCCGACGAAGGCGCCCCAGCTCTCGACCGCCGGGTCCTTGCCGGCGACGGCCATCAGCCGTTTCTCGAGATTCACCATGCCGTCGAACGACACGTCCTGGGGCGCATCGGTGAGCCCGACGATGATTCCCGTATCCTGCTGCGGGAAGAAGCCTTTGGGCTCGACGATGTACAGGAGCACCGCGGTCGCCACGGTCGCGACGAAGGTCAGCAGCGTCGCCCGCTGGTGGCGCAGCACGAAGTCGAGACCGCGCGTGTAATGGTCGATCATCCACTGGAAACCGCGCTCCAGCATCATGTAGAAGCGGCCGTGCTGCACATGGCGCTCATCGCGCAGGAACAGCGAGGCCATCATCGGCGAGAGCGTCAGCGCTACCACCGCCGACACCGCGATCGTCATGGTCACGGTCACCGCGAACTCGCGGAACAGCCGGCCGACGATGCCGCTCATCAGCAGCAGCGGGATGAACACCGCCACCAGCGAGATGCTGATCGAGAGAATGGTGAAACCGATCTCGCCGGCACCCTTGATGGCCGCCTCGAACGGGGGCAGGCCCTCTTCGATGTGCCGGTAGATGTTCTCCAGCATCACGATCGCGTCGTCGACCACGAAGCCGACCGCGATCGTGAGCGCCATCAGCGACAGGTTGTCGAGGCTGTAGCCGAGGATGTACATGAGCCCGGCGGTGCCGAACAGCGCCAGCGGCACGGTGACGCCGGGGATGGCGGTGGCCCAGAAGCTACGCAGGAACAGGAAGATCACCATCACGACCAGCACGATGGCGATCAGCAGCGTCTTCTCCACGTCGTCGACCGAGGCCTGGATGGTGGTCGTGCGGTCGATCACCTGGGTTACCTTCAGCGACGGCGGCACGGAGGTCATGACGTGCGGCAGGGCGGCCTTGATCTCGCGCACCGCATCGATGACGTTGGTCCCGGGCTCCTTGTAGACGAGGAGCAGCACCCCGACGTGACCGTTCTGGAAACCGCGGATCTGGGTATTCTCCGCGCCGTCGACCGCGACGCCGATGTCGCGGATGCGGATCGGCGCGCCGTTCCTGTAAGCGACGATCACGTCGTTCCAGGGAGCGGCTTTCAGCAGCTGGTCGTTGTCGTAGATGGCGAAGTTGTGCTGCGTTCCCATGATTGCGCCCTGGGGCGAATCCACGGTCGCAGTGGTGATGAGGCCGGCGACG
Source organism: Steroidobacteraceae bacterium (assembly GCA_035603345.1). Lineage (GTDB taxonomy): Bacteria > Pseudomonadota > Gammaproteobacteria > Steroidobacterales > Steroidobacteraceae > 13-2-20CM-66-19. The sequence continues at coordinate 28,993 of DATNKO010000037.1, read as the reverse complement.
TCCTCGAGCTGCAGTCCGACCGCAGCGAGCTTCACCGGATCGATCTGGATGCGTACCGCAGGCTTCTGCTGTCCGCCGACGCTGACCTGCGCGATACCCGGCAGCTGTGACAGCTGCTGCGCGATCACCGTCTCGGCGTAGTCGTCCACCTGGGTGATCGGCAGCACGTCCGAATGCACCGCAAGGATCAGGATCGCAGAGTCCGCCGGGTTGACCTTGCGGTACGAGGGGGGCGTCGGCAGGTTCTTGGGCAGGAAACCGGCGGCGGCGTCGATGGCCGATTGCACGTCCTGCGCCGCGGCGTCGATGTTGCGGTCGAGGTCGAACTGCATGGTGACCTGGGTCGTGCCTAGCACGCTGGTCGAGGTCATCTGCGCCATGCCGGGGATCTGCGCGAACTGCGTCTCGAGCGGCTGCGCGACCGATGAGGCCATGATCTCCGGGCTTCCCCCGGGAAGCTGCGCGGTCACGAGGATTGTCGGGAAGTCGACCTGCGGGAGGGGCGCGACCGGCAGGAATGGGAACGCGGCGATCCCCACAAGGAACACCCCCGCCATCAGCAGCGTCGTGGCGACCGGGCGCTCGATGAAGGGTTTGGAGATATTCACGGCGGGGTCCGCGCGCTGGCCGCCGGCGGCAGGTGCGCGTAGGCGGGCACTCGCGCCCCGCCGGAGCTGGCGGACGAGGGCGGTGTGGGTGGCGGGCCGCCAGCGGGGGTCCCCGTCGACGGCGACGCGCCGGCCGACGTGCCGGCGGTGACCGGCGTGTTCGCGCGGATCAGGGTCCCGGGCTGCAGCCGGTACTGATTGCTCGCCACCACCTGCTGGCCTTCGGTGAGGCCCTTGGCCACCACCACGATGTCACCGGTCTGCTCGAGCGTGGTGAGTGGGGCCATCGCGACGGTGGAGTTCGGCTGCACCACGTAGGTGAACGTGCCCTCCGGTCCACGCTCGAGCGCGCTCGCCGGGATGGTGAGCACCTGCTGCCGGGTCTGGGTGAGCAGCCGCAGATTGACGAACTCTCCCGGCCAGAGCAGACGCTTGGTGTTGGGCAGGATGGCCTTGACGCGGATCGTGCCGGTGGTCTGATCGATCTGGTTATCGATGAGCTCGACGTGGCCGGTATCGAGCGCTTCCTTGTCGTCGCGCGACAGCGCGGTCGCGGTCACCGCGCCGCGCTGCAGCGCGCTCTGCAGCTCGAGGAAATCCTCCTCCGGCAGGCTGGCGATGACCGCGATGGGCTCGAGCTGGGTCACGACGACCATGCCGGTCGTGGCGGTCGCGTGCACGATGTTGCCCGGATCGACCAGGCGGATGCCGGTGCGGCCGTCGATGGGCGAGGTGATGGTGGCGTAGTCGAGCTGCGTGCGGGCGTTGTCGATCGCCGCCTCGTCGGCCTTGACCTGTGCGGCCAGCTGCGCGATGAGCGCTCTTTGCGTGTCGACGGTCTGCTTGCTCGCCAGGTCCTCGGGCGCGAGCGCCGCGTAGCGGTCCATGTCGAGATGCGCATTGGCGAGCTGGGCCTTGTCCTTGTCGCGCGTGGCGACCGCCACGCCGAGTGCCGCTTGATACGGCCGCGGATCGATCTGCACGAGCAGGTCGCCGCGCTTGACGTCCTGCCCCTCTTTGAACGCCACCTTGTTGATCTGGCCGTCGACGCGCGCGGTCACCGTGACGGTGTAGAAGGCCTGCACGGTGCCGAGCCCCTCGAGATACACCGGCACGTCCGCGCGCCGCACCGGGGCGAGATCCACCGCGACCGTCGGAGGCTTCTCCACTACTTTGGGCCGCAGGGCCGCGGCGATCCAGTGCCAGGCGAGCAGCAGCACGAGCACGCCGGCGGCGCCGAGGATGAAGCGGGGTTCACGCAGCAAACGCGCGTTCATAGCGATGTACTCTCCTGCCAGCCGCCGCCCAACGCCTGGTACAGCGACACCAGCGCCTGCAGGTGCGCGAATTTCGCCTGCGCCAGGGCATCGTCGGCGGTGAACAAAGCGGTCTCCGTGTTGAGGAGCGTCAGAACATTGATCGTGCCGGCGTGCATCTGCGCGTCGGCGAAACGGTAGGCGCGCCGCGCCTGGTCGGTCGCCTGCCGCTGGCGGGCGACCTGATCTTCAGTCTGCTGCGCGGCGATGAGCGCATCCTCGACATTGGCGAGCGCCGAGATCACGGCCTTGTGGTAGTCGGCGAGCAGCTCGCGGTAGCGCGCCTGACTGTAGCGGTACTGCCCGAGGATCGCCCCGCCCTGGAAGATCGGCTGCGTGAGGTCCGCGCCGATGAGCCAGACCCGGCTGGCAGGGGTCAGCAGCGTCGCGAGCGCCGCGCTCTCGTAGCCGCCGTTGGCGGTCAGCGAGATGCTGGGAAAGAACGCGGCGCGCGCCGCCTGGATGTTGGCATTGGCCGCGATCAGCTGCGCCTCGGCTTCGGCGACGTCGGGGCGCCGCGCGAGCAGCTCCGAGGGGAGCCCCGGGCGCACCTGCGGCAGCGCGATGTCATCGAGCTGGCCGCGGCTGACGGCGACTTGTTCCGGAGTGCTGCCGACCAGGATCGCGAGCGCGTCCTCGCTCTGGCGCAGCTGTTCCCGAAGCGGCGGGATCGTCGCGTTGACGGTGTCGGCCACCGTCTCCTGCTGAGCCACGTCGAGCGCGGTCGCCGTACCCGCCCGCTCCTCGAGCCTCAGGCCCCGTAACACCTCGTTGGCGTTGCCGAGGTTGCTCTCGGCAATGCGCAGCCGGTCGCGCAGCTCGAGCGTCTGGAAGTAGGTGGTCGCCACACCGGAGAGGACCGTGAGCTCGATCGTCGTGCGGTCGAAGCGACTCGCCTTCTCCGTGTAGGCCGCAGCCTGGTAGCCGGCGCGGTTCTTGCCCCAGAAGTCGAGCTCGTAGCTCGCGGTGAGCAGCGGATTGAAGTCGTTGCCGGTCTGGTAGACGCCGGTGCCCGCCACGGGCTGGCGCCCGCGGGTCGCATCCGCGCTCGCGCCGACGGCCGGCAGGAGCGGGGCGAGCGCGATGCGCCGCTGCGCATCGGCCTCCTCGACGCGCGCGATCGCCGCACGCAGGTCGTCGTTGGCGGTTTCGGCCTGGCCGATGAAGCCGTCGAGGTCGGATGACTTGAACCCGCGCCACCAGTCGAGCGCGGGCCATTCCGGCGCCGCCGGGTTGCTCGCGGTGGTCCAGGTCTCGGGCGGGAGGATGGACGGCTTGTGGTACCACGGTCCGACCGTGCAGGCGCCGAGCGCAAGGAGTGCGGCGCCCGTGAGGAGCGCAGCGGCGCGAAACCGGCCGCGGGCGACCGTCGGCGGCTGTGGGAAAAGCATCGCGCGACACTAGTCCCCATGAGTTTCCCGCTCCGTGGGCGAATGATTAAAGTCCGTTAATAAGCAAAAGAAGGGGTGGCGTGCGTCCGCAAAGCACGCCCGGCATCACAGTTTCAACGGACATCACAGAGCGGCGAAGCTGCGCGCCTCCGCGCTCCAGGCCGGGGCGCTGGCGAGCGCCTCCGGCACCTCCTCGGGAGTCGCCACCACCTGCCACATGTCGAGGTGTCTGGGATCCATGAAGTGCTCGCTGACCGCCTGCTCCAGGAGGGCGAGCAGCGGAGCGAAGAACGCGCGCGTGTTCACCAGCACGATGGGATTCACGTACAGGCCGAGACGCTTGAGCGTAATCGCCTCCAGCAGCTCCTCGAGCGTGCCGGAGCCGCCGGGCAGCGCGATCGCCGCCTGGCTCAGGGTCAGCATCAGGTGCTTGCGGGTGCGAAGATCCTCCACCAGCTGCAGCTCGGTGAGGCGTCGGTGTCCCCATTCGAGATCGGCCATGAACTGCGGCAGGATGCCGGTCACGCGGCCGCCACGGGCAAGCGCCCCGTCGGCGAGCGCTCCCATCGAGCCCACCGCGCCGCCGCCGTAGATGATGCCGATGCCGGCGTTCGCGAGCACCTCGCCGAGCCGGTGCGCCGCGGCGCGGTAGTCCGGATGCGCCTGCCGGCTCGAGGCGCAGTAGACACAGACCGCCCGTTCGATCGGGGGGCGCGGTGAGCTCATGTGCATGCCACCGGCATCGACTACCCGTTCTGAAATGCCTCCGGCGCCGGCGGTTCCGGCGCGCGGATGTCGGCGACGCCTTCCTCCTCCTCCGGGTCATCGAGGCGCAGCTGCTCGGGCGCCAGGTCCGTCGGCTCCGCCGGGCGCGCGGCGCGACCGCTCGCGGGGCGCAGCGCCGCGACGGCGGCCAGCACCGGAGTGAGGTCGGTAGGTCTCGGCTGGGGGATTTCGATCGCGCGCACCGCTTGCTCGAGCGCGCCGAGTTGCCTGAGGAGCGGCCGCAGGTCCACCTCCGGACGCGCGGCCAGGCGTTCCTCGAAGCTGACGCGCCAGGTGTCCCACTCCTCGCGCGCACGCGAGTAGTCGAGGGTGACGTCCTCGTAGTAACGGCGGAACCACCACCAGGCGAGCAGTGCGCCGGCGGCCGCAGCCACGATCAGCAGAAACAGGATCTTCGCCAGGAGAAAGCCCATGTCGTTGCTCCTCGAGCGGGAAGCCTCAGGTCGGGTTCGGGTCCACGTGAAACTCGATGCGGCGGTTGCGAGCACGGCCCTTCGCCGTTCGGTTGCTGGCAATCGGGTGCGCCGGGCCGAGACCCTGCGCCTCGAGCCGCTGGGCCGGGACGCCCCGGGCGATGAGCGCGGCGCGCACTGCCGCGGCGCGCGCGGCGCTCATCGCCTGGTTCACGGCGGATTTCCCGACGTTATCGGTGAAGCCCTCGATGCGGATATTGCCCGGGCAGTCGCTCACCTGTTTCGCCAGCCGGTCGAGAAGCGGCGCGCTGCCCCGGGCGATGGTTGCACTGCCGAAGCGGAAGTCGATCTGCTCTCTTCTGAGCAGGCTCGCCAGCGAGCGCTCGCACCTGCGCGCCGCTGCCGGCGTCACCGGCATGGAAGCGGTGAGCGGCGCGGCCGCTGGCGTCATGCCGGGGCCGGGAGCGGCGAGCGGCGAGACCGCGGATGTCGGGGCTGCCGCGGCCGGCGGCGCGAGGCTGAAGTTGCCCGTCACGCTCACCGCGCAAGTGCGTCTGCCGAGCCAAGTGGGACAGGTGGCAGTGCGCGCCAGCGCCAGTGCGCGACTGGCGACGTCCGTGGTCGGCGCTTCGCCCGAGAGGGTGACGCTCTGGCCCGAAACGTCGAGCTTGACCCAGCGGTAGCCGGCCGCGTCCAGTTGCGCGCGCGTTTCCTGCCTCACGGTGGCTTCGATACCCTGGCGCGCGACGGGACCCGAGGCGAGCACGACGGCGAGAGCTAAAACCAGCAGCGGCAGCAGCCCGCGCCACAGGAAGGGCCATGGCGGCGGGTCACGCCTGATGAGCAGATGCCGTCCTGCGACGGCCTCGGAATGCATCGCACCCTCCCCCTGTGCCCGCGGCGCGACTCCTTATACTCCCGGCCGCACGAGCGGCCAAGCCCATGACTTGCTGCGGCGACGGCGGCCCACATACACTCAAACACTCTCGCGCGGGTGTAGTTCAATGGTAGAACTGCAGCTTCCCAAGCTGCTAACGTGGGTTCGATTCCCATCACCCGCTCCGGAACCGCCACCGGACGTAGAGGAACATCAGGGCGATCGCCGGGTACATGAGAAAGCTCGCTTCGGTTCGATGACAAAGCCTTCGATGAAGCGCGCTCCAAAGGCCCCCCTGAGAGGAAGTCCGTAGGAATCGATGCGCCGGCGCTCGTACCAGGCGAACAGCCCGGTGAGCAGCAGCGCCGTGACCAGGTTGACCGTCTCGTAGAACGCAACCGTGCCGGCGTCGAGTCCGCCGACGTGCAGTGCCCTCGCCAGAGGGCGGAGCACCGGTCCCAGAAGCCAGTCCGAAGAGAACAACCAGAAGGCCAGGGCGCTGTAGAGAAGCGCGCAGGCGAACGCACGCATGCGGCCTTTAGCCGCCGCCGAGACTCTGGGGATTGCGCCGGTGCCCATGCCGTTCAACGGTAACGCACGACCTCGGCTGTGTGTCATGGATGTCGACCGCAACGGACTCACGCTCCGGCGCACTCCGCGGCATGCGACTGTTGCGCACAGGCAACGTGCCTTTTTATCGCGTCGGAATTTGAATATGCTTCAGCTCAAGGGAGGCGCACCGCCGGCGGTCGCCTGGCGGGCACCGGGGGCGATCTCCGGCGCTGCGCTCGCGCAACACTATAAACATGAGACATGCGATCGGGGAGCTCATCATGCGGATCACAGGCGCAATAGCGCGTCTCACGCCCTGCCTGGCTCTGGCGTTCATGTCCTACGCCGGCACCGCGGCGGCCCAGCAGCAACCGGCAGCCGCCGAAGCGCCGTTGCAGGAGGTCGTCGTCACCGGGTCGCTGATCAAGCGCACCGATACCGAGACGCCGAGCCCGGTGCAGGTTATCAGCGCCCAGGACCTGCGCAACAGCGGCTACAGCAACGTCAGCGACGTGCTGCGCAACCTCGCCGCCAACGGCCAGGGCACGCTCAATCAGGCGTTCACCGAAGCGTTCGCAGCCGGCGCATCGGGCGTGGCGCTGCGCGGCCTCACGGTCGGTGACACCCTCACCCTGATCGACAGCGAGCGCATGGTCGCCTATCCGCTGAGCGACGACGGCGAGCGCAGCTTCGTCGACACGACCGCGATCCCTTTCAACGCGATTGACAGCATCGAGGTGCTCAAGGACGGCGCGTCGGCTGTGTACGGAGCCGACGCCATCGCCGGTGTCGTGAACATCAAGCTGAAGCAGAGCTACGTCGGCTCGGAGATCACGGCCGAATACGGCGCGAGCCAGCACTGGGACGGCAACACCATCCACGCGGCCGCGATCATCGGCTGGGGCGATCTTGCCAATGACGGCTACAACATCTACGCCGCGCTCGACTGGCACAAGCAGGATTTGATCCTCGGCTCCAATCGCAGCGGTCCCTGGACCAATCTCAACTGGACCGGTCTGCCGGGCGGGTTGAACGAAACGCCGGGCTCGCCCACTCAGAGCCTGTTCGCCTATCCGGATACCATCCAGGGCTATGTGGTCAATCCCACGACGGGAGCGCGCTCGTATCTGACCCCGGGGCCGCAGCCCCAATGCAACAGCACGGCGGCGCAGAACGCGGGTAACTGCGAGTTCTCATTCCCCGGTCAGATCCAGCCGCCCACCGAGCAGACCAATTTCCTGACGAAGATCACCAAGGCGCTCGCCGGTGACTGGACCATGACCTGGACCGGATCGATCTTCGACAGCGTCTCCCAACAGGTCGCGCCCCAGAGTCCTCCGTTCGGACACGCGCTCAATCAGACGGGCATCAACAGTAGCGGCAACACGATCTTCCAGTTCGGCCCGGGGATAACGCCGCGCGCCATCCCATATCCCGTCTACACGCTGCCGGCCGATTCGCCGCAGAACCCATTCGGGGTGCCGGCAGAGCTCGCGTACAGCTTCCCGGACATCGGTCCGAACGTGATCGACAGCGAGACGACCACTTACCGCCTGTTTGCCGATGTCAGAGGCACAGCCGGCGGCTGGGACCTCGATGGCCAGGTGGGCCTGATGTATGCAAGGACGAATCTCGATATCTACGGCTATGTCGAGCCGGGCGCGCTGCAGTCAGCCCTCAACAGCCTGGCCTACATACCGGGCTCGAGCAACAACGGCGCGCAGCTGTTTGCACCGACCGAGGTCACCGACCCCTCGAGTACCCTCGATGTCATCGACCTCCACGGCACGCACGACCTGTTCCAGATGCCTGGCGGCCCGCTGACTGTCGCCACCGGGGTGCAGTACTTCCACAAGGCGCAGAATGACCCGCCTCCGCCCACGATCGAGGAAGGGATCCAGTCAGCCCCGGGAAGCCAGGCCGTCTTCTCGGTGGGTTCTCAGGACGATACCGCCGCTTTCCTCGAACTCGATGGAAAGCCGGTCAAACAGCTCGAGGTGAACGCCGCCGTACGCTACGACCACTACGATACCTACGGCGGCCAGGCGACGCCCAAGTTCGGCGTCAAGTACACGCCGATCGACATGCTCACGTTTCGCGGCACCTGGGGTAAGGGTTTCCGTGCGCCGTCGATATCCGAAGCGGGCGACTCCGGCGTGGTCTTCGGAGAGGGCAACGTTCCCATCCAGTCTCTCTGTCCCAACGGGGTGGCGAATGTAAAGGGCGCTTTCAACTCGTACTGCGCTTTCCCCTTGGTAGGGCTCAGCTCCGCAAACCCCGAGCTGAAGGCAGTCACCTCGAAGAATGCGACGTTCGGCGTCATCTTCGAGCCGGCGCAGTACTTCAACGCGTCGGTCGACTACTACTGGATCCAGCTCAATAACGACATCATCTCGGCGTCCGCGGCCGGCGGCCTGGGCGCCCCCTTCCTGACGTTGGTGACTGCACCGGGCAAGGCTCTCGTGTGTACGGCCACGGTCACCACCGGCACCTGCCCGCAGGCGCTCGTGCCGGCTGCCCTTCCGCAGTACGAATACATTCCTTACGTCAACGCGGGCCTCACGACCACCTCGGGGATCGATGTCGACCTGCGCAGCCGCTTCGACATCGGCAACGCGGGCAGGCTGACCGCCGAGATCAACTGGACGCACCTCATCGAGTACGAGTACGGCTACCAGGGGACGACCTTCGACCTCGCCGGCACCCACGGACCGTCGGGCATCTCGGGCGATACCGGCAATCCGCGCGATCGCGCGGTCGGATCGCTGACCTGGGACAAGGGTCCGATGACGGCAACGCTGTCGGTGAACTTCACCAGCTCCATGAGCATCACCGATCCGTCGGCGGGCTACGATACCTGCCTCCAGGCGCTGGAGTCGGGCGCGCCCTCGGCCTACGGGCCGGCGGTCGCGGGGCTCGCGTCTCTGCCGGCGGGTTGGAGCCAGTACTGCCGGGTCGCGCACTTCACCGAGGCGAACCTGTATATGGGCTATGCGGTAACCGATCATCTGCAGGTGCACGGCTCGATCAGGAACCTGCTCAACTCGGACGCGCCGGTGGATCTGCAGACCTACGGCGGCGGCGCGGAGCTGCACTATGACGCGGCGCTCGACCAGGACGGCGCTGTTGGCCGGTTCTTCATGCTCGGGGCGACCTACAAGTTCTGACTAGGGCACGCGCAATCGGCCCCTTCCCGGGGCCGATTCCTTCACAGGCCCGGCGGCCGTGACCGTTCGGTGACATTCGCCGCCGGCAGCTCGCCTACAAAGTCGCCATGCACCAGATCGGGGTGGTCGGCCTCTCCTACCGCCACGCGGGGGTGGACGAGATCGCGCGCTTCAGCGTGCCGCGGGGCGAGATAGCGGCGCGCCTCGAGGCGCTGTCCGCCACGCTCGCAGCCGCGGAGGTTCTCTACGTCGGCACCTGCAACCGCATCGAGCTGCTCTACGCCACCCGCGACGGGAGCCCCGCCGGGGACGCGCGCGAGGCGGTGTTCCGCATTCTGAGCGGCCGCGAGCCGCACTCCGGGGAAGCGCAGCGGTTGCTGCGGGCATGGACCGGAGAGGCGGCGGTCGAGCACCTGTTCCTGGTCGCCTGCGGTCTCGATTCCGCGCAGACCGGCGAGCACGAGATCGCCGCGCAGCTGCGTAGCGCGTGGCAGGATGCGCGCGCGGCGCACGCCTGCGGCCCGCTGCTCGATCGGCTGCTCGGGGAGGCACTCGGGATGTCGCGGCGTGTCCGGCGGCTCGCCGGTATGCGCGCGCCTTCACTCGGCGATCTGGCCGCCGAGCGCGTGCTCGAGCACTTGGGCAGCGCGCCGCGGCGCGTGGCGCTCCTCGGCGTCTCGCCCATGACGCGCCGCTGCGCGGCGCGGCTGCACGAGGCGCGGGTGCCGCTGCTGATCGTCAACCGCACGGCCGAGAGTGCCGCGGAGCTGGCCCGCTCGGTGGCGGGCGAATGGCTGTCGCTCGATGACTTTCGCGGCCAGCCGCCGCCGAGTACTGCGCTGGTGCTGGCCGCAGGCGGCGGTCAGCGGCTGCTCGATGAGGGCGTGCTCGCGCGGCTCAAGCTCCCCGGCGCCGGCGCGCTCGTGATCGACTTCGGCGTGCCGCCCAACGTCGAGCCGGAGGCGGCGCGTCGCGCGGGGTGGGAGCGTCTCGGCATGGACGAGCTGATCGCGGCCGCGCAGGGGCGCCGCCTCACGCAGCTCGTGCGTCTCGCCCCAGTGCGCGCGGCGATCGACGAGCGTCTGGCGCGGCTGCGGGCCGAGCTCGCCGCGCGCGCCATCGGCGCGCGGCTCGCGGGCTTGAAGGGCGACTTCGAAGAGATCGCGGCGCTCGAGGTCGCGCGGGCTCTGCGCGGCGAGCTGCGCACACTCGATGCGCGCGAGCGCGCTCAGCTGCAGCGGCTCGCCTCGGGGCTCGCCCGGCGACTTGCGCATCTGCCGCTCGCGGGCTTGCGCGCCGCGGCCGTGCACGCCGGCCCCGACGCGGTCGAGGCTTTTTTCCATGCGGCAAGATCCGGCCGGACCCGCGCTGACGGCGGCGCCCCGGCCGACGGGAAACACACATGAATGCCTCACGACCTGGGCACGCCGGGGAGCTGGCGCATCCGCGCTCTGCGGAGCTCTATGAGCGCGCCTGCCGCGTCACGCCCGGCGGGGTGAATTCCCCGGTGCGCGCTTTCCGGGCCGTGGGCGGGACGCCACTGTTCATCGCGCGCGGCTCGGGCTCGCTCATCTTCGACGCCGACGGCCGCAGCTACCTCGATTTCGTCGGCTCCTGGGGCCCGCTGATCGCCGGCCACGCGCACCCTGTGGTCGTGAGTGCGGTGCAGGAGGCGCTCGTGCGCGGCACCACTTACGGGGCACCGTGCGCAGCCGAGGTGGAGCTCGCCGAGCGGGTAGTGGCGAGCTACCCTGCGGCCGAGCAGGTGCGCTTCGTCTCCTCGGGAACCGAGGCGGTGATGAGCGCAATCCGACTCGCGCGCGCCTTCACCTCCCGCGACCTGATCGTGAAGTTTGCCGGCTGTTACCACGGACACGCCGATCACCTGCTGGTCGCTGCGGGCTCGGGACTCGCGACTTTCGGCCAGCCGTCGTCCGCCGGCGTGCCCGCAGCGTTCACCGGCTGCACGCGCGTGCTGCCGCTCGACGACGAGGCGGCGCTGGTGGCGCTGTTCGCCGCCGAAGGGCCGCGCATTGCGGCGGTCATCATCGAGCCCGTGCCGGCCAATCACGGGCTGCTGCCCCAGCGGCGCGAGTTCCTTACGCGGCTGCGCGAGCTGACGCGCGCGCACGGCGCGCTGCTGATCTTCGACGAGGTGATCTCGGGTTTCCGTCTGGCGCGCGGCGGCGCCGCAGAAGTGCTCGGCATCGCTCCCGATCTCGCCACGTTCGGCAAGGTGATCGGCGGCGGCATGCCGGTCGGCGCCTTCGGCGGCGCGCGCGCCATCATGGCGCGCCTCGCTCCCGACGGCGACACCTACCAGGCGGGCACGCTGTCCGGCAATCCGGTCGCTATGGCCGCGGGCGTGGCGACGCTCGACCTGCTGGCGCGCGAGTCCGCCTGGCAACGCCTGGAGACGCGCGGCGCGGAGCTCGAGCGGCTCGTGAGACCGGTGCTCGAGGTGGCGCGTTTCCCGGTGCACCTGGTGCGCGCCGGGTCGCTGTTCTGGCTGTCGCTGCACTCGGCCGGCGCGCCGCGCACCGCCGCCGCGCTCACGCAGCAGGAAGCCGCGCGGTTCGCGGCCTTGTTCCACGCCATGCTCGAGCGCGGCGTGTACCTGCCGCCGTCGGCCTACGAGACTTGTTTCCTGTCACTCGCCCACTCGGGCGCGGATCTGGCGCGCTTCACCCAGGCGCTGCGCGAGTCGCTCGCCACCGTCGCCTAAGACCCATGAGGATGAAAGCCACCCGCGTCTTCCAGCTGACCGCACTCGCGCTGGTCGTGGTGTCCGCGGTGCAGGTGGGCTGGTGGCTCTACGACCAGCACGCCTACACGCTCGAGAGGGTGCGGCTCGCGCGCCGCGCCTACGCCGAGCAGACCGCCGCCGCGCAAGCTCTGCTCGACGCCGGCACGAGCGTCGCGCGAGTGCACGAGCTGCTGCCGAAGATCGCGGTCACCGCGGGCCGCGCGGCGCTCGATCCCACGATCGAGGCAACGCTCATCACCGAGGCGCGCCACCGCTCCAATCAGTATGCCTGGGAGGGAGGCTTCTTCCTGCTGGCGCTCGGGGTGTGCATCGCCGTGATCGCGCGCGCGCTGCGCGCCGAGGCGCGCGTGCTCGAGGAGCAGGACAGCTTCCTCGCGCTGGTCTCCCACCAGTTCAAGACCCCGCTCGCCAGCCTGCAGCTCTCGCTCGAGACCATGGCGCTGCGCGACCTCGCGCCCGAGCGCGCCCGCGCGCTGATCGAGCGCATGCTGGCCGATCTCGCGCGCATGGAGGCGATGGTCACGCAGATCCTGGAGAGCGTACGGCTGGAGCGCGGCCGGGCGGATCTCAAGTCCGAGCCGCTCGAGCTGCGTGCGGCGGTGACGCACGTAGTCGCCGCTCTCGAGGAGCGCGCTCGCCAGGAGCGCATCGCGATCAGCAGCGACGTTCCCCCGGGTCTGTACGTGCTCGCCGATCCGCTGTCGCTCGATGTCATCGTGCGCAATCTTCTCGAGAACGCGTTCGCCGCGGTCACACCCGTCGGCGGCGGCCGCATCGCGCTCGCCGCTCGCGCGCTGAACGGCGAGATCGAGCTCGCGGTGCAGGACAGTGGTGTGGGCTTCCGGCCCGCCGACGGCGCGCGGCTATTCGAGAAGTTCACGCGGCTGCATCCGGGCGGCGGCAGCAGCCAGTACGGCACCGGGCTCGGACTGTTCATCGTGCGGCGGTTGATGCAGCTCGCCCAGGGGCGCGTCGCCGCCCACAGCGACGGCGTCGGCCAGGGGGCGCGTTTCACGCTCACCTGGCCCCAGGCACAGGCGCCGCGGCCATGAGCACTCCCGCAGGAATGAGCACGCCGGCCGGCGCCGCGCGCGTGCTGGTGGTCGAGGACGACCCGCATCTCGCGGCCGGCGTCATGGAGAATCTGCGCGCCGAAGGCTACCAGGTCGAGGCGGCGGGCGACGGCAACGCCGCGCTCTCCTGGCTGCGCGAGCACGCCTGCGCGCTCATCGTGCTGGACGTGATGCTGCCCGGGATCGACGGCCTCACCGTGTGCCGCAGCCTGCGCGAGCAGGGCAACACCACTCCGGTGCTGTTTCTGACGGCGCGCGGCGATCCGGCCGACCGCGTGCGCGGGCTCGAGGCCGGGGGCGATGACTACCTCGCCAAGCCGTTCCACCTGGCGGAGTTCCTGGCACGGGTGCGCGCGATCCTCAGGCGCTGGGACTGGTACCGCGGCGCCTCCGCCACCGCCGCCACCGCGATGGTGCGCTTCGGCGGCAACGAGGTGGATTTCCGCGCGTTCCGCGCGCGCGCCTGGAACGGCGAGTCGCAGGAGCTCACGGAGAAGGAGGCGATGATCCTGAAGGTGCTGGCCGAGCACGCCGGCGAGATCGTCTCGCGCGAGGACCTGCTCGAGCGCGTGTGGGGCTACGACGTATTCCCCTCGACCCGCACGGTCGACAATTTCATCCTGCGGCTGCGCAAGCGCTTTGAGCGGGATCCCGCTAACCCGCAGCACTTCCTCACCGTGTGGGGAGTCGGCTACCGCTTCCTCCCCGGGAGCGAGCCGTGACCGCGAGTGAGGCGCCGGCCACGGCGCGGCCCGTGAGGATCGGAACACGCGCCTCGCAGCTCGCGCTGTGGCAGGCCGGGCACGTGCGCGCGCTGGTGCAGGGGCTTGCCGGCGCGCCGCCGGTGGAGCTGGTGGAGATCCGTACGAGCGGCGACCGGCAAGCGCAGGTGCCGCTGTGGCAGGCCGGTGGCCGCGCGTTCTTCACGCGCGAGATCGATGAGGCGCTGCTCGCCGGCGAGGTGGACGTCGCGGTGCACAGCCTGAAGGATCTGCCGACGCAGCTCGAGGCGGGCCTGGTGCTGGCCGCGACCCTGCCGCGGGGAGATGCGCGCGATGCGCTCGTCAGCCGCACCGGCGCGCCGCTGCGCGAGTTGCCGCGCGGTGCGCGCATCGGCACGAGCAGCCTGCGCAGGCGCGCGTTCCTCGCGCGCGCCCGCCCGGACGCCACGCTCCTCGAGCTGCGCGGCAACGTGCCGACGCGCCTGGAGCGGCTGCGCCGCGGCGACTACGACGCGGTGATTCTCGCGGCTGCCGGGCTCGAGCGGCTGGGACTGAAGTCCGAGATCAGCGAGTATCTGCCGCCGAAGGAGTTTCCGCCGGCGGTCTCGCAGGGAGTGATCGGCGTGTGTGCGCGCGCGCAGGATGTGCCGACGCTGCGCTGGCTGACACCGCTCGATGATCCGGGCGCGCGCTTGGCGACGTGCGCGGAGCGCGCGCTGCTCGGGGGCATCGAGGGCGGCTGCCAGGTGCCGGTCGGCGTGGTGACCAGGATCCACCACAACCGCCTGTACCTCGAGGCGAGCGTCTGCACGCTGGACGGCACGCGGCTGCTGCACGCGAGCGGCTCGGCCGATGTCAGTTTGATGCCGGGCTCGCTGGCCGCGGCGGCCGCTTTGGGCGAGCAGGTGGCCGGGCAGCTGCTCGCGCAGGGCGCGGCGGAGCTCATCGCCGGGCAGCGTCGCGAGCTGGCGGTGTCCGCGCCATGAACGCGGCGCTGGACCTGCGGCCGGTAGTCGTGACGCGCGCCGAAGCCGCCGACGGGCCGCTGAGCCGCGAGCTCCGGGCGCTCGGACTCACGGTGCTGCTGTGGCCGGCGGTGAGTGTCACGGCCGGCGACTCAGGCGCCCTCGAAGCGGCGCTGGGCGCCGTCGGCTCCTTCGACTGGATCGTGTTTGCGAGCCGCCGCGCGGTGGCAGCCGTGCTCGAGCGGCTGCCGGCGGCTCCCGCCCGCGTGCGCATCGCCGCGATCGGGCGCGCCACCGCGCAGGTGCTGCGTCAGCGCGGCTGGCCGGTGGATCTCACGCCCGACGAGGCCAATGCGGGAGCGCTGGTCGCTGCTTTCGCTGCACGGCGTACTGAAGCTGACCAGGGCGCGAAGATCCTCTATCCCGCAAGCTCGCGTGCCCTGCCGACGCTCGCCGCAGGCCTGAAGGCGCTCGACTTCGACGTGACTCAGGTCGAGGCATACCGCACCGAGGCCGCCGTGCTCGACGTCGGGGCGTGCCGCGCGCTGATCGACCGCCGCGCCGTCGGCGCCGTTACCTTCGCGAGCCCCTCGGCCGTGATCGAGCTCAGACGAGCGCTCGGAGCGGACGACTTCACGCGCCTGCTCGCCGATGCGCGCCCGGTGGCGATCGGCCGCACGACCGCGCGCGAGCTCGCCCAGCAGGGCGTGACAGCGGTGGTTTCCGCGAGCGCGACGCTCGAGAGCCTGGCGTTGACCGCGCTGCGAACGCTGCAGACGACAGCCTGATTCATCCGCAGGAGCTTCCCCAGCATGGCATTCCCGACCGAGAGACCGCGCCGCACCCGGCAGTCCGACGCCTGGCGGCGCATGGTGCGCGAGACGCATCTCGCGCCCGACCAGCTCATCTACCCGCTGTTCGTAGTCCCGGGACGCGGCGTGCGCCACCCGGTCGAGAGCATGCCGGGCATCAGTCAGCTGTCGGTCGACGAGGTGGTCAAGGAAGCCAAAGGCGCCCACGATGCCGGGGTGCCCGCGGTGCTGGTGTTCGCCGCGCCCGCCGAGAAGGACGCGCGCGCGAGCGCCGCGCGCGACCCCCACGGACTCGCCGCGCAGGCCGTCGGCGCCATCAAGGACGCCTGCCCCGAGCTGCTCGTGTGGGCCGACGTGTGCTTGTGCGGAGCGACCGACCACGGCCACTGCGGACACGTACTCTCCGGGGGCGCGATCGACAACGACTCCTCCATCCAGACGCTCGCCGAAGTGGCGCTCAACTACACGCGCGCCGGCGCCGATGCGGTCGCGCCGAGCGACATGATGGATGGACGGGTGCAGGCGATCCGCAGCCTCCTCGACCGCGAAGGCCACGCTGCAACTCCGATCGTCGCCTACGCCGCCAAGTACGCCTCCTGCTTCTACGGACCGTTCCGCGAAGCGGCCGAGTCGGCGCCGGTGTTCGGCGACCGCCGCTCCTACCAGATGGACCCGGCGAACGCGCGTGAGGCACTGCGCGAGGTGCTGCTCGACGTGGAGGAGGGGGCCGATCTCGTCATGGTGAAACCCGCCGGTCCCTATCTCGACGTCATCCGCCGGGTGCGCGACGCAGTCCGCGTGCCGGTGGTCGCCTATCAGGTGTCGGGAGAGTTCAGCCTCATCAAGGCCGCGAGCCAGCGCGGCTGGATTGACGAGCGCGCGGCGGTGCTCGAAACCCTCACCGGCATCCGCCGCGCGGGCGCCGACCTCATCATCAGCTACTTCGCGCCGGAAGTCGCCCGGTGGCTGCGCACGTGAACGCCCCCGGCAAGCCGGCGTCGTCGGCCGGCGTTCCATCCGCGGCGCTCGCCTCGGACGCGGGCGCGTTCCTCGCCGCCTGTCGCCGCCAGCCCGTGCCGTACCGCCCTATCTGGATCATGCGCCAGGCCGGACGCTACCTGCCGGAGTACCGCGAGCTGCGGGCGCGCGTGTCCTTCGAGCAGCTGGTGCGCACGCCCGAGCTCGCGGCGGAGGCGACGCTGCAGCCGCTGCGACGTTTCGAGCTCGACGCCGCGATCCTGTTCAGCGACATCATGACTCCGCTGCAGGGGATGGGAGTCGCGCTCAGCTTCGAGCCCGGGCCGGTGGTGCACGAGCCGGTGCGCACCCGTGCGCAGATCGATGCGCTGCCGGAGCTCGTGCCGCAGCGTGACGTGCCGTTCGTGCTCGACACCGTGCGCCTGGCTCGTGCCGGCCTGCCGCGCCGCACGCCGCTCATCGGCTTCGCCGGCGCGCCGTTCACGCTCATGTGCTATCTCGTGTGCGGGCGGCCGTCGAAGGAATTTGCGGCGGCCCGCACGTTCCTCTACGCGCACCCCGCGGATACGCAGCGTCTGCTCGAGCGCCTGGCTGATGCGATGGCGGCGTACCTCGCGGCACAGGTCGCCGCCGGCGCCCAGGCGCTCATGCTGTTCGAGTCCTGGGCGGGGCTGCTCGCGCCGCGCGAGTTCTCCGCATTCGCGCTGCCGGCGGTGCGGCGCACGCTCGCGGCGCTGCGCAGCCTCGAGGTGCCACTCATCTATTATGTGAATCAGGGCGCCGTGCTCATGCCGGCGGTCGCGGGCCTGGACGTCGACGTGGTCGGCGTCGACTGGCGCGCATCCCTCACCCGGGTGCGGCAGGTGCTCGGGCCCGACAAGGCGGTGCAGGGCAACCTCGACCCGGCGGCGCTGTTTGCGCCGCCGCAGGAGCTGCGGCGCTGCGCGCTTGCTGTGCTCGAGGAGGCGGGCGCTGCGCCCGGACACATCTTCAATCTCGGGCACGGCATCTGGCCGGATACCGACCCCGACGCCGTGGCGCGTCTCATCGACTGCGTGCACGAGTACCGCTGACGATGGTCGCTCCATGAATACCGCCGATCGCTTCACCGCGAACGCGACCGGCTATTTCCGCGATCTGCAGCGGCGGTTGTGCGCGGCCTTCGAGACGTTCGAGGCCGGGGCGCGCTTCGAGGCGCGCGGCTGGCGCAAGCCCGACGGTCATCGCCTGCAGGGCGGAGGCGAGGCGCGGCTCATGCGCGGCGCGGTGTTCGAGAAGGTCGGCGTCAACGTGAGTCACGTCTGGGGTGTGATGTCCCCGGAAGCGCACGCGCAATTGCCCGGAGCGGCGGAGTCCGACGGCCGGTTCGTGGCCTGCGGGCTCTCGCTGGTCGCGCACATGCACAACCCGTACGTGCCGGCGCTGCACCTGAACCTGCGCTACCTCGCCACCTCGCGCGACTGGTTCGGCGGGGGCTCGGATCTCACGCCGACTTTCCCGCAGGCCGAGGACACCGCCGAGTTCCACGCAGCATTGCAAGCAGCGTGCGAGGCCTACCGGCCGGGCGCCTACCGCGAATACAAGGAGTGGTGCGACCGCTATTTCTACCTGCCGCACCGCCAGGAGCCGCGCGGTGTCGGCGGGATCTTCTTCGACGATCTCGCGGCTAGCGCCAGTGGTGCCGAATTCGCCTTCGTCCGCGGCGTTGGCGAGGCCGTACTTGGCGTCTTCCCGCGGATCGTCGCGCGGCGCAAGGACACCCCCTACGACGAGGCGGCGCGCGAGCGCCTGCTGGTCAAGCGCGGGCGCTACGTCGAGTTCAACCTGGTGTACGACCGCGGAACCCGCTTTGGCTTCAGCACCGACGCCGACCCGGACGCCTACCTGATGAGCCTGCCACCCCTGGTGAGATGGTGATGCGGCTAGCCATGGTCATCCGCGTGGCCGTTGCGACCGGCTCTGAGCCAGCTCGCGGGGGGTGTCGACCAGAAGAACTGCTGCGGCCACGCATGCGCCGCGCGCCAGCGCTCGCGCAGCACCGCGGCGATGGCCTCGAGGGTCTCCGCCGGGGGGCACCACACCTCTCGCCAGAGGCTCTCGGGTTCCACAGGCGGCTCCTCCCCTAAAGCTGCGAATCGCAGGTTCAATGGTGAGTCCGGAGAGCGCGTGCCAAGTTCCCGCAGATTATGTTGCCCGGTGGCGACGGCGACTGCGGATATCGCCACAGATGCCCGTTCGAGGGCCCACGTGAACGCCATTTAAACCCCCGGGGTCCGGCCCGTCTCTAAGGGATCGATGACACTCGCACAGGCCGAGGAGACACGGATCGACTGGGAGGGAGCGCTCGTCGAGCGCGCCCGCAGCGGCGACACCCGCGCCTTCGAGCGGCTCTACCGAGAGCACGTCGGCCGGGTGTACGGCCTGTGCCTGCGCATGACCCGGGAGCCACAATTGGCCGAAGACTGCACGCAAGAGACCTTCATCAACGCCTGGCGCGCGCTCGGCGGATTCGAGACGCGCAGCTCGCTCGGCACCTGGCTGTACCGCATTGCGGTGAACGTGGCGCTCGGCAAGCGCCGCAAGGCCGGCGCGGTCGAGATTGCCATGGACGACGACGACGGAGAGCTGGCGTCCGGGTGGACGCTCGAGACTCCGATCGAGGTGCAGGAGATCGAATCGGCTGTCGCCGGGCTTCCCGATGGCGCGCGCGATGCGCTGGTGCTGCACGCGCTGTACGGCTATTCGCACGCCGAGGCGGCGCAGATGCTCGGCATCGCCGAGGGCACCTGCAAAGCGCAGCTCCATCGTGCACGCCGGCTGCTGCGCGAAAGGCTCGGCGTGGAGGTTAACTGACATGACGGACTCGCCTGTAAACCAACCGCGTACGGTGAGCTCGCTGCGCGATCTGCCGCAGTCGGTCGCTCCCGGACGCGACCTGTGGCCGCAGATCGAGGCGCAGCTCGGCGCGCCGACGTCCGCCGGCGCCCGCGCGGCTGCCGGACGGCGCGCCGCCTTCGCGCCCCGCCCGTGGCTTGCGGCGGCGGCCATGGTGGCCTGCGTCGCGGTCGGTGTGTGGATCGGACGCGCGGGACTTTCAGGGCCGCACGCCCCGGCGACCGCCACTACGGGCACGGGCGGCCCGGAGACCCCGGCCATGCTCGATGCGGCCTACGTGAGTGATCCGCGCTACCAGCGCGAGCACGCGGCGCTCATGAAGTCGCTGCAGGCGCAACTCGCGACGCTGCCGGCGCCGACGCGCGCCAAGGTCATGGCGAGCCTCGCGACCATCGGGCACGCCCGGCAGGACCTCGAGCAGGCGCTCGGACGCGATCCGAGCAACGCGCTGCTGCAGGAGCTGCTCGTCAACACTTACCAGGATGAGATGCGCGTCCTCACCGACGTGCGCGAGGCCAGCGACGCTGGCAGGGGGATCTGACTATGCGTTTGATATCTGTGTTTGGACCGGTCGCGGTGCTGCTGCTCGCCAGCGCGGGGGCACGCGCCGCGGATTCCACCACTTTCGACCGGCAGGTGGCCGCGCAGCCGAACGGCGTGGTCGACGTGTCGAGCACCACCGGAACGATAGAGGTATCCGGCTGGGACCGCGCCGAGGTGAGCGTACACGCCGACCTCGGCGCGGACGTCGATCACGTCGAGATGACGAGCGACCAGGGCCGCACCATCGTCAGGGTACTGCTGCGGCCGCACATCATGAGCTCGTTCCTTCTGGGCGGTCGCAGGGACACGCACTTGCACGTGCAGATCCCCAAGGGCAGCGAGCTCGACGTCAGCACGGTGAGTGCGGACGTCACCTCCAACGGCGTCCAGGGCGTGCAGCGGCTGCGCACGGTGAGCGGTGACATTGCCGCGGAGCTCGGACCCGCCGACCTCGAGGTGAAGACCGTGAGCGGTGATGTGAAGCTGCGCGGTCATGGGCAGCCGGCGCGGCTCACCGTCGGCACGGTGAGCGGCGACGTGCACCTGGATCACGGCGCCGGCGCGCTCGAGGGGACCACCGTGAGCGGTGAGTTCACCGCCTCGCTCGACAGCACGCGCTCGGTGCGCGTGCACAGCACCTCCGGCGACTTGCGCCTCGACGCGCGGCTCGACCGCGGCGCCGAGTTCGAGGCGCAGACCGTGAGCGGCGATGTCAAGGTGCACGCGCCCTCCGAGGCCGGCTTGCAGTATGACGTCGACACGCTGAGCGGCGACATCACCGACTGCTTCGACGCGCAGCCCGAGCGCAGCAGCGGCTACGGACCCGGCCACCACCTGCGCGGCTCGCGCGGTGAGGGTAGCGCGCGCCTGCGGCTGCGGACCATGAGCGGTGACATCCAGCTGTGTGACCACTGACGGTGGTTGCGGCGCCGCGCTGTGGTTGCCATCCCCGCTGTGGTTAGAATCCCGATGTGCCCGCCCCGCCCAACCCAGCGCCGCCGCAGTCCTCGCCGATAGCTTCGGCACTCATCGAGTGGCACGCCCGCGAGGGCCGTCACGATCTTCCCTGGCAGCATGAGCGCACACCCTATCGGGTGTGGGTGTCGGAGATCATGTTGCAACAGACTCAGGTGGCCACCGTCACCGCGTACTACCAGCGCTTCATGCGGCGCTTCCCCGACGTGGCGACGCTCGCCGCGGCGCCGATCGACGAAGTGCTGCACCTGTGGTCGGGCCTCGGATACTACGCGCGCGCCCGCAACCTGCAGCGCGCCGCCGGCGTGGTCTGCGAGGAGTTCGGCGGGGAGCTGCCGCACCGCTTCGAGGATCTGGCGCGCCTGCCCGGCATCGGGCGCTCGACCGCCGGAGCGATCCTGGCGCTGAGCGCGGGCCAGCGCTTTGCGATTCTCGACGGCAACGTGCGGCGCGTGCTGGCGCGCTACTTCGGCGTGCCGGGGACCGCCGGCGGGAGCGCCGTGACGCGGCGTCTGTGGGAGCTGTCGGAGCGCTGCACGCCGCACACCGAGGTCGCGGACTACACCCAGGCGGTGATGGACCTCGGCGCCACCGTGTGCGTGCGCCGCAAGCCGCTGTGCGAGTACTGCCCGCTGTCGGCTGGCTGCTTCGCGCGCCGTACCGGCCGCCAGCACGAGCTGCCGGCGCCGCGCGCGGCGCGCGTGCGGCCCGCGCGCCGCGTGTTCATGGTGGTCGCGCTGCACGCCGACGGCAGCGTACTGCTCGAGCGGCGCCCGGAGCACGGCGTGTGGGGCGGCCTGTGGTGCCTGCCGGAGTTCGCCACCGCGACGGCCGCACAGGCATTCATCCGCCAGTCGCTCAGCGCGGCCGAGATGGCGCCGCAACCCCTGAGCACGCTCGAGCATGCCTTCACGCACTTCAGTCTCATCATCACGCCGCTGCTGGTGCGCTGCGCCGGCGCGGCTGCCGTCGTGGATGAGGCGCGCAGCCTCTGGTATAAGCTGAACGAACCGGCGCGCATCGGACTGCCCGCGCCGATCAGCGCGCTGCTCGCGCGCTTAGGGACAGAGACCCTGTTCGATGCGCAGCTCGCCGCGCGGTGACGGCAACGATGTCGAGAACAGTGCAGTGTGTGCTGCTGAAACGCGAGGCCGCGGGCCTCGAGCGCGTGCCGTACCCGGGTGAGCTCGGCCGCCGGATCTACGACAGCGTCTCCAAGGAGGCTTGGGCGCGCTGGCTCAGCCACCAGACCATGCTCATCAACGAGTATCGCCTGACGCCGATGGAGCCCAAGGCGCGCAAGTTCCTCGAGGCGGAGATGGAGAAGTTCTTCTTCGGCGCGGGCTCGAGTGCGCCCGAAGGGTATCAGCCGCCGCCGGCTTAGAGATGGATCAGGCCGCGCTTGTGCGCGACCGCCACCGCCTCGGTGCGGCTGATGGCATCCAGCTTGGTGAGAATCGCCTTGACATGCGTCTTCGCCGTCCCTTCGGTGATCGACAACCGCCGCGCGATGTCCTTGTTGCTGCGTCCCTGGGCGACCAGCTGCAGCACGTCGAGCTCGCGCTGGGTGAGGCTCGGCTTCGCCATGCGCTGCAGTGCCTTGGCGGCCACGGTGGAAGAGGTGTAAGGGCGATCCTCGCTCACCGCGCGGATGGCGGACAGGATCTCCTGGCGCGGCGCGTCCTTCAGCAGGTAGCCCTTGGCGCCCTGCGACAGGCACTGAAAGATGTCCTCGTCGCCATCGTAGGTCGTCATGACGAGAATGCGCGCCTTGGGGTGAATCTCGAGCAGGCGCTGCACGACCGCCACGCCGTCGCGCTTGGGCATGCGCAGATCCAGTATCAGTACGTCCGGCCGGTGCTGCTCGTAGCAGGCGATCGCCGCATCGCCGTCGCCCGCCTCGGCGACCACTTCCATGTCGGGCTGCTGGTTCACCATGGCGGCGAGCCCATCGCGCACTACCGGATGATCATCGGCCAGTATGACGCGGATATTGCCTTTCATGACGGCGGCCACTCAGACCTCTTCGCGCCTGACGATGCGCACGCTGACCCGCGTGCCCTGGCCCGGCTGGCTGTCGATCTGCCAGTCCCCGCCGATGGCGCCGGCGCGCTGGCGCATGCTCGAGAGCCCGAAACCCTGGCGCGCATAGACGTCGGGACGCTCCTCCATGCCGACGCCGTCGTCGATGATCGCCATGATCCACTGTCCGGTCTCATCCATCAGCGTGATGCGCACGGTGCGCGGACGCGCATGGCGCACGGCGTTGCTGACCGCCTCCTGCGCAATGCGCAGCAGCTCGTGCTCGTGCTCTGGCTTGAGCCCGGTAGTGACGCCGCCGCCTTCGAAGGTGCAGGTCACACCGCCGGGCACGGTGGAGCGCTCGGCGAGCTGGCGCAGCGCCACCTCGAGCCCGTTGCGCCGCGTCTGATCGAGGCGCAGCGCCATCACCGAGCGGCGCGCCTCGGCGAGCCCGTCGCGCGCCAGGTCGCGGATGCGCGTCAGGGTTACCGCCAGCTCCGAGTTGCGCTTCTTGCACGGGGGGAATTCCTCGACTGCGCCGAGCTGCATCAGGATGCCGGTGAAGGCCTGCGCCAGCCCGTCGTGGATCTCCTGGCCGATGCGGGTGCGCTCCATGAGCACCGCCGCCTCTTTGGCCGAGTAGGCGAGGCGAGTCAGCTGCACCGCGAGCGTCGCCTGCTGCGCCAGCGCCACCAGCATCTCGCTGCGCTGTACGTCCTCGGCCGGGCGGCGGAAGCTCAGGATCAAGAAGCCGACGTTGTGCGCCCCGAAAACCAGCGGGTACACCACGGTGCCGACACAGCCCATGCTGCGATGGAACTCGATCGCACCCGGCCAGATCTCCTCGTGCTGGGTCGCGACCTCCACATAGAGCGGCTCGCGCAGCTCGCCGTAGCGCTTGGTGAAGGGCGAGCCCGCCACCGGGACCGAGGCGGCGAACGGCGGCGGCGCCACCTGCCCGTCGCGTACGTGGGCGATGATGCGCCACTGCTGCAGGGCATCCTTCAGCACCACCACCGCGCCCGAGGTCGCATCGAACTGACGCGTGGCCTCGAGCACCATGTGGCCCATGAAGCTGTGCAGCTCGGTCTCGCCGGCGAGCCGCTCGAGGTTGCCGCGGATCACCGCATTCGCCTTGGCGAGCTCGACGAAGCGCTCTTCGGCGGCGCGCTCGCGCTCGTGGCGCACGTCATCCACCAGGCGCTCGCGGTGCAGTGCCGCGCCGATCACTCCGGCGGCGGTCTCGAGGGCGGCGAGCTCCGCGGCATCGATGGCGCGATGCTGCCGCGTATTGTCGAAGCCCACGACGCCCGTGAACTCGCCGGCGACGAATATCGGCACGATCGCCTTGGTCCGGGTGCCGATGCCCTGGATGACTGAGAAGGTATTCTCGTGAGTGATCTCATCCTTGCTGAAGCAGACGCTGCGCCCGGCGCGCAGCTCCGCGAAGATATCGGAGTACTGCCGCTCATCGCACGTGCACGGCTCGCCCACCGGTGCCGAGGGCGCGGCTCCCTCGCCCGTCCATTCGCTCACCACCACGAGCAGCGGCTCGCCGTTGGGACCGGTGTGGGTCCGCATGAGATTGACGCGGTCGACATGCGCCGCCTCGCCGATGATGCCGAGCACGCCCGGAATCGCGGCGCCCACGTCCGGAGCCTCGAGCAGCATGCGGCTCGCTTTCGCGGTGGCCGTGAGCAGCCGCTCGCGCCCCTGGAGCGACTCGTTGATGCGCGCCAGCTCCTCCGCGCATGGAAAGGTTTGTGGCGGTGGCTCGAGGTGGGCGACGTTTGCGTTCATGCGTGAGCCTTCGATCCGTGATAGCGGGCGGTCGGTCGCAAAGTGTAGCGCGCTCCGCGCGCTATCCGGCCATAGTTAACCCTCGGACTCCCCACTGGCAGGCTTCGGACTCGCTCCTTTGAGAGAGACTTCCGGGGACTGCGAGCGCGCGGTGCCGGGGAAGTGCGACGCCCGACGACGCGCGAACCCGCACAGGAATCAAGGGCTTAAGTGCCCGCGCTTGCTTGACGTGCCGCCCGGGGGCCGGGTGTAATACGCGCCCTCCCACCCCGGCGGCCAGGTAGCTCAGTTGGTAGAGCAGCGGACTGAAAATCCGCGTGTCGGTGGTTCGATTCCGCCCCTGGCCACCATGAAATCAAACAGTTAGACGCATGGCGATTCTTAATGTCCACCACCGCACGTGCTACCGTTATTCGCAGCCCGTCGAGTTCGGTGAACACCGGTTGATGTCCCGGCCGCGCGACAGCCACGATCTGCGGCTCATCGACACGACGCTCCTCATTGACCCGCCGCCGAGCACGCTACGATGGATTCACGATGTGTTCGGCAATTCCATCGCCATTGCGACTTTCGATCGGTCGGCGGATACGCTCACGTTCGATTCCGCGTTTCGGGCGCAACACTATCCATCGGTCTCGGAGGCTATCGTAGTTGAACCCTACGCCGCACGCTTTCCCTTCAGTTACTCCGCTGACGACGCACTAGATTTGGGGCGGACCAAGGAGCGCCACTATCCGGATCCGGATCACAGGGTCGATGAGTGGATAAAGAGCGTGCTGGATCGCACCCCGGGGGGCAGGACGTTCGATACCCTGGTGGCGATGACCTCCGCGATTAAAGAGCAGTTTAAGTATGCTATGCGCGAGCTGGAAGGCGTGCAGTCCCCGCTCAAAACGCTCGAGCTTCGTAGCGGCAGCTGTCGGGATTTCGCGGTTTTCATGATGGAGGCCGTGCGCGGCCTCGGCCTGGGAGCGCGCTTCGTGTCGGGCTACCTCTACGATGAGCACCTCGTCGGTGCTGCGGGCGGTATGGTCGGCACTGGCGCAACCCACGCATGGCTGCAGGTTTATCTGCCGGGCGCGGGTTGGGTGGAGTTCGATCCGACCAATGCCCTCGTCGGCGGGCGCAATCTGATTCGCGTAGCGGTGGCACGCGATGCGGCGCAGGCGGTGCCGGTGGTGGGAAGCTTCAAGGGCCCTGCGCGGTCTTTCCTGTCACTGTCAGTGGACGTCAGTGTCGTTACTGAGTAATCGGCTCCACGGTCACGGACACCGAAAGCTTGTGCGTTGCACCGCCGAGGATCACCCCGTGCAGCGGTGAGACATCGCCGAAATCGCGGCCCCAGGCAACGGCGACGTGATCCGTACCCACCCGTGCATTGTTGGTGGGATCGAGCTCGAGCCAGCCGAGCGGCGGCGTGTAGACCGCCACCCACGCGTGTGAAGCGCCGGATCCGATCGCAAGTGGCGCGCCCGACTCGGCGCCGCCCGTGGGCCCCGCGCGCAGGTATCCACTGACATAGCGTGCGGCGAGACCGCGTGATCGCAAGCAACCGATCATGAGATGGGCAAAATCCTGGCAGACGCCACGGCGCTTTTTCAGCACCTCTAGCAACGGCGTGCCGACGGTGGTTTCACCCTTGGCGTATTTGATTTCCCGGTGCAGCTTCATCATCAGGGCATCGGCACACTCGAGGATGGGGCGGCCCGCCGGAAAGCATTCCGCTGCGTAGTCGGTGAGCTCCTGCTTCACTCGCACATAAGGCGATTCATGGCGAAATCGGCACGCCTCGAGATTCTCGCGCGTCGGCCACGCGCCGTGATACGCAAGATCGGCACAGAGCCACTCCCACGGTACGCTGTGCGCGGCGAATACCTTCGGCCGTGGGTGCACATCGACCTCCATCTGTGTCACCACCTCGAGCCGGCGATGCGGATGCTCAAACTCGATGCGCGTTAGGGCATTGCCGAAGGTGTCGATCTCGTCGTGGCGCCGGTACGTCGCGGGTTTCACGCTGATCGAATGCTCCAAGCATTGCTGGAACGGCGCCGGACGCGGCACGAGATGCAGCATGTGATGGGCATGCAGCACGTCGCTTGCGTACGCGTAGACCGTTTCGTGATGGATGCGATAGCGCATGCGCTCGCTCACGTCCACACGGACTGGGAGTCCGCGGTGTGAGAGAAATGGCGCATCGAGAGCCGGTCCGAGAGCTGCCCGCCAGCAGCTTGCAGTGCCGTCAGTCGCGCCGCTAGCGTTTGTCGCGACGCTTGCGCCTCATCGCCCTCACCCTCGAGTGTCAACAGCTCACGGTCGGTAAATTCGGGGATCGTCTCTTCCAGGCCCGGATCGCGGCTGATCTTTAAAGACGCCGCGAGCTCCTGGAGATCTCGCGCAATGGAACCGCACTGAAACGCGAGCGACACCGGGTGATGGGCATCGCGCACCAGCAGATCGATGGCGGAACCCAACCGCGGAGCGACAAAATAACGCGATCGATAGATGCTGATGCTGTGGCAGACGTCGAGAAGCCATTCGACCTGACGCTGACGCGTGGCCGAAGCTGCTACCAGATGCTGGGCCAGCAATCCCGCCGTGAACTGCAGTCGCTCGATACGTCGTCCGATCCGCAGCAGCCGCCAGCCTTCGTCGTGCGTCATGTCCTCGGCGGCGTAACCGGAGAGCGCGGCCAGTGACAACGCGAGTCGCTCAAGCGCTTCGCGTGGCTCTTGGCGTGAAGCGGCCGCCTCTTGAACCTGCCGTTGCAGTCCGACCACCGCGCGCCAGTAGCGGGCCGAGAGACGACTGCGAACCTGGGAGGCGCACCAGGCAATTCGCTTGACGTCCGCTGCGATGCCATATGGATCACGATCGTCACGCAGACTTGCGGGCGGCTGCGAATCCTTCGCGATGACACCGAGCGTGCGGCAGATGCGCACTGCGTGTATCCACACGCTCCTGTCGACACGCACACGCACGGTGCTGCGCAAGAGCCGCGCATTGTCGGCACAGCGGACGGTATAGCGCCCCAGCCAGAAGAGATTCTCTGCCAGTCGCGAGGGCACCTCGTCGGGCCGTATGGACACCTGCAAACGGTGCGTTCCCGTCGCCGCGCGCACGTCCTCCCCGTCCGACAATACCCAGATATCCTTGCTGCCGCCGCCGCGCTGCGTCGATACGACATCGACGGCGTTCTCCGCGGCGACGCGTGCCAGGCCGCCGGGCAGCACGCGAAATCCAGATTGAGTTGCAATGGCGTAGACACGAATGGTGAATGCCCTGGCCGCAAAGTTCGGTGTGCCGTTCGAGCGCCATACAGGCGCCTGCGACAGTGCGACATGCTCCTGCGCCACGTACGCGTAGGCACGGCTCTGCAACCGCCGTATGAGCGCTGCCCGTTCCTCTCCTTCAATATCGCTGCCGAACACCGGCTCGAAGCGCTGATTGGGATAGGTGGGCTTCACGACGAGCCGATCGAGATTCGCGAGCACGTAGTCGAGCGCCGGCTTCTCGCCGCACCACCAGGTGGCGACGGCGGGCAGCTGCAGCGACTCACCCAGAAGGCGCTCGGCGACGCCGGGCAGAAATCCGAGCCACGCTGCGGATTCGAGCACCCCCGTGCCCAAGGCATTGGTGATCACTACATTCTGGGCCCGGATCGCGCCGATAAGTCCGGGCACGCCCAAAGCGGAGGCGCTGCGCAGTTCCACCGGATCGCAATAGTCATCGTCGAGTCGGCGCAGGATCGTGTGCACCCGCTTGAGTCCACCGAGCGTCTTGAGATACACGATCTCGTCGCGCACCGTGAGGTCATGTCCTTCCACGAGGGGCAGGCCCAGCCGACGCGCCATATAGGCGTGCTCGAAATAGGTCTCGTTGAAGGGACCCGGCGTGAGAATGACCACCAGCGGATTGATGCTGTCGTCATACAGGCCGCGCAGGCGTTCGCGCATCTCGCTGAAGAAATGCCGTAGTCGCCGCACGCCCAAGTCGCGGATTGCCTCCGGCAGAACCTGCTCGACGATGTCGCGATTCTCCAAGGCGTACCCGGCTCCGGAAGGAGCCTGAGTCCGATCCGCGAGCAGCCACCAGCGGCCATCGGGCGCGCGCGCCAGGTCGGCGGCATAGAGATGCAACCAGCTCGCGCCCCTGGGGACAAGCCCGTGACACGGCCATAGGAAATTCGGATGCCCAAACGGCAGCTCTGGCGGCACCAGTCCTTCTGCGAGGAGGCGTTGCGGTCCGTAAAGATCCGCGAGCAACGCATCAAGCACGCGCGCGCGTTGCGCCACACCTTTCTCAATCTTGCGCCACTCGTCCTGCGAAAGGAC
>DATNKO010000028.1:0-107724 GCA_035603345.1 Steroidobacteraceae bacterium | reverse complement strand
CGGAACGAGGTTCTGGATCAGCGCGTAGGTCGGCCCAAACGCCGCATACGAAAGCGGGATGAACAGCCACAGCATGCCCAGAGTGACATTTGACGAGCGGCTAACGTAGGCCACAATGGCCGGCAAGGTTGCCACAGCGATGACGATTGCAGTGAATCGCGGCAGCGCGCGCGGATCACGCGGTGCGAGCCGGGTCATGATCGCGCCCGTTGACAGGAGCACCAGAGTCCCACCCACGCCGTGCATCAAAGAGAGCGCGCCGCCGGCAGCACCCAGCGTCATGTGATGCGAACGAACAAGATAGGACGGCGTCCACCACATGAGTCCCCAGGCCCACAGCGTGAAGACCGTGGCGCCTGCCCACACGTGTATCAGCGCGGGTTGTTTGGAAGCGAACCGCAGCGTGGCGAGTAAGCCTGCCACCGGCAACGACTCGTGGGCGAGATCGAGCCGGCCCCGCTGCGGCTCTCGCACAGTGGCCCAGAGAATCAGCGCGAGCAGTACTCCAGGCAGTCCCAGAACGAGATACGCCCGGCGCCAGCCCCACGCATCGCTGATGTAGCCGGCAGTCGACCCGAGCATCGACCCCAGAGATGCACCGAGCGAGAAAATTGACAGCGCGAACGCGCGATCCTGCCAGGGGAAGTAGTCCGAGATGATCGAATTGGAGGGAGGTGTTCCGCCGGCTTCTCCCACGCCGACACCCAGACGGCACAGCAGCAGCTGCCAGTAGTTCTGCGCCAAGGCGCACAGCGACGTCATGGCGGACCAGGCGAGCAGGGCAGCCGCAATCAGGTTGCGCCGGTTGACGCGATCGGCGAGCGTGGCGAGCGGCAGCCCTGCGGACACGTAGAATATTGCCAGCGCAATGCCGGTGAGAAATGCAACGGACGAGTCGGATAAATGCAGCTCGGCCTTGATCGGCTCGATCAAGGTCGACATCACGAAACGGTCGGCGATATTCAAAGCGTAAACGCTCGTCAGGAGCAGCAGTACATACCACTTTCCAGACAGAGGACGCGCGTCAGCCCAGTCGATCGGAGTCACATCTGACACGGTTTCTGCGGAACCCGCGTAGCGATGAGATCCTCAGTGCGTGATCGTGAGGTCGGGATCCAGCTGCCGTAAGGCGCCGGGGGTCGTTGTTGCACCCGTCCGCTGCAGGTCGTCGGAGCTATAGGTATTGCCCGGCGCGGTGCACGACGTGGGCTTGGTGGGCAGTGTCGTACCGGTGCTAGCGACGCAGCCCACGGGCGGCATCTGTTTGGCGGTCTGAGCCGTGGCTGTCGGCGGCGCGCTCGGCGTCGTCGCGCACGCCGCGAGCAGCAACGCGAGGCAGACGCCAAAGGATGCGGTTTTGAGCATGGCAATCCCCCCAAGATCGGAGGCTATGCCCGCCGGCGTGGCGGCGCAAGCAGGCCCAGCCTCGCTCCTCGCCGCGGCTATTCGCTGTGATGCCGTGGAAACGAGATCTTCACGCTGGCATAGAAGAAGCGGCCGACGGGATCCACGATGGAGGTGTCGTATCCGTCCGCGAGCAGCCCGCCACCCGAGGGTCCGGCGAAGAAAATCGGCGGCCGCGCCTGTGTCAGGTCGTTGACTCCGAGCGTGAAGGTCACTCCCGACCACCAGCTGCCGGCCTGCGTGAGATGCCCGCAGTCGATGTTCAGCTGAAGATCCTGCGTCATGTAAGACGACACCTTCACTTCCGGGGCAATCGTCGGATCCTCGTACGAGCTGCTGTAGTGGATCAGATAGTTCGCGGTCAGCGCTGAGTAGGTCCAGCTGGTGGTGAAGAGATACCGCACCTTCGGCAACCCCGTCACAGAGGCGAGAGATGAGGCGAGCGCCGTGTTGCCGGCGTACTGCACGTAGCCCGCCCCGGTGGCGTCGTCGACCTTGAAGGAGTTGAGATAGGTGCCGGCGACCCTGAAGTCGAAAGCTCCCGCCTTGTCGGTCCGGAACCGGTAATCGATGTCGGCGTCAACGCCGTTGACCTGCTGCCCGGCGGCGTTCATGAACAGTGACACGAGGCCCGGTTCACCGTTGGGGGCGGTAAAGGTGCTGCCGGGCTGAATGCCCTCCAACACCAGCTGAGGCGAGGTGACGATGACGATGTCTTTTTGATTGATGATCCACCGATCGACGGTTGCGGTGAGCCCTTGCAGCGCCCCCTGCGGGGTGAACGCGATTCCGTAGGTGGTGTAGGTCGAGGTCTCGGGCTTGAGGTTCGCGTTGGCGCCGGTCACCACCTGGTAATCCTGGGACAAGCCCGTCTTGGGATTGATGAGAGTGATTACCTCCGTGGTGGTGCTGCCGTAGACATCCTCCAGCGGGGGCGCTCGGAAGGAAGTGCCGTAGGATCCGCGCAGCGCCAAGGTGTCGGCGATGGGCTCCCAGCGGACGCTGATCGTCGGGTCGGTGCGGGAGCCCGCATCCTGGATGTTCTGGTAGCGCACTGCCGCGTCGACGCCGAGCGAAGCCGCGCCCGGGAACGTGAAGGAATTCCCGAACACCGGCAGCTGCACTTCCGCGTAGCCCGCCGTGTAATTCCGGCTCGCATCGGCGGCGCTTTCCTCGGTATCGTTCAGGCCGTAGTCGAGGATGAACTGCGCCGGCTGCACGTCGTAGATGTCGCGCTGGAATTCGGCACCGAGCGCGAGGTTAATGTCGCCGCTCGGCAGCGTAAGGACCGGCGCATACGCGTGCGCGTTGAGAAGATACATCTCCTCCCAGCTCTGGGTGCTCGCGCCGCCCATGACGCCGGCGATCTGCGCCGCCGTGTTGCAGTCGTTGCAGAAGAGGTTGATGGACAGTGGACCCGGCCGATTCTCCGCGGCATAGAGCCCGGCGTTGGTGGGCAGGTTGTCAGCGGAGAGGTTGGCGTAAGCGGAGTAGATCGCGCCTCCGACGTCGTAGTTGATCTTGCCGACGACGCCTTTCAGGCCGAGGTTCAACCGCCAGGTGGTCGAGTCGATGTCCAGTGTCTGCGGTCCGGCTTCGGGCACGCCGTAGGTGACGTCCTGGATCGCCACGCCGAACGGGTTCCAATAGTTGCTGGCTGGAATCGGCGAGAGATTCAGCGGCGAGTTGGGGTCGCCGAATCCGTCGACGCCGTAGTCCATGCCCACGGAATGAGTGAGGCTGCGGGCGAAGTCGAAGTCGGCATAGAGAGACAGGTTGTTGCCGAGCTTGTAGTCGGTATCGGCGAAGAACGTCGCCTTGCGCTGCGGATTGACCAGCGATCGCTCATCGTCATCGATCTGGGCATCGCAGCTGGTCGCGTACAGATGCGGGTTCAGGAGCGCGTAGTCCGCCGGGTTTCTGCTGTAGTCGCCGCAGGTGAAGCGCGTCTGGTTCAGCACCAGTGGTCCGGTGCCGTTCGGCAGGATGATCTGCGCCAGCGACGAGTAGGCGAACGGCTGGTAGTTGAAGCCGGGATTGAAGCGGCTCAGGTCCGGATCGGCGCTCAGCGGGCGCTGTGCCGCCGTGATCCCGTCGCGCGCGTAGTATTCGGCCACCGCAAAGAAGTTCAGCTGATCGGTCGACGTTCCCCAGCTCACCGAGCTGCGCGTCGTGTTGTCGTCCCGATCGCTGGATTCGCCGTAATAGGTACCCACCGACCAGCCGTCGGCGCTGCGCTTGGTAATGATATTGACCACGCCGGCGACGGCATCCGATCCGTACACCGCGGATGCACCGCTCTTGAGTACTTCGATGCGATCGATGGCGTCGAGCGGAATCAGGTCCAGGTTGGCAGGATCCTCGGCCTGAAAGCGACGGCCGTTGACCAGCACGAGGGTGTACTGTGGGCCGATGCCCCGCAGGTTGAGCGTCGTACCGCCGATCTGCGTGCCGTTGAGCCCGCTCGCGGCCGTGGTATTGCTGTAGCTCGACTGGCCCGAGAGGACGAAGTTTGGCTGCGTCTGAAAGTAGTCCTCGATGTTGGCGACGCCCGCGCGCTGCAGGTCCTCGCCGGTAATTATGGCGATCGGGGCGCTCTCGTATGCCGCGGCCTGTGCCGACTGAATGCTCGTGCCCGTGACGACGACGGTCGAGAGGCGCTCCGGGGCGTTCGCTGGCGTGCTGCTTTGCCCGTTCGGCGCCGGCGGCCCAGCGCTCGCCGGCGTCTGCGGCTGCGTCTGGGCGTGTGCGGGGCCGCAGATCGTCATCGGAAGACCTAAGAGCACTGCGCAGACAGTGATCGTCCGGAATGCGCCGATCGATAGCGAGGTGCGATTGGCTAGCATGAGGGTTGACCTGCCAGGAGCACGGGGCACGAGTGCCCGCACGGTATTTTTAGAGGACGACATTCCCCCGCTGAGTAGCACAGAGCGTCGCATACTGAGCCGCTGCCTCGTCCAGTCTCCCCGCGAAGCGGCATTCCGTATATGCAAGACTGTCACAGGGATGGCGCATATGCAATCAGGTTTACGCCATGTGTTGCTACCAGCCGGAGATCCGCGGCAGCTCGGCAACGACCTGGTTGTCCCCGTTGCAGAGGTGGTAGCACTCATGTTGTGCAGCGGTGGCACAAGCGTGGTGCGGCAGGATACGCAGCCGCGTCCCGATGGGCAGCTCCGGGCAGCGGGCCCGCGACCCCGGGCGGACGCTCACCACCCCGTGCTCCTGATTGGTGCGCGTCACGATGAGATCGGGATAAGGGACCCCCTGCAGGCTGCATACCTGGCCGTGCCCGTGGGCGCCGGCGTCCGCGTCGCCGTCGTAGTCCCGCGACAGGGCCATCCAGCCGGCATCCACGATGAGGGCCCGCTCCCGCCCCTGATGCCCGATCACCGTCGTGAGCACGCTGAGCGCGATGTCGTCGATCCGGCAGACGCCGAGTTTGGCCATCATCATGTCGAAGAAGACGAATACACCGGCGCGCACCTCGGTGACCCCGGTGAGGTCACGCGCAAAGTGCGCGGTTGGTGTCGATCCGACGCTGACCACCGGGCACGGCAGTCCCGCCGCGCGCAACGCCCGGGCGCATGCAACCACGGCGTCGCGCTCGTGCGCCGCCGCTGCCTCGAGGCCTGCGGGGCCGGAGGCATCGTACGAGCCGCCCGCGTGGGTCATGATGCCTCGCAGCTCCGCTCCGCCGTCGCGGAGAATCCGCCCGATCTCGATGAGGCGCGGATCCTCCGGAGTTATCCCCGAGCGGTGTCCGTCACAGTCGATCTCAACGAGCGCCGGTATGGCGTGGCGAGAGTCACGGGAAGCGGTGGCGACCGCCTGCGCCTGCTCGGTGGAATCGAGGATGACCTGCAGATCGACGCCCGCCGCGCGCAGCGCCGTCACCCGGGCGAGCTTCTGGGGCGCGATGCCGACCGCATAGAGGAGGTCGCGAACTCCGGCGCGGGCGAATTCCTCCGCCTCCTTCAGCGTCGAGACGGTCGCCGGACCCTCGCGCGAGGTCATCATGCGGCGGGCGATTTCCAGCGACTTCGCGGTCTTCAGGTGCGGCCGGAAGCGGGTCTTCAATTGCTCGAGGCGCGACTTGAGGCGGGTGATGTTCGCCATCATGCGCGCCTCATCGAGGAGTAGCGCCGGCGTCCCGAGGCCGTCGAGGTCGAGTGCGGTTGGGTTCGTCATGCGGACTGATCGCGGCGGTGGCCGGGTTTAGTGTTGCAGATCCGCCATGCCTGTGCCAGTCTTGCGTATCCGGAATGTGTGATTGGCGCATGGTCGGACCGTGCGCGCCAGGGGGCACACCATGCGACGCCGCACGCGGGCGGTTTGCGGGCACTTCGCGGCTGCAGCAGCGGCGATGGGGCTCGGCGCGTCGGTCCTTCTGATCATGGGACCGGCCTGCGCACAGGCGGCGCATCAGGGACGCGCGGACGCGCCGCCGGTCAATGCGGGATCTCACGGTGACGACGCCGCGCTCGGCGCGGCCGCTACCGCCATCCAGCGCGTCCTGGCATTGTCCTCCGCGCCCGGAGTCGTCGTCGGCATCACCGATCGCGCCAAGACGCAGAAGGTGATCGTGTCAGGCTACGCGGATCTCAAGAAGCGCACCCCGCTCACCGCGGGTTCGCGCTTCGCGATCGGCTCCATTTCCAAGTCCTTTACCTCGGTTGCACTCATGGAGCTCGCGGATGAAGGACGATTCCAGCCGCAGGCGCCGATCACACGCTACCTGCCGGAGTTCAAGCTGGAATCGCGCTATCCGCCGATCACGGGACGACACGTGTTGTCCCATACCTCGGGCCTGCCGAACTATTTTGAAGACGCGGCTTCCTCGCGGTATGCGCTGGTGAAGCTGCAGCGGTTCTCACCGGCCTATCCGCCCGGCGCACATTGGTGGTACTCCAACACCGGGTTCCAGATTCTCGGCTACGCCATCGAGAGTATCGAGCGATCGCCCTACGCGACGGTGATTCAGCACCGGGTGCTCGATCCGCTCGGGATGCGCTCGACCATTCCGGTGATCGACGACGCTCATCGCCAGGCGATGACAGTCAGCTACGAGCACTGGCCCTACGACGGCTCTTATGTGGAGGCGTCGTGGTTCGAGTATTCGGCGAGCGACGGCAGCATCGTCTCGGATGCCCCCGACATGTGCGCCTATCTGCGGTTCTATCTGAATCGCGGTACGACACCGCAGGGGAGAGTCCTGTCGGAGAAGTCCTTTGACGAGCTGACAACGCCGGTCCTCAACGACTACGCCTACGGCCTGTTCGTGCGCCACCAGGATGGCGACACGGTGATCGGCCACGACGGAGCGATCGCGGGCTTTCGCGCCCACATAGAGGCGCACATGAACGACGGCTTCGGCATCGTCATTCTGACGAACGGCGGCCTGGCCGACGGGCATACTCTCGCAGAGTGGATCGGCCACGTGGTGACGGCGGCCTACCGGGGTCAGGCTTTACCACCCGCGCCTGCGATCACTGCGACGCCCGCGCTCAAGGAGTACGCTGGCCTCTATCACGCGCACAACGCCGGCGGCGGCTCCGCGGGCAACACGCTGGAGGTGTTCATGGTCGGCGACCGCCTCATGTTGAAACACGCCGGCGGGAACCGGGTACTTGAACGGATGGGTGCCAACGTGTTTCGCGAGGCTGGCCCGGGCGGCGACAACCTGCCGTTCTTCTTCTTCCGCTCGGGCGATGGGAAGGCAGGGACGGTGACCGACGTCTCCCACGGCGCCGAGTGGTACGCCGGAAAGGAGTTCAGTGGAACGGTCGCAGCGGCCGCTCCATCCGCCTATGCGGCCTATGTCGGCCACTACGCCCATCATGGCCCCGAAGGACCCGCGGCGCGAGTCTTTGTCCGCAACGGCGCGCTCATGATCGCACCGTCAGGAACTGATGGGCCTCCCGAGGCGCCAGAGCCGCTGGTGCCGGTAGGGGAAGAGGCCTTCCGCCCCGGGAAGGCCGAGGTCGCCTATAACCCCGAACGTATGCGCTTCGACACGCTGGAGGACGGACGTACGTTGCGGCTCACCATCACGGGCGTGCCGCTCTATCGGATGGAAACCCCATGAGCCCCGAGCGTCGTATGTCAGTCCCCGTGCGCACCGCAATGCTAGCGGCGGCGGCGTTGTGGGCGTCGCTGGCCGGCGCGGCCGATAACACGCAGACGCCAGCCGCCGACCCGGTCATCTACGACGTCGTGTTCGAGAACGCGCGCGCCATCGATCCGGAAACGAACCTCGATGCGGTTCGCAACATCGGCGTGCTTGGCGACAAGATCCGCGCCGTCTCGGTCGCCCCGCTCCGCGGCCGCAGGACCATCGATGCGCACGGGTTGGTGGCGGCTCCCGGGTTCATAGACCTGCACTCCCATGCCTACAGCTACGACACCTCGACCTATCAGGCGATGGACGGAGTGACGACGCGCCTCGAGCTCGAGCTCGGTGTGTATCCCGTCAAAGGCTGGTACCAGAAAAAGGCCGGTCGCGAGCTCATCAACTACGGTGCCAGCGTCAATCACGATCGGGTCCGCTATGTGCTGCAAGTCGGCGGCGATCTCTCCGATCCAAAGATCCCGGGGTTCGCCTTCGATGACCTGCCCAACACTCCGGAGTTTGAGGCGCTGATTCACCAGCCGATCCCGCCCGAGAAATATCCGCTCTTCATACCGATGCTCGAAGCGGGTCTCAGGGACGGCGCCATCGGCATAGGTAGCGGTACGCAATACGCGCCGGGGATCACTCGCATCGAGATGCTCGATCTCACCAGGCTCGCCGCGCAACACCACATGTGCGTGTTCACACACATTCGCTACGGCAGTCTGGTCGAGCCCGGCAGTACGCTGGAAGCGGTGCAGGAGCAGATCGCCAACGCCGCGATCACGGGCGCCTGCGTGCACATCGTGCACATCAACAGCATGGCGATGTCGAGCAGCCCGGAGATGATCCGGCTGTTCCACGGGGCGCGGGATCACGGCGTCGACGTATCGACCGAGCTCTACCCCTGGGACGCCTCGGTCGACCAGATCCGGAGCGTGATCTTCGACCCCGGCTGGGAGAAGCGCTGGGGCGTGACGCCGGGCGACCTGCAGTCGCGCGTGACCGGCAAGCGACTCACCCAGCAGGAGTTCGATGCGCTGCGTTCCGGGACGGGCGATGACGGCGTCCTCATGCATATGAATACGGAGGAGACGATCACGAAGTCGCTGCAGGATCCGTTGGTGTTGGTGGCGAGCGACTCGATGGATATCAAGGACCGCAACAGTCATCCGCGCTCGGCGGGCACCTTCTCACGAATCCTCGGGCACTACGTGCGCGAGACCGGCACGTTGAGCCTGCCGGATGCGATCCGCAAGATGAGTCTGATGCCGGCGCGCAGACTCGAGGGCTTCGTGGCGGGCATGCGGGAGAAGGGCCGCTTGCAGGTGGGGGCCGATGCCGACATCGTGGTGTTCGATGCCACCCGCGTCGCGGCGGGCGCCACCTACGGCGACGCGAAGCAATACTCTCAGGGATTCGAGTACGTGATGGTCAACGGCCAGTTCGTGGTGCAGCAAGGTCGGCTCGTGCGCAACGTCTATCCGGGCCGGCCGGTTCACTCGGATTATTGGCAGCAGAAGCAGTAACCGGGAGCCGCTTGAGCCGTGAGCCGCGCGAGGCTGGGTAACCGCAAGATGAGAGCCGCGCTCCGCGCGGGCTGCGGGATCCTCGCGTCGCTATGTGCGATGGCTGCGGGGGAGGCCGATAGCGGAGCTGCCGACGGGCGGCTCGCCGCGTCGTTCCGCAGTATCGATCAGGCGGTGGCATCCGTCCCGACGCCCGGGATCGTAATCGGAATCACCGACCGCAACCGGCTGCAGACGGTGATCGTGCACGGCTACGCCGACCTGAAGAAGCGCACGCCTCTCACGCGCGACTCGCTGTTTCCGATCGGCTCGATCAGCAAGTCCTTCACCGCCGTCATGCTCATGGAGCTGAAGGACGAGGGGCGTTTCGATCCACAAGCGCCGATCCGCCAGTATCTTCCGCAGTTCGCTCTCAAGTCGCGCTTCCGGCCCGTCACCGGACACGATCTCCTGTCGCACACCTCGGGGCTGCCTCTTTACCGCGCGGACCTGTCATCCAGCCGCGACGTAGTCGCGGCGCTACGGGACTTCGAGCCTGCTTACGCGCCGGGGACGCACTACTGGTATTCGGATATCGGCTTTCAGGTGCTCGGTTACGTGAGCGAGCGCCTGGCTCACGCGCCCTACCACACGCTCATCGAGCAGAGGGTGTTTGCGCCGCTCGGCATGACTTCATCCTATGCCGTCATCGACGACCCGCTGCGTGCGCGCCTGCCTGTGAGCTACGTCCGCTGGCCGTATGACGAGAGCTATGTCGAATACCCGTGGTTCGAGTATGCCGCGGCCGACGGCAGCGTCGTCTCGACCGCGGCCGACATGTGCGCGTACGCACGCTTCATTCTCAACCGGGGTGCAGGCCCACATGGGCGGGTGATCTCGGAGAAGTCGTTCACGGCGCTGACTACCCCGGTGCTCCAGGACTACGCGTACGGCCTGCAGGTTCACCAGCAGGAGGGGGCGACGATCATCGAGCATTCGGGGGGCATGGCGGGCTTTCATAGCCTTCTGGTCACGAACCTGACCGATGGGTTCGGGGTGGTTTTCCTCAGCAACTTCGAGCTCGACCATGCGCTGACGCAGTGGGTGCTTGAGGCGGTGCGAGCCGCCTATCGCAACGAGCTGGAACCGGCCCGTGTGTCTGTGTCCCCGGCCGCGAAGCCACCGGATCCGGCTGAGTACGCCGGCAAGTTCCGCACCGCGAGCGGACAGGAGGCGGAGTTCGTGAGTGGTCCCCACGGGCTGCTTCTCAAGCAGGGCGCCGGTGCGCTCGAGCTCGTGCCGATGGGCCGGGACATCTTTCGTACGATGGGGGCTGCCGCGGATCCCTTCCCGTACGTGTTCGGTAGAGGGGGCGGACCGGGCAGCTCGCCGGTTGTCGAAGTCTCGCACGGCGCCGAGTGGTTCACGAACGATCGCTACCGCGGAGTCACGCAGGTTCCGGCTCACGCGGAATACCTCTCCTACGTCGGGCACTACGAGAACCACAATCCCGAGGGACCCACCGCGCGTGTCTACGTCCAGGGCGGAAGACTGATGGCTCTCGTGGACGGGGAAGTGCCGAGCACCGATCCGCAGACGCTGAAGCCGCTTAGTCCCGGCGTGTTCCAGCCCGCCGAGCCCGATCCGAATCCCGAGCGGTACCAGTTCGATACCGTCGTCGATGGCCAAGCGCTCCGGCTCCTCATATCCGGGACGCCGCTCTACCGGGTCGAAACTCCGTAATCGCCTCGGTGGTCAGAATTTGACCTGCTGACCGACACCTTCGGCCAGGGCGCGCTCATACACGTGCCATCCGCAAATCAGATCCTGCACAATGACACCGAGAGACTTGTACAGCGTGATCTCACTTTCCGTGCGACGTCCCGCAATCCTGCCGAGCCCAACCGCGCCGATTTCGCCCAGCAGGTGGGCGTCCGTAATGAGCTTGGCGTCGAGTGCGCGCCGGAACTCCGATGCCTGGGCCCTGGCCGACTCTTCCCAATCCACGAAATAGCGGCTTCTGGCCACGCAGGCCTCATCCGCTTCGCACGGCACGAGGCTGCTCGATCCCACGAGGTTCACGTGTGCTCCCTCGCGCAGCCATGCACCGCGAAGAACCGGCTCGCGGGCCGATGTCAGCGTGCATACCACGTCGGCCGCGGCAGCGTCCGCGGCGTTGCCCACCGGGACACACGGGACTCGATGCAGAGTGGTCATCGTGCGCGCAAAGGTCGCAGCTCTCTCGGTGTCCCGCGCCCAGACGAGGATGCGCTCGAAGGGGCGGACGGCAAGGAGCGCCGGTACGTGCCACAGGGCCTGTTCCCCGGCGCCCAGAAGCCCGAGAACCCGCGCGCTCGAACGTGCCAGATAGCGCGTGGCGGAGGCGGTAGCCGCCGCCGTGCGAATCGCAGTCAAGGTGCCCGCCTCGATCAGGGCGACCGGCTCGCCGGAGGTTGGCTCGAAGAGAAGCACGGCTCCTTGGTGCGACGGATGTCCTGGCGTTGCAGCCGGCAACACCGCGATGCACTTGAGGCCGAAGGTTTTTCCGGCCGCAAGCGAGCCGGGCATGTCGCCGAGAACTCCAGGCGAGCCCGGCAGTGGCAGCAGCCGGCGCAGCAGTTGACGTGTCTCGCCGCCCGACAGCGCCTTCATGGCGGTGTCGACCAGGTCGATGGCCGACCTCACATCGAGCAGCGCTTCGACGTTTTGCCGGTTCAGAACCAGGAGTGTCATGAGCTTGTCCTCACGGTGCAGGCTAGGGGCGTTGCCCGCGCGCCAGGTTGCTGTGGCGGGCTCCATAGCAGATATAAAAGATTGCGCCCAGAACGCACCAGGCGAGGAACGCGAGCTGCGTCCAGTGATCGAGGGTAACGCAAAGATAGAGGCAGCCGGCGACGGCCAGAGGGCAGGTCACGGAGGCCAGCGGAACGCGAAAGGGACGCGCGCGTGCCGGCTGTGACCGGCGCAGCAGCAGCACTCCCAGGCTCACGAGGATGAATGCCAGAAGCGCGCCGGCGTTCGAGATGTCCGCCAGCCGCCCGACGGGCAGGAACGCCGCGGCCACGGCTACCGCGACACCGGTCGTCACCACGACGATGTGCGGAGTCTTGAACCTTGGGTGCACCCGAACGAGAGCTGGCGGCAACAGCCCGTCCCGAGCCATGCCGAAGAAGATGCGGCTCTGCGCATAGATGCCGGTGAGGATCACGGTGGGGAGGGCGATGAAGGCCGCGGCCGCGATGAGCATCGCGGCTCTCGGGGAGCCGATGGCCCGCAACACATGGGCGAGCGCGTCGTTGCTGCAGACGAATGCGCCGGCGTGAGCCGGCAGCTGACATGCGTGCGCGAGCGCGAGACTGTCGGTCGGCAACGCTGCCCCGGTGGCAGGATCCACGATCGGCTGTCCCCCCACCGTTCCGATTGCCCCGATTGCGACCACGACAAACAGCGCGCCACATATCACCAGGCTGCCGATGAGCCCGATGGCGAGACTGCGCTGGGGATCGCGCGCCTCCTCCGCCGCGGTCGAGACCGCGTCGAAGCCGACGTAGGTGAAGAATATGGTTGATGCTGCGGCGCTTACGCCGAGGAAGCCCTGAGGCGCGAACGGGTGGAAATTGCCGCTGTTGATCACGGGAATGGTCAGAGCGGCGAATGCCACGAGCGCCAGCACTTTGACCGCGACCAGCGAAGCGTTCACGGCGGCGCTCTCGCGGGTGCCCAGGTACAGCAGCGCGGTCATGCCGAGCGAGACGACAACCGCAGGGAGGTTGATCACGCCGCCCTCGAGCGGCCCGGTAATGAGACCGGCTGTCAGAGTCCATCCGAGTGAATCGTGGACCAGCCCGGCGAAGTAACTCGACCAGCCGGCGGCCACCGCGGCCGCCGACAGAGCCCATTCGGCAATCAGTCCCCAGCCGACGATCCAGGCGGCGAATTCGCCAAACACGACGTAGGAGTAGGTGTATGCGGACCCGGAGACGGGAACCATCGCAGCCATTTCCGTATAGCACAGCGCGGTAAGCGCACACACCGCGCCGGAGATCAGGAATGCGATCAGCATCGCAGGTCCCGCCTTCTGGGCTGCATCGGCCGTCAGCACGAAGATGCCGCTGCCTATGACATTGCCGATGCCCAGCAGCATGAGCTGCAGACCGCCGAGCGAGCGGCCCAGGCTTTTCCTGCTTGCCTCGTGCAGGAGGTCATCGATGGCCTTGACGCGCCAAGCGCTTGGCATCAACGAGGGCTCCGCAGCCCAGTCAGGGCGACTGCTTGGTCCATGGAAGCTGGTCGAGATCGGCGTTGCCGCCGGAGACGATCACACCGACGCGCTTGCCATCGACGCCCGGCAGGCGCTTCTCAGTCAGCGCGGCGAGTGCAACGGCACTGCTCGGCTCAATGATCACCTTGAGGACCTCCCATGCAAGACGCATCGCGCGGACTATCGACTCCTCTGTTACCGTCACGATGTCGTCGACATCCTTCGATATGATGGCAAATGTGAGCTCGCCGAGCGAGGTGCGCAGTCCGTCGGCGATCGTGCGTGGCGCCTCCTGAAACGTCACTCGATGGCCGCTGCGGAGCGATCGTTGCGCGTCGTCGGCGGCCGCCGGCTCGCAGCCGATCACGCGCACCGCCGCATTCAGCGCCTTGACTGCCACCGCCGTGCCTGCCAACAGGCCACCTCCGCCGACCGGCGCCAGCACCAAGTCCAGGTCCGGGCAATCTTCGAGAAATTCGAGCGCACACGTGCCCTGTCCGGCGATGGTACGGGCGTCATCGTACGGGTGGACCGCCGTCGCATGGGTCTCGGACTGGATCCGCGCCACCGTGGCGTCGTACTCCTCTGCCGTGGGAACCGTGCCTCTGGACTCGACCCATACGATGTTGCCGCCGTAGCGTTGTACGGCCGCGATCTTGGCTTTGACGGCGATCCTGGGCATGGCAATGTGAGCTCTGATGCCCCGGGTGCGCGCCGCGAGCGACAGCGCTGCCGCCTGGTTGCCCGAGGAGCTCG
Organism: Steroidobacteraceae bacterium; assembly: GCA_035603345.1. Taxonomy (GTDB): domain Bacteria; phylum Pseudomonadota; class Gammaproteobacteria; order Steroidobacterales; family Steroidobacteraceae; genus 13-2-20CM-66-19. Next base: position 93,683 of record DATNKO010000028.1, on the reverse strand, counting down.
TCACCACGCCCCGGGCGGCTTCCGGCTCGCTCAGGGAAAACACGGCGTTGAAAGCCCCGCGCGCCTTGAAGACTCCGGCGCGCTGGAAATTCTCACACTTGAGAAAGACCCGGACACCACACAGCGCATTCAGGCTCGCGCTGGTCACGATCGGCGTGCGGTGAATCCGGTGCTGAATGCGCTCGCGCGCCGCAGTTATGTCAGCGAAACTCACGGGCCGGTGATTGTTGTGGGCGCTCATGCGTGGTGTCCAGGCGGTTTTGCGCTGGCGGCGATCTCCGCTAGACTTGGCGCACGATCTCGGGATCCGCGGCCAGCCGCCCCTATACTTCCAACCATTCGAGAATCCAATGTCGACCGCCAGACCCGGCGTTGCCTTGAGAAGGCTTCGCAAGCGCAATCACTGGACTCTTGCCGAGGTAAGCAAGCGCACCAGCATTCCCTCCTCGACGCTCTCGCGCATAGAGAACGACCAGATCTCTCCCACATACGATCTTCTGCTCCGGTTGAGTAACGGTCTGTCAATAGACCTGAGTCAGTTGCTGTCGACAGCGGAATCTCCGCGTGAGCCTGAAGGCAGCCGACCCGGCAGGCGCAGCATCAACCGCGTGGATGACGGGGTTTGTGTTCAGATGCCGACTCACACGCTGAGGTATCTGAGCACCGATCTGCTGCATAAAGAGATGACTCCCATGGTTACCGAGTATCAGGCACGCTCAACGGCTGAATTCGGTGAATTCATGCATCACACCGGCGAGGAATTTCTGTTCGTGCTCGAAGGCGAGGTCGAGCTGCATACGGACTCCTATGCGCCCGTGGTTCTCAAGGCCGGCGAATCGATGTATTTCGATAGTACGATGGGACACGCCTACATAGCGCGTGGCGAGGGCCCGTGCCGCGCCTTGGTGGTCAACACGGTACCGCGAGCGGACGAACGTGGTACGAACATCGATACGGCCGTGAAATCGACCACGCTCGATCGGGCGAAGCCGGTCAAGCGCAGGAGTCGACGCGCTGCGTGAGTCGCCGGGTTGCGCGGACACGGCCGGTCCTCAGGCGAGGCATTGCGCCACGAGGAGGCCGAATTCGCGGCCGCCACGCACCGGGTCAGCAACGGGCAAAAGCAGCCGCGCCGAATGTTCGGCCAGCACGTTACGCGCATCACCGTCCGTCAACCCGGCGGTGTTGAGCGCAACCCCGGCGCAGCGCACCTGCGGGTTGGTGCGGCGTGCGAGTCTCAGAGTCAGCTCGATCGTTTCCTCGATGGTCGGTGTCGCGTAATCCTCGAGGCCGAGAACACGATCGCGACCCAGCGCGTGGCACACTACCACCACGTCCGGCTGGCTGCCGAGCAGCAGGCCGAGCGATACGGGTCCATAGGACGGGTGGAGTATCGAGCCCTGGCCCTCGATGACGTCCCAATGGTCGGCGTTCGCATCAGGACTCAGTATCTCCGCGGCGCCCGCGACGAAATCGGAGACCACCGCGTCTATCGGAATGCCGCCGCCGGCGATCATGATTCCGGTCTGACCGGTGGCACGAAAGTCCACCGGCACGGCACGCTTTCCGAAGGCCCTGGTCAGGGCGAGCGCGGCGTATTTCTTGCCGACTGCACAGTCGGTCCCGACCGTGAGCAGGCGCTTGCCGCTGCGCCTGCGCCCTGAGGCGATAGGAATGTCGCGCGGCGGCTTGCGCACGTCGATGAGCGCGCGACCGCAGCGCTCCGCGGCCGTCTTCAATTCCGGCGTACGCTCGAGGGGCGCGTGCATGCCGCTCACGATGTCGAGCCCGGCCTCGAGGCACTGCACGAGCGGACCGACCCAGTTCCTGCTGACGAACCCACCGATGTTCGCCACCCCGATGACCACCGAACGCGCTCCCGCCCGGCGCGCCTCCACAGGCGTCACTCGCGGGAGAGCGACGGTCGTCGTTGCGCCGTCAGAGGCGAATTCGCCGACGCAGGACTGCGGCGCCCAGTCTCGCAGGCCGGAGGCCGTCTTCGTGAAGGCGGCGTCTGCGGGGCCACCGAGGTACAGCAGGTACGGCTGAGGCAAGCGGACTGTCCAGCGCTCGGCGGACGCGGCGCGCGGGACTTCCGGCGTCTCGGGGACATGCTGAGTGAACATGGCCGGCTGATGCTTCGTGCGAGCTTTCGTAACGCAGCGCTCCGGTCGGCAGTGTTGCATATCCGCGAGACCTGCGCCATTATTTTGCATATACGGAATGTCACTCGCCGACCGTGTGAATCTGCACCGGGCGGTGGGGCGCAGCGTGCAGTCAGACGCTGCGCGTAGCCTCGGCCCGGCCGCGCCGGTGCACGGGTGCGTGTCGTCGCTCCGTCAGTGCCAGCCCGGGCTTTCCCCGTCCCTCACCCCTGGTTTTCACGGGGTGCGGGCGCGCGGCAACTCGCCAAGACTGAAAGCCATGAGCCCGCGGCCCCGCACCGACCTGACCTCGCAGAAGTCGCACATGCGCGAGGAGATCAGTGCCGAGGAGGCCGCCGAAGAGCGGCGACTCTGGGCTGACTACTACGAGGCGACCGCGCGCGCGCTCGAGATCATGCGCTCCGAAGGGACCACCACAGCAACTCTTCCGCGGATCGCGGCCGAGGATGCAAGGGCCGCGGCGGCAATCGCGCGGATCAAGGCGATTCGCGGCATCGAGGCTTAGAGCGAATGTCGGAGTAACATACGCCATTGGGTTATGCGCTTACTTTGCTGCCTGAATCGGGACTTGCCCAGCAACCTGGCGCTCAATCTCCTTCTCCCGGCCCTCAGGCACCACGACGTGCACGTCTGCCTGACGGAACAAGTCGGAGATGCTGCGGCGTCAAGAGACGAACCCCGGGAACGCCGCGAGCTCAGGAATGCGGAACAATGGCTGCCGAACGAGGTGCTTTTCCCGCTGATCGAGCGCTCCAACCTGCCGGACCGTGATTCTCGATACCTCACGTTCGTTGAAATCGAGCGATATCGGGGCATCTCAATCGAGCAGATGCCCGACCCAAACTCACCGCAGGGACTGGCCACTATCAGGGCCTTTGCACCCGATCTGATCGTAGCGATTCGCTACGGCGCCATCTTCAAGGCGGCGGCCATCGCGGCTCCGAAGCTCGGTGTACTGAACCTCCACTCAGGTCTGTTGCCTGCGTATCGCGGCGTCCTGGCCACCTTTCGTGCGCTGCTCAATGGGGACAAGGAGATAGGATGCACGTTGCACTGGATCTCGGATCCCACCATCGACACCGGAGGTATCATCGGCATTCGGACCATCCCCGTAGATCGAAATGGCTCGCTGCTGGCTCACGTCCTGGCTCTCTATCCGCCTGGAGTCACTCTGCTGAGCGCAGTTATCGAGGAGCTCGCAATCGGGCGCCGGCCTCGGGCGACTGAGCAGCCACGGCATGCAGGCGCCTACCACAGGTACCCAACGGCGACCGAATGGGCAGAGTTCTTGCGACTTGGGTGGCGAGTAGTTGATGCGAGTGATTTGTTTGCGGCTTTCCGCCGCTATATAGGACAGAACAACGCGCCTCCGCCAGGATCCGCAGGTTGATCGCGGCGAGTCAGTCCCGGTAGCCCGGATTCAGTCGATCCAGACGCCGCAGCAGGCCCGGCCAGGTAAGAGCGCTGCCCTGGCCGCGCGTGACCTGGGCGGCGGCGGCGCGGATTCCGCGGAGGATTGCCTCGTCGATCCGGATCAGCTCCTTGCCGCCGCTCTGCGCACGCAGCTGGATCGCGCAGGTCGCCTCGAACAGGTACATATGCAGAAAAGCCTCGGCGGGTGTGGAGCCCACCGTGAGCAGGCCGTGGTTGCGCAGCATCAGGAAGCTGTTTTTTCCCAGGTCCGTCACCAGGCGCGGCTGCTCGTCGGGGTTCAAAGCGAGTCCCTCGTAATCATGGTAGGCGAGGGAGGCGAGAACGAACAGGGACTGCTGCGAGATCGGCAGCACGCCCTCGCGCTGCGCGGAAACCGCAACGCCATTGAGCGAGTGCACGTGCATGATGCAGTGTGCGTCCTCACGCGCCGCATGGATGCAGCCGTGGATGGTGAAGCCGGCGGGGTTGATCTCATACGGGGATTCGAGCACCTTCCTGCCCTCGAGATCGATCTTCACCAGCGAGGAGGCGGTCATCTCATCGAACATCATCCCGTAGGGATTGATGAGGAACTGACGCTCGGGCCCGGGCACACGCGCGGAGATGTGAGTGAACACGAGATCATCCCAGCCAAAGAGCGCCACCAGCCGGTAAGCGGCTGCGAGATTGACGCGCAGCTCCCATTCCGCGGAGCTCACCGTCTGCTTGACAGAGCGAACTGTGACGCTCGACGCTTGCATCGCGATGTCCTCCAATTGGCCGCGAGCTCAGTCCCTCAACGGGCGAGATTCAGCTCAGTCTGCGGCGCGTGCAGTCCTACCATCTTCTCGATCAGCACCGCGCCGGCGATCAGCAGACCGCCACCCACGGCGGCCATGACCGCCCACAGGTAAGGATTCGGGTTCGGTGTCGCGAGCGCAAGCCCGGATATAGTCAGGTACATGAAGGCGAAGCTGTTGAACATGAGCGGCAACATCTCGCCGAGCGCCACGATGAGATATACCGCGAGCAGTATGTAGGCGAGCTGTCCCCACTCCGGGCCGAGCGCGCGCGCAAACAGTGCGATCATCGACGGCGCGGCCAGGATCATAGCGATGCCCACGAGCGCACCGATGAGGATCGCGGGCACGCGCTTGACGTTCATGTGCTCTATAAAGAAGAGCACCAGCGCCACGAACGCCGGCCATACGGGTACTTTCAGGTAGCCGCCGACGAGCTCGGCGATGGCGACCAGCACGATCAGGTAGAGACCAAAGACGAGCCGTCGTCGGTTAAGCCGCATCATATTGCCCCCTGCCGGCGTCGCTGAAGCGCGCCAGGTGAAAGTCTGTATCCCCGAGCGTCATATCGATCATCGTCAGGCGCTTGAAGTAGTGGCTGACGATGAGGTCGTCCACCATTCCCATGGCGCCGTGCAGCTGCACCGCCTGCTGGCCGACGAAACGTGCCGCCTGCCCGATGTAGGCCTTCGCGCCGGAGATGGCGCGGCGACGCGCGAGCGCATCCTCATCTTCGGCATGCGTCGCGGCGATGATCGCCATGGAGCGGATCTGCTCCTCTGCGATATACATGTCGGCCATGCGGTGCTGCAGCGCCTGGAACACCCCGATCGGTACGCCAAACTGCTTGCGGGTCTTGAGGTAGCCAAGCGTCGCTTCGTTCAGCGCGCTGACGATGCCCGCGGCCTCGGCACACAGCGCAGCGGCGGCGGCGTCGACGCCGCGCTCGAGCAGGTCAAGCGCCTCAGCGCCAGAGCCGATGACGGCGGCGGCCTCGACATGCACGTCACTCAGCTGCAGATCGGCGGCGCGACCGCCGGACTGCGTGGCATACGGATGGAGCGTGAGGCCCGCCGTCTCGCGCGGCACCAGAAAGAGTGCGAGTCCCTCGAGGTCGGCGGCGCTGCCCCGCGGGCGCGCCGACACCAGGAAAAAATCCGCCGAGGGCGCATCGAGCACTACGCTCTTGCGGCCCGTCAGCCGCCAGCCCTCCTTATCCTGCACGGCGCTCGAGGCGAGGTGGGACAGATCGTAGCGCCCGGCGGCCTCGTAAGCGGCGAGTGCGATTTGCAGTTTCCCGGCGACGATCGCCGGCAGCAGCTGCTGCTTGAGATCGCGGGAGCCGCAGGCGGCGATGATCCCGCCGCAGAGCACCACGGTGCTCAGGTACGGCTCGAGCAGCAGTCCCCGTCCAACCTGCTCCATGACCACCATCACGTCGACGCCGTTGCCGCCCAGGCCGCCGTAGTCCTCCGGCAACGGCAGCGCGAGCAGACCCAGCTCCGCATATTGCGCCCAGGCGTCGGCGGAAAAGCCGGAGCCGGAGCGCGTGAGCGCGCGCCGGCGCTCGAAGTCATAGTCCCGCGCAATGAAACGGCGCAAAGTCTCCTGTAGCGCCAGTTGCTCCTCCGTATAGCGGAAATCCACGGTGGCTCTCTTTCAAAGACCCAGGATCATCTTGCAGATGACGTTCTTCTGGATTTCGGTCGAACCTGCGTAGATCGTGGCCTTGCGCAGATTGAAATACTGCCCGGAGAGCGAGGACGCCCAGCCCGGATAGTGCGTCGCCAGCAGCGGGTTGGGCACCCAGTCAGGCTCGAGCGCCTCGCGCAGGTACGGCAGCGCATCGTGCCCGAGGGCACGCATCTTCAGCTCCGCCAGCTGCTGGACGATCTCCGAGCCCTTCACCTTCAGCGCCGAGACCTCCGGCCCCGGAGGGCGGTCCTCGCGCGCGAAGGCGGACAGCACCCGGAGATTCGTGATCTCGAGCGCCATCAGCTCCAGCTCCACCTGCGCGATGCGATCACGGAAGCGCGCATCCTCCATGAGAGGCCGGCCGTTGATGCTCTGTGCGGTCGCGATCATCTTCAGCTGCGTGAGCGCGCGCTTGCAGTGGCCGACCCCGGCGTTGTTGGTGCGCTCGTAGTTGAGAAGAAACTTGGCGTAAGTCCAGCCCTGGTTCTCCTCGCCCACCAGGTTCGCGACCGGTACCGGCACGCTCTCGAAGAAGATGTCATTGATCTCGTGCTCGCCGTCCAGGGTGATGATCGGGCGCACACTGACGCCGGGGGTCTTCATATCGATGAGTAAAAAGGAGATGCCCTGCTGCGGGCGCCCCTCGTTGGAGGTGCGTACCAGACAGAAGATCCAGTCGGCGTACTGACCGAGGGTGTTCCAGGTCTTTTGCCCATTGACCAGGTAGTGATCGCCCTGGCGCAGCGCGCTCATGCGTAAGGAGGCAAGATCGGATCCGGACCCAGGCTCGGAGTATCCCTGACACCACCAGTCCTCGCCCGCGATGATGCGCGGCAGGAAGCGCTGCTGCTGGGCGGCATTGCCAAAGGTCATGATGACCGGCGCGACCATGCGGAGCCCGAACGGAATCTGCGGCGGCGCGCTGGCGGCGGCGCTTTCCTCTTCAAAGATGTACTGCTGCACCACGCTCCAGCCGCCACCGCCGAAGCGCTTGGGCCACATGCCCGCGCCCCAGCCACGCCGGTGGAGGGTCTTCTGCCAGCGCACCATGTCGTCCTTGCACAGGCGCCGTCCCAGACGCAGCTTGGCGCGGGTCTCCTCGGGCACCTCGGCCTCGAGAAAGGCACGCACTTCGGCGCGGAACGCCTGCTCCTCGGCGGTGTAGCTCAGGTCCATGGCTGTTCCTGAGAGGCGGCGGCCATTTCGCGCTGTTGCAGCTCACGCCACTGGATCTTGCCGCTGCCGGATTTCGGCAGGGACTCTACGAAGGCGACCAGGCGCGGCACCTTGTAGGCGGCCATGCGCTCGCGGCACCAGCCGATCAGTTCCTGCGCCGTCAGGTGCCCGCGATAATCGGGGCGTAGCACGATGAGCACCTTGACCGTCTCCCCGCGGTGCGCATCCTTCGCGCCGATCACGCACGCCTCGAGCACCGCCGGGTGTTGGTACATGAGCGTTTCGATCTCGCTCGGCCACACCTTGAAACCCGACACATTGATCATGCGTTTCAGGCGATCCACCATGAAGAAGAAGCCATCCGCATCGACGCGCGCCAGATCCCCCGTGCGCAGGAACTTCCGGCCGTCGATCTCGATGAGGGTGCGCGCCGTGTCCTCGGGTCTGTTCCAGTAGCCGAGCATCACCTGGGGTCCGTGAGTCACGATCTCACCCACTTCCCCCGCCGGCAGCTCCGCCAGCGTTACGGGATCCACCACGCGCGAATCGACACCGTAGATCGGGATCCCGAGGCACTGCTGCTTGGCACGCTGGAGCGGATTGATGTGCGTTGCCGCCATCGTTTCGGTCAGCCCGTAGCCCTCGTAGTAAGTAACTCCGCGATCAAGCAGTCGCTGCGCCACGGCCGCGGGCATCGCCGCCCCGCCGCCATGCAACTGGCGGATCGAGGACAGGTCGTAGTGCTCGATGTTGGGATTGAGATAGAAGTCCTGGATGAGCGTTGGCACGGCGGTCCAACCGGAGACGCGGTAGCGCTGGACCAACTCGGCCGCCACGTCCCGATCCCAGCGTGGCAGCAGCACCACGGTGTTGCCGTTGTAGATCGGGCCATTCATGCTGCCCTGCATCCCGGTGACGTGAAAAAAAGGCGCCAGCGCGAGTGACGTGAGCTCTGGTTGCAGGGCGAACCAGTGCATCGAGGCGACCGCCGTGTACATCACCGTGCGATGCGAGTGCATGCAGCCCTTGGGCTCGCCGGTCGTTCCGGATGTATAGGGCATGACCGCAAGGTCGTCCGGTCCGCACCTCAGCGCCCCGGGACGCAGATCCGCGCCCAGCGCATCCGCCCAGGCGACCACTCCCGCGCGCGCGACCGTGAGGCGCGGCGCTTTGATGAACTCCGGCACGTTGAGGTCCGTGGGCACCTTGAGATAGTCGGCATAGCAGGCCAGGATCACCTGCTCGAGATCTGCGCCGCCGACCAGCGGCTCGATGCGCGGATACAGCTCCTGGGCCACGATCGCGCAGCTCGCGCCGGCGTCCTGCGCGCAGCGCAGGAACTCCTGCGTGAGATACATCGGATTCACCGGCACGACCACCGCGTTGGCGCGCAGGATCGCGTAATAGGCGATCACAAACTGCGGGCTGTTCTGCATGTACAGCAGCACGCGATCGCCCTTGGACACTCCGCAGCGCTGCTCGAGGTAGCCGGCGAGACGCTCGACTTCCTCGAGCAGCTGCGGGAACGTCACCACGGTGTCGTAATAGATGAGCGCAGCCTTGGCCGGATGGCGGCGCGCAGAAACTTCGAGGTTATAGAAGAGGTTGGTGGCCGGCGCATCGAGGTGATGCAACGCGTGGTTCGGCCAGAACTTGAAATGCGCATTGCCCACGATCGCGATCCCACACCCGGCGGTGTCAGACGACCTCGAACAGGCCCGCTGCTCCCTGACCCCCACCGACGCACATGGTCACGACCACGAGCTTGGCTCCGCGACGTTTGCCCTCGATCAGCGCATGTCCGGTGAGCCGGGCACCGCTTACCCCGTAAGGGTGCCCGACGGCGATGGCGCCGCCGTTGACGTTGAGCAGCTCATCGGGAATTCCGAGCTTGTCGCGGCAGTAGATCACCTGGCAGGCGAAGGCCTCGTTGAGCTCCCACAGCCCGATGTCCTTCACCTTGTAGCCGGTGCGCGCGAGCAGCTTTGGCACCGCATAGATGGGTCCCACACCCATCTCATCCGGCTCACAGCCGGCGACCGCGAAGCCGCGGAATATGCCAAGCGGCGCAAGTCCGCGCCGCTCGGCGAGCGTGGCGCTCATGACGACACAGGCGCTGCTGCCGTCGGAGAACTGGCTGGCGTTGCCGGCGGTGATCACGCCCCCGGGCAGGGCGGGGCGGATCTTGCTCACCGCTTCCAGCGTCGTGTCGGGGCGAATACCCTCGTCGCGATCGATCGTGACTTCGCGCGTAGTGAGGGTGCCGGCGGCCGGATCGGCAACGCCCATGGTGGTCGTCATCGGAACGATCTCGTCCTTGAACCTGCCGGCCGCCTGTGCCGCGGCCGCGCGCAGCTGGCTGCGTACGCCGTATTCGTCCTGGGCTTCCTTGGAGATGTGGTAGCGCTTGGCCAGATTCTCCGCCGTCTGCAGCATCGGCCAGTAGAGCGCGGGCTTGTGCTCGAGGATCCAGGGATCGGTGAGCATCCTGGTATTGACGTCGTTCTGAACGCAGGAAATGCTCTCGAGCCCTCCGGCGGCGATCACGGAGGTTCCTTCAGTCATGATGCGCTGAGCGGCGATCGCGATCGACTGGAGCCCCGAGCTGCAGAAGCGGTTGATGCTGAGCCCCGCGGTGCTCACCGGCAGGCCGGCGCGCAGCGCGATGGCGCGCGCGATATTGCCCCCGGTGGTGCCTTCGCCGAAAGTCGATCCCATGATCACGTCCTCGACCTCGGCGGGCTCGAGGCGTGCGCGCGCCACCGCGTGCGCCACGGCGTGGGCGCCGAGGGTGGCGCCATAGGTCATGTTGAATGCGCCCTTCCAGCTCTTGCCAAGACCGGTGCGCGCGGTGGAGACGATCACCGCATCATCGCTCATGATGCGCCTCCGGTGTGCTGGCTGAAGGTCTTGCCTTCGGCGGCGAGGCGTTTAAGGAGTCCGGCCGGCTCCCAGAAATCCCGCTCCGCGCCCGCGGTCGCGGCGATGCGCCAGAGGCTCCGCGCCACCTCGATCAGCCCGACCTGGTCGGCATAGAACATGGGTCCGCCCCGGTAGGCGGGAAACCCGTAGCCGTTCAGATACACGATATCGATATCTGAGCTCCGCTGGGCGATGCCGTCTTCGAGAATGCGCGCTCCCTCGTTGACGAGCGCGTAGACGCAGCGTTGCACGATCTCTTCGTCCGGCACCGTGCGGGGCGTCAAGCCCCTGGTGGCGCGAAACTTCTCGATGAACTGCGCCACTTGCGGATCCGGCAACGGCGCGCGCGCGCCCGTCTCATAACGGTACCAGCCCGCGCCGCTCTTCTGGCCGCAGCGCCCGGCCTCGACCAGCAGATCCGCCACGTTGGAGAGGTCCTTGTCCGGGGAGTCCGCCTGCAGGCGCTTGCGCCACGCGTAGCCGATATCGAGCCCGGCGAGATCGCTCATCCGGAACGGTCCCATTGCCATGCCGAACTTCTCCAGCGCCCTGTCGATCTGCTCCGGTGATGCACCGGCCAGCAGCAGATCGTGCGCCGCCCGGCCGTAGCGGGCCACCATGCGGTTGCCGATGAACCCGTCACAGACTCCGGCGATCACCGCGATCTTCTTGATGCGCTTGGCGAGCGCCATGGCGGTGACCAGCACGTCATCCGCGGTCGCCGTGCCACGCACGATCTCCAGAAGCCGCATGATGTTGGCGGGGCTGAAGAAGTGCAGGCCGATGACGTCCTGCGGCCTGCGGGTAAAGGCCGCGATGGTGTTGAGATTCAGCGCCGAAGTGTTGGATGCGAGGATTGCGCCCGGCCGCACCACGGCGTCGAGCTTCAGGAACACCTGGCGCTTGACCTCGAGGTTCTCGAATACCGCCTCGATGACCAGATCGACATCGTGCAGCGGCTGGTAGTCGAGCGTCGGGCTGATGAGCGCCAGGCGCTTCTCCAACGCCGCCTCGGTGAGCTTGCCTTTGCGCAGTTGTCCCTGGTAGTTCTTCCTGATCGTCGCCAGGCCGCGATCGAGCGCTTCCTGGGTCGTCTCGAGCAGCACCACCGGCAGCCCCGCGTTGATGAGCGCCATGGTGATGCCGCCACCCATGGTGCCGGCGCCGATGACGCCGACTTTGTTCACCACGCGCGCCGGGGTGGTCTCGGGCACGCCGGCGATGCGCGCGGCGGCGCGCTCGGCCTGAAAAATGTGGCGCAGGGCGGCCGATTCGGGCGAAGCCATGAGCGTCACGAACAGCTCGCGCTCGCGCCTCAAGCCGGCTTCGAAAGGCTCCTTCACCGCCGCGAGGATTGCCTCCACACAGGCCGGCGGCGCGGGGTAGGGACCCGCGACTGCCTTCACGGTGTTGCGGGCGAACTGCAGGTAGGCCTCGGCGTTGGGCATCCTGATCTTGAGATCCCGCACACGCTTGGGTCCGCGACCCTCGGCGATCAGCGCGCGCGCGAATTGAAGCGCTGAACCCAGCAGGTCGCCCGAGGCGATACACTCGAAGAGCCCCGTGGCGCGCAACTCCTCGGCGCGCACCGGGTTGCCGGAGACGATCATGTTGAGCGCGCGCTCGACGCCGACCACCCGCGGCAGCCGCTGCGTGCCGCCCGCACCGGGCAGCAGGCCGAGCTTCACCTCGGGCAGGCCGATCTGCGCCTCCAGGGTAGCGATGCGGTAGTGGCAGCAGAGCGCGAGCTCCAGGCCCCCGCCCATGCAGATCCCGTCGATTGCGGCGATCACGGGCTTGCGGCAGTCCTCGACGGTTCCCAGTACTGTGTGCAGGTTGGGTGGAGCGAGGGACTTCGGCGTGCCGAATTCGCGGATGTCAGCGCCGCCGGAGAAGCCCTTGCCCGAGCCGATGATGACCATCGCCTTGACCGCCGGATCGTCCTCGGCGCGGGCGAGGGCCTCCACGATGGAGCGGCGCAGCTCGAAGCCGAGGCTGTTGACCGGGGGATTCTCCAGGGTGAGAACGGCGACTTCGCCCCTGAGTTCGAACCCCAGCATGCTAGAACTTCACGCGTATGGTCGCGCCGAAGGTACGCGGATCGCCAATGAAGGAATCAAGCTGGTTATTGAACCCGGGTGTGCCTACGCCCTGGAACGGGGCGTCGAAGGCGACCTGGAAGTAGCCCTTGTCGGCGAGGTTCTCGCTCCAGATCTCAAAGGTCCACTTGTCATCGGGGGCGCCGATGCCGATGCGCGCGTCCAGGATTCCATAGCCGCCCTGAAGCTTCGCGGGATCCAGGTCCGAGCCGGTGTTGTAGGAGGAGTTGTACTTATCGTCCGCGCTGATCCTCAACGTGAGTGCCTGTGACAGCGGCACCTGATAGGCAGCCGAGACCACTCCGGACCACAACGGCGAGAACGACAACCGATCGTTCAGGCGATTTGTCGCGAACAGGTACTGCGCAGTCCCAAAGTTCGTAATATCGGTCTCTGCGTACACCACGCCGCCCGACAGCGTCAGCCCCGGCAACGGGGTCACCCACTCAACGCTCAGCTCGGCTCCTTTGGACTCCACGTCCGGGATGGAGCTGACTACGAACACAACGCCGGTAAAGGTGTTCAGCTGGAAGTTGTCGTATTTCTGATCAAACACGTCGGCATTCAGGCGCACGGTTTTCTGCGCGAGCTCGCTCTTCAGGCCGATCTCGTAGGCGTTGACGGTCTCGCGGGGGAATTCGGTATCGAGAACGGGCACGAACAGATTAACCAGGGGATTGGCCACCCGCGCCAGATTGAAGCCGCCGGCCTTGGTGCCGTTGCCCCAGGACGCGTAACCCATGACGTCCGACGTAAAGTGGTAGGACAGTTTGACCGTGCCGTTGAGGTTGTTCTCAGTCAGTGACTGGTCGTGGGTGATGCCGTTGAAGGCCGGGTTGAACGGGGTGTTGCACCCATAGCCAAAGAGCAGCGCCTCAGAAAAGGGCGTGGGCGGCAGTCCCACCGGGTTGAGCAGCGCTCCGCAGGCCGAGCCGCCATCCGGGCTCCTGTAGTTGGCGGTTTCGTCCTTCTGTTCGTGCGTGTAGCGGAGCCCCGCCGTGAAGTCCAGCTGATCGGTGAGCGAATAGGTCTCGTTGGTGAAGAAAGCGAAGCTCTTCTCGGTCTGGTAGTACGAGTCGTCCTCGCCTGAGACTCCCGGTATGAAGGTGTCTCCAGGCGCCTTGCCGGTCAGCTCCGGCACCAGCAGGAAGTTCGGCGGATTGACTCCCGCGGCTGCCGATGCCGCGGCACCCAGATACAGATCGAAGTCGTCTCCGGCGAGTAAGGTAAAGGTGTTGTTGATGATCTCGCTGTCAAAGAAACCACCGATCAGCCAGTTCAGTCGATCGGCCTTGCCGGCGAGGCGCAGCTCCTGGCTGAACTGCTTGTAGTCGGTGCCGTTGCCGTTGACAGGCTCCTCTACGAGGGCCACCTGTGAGTAGTCCGGATCGTTGCCCGCGAACACGGTGTTGTCGCGCCAGGCGGTGATCGAGGTGAGGGTGGCGGCGTCGAGTTTCCAGTCGAGCTGGGCGGAGACACCGCGGTCCCAGATCTGCTGCGAGATCGGAAAGTTCGCGTACGACTGGAGATTGGAGGCGCTCGTCGAGGTCAGCGGAAACGGCAGCCCGGTCGGGTTGCCGCCGAGCAACGGATTGGTCGCCAGCGCACTGATGATGCCGGCAAAGGGGCCGGGAGTCGAAGGCGTCGCCTGGCAGCACACTTCATTGCGGCGGGTAAAGTCGGCGATGAACAGCAAGCTCACATCACTGCCGGGAGTGATCAGGTACTGCCCGCGCACGGTGTAGAAGTTGCGGTCATTGGAGGTGTCATCGCTGTTGGGACCCTCGCCGGTATCGACGTCCAGAAACCCGTCGCGCTTCTGGAAAGCGGCGTAGAGACGAAAGGCGGACATATCACCCACCGGCCCGGTGATCGAACCGCGGATCTCGCGGTCGTCGAAATTTCCGCCGGTGATCTCGCCGTTTACCCCGAAGGTCGTGGACGGCCTCATCGTCACGATGTTGATGACGCCGGCGTCGTTGTTCTTGCCGAACAGTTCCCCCTGCGGGCCCTCGAGTACCTCGATGCGATCGATCTCCCCCAGATCGCCGAAACCCACACCGTTGCGGGGACGATAGACACCATCGATCACCACGCCCACCGAGGATTCCAGACCGACATTGTCTCCGACCGTGCCGATGCCGCGGATGCGCGCGGTGGTCACATTCTCTGAAGTGGTGGACGTGACGGTGACCCCGGGCGTGAGGACCTGCATGTTCTTGATGTCGGTGACGCCGGCGTCCTGCAACTGCTGCCCCGAAAGCGCCATGACCGCGATCGGCACGTCCTGCTCATTTTGCTGGCGCTTCTGCGCGGTGATGACGACCTCGGTCAGCTCCGGCGCGCTGTTGGCGGGGGCAGCGTCCGCCGCGCGGCTGACAGGGCTTCCCGCGCCAAGCGCGAGCGCGAGTGCGATCGCGAGGGAGAGCCCCTTGGCGGTGAACCGATTTGATTTAATCCGCGCCGCAACAACCGACGTGCAGACCATGATGAATCTCCCCCTTGCTTGCCGAAAGCTTACGGAAATCCCCCCGCCCAGCAGGCACCGCAGCCGCCAACCTGTTAACCCCAGCCGCCACAAGGAGCGTGTGGCGAGGGAACAACACGGGGATCGACGCTCCCGCGCTTTGGGACTAAGCTCCCATCGGCGCTGCATTTAATGGACCCGGATGGTGGGATCAAAACGATATGCGGACACTCACCGCAACGCATCAGAACTCGATATTGGTGACCTGGGTGAAGGCTTTCGGGCGCGCACTGGATGCCGCCGGATGCGATGGTTCGGCGCTATTGGCGGAGGCGGGGTTTGATTTGAGGGACCTCGGGGGGCCGGATGCGCGCTGTCCCCTCACCAAGACCAGTCGGCTGTGGCGGGTGGCGCTCGAGGCGACGGGCGACCCGGCCTTCGGGGCAAAGCTCGCCAAGTACTTCACGCACACCACCTTTCATGCCCTGGGTTACGGGCTGAGCGCCAGTTCCAGCCTGAAGGAAGCCTTCGAGCGCGTGCTGCGCTACTCGCACGTGGTGAGCGACGCGGTGGCGTACCGCTTCTACCGCTGTGGCGCGGAGTACCACTTTTATATGGAGCCGACCACCGAGGTGCCCATCGAAGCGATCGACGCGGTCGTGGGGATGTACCTGAGGATGTGCCGCGCGCTGATCGGCCGTGATTTCTCACCCCTGGCGATCGAGCTGCGCAGGCCGCGGCCGGCGGTGATCGACGATTTCGAGCGTCTGTGGCGCGCGCCGCTGCGCTTTGACGCCGAATACAACCGCCTGAGATTCGACCGGGACAGCATCGAGCGCGTGCTCGACGGCGGCAACCCGGAGATGGCACGCCTGAGCGATGCGATCTCGGCGCGATATCTGGCGCGCATTGAGCAGCACAACATGGAAGCGCGGGTACGCACCGTGCTGGCGCGGCGTCTGCAGCACGGCGAGCCCACTGAGGAGGAGGTCACCGAGATGCTCAACGTCAGCGCGCGCACGCTGCAGCGCAGGCTCGGGAAATGCGGCACGACCTTCAAGGAGATTCTCGATGAGACCCGGCACGCACTTGCCCTGGCTTACTTGAGCGAGCCGCATCACAGTGTCGCGGAGATCACGCACCTCCTCGGGTTTTCCTGCAGCAGCGCTTTCACACGCGCCTTCCGGCGCTGGACCGGGTATTCACCGACCGACTGGCGCGCGAGCGCGCGCGCGCGCCGCCCGAATCCCCAGCGCGCCCTGCACCAAGCGCAAGGGTGACTCTGCGCGCTAAAGCGGTGGTCGCCCGGGCCGCGGGCCAACCGGTGCTGGTGGAAGAGATCGAGATCGAACCGCCGCGCCACGGCGAGCTGACCATCCGCATGGTCGCGTGCGGGGTCTGCCACAGCGATCTGTCGGCAACCAATGGCACGATCGGCTATCCGTTGCCGCTGATCCTCGGTCACGAGGGCGCCGGCATCGTCACCGCTGTCGGTGAGGGAGTTCGCGACTTAAAGCCGGGCGACCACGTCATCAGCTCGTTCGTCAACATGTGCGGGCATTGCGCTTACTGTCAAAGCGGGCGGCCGCAATTGTGCGTGCAGTCGCTGCAGGCACTCTACACGCTGCCCGATGGGACGGTGCGCACGCGCGACCTGCAGGGACAGCCTCTCAACGTGTTCTGCGGCTGCGGCGTCATGGCGCAGTACGCCACGCTGCACGGCGACAGCGTGATCAAGATCCCGGAGGACATGCCGCTCGACCGTGCCGCACTGATCGCGTGCGGCGTGCTGACCGGGGTCGGCGCGGTCACCAATACCGCGCGCCTCGCGCCGGGATCGGTGGCGGTGGTGTTCGGTTGCGGTGGCGTGGGGCTGAATACGATTCAGGGCTGTGCCCTGGCCGGCGCGCGCATGATCGTCGCGGTGGATACCCGCACCGAGAATCTGGCACTCGCGCTCGAGTTCGGCGCGACGCATGCGATCGATGCCAGCGGCGGGGAGCAGTTGGGCAAAGCGCTGTACAAGCTCACCGGCGGCGGCGCCGATTACGCGTTCGATTGCGTCGGCCTCGGTAAGGTCTCCGAGCAGGCGTGGAACGCGTTGAACCGGGGCGGCATGGCGGTCATCGTCGGTATCGCCCCTGCGGATGAGAAGATCGTGCTCGGCGCGCAGCGCGTTGCCCTCAGTGAAAGGACCCTGGCCGGGAGCTATTACGGCTCGGCTCGGCCGCAGCGCGACGTGCCGCGATTGATCGGACTGTATCGCGCCGGTCGCCTGAAGCTCGACGAGCTCATTACGCGCCGCTATTCACTCGAGCAGGCCGCGCAGGCCCTCGCCGATCTGCAGCGCGGCGCCGCCGGTCGCGGTGTGATCCTGCTGACGTGACCCCAGCGAGTCGCGCTCACGCACCGCCACTCTTGGATTCGTAGCGGCGCAATTCCATCTTGCCGATCTGGTTGCGATGGACCTCGTCCGGGCCGTCGGCGAGACGCAGCGTTCGGGCATGAGCGTATGCGAGCGCCAGGCCGAAATCGTCCGACACACCGCCGCCGCCATGCGCCTGGATCGCCCAGTCAATCACCTGACAGGCCATCTGGGGGGCAGCCACCTTGATCATGGCGATCTCGCGGGCTGCGGCCTTGTTGCCGACCGTGTCCATCTTGTGAGCGGCGTTGAGGGTCAGCAGTCTTGCCTGATCGATCAGGATGCGGGCGTCCGCGATGCGCTCGAGTGTCACGGTCTGCTTCGCAATCGGCTTGCCGAATGCCACACGATCCAGCGTCCGCTGACACATCTTCTCGAGCGCGCGCTCCGCCAGGCCGATCAGTCGCATGCAGTGGTGGATCCGTCCGGGTCCCAGGCGCCCCTGGGCGATCTCGAAGCCGCGGCCCTCGCCGAGCAGCATGTTGGTGACTGGAACGCGGACCTCCTCGAACAGCACCTCGCCATGGCCGTGCGGCGCGTCGTCGTAGCCAAATACGTTGAGGTGACGCAGCACACTCACGCCCCTGGCATCACGCGGCACGATGACCATCGACTGCTGACGGTGCCGGTCGGGGTTGCCCGCATCGGTCTTGCCCATGAAGATGAAGAGCTTGCAGCGGGGATCGATGGCGCCCGAGGCCCACCATTTGCGGCCGTTGATCACGTAGTCCTCGCCATCGCGGCGGATCGAGGCCTCGATGTTGGTCGCATCCGAGGAGGCCACCGCGGGCTCGGTCATCGCGAAGCAGGAACGGATACGACCCTCGAGCAGCGGCACGAGCCATCGCTCTTTCTGCGCCTCGGTGCCGTAGCGGACCAGCACCTCCATGTTGCCGGTATCGGGCGCCGAGCAGTTGAATACCTCGGGCGCCCACCAGATGCGGCCCATGATCTCGCACAGCGGCGCGTATTCGAGATTCGTAAGCCCTGCACCCCGGTCAGATTCGGGCAGGAAAAGGTTCCAGAGCGCGGCGCCCCGGGCTTGAGCTTTCAATTCCTCCATCAGCTGCACGGGCTGCCAGCGATCGCCTGTGGCGACTTGCCGAGCGAAGCGGGTCTCGTTCGGATAGACATGGGCTTGCATGAAGCGGGTCAGCCGCTCAATCAAGGCGGCGGTCTTGGGCGAGGGGTCGAAGCTCAAGGGCTACTCCTGGTGCGGGGCGGCTTCGGGATGCGCCGTCCCTCGATGTGTTGGGCCTTGCGCCAGGCGAGCTCTGCCAGGCCGGGCGCGGCCTGGCCAGCCGCGACCGCCCGGGCGCTCGCCGCCGTGCCTTCGGCCACCCGGCCCAGGATCCCCTGAAGGATCGCGGCGAGCCGGAAGAGGCTGTAGGCACCGTAGAATTCCCACTGCTCGGAGTCGATCGGTCCGCGTCCCACACGTCGGCAATAGGCCGCGACGTAGTCGCTCTCGGAAGGGATCCCCAAGGAGGCGAGGTCGGCGGCGCCCAATCCCCGGAACGTACCGGGCGGGAGTTGCCACATCATGCAGTGGTAGGAGAAGTCAGCCAGCGGATGCCCGAGCGTGGAGAGCTCCCAGTCGAGCACCGCGAGGATGCGCGGCTCGCCGGGGTGGAAAATCAAATTGTCGAGTCGATAATCACCATGAACCAGTGCCGTCTCATCCCCCGGCGGGATGTGTTGCGGCAGCCACTCGATCAGGCGTTCCATGGCGTCGATACGCGGCGCCACGGAGGCGTGGTACTGCCGCGTCCAGCGCTCGATCTGGCGGGCAAAGTAGTTGCCCGGTTTGCCGAAATCGGTGAGGCCACAGGCCGCGGGATCAACCGCGTGGAGAGACGCGATGACCCGATTCATGTCGGCGAAGACCGAGGCGCGCTCGGTGTATGAAAGGTCGGGCAAGGTCGGAGCCCAGAAGACGCGCCCCGCGACGTAATCCATCAGGTAGAAGGAGGTGCCGATGACGTTCTCATCCAGGCACAGGCCGTGAGTTCGAGGGACCGGCACGCCGGAATTCGCCAGCGCGGTGATCACCCGGTATTCGCGGTCCACGGCATGGGCCGAGGGGAGGAGCTTGCCGGGTGGCTTTCGCCGCAGCACCCAGCGGCGCTCGCCGGCACTGAGAAGATAGGTCGGATTGGACTGGCCGCCCTTGAACTGGGCCACGGCGAGCCCGCCCGCGAAGCCCTCGACGCGCGCACGCATCCAGGTTTCGAGCGCACCGAGATCGAAGCGCAGCCGCTCATCCACCGGTCTCGTGCCGGTGAACTCCTCATAGCCGTCGGTCATGCCGTCACCGGGACGATGACCAACTTGCCCGAGACCTGGCGGGCAAGAAGTGCGGCGAGGGACTGCGCCCCGCGTTCGAGCGGGTAGCGCGCGGAGACATACGGCCGCAGCCGCCCCTCCCGCAACCATTGAAAGAGCGTGACCAGATCCCGCGCCCAGGAGGCCGGCTCGCTTTTGACGTAGCGGCCCCAGAACACACCGACCAGCGAGCAACCCTTGAGCAAGGTCAGATTCGCGGGCACTCGCGGGATCTCGCCATTGGCGAAACCGATGACCAGATGGCGCCCGCGCCAGGAGCAAGTGCGCAGCGCGACCTCGGTGAGAGGGCCCCCGACGGGATCGAGGATCACATCGGCGCCCTTGCCGGCGGTGAGGTCGGTCACTCGTTTCTTCAGGTCTTCTGCGCTGTAGTCGACGGTCTCGTCGGCGCCATGCTCGCGGCAGATCGCGAGTTTCTGCGCCGAGGAGGCTGCGGCGATGACCCGCGCGCCGAGCGCCCTGCCGATTTCGATCGCAGCGATGCCCACTCCGCCCGAGGCGCCGAGCACCAGCAGCGTCTCGCCCGCCTCGAGGGCTGCGCGATCGACGAGCGCGTGATAGGCGGTGCCATAGGTCAGGACGAAGGCTGAACCGGTCGCGAAATCGACGCCCTCGGGCAGTGAGATCAGCCCCGCGGCCGCGGCCAGCATCTTCTCCGCGAAGGCGCCCGATTGGCTGAAGGCGATGACCCGATCGCCAACCTTCACGCGCTCGACGTCCGGTCCAATGCTCTCGATCACGCCGGCGCATTCGCTCCCCGGCACGAAGGGCAGTGTCGGGGTGAACTGGTACTTGTTCTGGATGACGAGCGCGTCGGGGAAATTAACCCCGGCGGCATGCACGCGGATCACCACCTGCCCGGGGCCCGCGACGGGATCAGCGATCTCTTCGACCACCAGAGTTTCCGGCAGACCCCAGGCCTTGCAGACGAGCGCTTTCACCTTAAGATTCCCTGAAGATGTTAGGGTGGTGTGGCGACGCTACGGGAGGATTGGCGAACGTGCAAGACGATGAGGATCTTTCCACAAGACCCTCCAGCGCGTTCATCGCGCGTGAGGACGGCAACTATCAAGCGACCGAACTGACACGCGGACCGTGGAATCGAGAACACCAGCATGCCGGGCCTCCGTCGGCGCTGGTGGCACAGGCAATCGCGCGGGCTGCCGCGCCTCTGGGATTCACGCACATGGCGCGCCTCACCGTAAGCCTGTGGAGGCCGATCCCTATTGCAGAGCTCAAGGTCGTCGTTGACACGGCGTACGCGGGGCGAAACGTCGGCCACTTCGCCGCTCAACTGTTCGCCTCCGGCAAGGAAGTCGCGCGTTTCACGGCGCTGGTGCAGCGCGAATCGGACGTCAGCATTTCACCGGACCTGCCCGGTCACCCGCCGCCGCTCGCGCCACGTCCGGTCAACGAGTCACCGCCGGCGCGGTTTCCGTTCAGCAACCGCTGGGTCGGTTATCCCGATCTGATGGAGATCCGGGTCGCAGAGGGCGCTTATTTCGCCGGACCCTGCGCGGTATGGTTTCGTCTGCGGCATCCACTCGTGGCAGGGGAGGAGCCGACGCCCATTGAGCGAGTCGCCGCAGCGGCTGACTCCGGCAACGGAATCAGCGCGGTCCTGGATTTTCGGCGCTACCTGTTCGTGAACAACGATCTCACGATTAACCTGTTCCGAAGGCCGCAGGGAGAATGGATCTGCATCGACGCCCGCACGTTGGTGTCCGGGGGCAGCGGCCTGGCTGAGGCGAGGATCTTTGATACCGGCGGCTTGATCGGCCGCGCGACGCAAAGTCTATTGATCAGGTTGCGAGACCACTAAATCCCTGGGCGGGAGCATCCCGTACCAGTTCCGGAACTACCTCACATTCCGCAGCGCCGCGACGCTTGGGTGTGTGAAGCGCGGCCCGGGTCCCAGCGAAGGTTGCCGTTTTGGCGCGCCGCATCACAGATGCGCCGGGGGGGCATTCGGGACAATGAAATCCGGCCGGTTCCCGCCAGGCCCAGCTCGCTGCCGCCGGCACGATCCTCGGCGGAATGGATTCGGCACACCGAGCTCAAGGGACTTTCTCTGTACGCATGAATCGCAGCTATCGTCTCTGCTGGAATCGTTTGCGCGCCGCTGCGGCGGGTCTCGTGGGCTGTCTGCTCGCCGCGTCGGCGGCATGGGCCGGCCCCACTGGCGGACAGGTCACCGGCGGTTCGGGCCAGATCACCCAGTCCGGCAACGTCACCACCATCGACCAGACGAGCCAGACCCTCACACTCAACTGGCAGAGCTTCAACGTCGGCACGCAGCAGACGGTGGTCTTCGACCAGCCGAATGCGAGTGCGCTGGCGATCAACCGCATCGATAGCTCGACCGGCAGCCAGATCCTCGGCCGCCTCGACGCCAACGGCCAGGTGTGGCTCATCAATCCGAACGGCGTGCTGTTTGGTGCCAACGCGCAGGTGAACGTCGGGGGGCTCGTGGCCTCGACCCTCGACCTGGCAGATACCTCGGGCACCACCGCGCAGTTCCGCGGCGACGGCCACGGCGCCGTCGTCAACGACGGTACGATCACGGCCGCGAGCGGCGGCTACGTGGCGCTGCTCGGACACCAGGTTTCGAACCAGGGCACGATCACCGCGCAGCTCGGCACCGTGGCGCTCGGCGCCGGCAGCGGGCTGACGCTTACCTTCAGCGGCAACCACCTGCTGCATCTGCAGGTCGATCAGAGCACGCTTGACGATCTGGTCGCTAACGGTCAGCTCATCGAGGCGAACGGCGGCCGCGTGATCATGACCGCTGGCGCTCGCGACTCACTGCTCGCGAGCGTCGTCAACAACACCGGCGTGGTGCAGGCCGAGACGGTCGCGAGTCACGACGGCACGATCGATCTGCTCGGCGGCGGCTCGGCGAGCACGGTGCAGGTCGCCGGCACGCTGGATGCCGGCGCGCCGCACGGCGGCAACGGCGGCGCGATCGAGACTTCGGCGGCGCACGTCGAGGTCGCGGCCAGCGCGCAGGTCACGGCCGGCGCGCCCCACGGCCACGCCGGCACCTGGCTGGTCGATCCGACCGATCTCACGATCGACAGCACCGCGGCGACCGCTATAGACACCTCGCTCAACAGCGGCACGAGCGTCACCGAGCAGACCACCGCGAGCGGTGCGAGCGGCTTCGGGACACAATCGGCCGGCGCCGGCGACATCAACGTCGATGCGGCGATCAGCTGGACCAACCCGGCAGCCTCGCTGACGCTGCTTGCTTACAACGGCATCAACGTCAACGCGCCGATCAGCGGCGCGGGCCAGGTCGTCATGAACGCCGCGGGCGCCAACCTGACGCTCGGCGCGAGCGGTACGGTGAGCGCGCAGGGCGGCATCACGCTCGGCACTGCCGGCAATTTCGTCAACAACGCCGGGGCTTCGGCGCTCAGCGTGGGCAGCAGTGCGACCTGGCTCGTCTACTCGACCAATCCGACGCTCGATACGACCGGCGGACTCGCTCCGTCTTTCATTCAGTACAACGCGGCCTACGGCGCGACGCCGGCGGTGAGCGGCAGCGGCTTCCTCTATAGCGTCGCTCCGACCATCACCTTCACCGGACTTACCGGCACGGTGAGCAAGGTCTACGACGGCACCACCACCGCGACGCTCGCCGGCTCGAACATGACGGCGAGCGGCCTCATCAACGGCGACACGATCATCTCCGGCACCGGCAGCTACGCATCTGCCAACGCCGGCACCAGCATCAACGTCACCTCGCCCGCGAGCGTCTCGGCCCTCAGCGTCACCAACGCGGGCGGTGTGCCGGTGTACGGCTACGCGCTTGGCCCCACGGTCACCGCGGCGGTCGGTACGATCACGCCGGCGCCGCTCACCGCCACCATCGTCGGTGATCCCACCAAGGTCTACGACGGCACCACCACCGCGACGCTGAGCTCGGCGAACTACTCCGTGAGCGGCTTCATCGGCACTCAGGGCGCCACCGTCAACCAGCCCGGCTCGGTCGCCTACGGCTCCGCGTCCGCGGGCGCGCAGACGATCACCGCAACGCTCGCCTCGCCCGACTTCGTCGCTAATTCGGGCACCAGCCTCGCGAACTACCAGCTGCCGACCACGGCGACGGGTGTCGGTACGATCACGCCGGCGCCTTTGAACCTGACAGGGGTGCTGGCCAACGGCAAGGTCTACGACGGCACCACGACCGACTCGCTCAGTCTGTCCGGCGCCGGCATCTTCGGCGTCATCGCCCCCGATGCCGGCCAGGTGACGCTGGTCACCAGTGGTGCGAGCGGCACCTTTGCGTCCGCCAACGTCGGCAGCAACATCGCCGTCACGCCGGTCGGCTTCACGCTGACGGGCGCCAAGGCGGCCGACTACACACTGATCGTTCCGACCGATCTCACCGCGAGCATCACGCCGGCGCCGCTCACGATCACTGGCGTCGCGGCCACCGGCAAGGTGTACGACTCGACCACCACCGACACGCTCAATGTCGGCTCGGCCGCGCTCTCCGGGGTCGTGGCGAGCGATGTCGGCGACGTGACCCTCGCGAGCGGCAGTGCCACCGGCACCTTCGCCTCGCCCAACGTGGGCAGCAACATTGCGGTGGCGGCGAGCGGCTTCGGCCTCACCGGGACCGCTGCGGGTAACTACACGCTGGAGCAGCCCGGCGGCCTCGCCGCCAGCATCACCCCGGCGCCGCTGACCATATCGCTGGTCGGCAACCCGATCCGGCTCTACAACGGCAGCACCACTGCCATCGTTCCGGGCGCCGACTTCTCCATCTCGGGTTTCGTCGGCTCGCAGAGCGCCACCATCCCGCAGAACGCGCAGGCGGAATACGCGACCGCCAACGCCGGCAGCGGCATTGCCATAACTGCCACGCTGGAGGACTCGGACTTCTCGCTGGCCTCTGGGACGCTACTTTCGAACTACAGCTTCTCGCGCACCGTCACGGGCACCGGTACCATCAGTCCGGTCACTCTCTCGGGCTTTATCGCCAACAACCCGACCAAGGTCTACGACGGCACCACGACGGGAACCGTCGCCAGCGCCGACTACGTGCTGTACGGTCTCGTCGGCAGCGACAGCATCACGGTCAACCAGACGAGCGGCACCTACGCGTCTGCCAACGCCGGCCCCGAGCCCATCAGCGCGAGCCTCACGGCCGGGGACTTCACGGCGGTCGGCAGCACGCTGCTCTCGAACTACGTGCTGCCGAGCTCGCTGACCGGCCCTGGCACCATTCAGCCCAAGGCGCTCGGCGGCAACAACATCAACGGCAGCATCGTCGGGAATCCGACCAAGACCTACGACGGCACCACGACCGCGACACTGACGTCCGCGAACTATGACCTGACCGGCTGGGTCGGGAGCGATGGCGCCACCGTGACCCAGACCGTCGGGCAGTACTCGAGTGCCAACGCCGGCGCCGAGACGGTCACCGCGACGCTGACTCCCAGCGACTTCGTCCCCGAAGGCACCACCAACCTTTCGAACTACGTGCTGCCGACGGTGGTCTACGGAACCGGCACGATCAACCCGGCGCTGCTCGCGGTGAGCATCATCGGCAACCCGACCAAGGTGTACGACGGCACCACCACCGCGGTGCTCGCCGCGGCGAATTACCAGATCTCGGGTTTCGTGAGCGGCGAGGGCGCGACCATCGTGCCGGCGTCATTCAGCAATTACGCCAGCAAGAATGTCGGCGAGCAGACCATCACGGCGACGCTCACCAGCTCGGCCTACAGCGCCGACTCCGGCACGCTGCTGTCGAACTATGTGCTCGCGACGACTGCGACCGGCACCGGCGACATCACCGCAGCGCCCCTCTACGTCACCGGGGTCTCGGCCGGCAATAAGGTGTACGACACCACCACGGCCGCGACGCTCGGCGTGGGCGGTGCAGGCTTGAGCGGTCTGGTCGCGGCCGACGTCGGCACCGTGACGCTCAACACCTCGACCAGCGGCACCTTCTCCCAGGCGGACGTGGGCAACAACCTGGCGGTGACCGCCAACGGCTTCTCGATCTCCGGCAGCGGCGCGTCGAACTATGCCCTGCAGCCGATCACCGGACTTCAGGCCAATATCACGCCCGCCCTGCTCACTATCTCCGGCGTCCTGGCCAACAACAAGGTCTACGACGCCACCACTACCGCGACGCTCAGCACTTCCAGCGCGAGTCTCAACGGGGTGCTGGGGTCGGATGCGGTGACGCTGTCGACGAGCGGGGCGAGCGCCACGTTTGAGTCCGCGGATGCGGGCAACGGCATCCCGGTGACGGCCAGCGGCTTCACCCTGGGCGGCAGCAAGGCCTTCGACTATTCGCTCAGCCAGCCGAGCGGCCTGAGCGCCAATATCACTCCGGCGCCGATCACTGCCACCATCACCGGCAACCCCACCAAGGCCTACGACGGCACCAACTCCGCCACGCTGACCGCCGGCGACTACACTCTCACGGGCTTCGTCACTGGCCAGAGCGCGACGGTGCCGCAGTCGGCGACCGCCAACTATCTGTCGGCGAACGCCGGGACCAACGTGGGCCTGCAGTCGACGCTCGTGATCTCGGACTTCGTGGCCGGGTCGGGCACCAACCTCGCCAACTACATCATGCCGAGTACCGCCAGCGGCACGCTCGGCACGATCACCCCGATGGTGCTGAATCTCTCCGGCACGCGCGTCTACGACACCACCACCAACGCGGCCGGCACGCTGTTCGGCACGCTGACCGGTCTCGACGGCGACACCCTCACGGCGTTCGGCACCGGCGTGCTGGCCAGCAAGAACGTCGGGGCCGAGAGCTTTGCCTCGTTCGGCACACTGACCCTGGTGGCTAACGGCAGTGCGCTCGCCAGCAACTACACCCTGGTCGGCGGCACCGACTCTGTCAGGATCACCCCCGCAACGCTCACCGTGTCGGGTACCTCGGCGGCCAGCAAGGTCTACGACGGCACGACCACGGCCGCGCTCAGCGGCGCCACCCTGGTCGGGGTGCTGGGCTCCGACAGCGTCACCCTCGGCGACGACAGCAGCGGCAATTTCGCCACCAAGAACGTCGGCAACGGCATCGCGGTCGGCACCTCGATGACCCTGAGCGGCTCCGACGCCGGCAACTACACCCTCACCCAGCCAGGCGGTCTCACGGCGAACATCACACCGCTCGGCATCACCGTGACCGCGACCGGCGTCAACAAGGTTTACGACGGTACCGTGAACGACGCGGCGGTGCTCTCGAGCAGCGGCGTGGTCGCCGGCGACAACGTCGTGTTCACCGATACCTCGGCTACGTTCGCCGACCCGAACGTCGGTAACGGCAAGACCGTGTCGGTCAGCGGCATCGGCGCCACGGGTGCCGACGCCGGCGACTACACGCTGCTCAACTCGACCGCGACGTCCACGGCCGATATCACGCCCTTCGTGCTGAACCTCACCGGCGCCCGTGTCTACGATGCCAATACCGATGCGGCCGCGAGCCTCTTTGGCTCGAGCGGCGTCCTAACCGGAGCGAACAGCGAGACACTGACCCTGTCCGGCACCGGGATCCTGAGCAGCAAGAACGTCAATGCCGAGCAGAGTTTCGCCTCGCTCTCGGGCTTCGCGCTCACCGGCAACGGCAGCGCGCTCGCGAGCAACTACACCCTCACGGGCGGCACCGACTGGGTCGATATCACGCCGGCTCCGCTGACGGTCAGCGGCACTTCGGCCGCGAGCAAGGTCTACGACGGCACGACCACCGCGGCGCTGAGCGGCGCCACGCTGGTGGGAGTGATCGGCTCCGACAACGTCACGCTCGGTAGCGACAGCACCGGAACCTTCGCGACCAAGAACGTCGGCACGAATATCGCGGTCAGCACCGCCATGACCATCGGCGGCGGCGACGCCGGCAACTACACTCTCGCCCAGCCGAGCGGACTCGAAGCTAACATCACGCCGCTTGGCATCACGGTGACGGCGACCGGTGCCAACCGGGTCTACAACGGTAGCGTCAACGACGCGGCGACTCTCTCGAGCAGCGGCGTGGTCACGGGCGACAGCGTGACCTTCGCGGATACTTCGGCAACTTTCGCCAGCCCGAACGTCGGCACCGGCCTCACGGTTACGGTCACCGGCATCTCGGCGAGCGGCGCCAACGCCGGGGATTACACGCTCCTCAACACCACCGCGACGACCACAGCCAACATCACTCCCTTCGTGCTGAACCTCACGGGCACCCGTGTCTATGACGCCAATACCGACGCGGCCGCGAGCCTCTTTGGCTCGAGCGGCGTCCTCACCGGCACCAACGGCGAGACGCTGACTCTGTCCGGCACCGGCACCTTGAGCAGCAAGAACGTCAACGCCGAGCAGAGCTTCGTCGCGGGCACGGGGCTGTCGGGTTTCACGCTCACCGGCAACGGCAGCGCGCTTGCGAGCAACTACACCTTCACCGGCGGCACTGACTGGGTGGACATCACCAAGCTCGCAATCACGGTCACCGCTACGGCCCCCAACAAGGTCTACAACGGTAATACCACCGAGACCGGTGTGACGCTCGCGAGCAGCGGAATACTCGGGACCGACACCGTCACTTTCTCGGACACCTCCGCGACCTTTGCCAGCAAGAACGTCGCTACCGGCATCACCGTCACGGTTCACGGCATCGCGGCGGGCGGCACCGACGGGGGCAACTACTCGGTCAACTCGACCACCACCACCACCGCGAACATCACGCCCAAGCCCATCACCGTCACGGCCACCGGGACCAACGAGGTCTACAGCGGCAGCGTCAACGATCCGGTGACGCTGGCGAGCGCCGGCATCGTCTCGGGAGATACCGTGACCTTCGCGGATACGTCGGCGACCTTCGCCGGCCCGAATGTCGGCACCGGGCTCACGGTTACCGTCAACGGCATCACCGCCGGCGGCGCCAGCGCCGGGAACTACCAGCTCAACAACACCACCGCGACCACCACCGCGAACATTACCCCCTACGTGCTCAGCCTCACCGGCACGCGGGTGTACGACGCCGGCACCGACGCCGCGGCAAGCCTGTTCGGCAGCAGCGGGGTGCTTACCGGCACCAACGGCGAGACCCTCACGCTCTCCGGCACCGGGACCCTGAGCAGCAAGGACGTCAACGCCGAGCAGAGCTTCCTCGCGGGTACGGGGCTTTCGGGTTTCACGCTCACCGGCAACGGCAGTGCGCTCGCGAGCAACTACACCTTCACCGGGGGCACCGACTGGGTGGACATCACGCCGCTCGCGATTACGGTCACCGCGACGGGCGCCAACAAGGTCTACAACGGCACGACGGCGGATCCGGGCGTGACGTTCAGCGCTGGCGTGATCACCGGCGACGTGGTCAATTTCGCGGATGCGTCCGCTACCTTTGCCAGCAAGAACGTCGGCACGGGCATCGCCGTCGCGGTGAGCGGCATCACCGCGAGCGGTACGGACGCCGGCAACTACACGCTCCTCAATACTACGGCGAGCACCACGGCGAACATCACGCCCAAGCCCATCACGGTTACCGCCATCGGGAGCAACATTGTCTATAACACCGGTGTCAACGATTCCGTCACGCTGTCGAGCGCCGGCATCGTCTCGGGCGACACCGTGACCTTCGCCGATACGTCGGCGACCTTTGCCGGCCCGAATGTCGGCAGCGGCGTCACCGTCACGGTGAGCGGCATTACCGCCGGCGGCGCCAGCGCCGGCAACTACTCGCTCAGCAACACGACCGCGACCACGACCGCGAACATCACCCCGGCGCCGCTCACCGTGACGGGTACGGCGGCGGCGGGCAAGGTCTATGACGGTACCACCGCGGCCGCGCTGAGCGGCGCGACCCTGGTCGGCGTTCTCGGAAGCGACGTGGTCACGCTCGGCAACGATGCCATCGGGACCTTCGCTACCAAGAACGTGGGCAGCAACATCGCGGTTACGACCGCCATGACGATCGGCGGAGCGTCCGCCGGTAACTACAGCCTCGCGCAACCGACCGGCATTACGGCCACCATCACTCCCTACGTGCTGAGCCTCACCGGCACGCGGGCGTACAACGGCACGGCCAGCGCGGCCGCGAACCTCTTCGGGACCGCCGGCGTGCTCACCGGGGTCGGCAGCGAGACGCTCACCCTCTCGGGCACCGGGACCCTGAGCAGCAAGAACGTCAACGCCGCGCAGAGCTTCGCGTCCCTCTCGGGATTCACGCTCACCGGTATCGGCAGCGCGCTCGCGAGCGACTACACGCTCACCGGCGGCACGGATTTCGTCGACATCACGCCCGCGACCCTGACGGTGAGCGGGACGACCGCGGCGAGCCGGGTCTACAACGGTAGCACCACCGCTTCACTGAGCGGCGCCACCCTGGTCGGTGTGTTCGGCAGCGATGTCGTTACGCTCGGCAACGACACCACCGGGACCTTCGCCACCGCGAACGCCGGCAACGGGATCGCCGTGACCACCGCCATGACGATCGGCGGTACGGGCGCCAGCAACTACACGCTCACGCAGCCGACTGCTCTGACGGCGAACATCACGCCCTATGTGCTGAGCCTCACCGGCACGCGGGTATACGACGCCGGCACGGATGCGGCGGCGAGCCTCTTCGGCACCGCCGGCGTGCTCACCGGGACCAACGGCGAGACGCTGACGTTGTCCGGCACCGGCACGCTGAGCAGCAAGGACGTGAGCGCCGCGCAGACCTTCGCCTCGCTCTCGGGCTTCACGCTCACCGGCAACGGCAGTGCGCTGGCGAGCAACTACACCCTGGTCGGCGGCACCGACTCCGTGGACATCACCCCGGCGAGCCTCACCGTGACGGGCACGGCGGCGGCGAGCAAGGTCTACGATGGCACCACGACGGCGGCCTTGAGCGGGGCGAGCCTGGCCGGCGTTCTCGGCAGCGATGTGGTCACGCTGGGCACGGACACGACCGGAACTTTTGCCAGCAAGAACGTAGGCAGCAACATCGCGGTCACGACCGCCATGACGCTCGGCGGAACGGATGCCGGCAACTACACGCTCACGCAGCCGACCGGCCTTACGGCCAGCATTACCCCGTACGTGCTCAACCTGGCGGGGACCCGCGTCTACGATGGCGGCACCGATGCGGCCGCGAGTCTCTTCGGCAGCGGCGGCGTGCTCACCGGGGTCGCCGGCGAGACGCTCACGCTGTCCGGCACCGGCACGCTGAGCAGCAAGGACGTCAATCCCGCACAGAGCTTTGCGTCGCTCTCCGGATTCACCCTCACCGGCAACGGCAGCGCGCTCGTGAGCAACTACACCCTCGTCGGCGGCACCGACTCGGTGGATGTCACCGCCGCGACGCTAACCGTGACGGGCACGAGCGCGGCCGGTAAGGTGTATGACGGCACCACCACGGCGTCCTTGAGCGGGGCCACGCTCTCGGGGGTCATCGGTGCCGACAACGTCACGCTCGGCAACGACAGTACCGGGACCTTCGCCACGGCGAACGCCGGCAGCGGTATCACGGTGTCGACCGGCATGACGATCGGCGGTGCGGATGCCGGCAACTACACGCTCACCCAGCCGGCCGGCCTTACGGCCAATATCACCCCCTACGTGCTCACCCTTACCGGCACCCGGGTATACGACGGCACGACCAACGCTGCCGCGAGCCTCTTTGGTACGGCCGGCGTTCTCACCGGGGTCGGCAGCCAGACGCTGACCTTGTCGGGCACCGGCACCTTGAGCAGCAAGGACGTCA
Source organism: Steroidobacteraceae bacterium (assembly GCA_035603345.1). Lineage (GTDB taxonomy): Bacteria > Pseudomonadota > Gammaproteobacteria > Steroidobacterales > Steroidobacteraceae > 13-2-20CM-66-19. The sequence continues at coordinate 62,474 of DATNKO010000028.1, read as the reverse complement.
ACCCCTCACAGAGCTTCGCATCCCTCTCGGGGTTCACGCTCACCGGCAACGGCAGTGCGCTCGCGAGCAATTACACGCTTGCAGGCGGCACCGACTCGGTGGACATCACGCCGGCGAGCCTCACCGTAACGGGCACGACGGCGGCCGGCAGGATGTATGACGGCACTACTGTCGCGTCCTTGAGCGGCGCCACGCTCTCCGGTGTCATCGGCGGCGATGCGGTCACGCTCGGTAACGACACCACCGGGACGTTCGCCACGGCGAACGTCGGCAGCGGCATCGGAGTCACCACCGCCATGACGATCGGTGGCGCAGATGCCGGCAACTACACGCTCACGCAGCCGACCGGTCTGACGGCTGGCATTGCCCCGTACGTCCTCAACCTCGCAGGGACCCGCGTCTACGATGGCGGCACCGATGCAACCGCGAGCCTGTTCGGCAGCGGCGGCGTGCTCACCGGGGTCGCCGGTCAGACACTGACGCTGTCCGGGACCGGGACCCTTAGCAGCAAGGACGTGAACCCCGCACAGAGCTTCGCCTCGCTCGCCGGGCTAACGATCACCGGCAACGGCAGTGCGCTGGCGAGCAACTACACGCTCGTGGGCGGTAGCGACTCGGTGGACATCACCCCGGCGACTCTCGCCGTGACGGGCACGACCGCGGCCGGCAAAGTGTATGACGGCACCACCACGGCGTCCTTGAGCGGGGCCACGCTCTCGGGCGTCATCGGTGGCGACGTCGTGACGCTGGGCAACGACTCCACCGGGACCTTTGCCACCCAGAACGCCGGCAGCGGTATCGCCGTCACGACCGCCATGACGATCGGCGGTGCGGACGCCGGCAACTACACGCTCACTCAACCGGCCGGCATCAGCGCGAACATCACTCCGTACGTGCTCAGCCTCAGCGGCACGCGCGTGTACGACGGCAGCACCGATGCCAACGCGAGCCTCTTCGGTACCGCCGGCGTCCTCACCGGGGTCGGCAGCGAGACGCTGACGCTCTCCGGAAGCGGCACCTTGAGCAGCAAGAACGTGAGCGCCTCACAGAGCTTCGCTTCGCTCGCAGGACTCACGCTCACTGGCAATGGCAGCACGCTCGCGAGCAACTACACGCTCGTGGGCGGCACCGACTCGGTGGACATCACGCCGGCGACCCTCACCGTGACGGGCGCGACGGCGGCTGGCAAGGTCTATGACGGCGATACCACGGCAACGCTGAGCGGCGCCACGCTCTCCGGCGTCTTTGCGGGCGATGCGGTCACGCTCGGCAGCGACACCACCGGCACCTTCGCCACCGCGAACGCCGGCAGCGGCATCGCCGTGACCACCGCCATGACGATCAGCGGCGCGGATGCCGGCAACTACACCATCGTCCAGCCGACGACTCTCGCCGCCAACATCACCCCCTTCGTGCTCAACCTCACGGGCACGCGGGTCTACGATGCCACCACGACTGCGGCCGCGAGCCTCTTCGGTACCGCGGGTGTGCTCACCGGTACCAATGGTGAGACGCTGACGCTCTGGGGCAGCGGCACCCTGAGCAGCAAGAATGTAAGCACTGCGGGGACGTTTGCCACGCTCTCGGGGTTCACGCTCACCGGCAATGGCAGCGCGCTCGCGGGCAACTACACACTCGCGAGCGGCACCGACTGGGTGGACATCACACCCGCGACCCTGACCGTCACCGGCACGACGGCGGCGGGTAAGGTCTACGACGGCAATGCCCTCGCTTCGCTGAGCGGCGCCACACTCTCCGGAGTGTTCGCGGGCGATGCGGTCACGCTCGGCAACGACGCCACCGGCGCGTTCGCTACGAAGAACGTCGGCCAGGACATCGACGTCGCGACGGCGATGACTATCAGCGGCGCGGACGCCGGCAACTACACCATCGTCCAGCCGACGACTCTCGTCGCCAGCATCACCCCGAAGCCGATCACTATCACCGCGACCGGCACCAACATGGTGTACAACGGCGGCACCGCCGATAAGGTCACGCTGGAGAGCAACGGCGTCGTCGGTGGCGACACGGTCGACTTCACCGACAGCTCCGCAACGTTTGCGACCCCGACGGTTGGCAACGACAAGACCGTGACGGTGAGCGGCATCGGCCTCACCGGGCCGTCCTCCCGCAACTACACTCTGATCGACGATGCCACGACCACGACCGCGGACATTCTGCCGAGCGACGGCGCCCAGCAGACGGCGGTCGCGGTCACCTATCTCGAGCTCTCGCCGGATGCCGTCGCGACGCCCTACGGCATGGCGCCGTCGGACTCGCCCGGCGAGCTCACCAGCAACCGCAAGATGCTGCACCAGTCGGTAGAGCGTAACGAGGAGCGTCGCGACTTCACGCCGGGACTGTCGCTCAATGTCATCGACGGCGGCGTGCGCATGCCGCCTGGTGCGGAGTAATGCAGCCACCCGATTCTCATCCTGCCTGCCACCGATGAAATTGCCCGGTGTTGCAATTCCGCGGGCCGAGGCGCTCGGGCTCATGCTCGGCGTCGCGCTCGCCGCTGCGGCGCCCGCGCCCGTATCGGCCCAGGCCCAGCCGCCTTCCGGCGGCCAGCTGCAGCAGCAGCTCACCCTTCCGCCTGCGCCCCCGAATGCGACCCGGCCGTCGATCTCGATCGAGCAGCCGGGCGAAAAGCGTTCGGAGAACACCACGCCCATCCCGGTGCAGCGCATCGACATCACCGGCAATGCCCTGATACCGACCGCCCGGCTGCACGCACTGGTGGCGTCGGCGGAAGGGCACACGGTCACCCTTGGTGAGCTTCAGGCGCTCGCCGACCGCATCACGGACTTCTATCACCGCCACGGCTACCCGCTGGCGCGCGCTTACGTGCCCGCGCAGCGCGTCCAGGACGGTCAGGTCACGCTCGCAGTGCTCGAGGCGCGCTACGGAAAGGTCAAGCTCAACAACCAGAGCACGACCTCGGACCGTCCGCTGCGCCAGACGCTGGCGCCGCTCTCGAGCGGCGCTCCCGTCGCGGAAGACAGCCTCGACCGCTCGCTTCTGCTCCTGTCCGACATTCCCGGCGTCGTCGTCAATTCCACCGTGCGCCCCGGAGCTGCGACCGGTACCTCGGACCTCGACGTCGACGTCGGCTCGGCCCCGCGCTACACCGGACTGGCCGCGGTCGACGACTACGGCAACCGCTATACCGGGGTCGCCCGTGGCACCGGCCGGCTCGACGTCGCCGGGCCGTTCGGCGAGGGCGATAAGCTCACCGTCAACCTGCTGACCTCGGGCTCAGGCCTCTCCTACGGACAGCTCGATTACCGCTATCTGCTCAATGGCGTCGGGACCGTGCTCGGCGCTTCCGCCTCGGAGCTGTATTACGAGCTCTCGGGCAAGCTCGAACCGCTCGAGGCGCACGGCACCGCGCAGGTGGACAGCCTGTATCTCAGCCAGCCCCTGATCCGCGCGGTCGCGGGCAATCTCTACCTGCAGCTGCAGTACGACCACAAGAATCTGCTCGATCACCTGGATGCGGCGGCGATCCACGACGACCGCGACACGAACGACGTGACGCTGACCCTCGCCGGCGATCGGCGCGACGCCCGCGGCGTCACCAACTTCAATGTCAGCGCCACGCTCGATCACGTGAGCTTTGGGAACTACGCCGCGCGCCTCGCCGACAGTATCGGCGCCAACACCCAGGGCACCAGCCAGCACTACGATTTCACAGTGGCGCGGCTGCAGCAACTCGATGAGCGCGACGGCGTCTATGTTGCCGCTACCGGCCAGCTCGCGAGTCGCAACCTCGATCCGTCCGACCAGTTCTACCTCGGCGGCCCGAGCAACGTACGCGGCTATGACGTCGGCACGCTCACCGGCGCCGACGGCTACGTGCTTACCGCCGAATGGCGCCGCTCGCTGCCGCTGCCCTGGCGGGGTGCGTGGCTCGCGAGTCTGTTCGTCGACCGCGGGCACCTCGAGGTCTACAGGGAACCCGTGGCGCCCGGACCGAACTCCGCCACGCTGTCGGATGTCGGGGCGAGCTTGCATTGGGACGGGCCCGGTCAGTGGCAGGTCAGCCTGCAGGTCGCGGCTCCCATCGGACCGTCATCGCCGCTGGTCGGGTCGGCCTCCAGCGCCCGCGTCTGGGCCCAGGTCCAGAAAGGTTTCTGATTCCGGCGCAGGGCTGACGTATGCCCTACAGGTACGGAGAAATAAGCCAACACAGAGCGTTACGCAGCCGGGGCAGGGGCCCCACGCATTGAGCGTCATGAACACTCAGCGGTGGCGCGGCGCGTTCGCGCTCGCCGATGAACGCGGCGAGCTCACCGCACAAGCGCTGGTCGTAGACCTCCACCGTGACCTCAAAGTTGAGGCGCAGACTGCGGGTGTCGACGTTGACCGAGCCGATATGTGCATAGCGGCCGTCGATGACCAGCAACTTCGCGTGCGAGAACGGCGGCGATTGCAGGTGCACACGCACCCCGCGGGCCACGAGCGCCGGGATCCAGTGCAGCGTGGCCCAGTCGATGTAGCGTAGGTTGCTGCGGCGGGGTAGCACCAGTGACACGGTCACCCCGCGCAAGGCCGTGGCCTCGAGTGCCGCGACCAGCTCGAGCGGCGGGATGAAGTAGGGGGTCATGATCTGCACGTGGCGCTCGGCGCTCGCCAGCGCACTCAGCAGAATCAGCAGCAGCTTGTCGACATCCTGATCCGGGCCGCCGGTGATGACGCGACAGATCGAGTCGCCGGTCGCGCCAGGTGTGGACGGAAGCGGCAGGTGCTCGGCGGCCGCGAACTCCCAGTCCTCGGCGAACGTCTCGGCGAGCTGCGCGACGATGGGGCCGAGGACCCTGAAGTGCATGTCAGTCATGCGGTGGCCGGTTCCGCCTCCGACTTCGCGTCCGCCCAGATTCATCCCGCCGGTAAAGGCGACCCGGCCGTCGGCGACGAGGATCTTGCGATGGTTGCGGCAATTGAGCGACAGGTTCGGCGGCAGCAGCCGCGGCGGCAGGAAGCGCGCCGTCGGGACTCCCAGGTGTCGTAGCTGGGGCACCGCGTGCGGCCAGTCGTACCACTCGCCGATGCCATCGACCAGCACTCGCACGCTCACCCCGCGCTGCACCGCCGCCCCGAGCGCCGCAATGAACTGCCCGCCGACCGGATCGGTCTGAAAGATGTAAGTAGCGAGCCACACCGACTCGCGCGCCTCGGCTATAGCGGCGAGCATTTTCGGAAAGGCTAGTTCCCCGTTCTGGAGCGGCTCGATTGTGTTTCCCGGCTCGAGGCGACGCTGCGTGAGCGCATCCCCGATCCGCACCTGCGGGGCGAGCGCGCCGGCGAGCGCGGCGACCGAGCCCGCGGCCATCTGCGACGGCGGGTCTCCCGTGCTGAGTTGCCGGCGCCTTACCCGGTTGATGCCGAACACCCAGTAGAGCAATGCCCCCCCAAAGGGCACCATGACACACACCGCTATCCAGCTCACGGCACTGCTCGGGTCGTCCTTGGTGAGGAGGGCATGGAGCCCCGCACCGAGTGCGGTGATCAGATAGAGCGCGGCGGTGAGGGGACCGGCAACGCCCAGAGAGTGCAGCTCCGACATGATGCGGGAGAGTACACCCCCGGTGTCGCCCCGCGGGCTGGGATATGCTCCGCGTAACAAGAGCGTTAGACTCGTGCGGGGGTTCAGGAGGATTCCATGTCGATCAAGCGCCGTGCGACGGGCAGCTCAAAGCCCGCAGCCAAAGCAGTTGTGTCGAGTACGCGGGGGCGGGTCGAGATCCTACCGGCCAAGAAGATGGTCGCCGGAACCGAGTACGTCGGCTGGTTGTGCCGCAACAAAGCGTGCGGTCTCGTGATTGCAATCGCGGATATTGCTGCTGCGGATGCGCTGCATGGGCCGACACCGGTTGTGCATGAGCCAGACCACACACCGGTGGTCAAGTGTCCACACTGCGAAAACGAGGACCTGTACCGGTGGAACTCCCGTGAGCGCAGGGCCTACGTGCCTAAGAGAACTGACGCCTGAGCTTCTTGTCGTAGGCAAGGTATCGTGCGCGGACGTAGTTCATGGCGTCCTGTCCCGTGTGAAATTTCGGCATCTCATGATGGTAGCCGGGACCAGCGGTGTCCGAGACGGGCAACAGTGCCGCTGACTCCGCCAGCGCCTGTTGCAGGTGATCGGGCCCCGGCGGCGGTTTGGGCGCCGCGGTACTCGACGGCACCTTGATTCCGCTCAACGGGTCGTCCTGGCGTGCCTGGGCGAGCGTGAGCACTCCGCCAACGTTCGGGGCTGCCGCATCTCGCTTGGTCAAGCTGGAGAGCCCGAAGCGTTTTTCCACCGTTGCGAGGATCGAGGTGTGGTCAAACGGCGTCGAACCGGCAGTGCGGTATACGGTGCCGGCGGCGATCAGCGGCGAGATGAGCACGGTCGGAACGCGCAGCCCGAATCGCTTGAAATCGAAGCCGAGCTCGCCCACGGAATTGTCGGGGGCAACCGCGGTCTCCGGAGGGGCGACGTGGTCGTAGCAGCCGCCGTGCTCGTCGTAGGTAATGATGAGGAGCGTTTGTTGCCAGAGCGGGGAGTTTCGCAGCGCGTAATAGACGTCGTGCAGAAACTGCTCACCCTTGGAGACGTCATAATTCGGGTGCTGGCTGTTGCCGGAGGCGCCCCAGCTCGGCTCCAGGAATACATAGTTCGCCAGCGTTCCGGCCTGTGCAGCCGCCTGGAAATCCGTGAACAGGCCGAAATTGCCCGGCGGGGCGGACGTGATGTCGGCGACCGATCCCCGCGACAGGGGCGGCGCGTCGTAGCCGAAGACGGACCAGGTCTTGCCGCTCTTCGCCAACAGCGTGTAGATGCTGGGCGCGGTATAGACATTGCGGCCCTCGTCCTGGACGAAACCCTGGGATGTCGCCATGGCCATGAAGGCGCGATTCGGGAAAGTCTCCGTTGGAACGGATGCGTACCAGTGATCGCAGACCGCGTACCCCGAGGCGAGATTCGAAAGGATCGGCAGAGTCTGCGGAACATACATGCCCATGATCTGGGAAGCCGTGGTACCCGGCATCACATACCCGGGCTGTTTCGACTCCCAGGCGAGCGTCGAGCCAAAGTTGGTCACAAAGCCCTGGTTTGTGGCCGGGACGAGCGGTACGGGGGCCTGCTCCGCGCCAAACAGCTGCCAGTTGGTGTTCAGGTACCCTTCGCCCGGGTCCGCACCTGGCATGAAATAAGGATGCGGGCTGGTTGGCAGGATCCTGAAGACCTTGACCTGGCCACCTTTCGCGCCCGGGATCGCTTCCGTGCCCTTCAGACCTTCCAACGGCTGGCCCGATGGGGACACATTGCCGTGATCTGCATAGAGAAAGCCGAGCATGTGATCGAATGAACGGTTCTCGAGCATGACCACGACAATGTGGTTGATCGACTGCAGGAGCGTTGCCGCCATCGTAGTCGTCTTTAGCCGATGTCCTCAGGCATGCTTGCCGGATCCGAAAGTATCATACGACCATTGTTTCGAAAGGATGACAGCGTGCGACTAACAACAGCAGCGACATGGGCCTGCGTGGCCTGGATGAGCGTCTCGGTCGGTCATGCAAAGTCCGCAGATCACGCTCGAGCCGATGCTCAAGCGCTGGATTTGGCAAAGCAGGCGATCGCACTGCGCTCAGTGCGGGGCCCGGGAAATCAGGCGCCGCAAGTGGCTGCGCTGTTCAAATCCGCCTTGGTGGCCGGCGGGCTCAACGACGCCGATGTGACGATCACGCCGGTCGATGACACGGCTTTCCTGATCGCTCGCTGGAAAGGCCAGGATCCCAAGCTCAAGCCGCTCGTGATCTCCGGACACATGGATGTGGTCGAGGCCAAGCCAGCGGACTGGGAGCGTGATCCTTTCACGCCGGTGGTCGAGAACGGGATGCTGTACGGTCGAGGGTCCAGCGACATGAAGCTGGACGACGCGTTGGCGGTTGCCGCGCTCATTGAGCTCAAGCGCGCGGGGTACAAGCCGCGGCGTGACATCGTCCTCGCATTTTCCGGGGACGAAGAGACCACGATGAAGACGACCCAGATGCTTGCAAAGGAGCTCTCGAACGCCGAGATGGTCCTGAATGTCGACGGTACCGGTGGGCAGCTCGACCCCGGGGGGAAGCCGCAATACCTCAGCTGGTCCGGTGCCGAGAAGACGTATGCGGATTTCGAGCTCACCGTAACATCGCCCGGGGGTCATAGCTCGCGGCCGTACGACCCCAATGCCATCAATGAGCTTGCCGCAGCGCTGGTACGCATCGGCCAATACAAGTTCAAGCCGGAACTGAGTGAATTGACTCGCGGCTATTTCAACGCCGCGGCACGCTACGAGAAGCCCGAGATCGCCGCGGCCATGCGTGCATTTGCCGCCGATCCGACCGATTCGAAGGCGATTGCTGTCTTACGGGCGAATCCGGCGACCATTGGCAGGATCGGCACGACCTGCGTTGCGACCATGATCAGCGGCGGCCATGCGCTCAACGCACTGCCGCAGCGGGCCACGGCGAACATCAATTGCCGCATATTTCCGGGCCACCCGCGCACGCAGATCATGGAGGAGCTACAGCGCACCGCAGCGGACCCCGCGGTTCAGTTCAAGGATGTCAGCCAGGGCAGCGTTGCAACCGAGGCCTCGCCCATTCGCCCGGATGTGGTTGAGGCGATCACGAAGGCGATCCACCTTGGCTATCCGGGGGTGCCGGTATTCCCCACAATGTCAGCCGGCGCGAGCGACAGCATGTGGTTTCGCAGAGAGCAGATCCCCAGCTATGGAGTGAGTCCGCTTTTCATAAAAGACAGCGACAGATTTGCCCACGGACTCAACGAGCGTATACCGGTGGATGATGTACGTCCCTCCATGGATTACATGTTGTCGCTGCTCACTGATCTTTCGAAGTAATGTCGCCACTCGGGCTGATGGCGGTCTGCGCTCACAGCCCGCGCTGCTTCGCCAGTAAGTCTTTCGTTCTAAAGATCAGTGGTCAGGTACCCGAAAACCGTGCGCGGTCCGGGCCATTGGAAGTACCCGGGCGTGTAGAAATTCGTCCACCAGTAGGAACCCGCGGCGTTCTGGAACTGGACGCGAAGGGTGCTGTTCTTACCCAAGATGGTGAACTTGTACCGACCCCCGATGTTCAGCTGCGTGACCGCAGGCGTGTAAACCCCATTGTCCACGCTGGCCGGTTGGGTTCCGAAATGTATCGCTGCCAGGTCCAGCGACAAGACTGGCCACCACGGAACGGTGTAGTTCACGTTGGCCACGTACTGCAGTCGTGGCTGCCCGACGGCGATGGGACCCACCCCTTCGGCGGACAGGTCCGGTCCGACGATGCTGACCTTGGCCGCCAGGATCCCGACATTGATATCGAAGTGCGCGATCTGTTGCCCTGAGATCGAGAGCTCGATGCCCCTGGCTTGCTGCACGCCCAGCTCTCGATCGACGCCACTCGTATCCGGATTGAAATAAGGCTTCTGAAGCTCATACACGCCCGCAATGACTTTCACCTGAGGTGTCAGGAGGTAGCGCATCCCTGAGTCCACTTGCCAGGTCAGGGATGCGGGCAGGACTGCGCCGCGATTTTCGGCAGAGCTGGGAGCAACACCGGAGTCCTCGAGCCCCTGGGTGTAACCCGCGTAGAGGGTCAGGCGGCGAGTGAGCGCGAGGGCTGAGTTGCCGTAGGCACGCAGCGGATGGTCGGTCAGCTCAGCCTCCGACGTGCCGGGGGAGGTGACGTCCTTGCGGTAGTTTTCGTCCTGGAGGCCCATCTCGAGCTCGACAAGACCGCGCCAATCGACGTGGTAGGCCGAACCGACGCTCCAAAGCTCGGAGCGATCATTGGTACGTGTCGAATACGCGAAGTCCGGCTCGGGGAGCTGAAGGCTGCTCCCGATGATGGCCGGACCCGCATCGACGACATCCTCGCCGCCGTACCGCGCCAGGACGTCGCGGCCGCGGGTGAGGAAAATGAGCTCGTGATACCAATTCCCCGCCCTGAAGCGACCTCTCAGGCGCACCTCGCCGGAGGTGGAAAACGCGCTTTGATCCGGGTACCCGACCAGCAGATGCTCAGAGCGCCCATTCGGTTGGATGTCGGTGTACAGATCCGCGAAGCTCACGGGATTGTCGGCCGCTGAGCGAAAGATCCCTGCACCGAGCGACCACTCTCGGCTCAGTTGCGCAGTAACGAGAGCGCCCAGATTCTCTGTCAGGCTTCGGCCTTGGGCCCAGTCCTGACCGAGGTAGCCGCGGGGAATCGGCGGAGGCAGGAAATCGCCGGCGGTGAAGAACAGCGGAAATGTTGTCGCGTCGCGAGTTTCCTGCCAGTCGAACAGCGCCCGTACCGTCACCTTGTCGTTCGGTGACCACTGAGGGGTCGTGCCCACGCTCGTCACCGTCGACGTATATCCAGGATAGGATGCGTAGGGGGTCTGCGTGCTGACTTGAGTGCTTACCCCGATGGGCAACAGCAGCTCCTTGCCGACCAACGGCACGCTGCCATCGATGCTGATGCCGCGTGCCTCGTACGGGCCGGCGTTGGCAATGATCGTGGCGTTCGGCGTGCCGTCTCCCGGATGACGCAGGTTATAGTCCACGATGCCGGTCGGCGCTGGAAAGGCATAGCCGATCTCGCTGACGCCGACTCGGATGGTCGAGCCCTCGATCACGCGATTGGACAGCGCCCCCTGCTGATCGAAATACAGACCATCGATCCGGACATTACCGGCCGTCTGTGGACTGAACCCCCGAACCTGCCCCGGCCCGTACATGCCGATGGACTCCAACCCGAGGGTGAATCCAAAGGCGTCCTCGGCGGAGGTGACGGGATTATCGGACGCGTGCTGGGCTGTCACCGGGCTCACGACCGAAGTCAGCAGTATCAGCGCCCAGACAGTTGTTGCGGCGGCGTCAGATTTGGCCGCAGCGGTGAGGCTGCTCATCGTGGTCGATTTCCGTTATTGGTGCGGTTCCGGAGAATTGGAACTCAGTGTAGGTGCGAGCAACCGCACGGACCCAGACCGCTCGCTGCAGCGGGATGGCGATTCGCTGCATCGGCGAGCCTGCGGTAGTGCCTTGGCGTAAAGTGATGCCCATGACCGAGACCCACACCCGTGCGCCCTCCATCCGTTGGCGCTGGATTGCTGCGATCTGGTGCGCGGGCGGGCTATTCGACGCGAGTCAAACGGTACTCATCATGCATGCGGAGGGCAGACATCACGCGTGGCCGCCGTTGTTTGGAACCGAGCTGGCGGGCTGGCTGCCCTGGGCGCTTGCGACTCCACTCGTCGTTCGATTGGCGCGGCGCTACCCGATACTCCGCGACAAAACCGCACGAACGCTCGCCGTGCACCTCGCCGCCTTCGCCGTCATCAGCGCAGTCGCCGAGACATGGTCTTCATGGCTCCAGGTGCTGTTCAATCCGTGGGGCAATCGAAAGTGGCCAACGTTCGTGGACACGTGGAGCACGACGCTCCTCTACCAGGTTTTCACGTTCCTCATCGCGTATGCGCTGATATTGACAGTTACGTACCTGGTGGACGCACGTGAGAGCATCGCGCGCCAGGTAACCGAGACTGCGCGACTCAATGAGGAGCTCTCCAGGGCACAGCTCGCGGCGTTGCGCAGGCAGATCGAGCCGCACTTCATGTACAACACGCTCAATTCAATCGCGGGCCTGGTGCGCGATCAGAGAAATGACTCGGCGGTGAGCATGATAGTTGGGCTCAGCGAGTTTCTGCGCCGCGCCTCGGAGGATTCCCACCGATCGCAGGTGACCCTGGCGGAGGAAGTTGAGTATTTGCAGCGCTATCTCGACCTTCAGAAGGTCAGGTTTGGAGACCGTCTTCAGGTAACCGTGGACATCCCGGGAGAGTTATTGCGCGCGCAGGTCCCCAACCTGCTGCTTCAGCCGCTGGTGGAGAATGCCATCAAGCACGGCATCGCCAAGCGTGCCGCCGGCGGAATCGTGCGGGTTGCCGGTACGTGCCACAACGGTAACCTTCGCCTGAGTATCTACAATGACGCCCCGAGTGTGCTTACGAATTGGCAGGCAACGCACACTGGCGTCGGCATCGGCAACCTGCGGACGCGCCTGCAGATTCTGCACGGCGGCGAATCGGGGTTAGAACTCAGACGCCCCGATTCCGGCGGGGTGGAAGTCATAGTGGTGCTGCCTTTCACGGAGGCGTGAGTGGCGGCGCTTGAGAGGCGGCAAGCCCCAATACGGGTTCTGGTGGTTGACGACGAATCATTGGCACGGCGCAACCTGACGGTACTCCTGCGCCGCGATCCCGACGTCGGATCCGTCGCCGAATGCGAGTCGGGCCTGGAAGCGATCGAGGCGATCAGAGAATCGAAGCCCGACCTGGTGGTTCTCGACGTGCAGATGCCCGAATGCGGGGGCTTTGACGTGCTGGAGTTGTTAGGCGGCGATCTTCCGCCGGCCATCATCTTCGTGACGGCGTACGAAGAGTACGCGTTGCGCGCCTTCGAGGCCGGGGCGCTCGATTACCTGTTGAAACCATTCGACGACGCACGCTTTGCTCGTGCTTTAACCCGCGCCAAGGACAAGATCGCGCACTACACGCGACGACAACCGCCAAGGGCGGAACGGCTGATAGTCAAAGGCCGAGGCCAGGTGCTGTTCCTCAACGTTGCCGATATCGACTGGGTCGAGGCTGCTGGCTATTACGCCTGTCTGCATGTCGGCGGTGACACGCACGTCATGCGCAGGACCCTGTCAGACCTCGAGCGGGACCTGGGGAATGAAAAGTTCATTCGTATTCACCGCTCGGTCATCGTGAACCTCGAGCGTATTCACGGGCTGGAGCTTCAGAGCGGAGGCGAGTACGAAGTCGTTTTGCAGTCCAGGGTGCGGCTGCAGTTGAGCCGACGGTTCAGGAAGCGGCTGCAGCTGCGCCTCGGCGCGATGTCTCCAAAGTAGAGGAGGATGGCGATGATTGTCAGAGTGTGGAGCGGCCGGACGAGTACGGACAAAGCTGAGGTATACAAGAAGTTCCTGCGGGAAACCGCATATTCAGACTACGGCGATGTCGAGGGCAATCGCGGCTGGATGCTTCTTGCGCGGGACAGGGCGGAGAGCGTTGAGCTCATGTTCGTTTCGTTATGGGATTCCATGCAGGCGCTTGAGCGGTATACGGGCGGAGAACCGCAGCGGCCGAAGTACTACCCGGAGGACCGGGCAGCACTGCTGGAACTGCCAGACAAGGTCGATCATTTTGACGTTGTCGACTTTCAGATCCCTGGCAGCAACAAGGGCTGAAGGGGCGCGGGGAACGCGCACAACCGCTAGCCGGTCCCAGGGCCGGGTCAGGAAGTCGGCGCCACATCGCCGGCACGCTCAGCGACCGGCCGGGCGTAGCGCACCAGGGAGATCAGGAACTTGCCGGGTTCCTCGGTCATCGGCAGGTGTGCCGAGTGCTCGAACCACACGAAGTTCTTCTCCGGCGCCGTGACCCTGGCAAACCACTCAGCGACAACATTGGAATCCACATTGGTATCGTAGCGACCGGCAAAGATGACGAGCGGGACGTCAAGATGCTTCACGCCCAAATCATGGCTCAAGATCTGTGGCAGCAGGATAGGTGTCGCGAAGTCATTGCCGTCCCAGGCGTGAATGCTCTCCTCGTCCGTATAGTCCGGTGAGAGCTCGACCAGATCGCCGTCTGCACGGTTGTCGGTCCGGTACGCCATGGTGCCACCGAGACGAGCGACCCATTTGCGTTCGGCGAGGATGGTCTCGATCGGCATCGGGGCGGAGTTCGCTGCGTATGGTGCGAGGGCCTCGAGTTCGCGCTCGGCCTGCGTGTTGCCGGCCTTGCGCGCCAGCGCGAGCGTATCGCTCCAGCTGCGCCGCTCGCCTTCTGGCCCGTTGGTGAGTTGACCGACCCCAATATAGGCGTGGAGCCACTGGGGGTGTCGCTGAGCGATCAGAATGCCCGGATAGCTTCCCCACGAATGGCCCAGCACAAACACCTTATCTTTGTGCAGATCCTTGCGGACCCAGGCCACTAATTCTTCGGCATCGGCGACCATGCGGTCCACGGTGAGAGTTGGCCTGATCGTCGCGGGGTCGGTAAGCAGGTGAGTTTTTCCGGCGGCGCGCTGGTCCCAATAGACCACTGTGAAATACTCCTCCCAGCCGCGCCCGAACCACCAGCTGGTCGGCATGTCCACGTAACCCGGACCCCCATGGAGCACCACGAGGACGGGGTTGCGACGATCGACGCCGCGGATCGAGATCCATTGGGGAATGCCCCCGATCTGGATCTTCTCGAGACGCTCGATCCCATTCGGGGTCAGTATCTTGCGCGCGTTGGCGATGATCGCCGTAGCTTCGGCCCGGCTGTTTGGCTTCGCTGCTCCGTGCGAGGACTCCTGCGCGTCGACCGAGACGGCCACGACGGCGGCGAGTAAGAGCACGCTGCATCTCATAAAGTCTCCATCCTGCTGGGAGCGGGGCTCCTGTGTCGGCTTACGTCGTGCGCAGGCGCGATTCTATGCAACTGACGTGCTTGCCACCATCGTCAGCCATAGATGGAGTGCGGCACCACGCCGCTGTCGCTCCGCGGTGACAGCTTTGCCGCGTGAACGGGGATCCGTACCCTCCACCGCATGACCCGGCGACTCGTGATTCCTGGCCCGCAGGACGTGGAGGGTGAGCTCCCGGTCGCGCACCCGTGGTGGCAGTTCTCGGTGCGCTACAACGTCGCCGTCTCGCAGAGCATTCCGGTCGCGCGGCTCCACGAGCGCGATTCCGAAGGAGTCATGATGCGCTGGGGTCTGGCGCGCAAGTCCGCGCGTGGCGGCATCGAACTCACGAGCTGCGGCTCGGTTCGCAGCGACGATTTGCAGACCACTGAAGGCGTGCGCACGGCGTGGTTAAACGGCCAACGCGGGATCGTGCCGCTCGCGGGCTTTTATCTCTGGGAGCGCAGGCCGGCCGGACATCACCAACCTCACTACGTGCGTGTGGTCAACCGACCCGTTTTTGGAGTGGCCGCGCTCTGGGAGCACGCAGAGGCCGGCGATGAGGTCATTCAAAGCTGTGCGCTGATCACGGTAAATGCCAATCCGCTGCTTGCTGACATAGACAATACGACGCAGCAGATGCCCGGCATCCTGCGCCGGGAAGACTACGACACCTGGCTCTCATGCACCGTGACCGAGGCTCGGGACTTGCTGCGGCCCTATCCGCAGACTCGAATGGTCTGTCATCCCGTCGCCCCGCATGTGAACGATCTCGAATTCGACACACCTGACCTGATCCGACCCCTCAGGCCGATCGTCTGAGGGCATTCCACGGCCAGCGCGTCATCCGTGAAAGAGGCTGACGATCGGGGTAGGCATCAGTCCCGTACAAGCGCTAAAGTCTACGGGGAAAAGGGGGGGCCACCGAATGTCAATGCAAGAACAGACGGGTCGTGCGGTGGAGGCACCAGAACCGCGAGTTAAACCAACGAAAAAGGGCCTGGTGGTCGTCAAAGTGCTAGCGCCCTTTTTCCCGGTTGTCATCGGCGGAGCACTCAAGCTCGCCCTACTAGATAACGTTCCGACGCTCGATACCGAGCGAACGGCATTCTTAATGAACGCCTACGCTAAACCTCTCTGGCTTCAACTACTTGTTTCGGCGTATATCCTCCCTATCGCGGCCATCATGTCTGGCGTCGTATCAAAGGGGCGTATTGCAGCTCTCTATATCGTGCCCGCCGTTGTGTTCTTTCTATGCCTGATACTGAGTTTTGGGCTGCCGAAACTCACAGGCTCACAGTCACTCCTTCTTCAAGTGTGGCTTCCGGCGGTGGTCTCCGGTGCCTGCGTTGTGGTGCTTGGAGTCATTCTTGTCACTGCTCCAAGGGCGTAGGGGTACACATGAACAAGAACACAGCCTTCGGACTCATAGGCCTAGCCCTGCTCGTGGTACTGGCGTACCTCGGCATCCGCTTCATAAGCGCCGTGCTCGGGGTCATCATCAACAACCCCTATTGGGTCACAGCAGTCGCTCTTCTTGCGGCCGTCTCGGCGGCAGTCTACTTTTCGTGGAAGCGATAACCGGGGTTCGCATCGATATCGTTATCGAACCCCTGCGAGAGGAGGACGTAGGCGAGCTACTCACCGTGCAGCGCGCAGCCTTTTTGCGGGACGCGCAGTTGTATCGCGACCCATTTCTTCCATCCCTTACACAGACCGTGGAGGATATACGCGCCGAGCTCTCCGATCCGAACCGGGTTTACCTCGTGGCAAAACGCGGTACGCGACTCGTGGGGTCCGTGCGAGCCGCGCTGAGAAACCGCGTCGGCCATATTGGGCGGCTCATGACTGCTCCCGATCTGGAAGGTAAAGGCATTGGCGGAGCACTCCTGAGTGCAATCGAGACGGCCATTCGACAGCGCGTCGATGAGTTTCGTTTGGTTACGGGGAAGAAAAGCACCGCCAACATAGGGATGTACGAGCGGCACGGCTACGTAATGGTGGGCGACTCCGTTGATGGTGCAGGCATCGCTGTTGTGACCATGAGTAAGCAAGCGGCGCACGTCGAGGCTTGACCCGCGGCCGCGGCAGATCCCTAGGTTTCAAAATCTCGTTGTTGCAGATCGATTGGCTGTCCATGCGGCGTGCGTTCGGCCGCGTGGCCCCACGCGTGCTGGTACCGAAGCAGTTCCCCAATCGAACTCGCGCCCTTGGTTGCCACCAGCTTCTCGAGGGCGAGAAGCCAATGACGGTAATAGGTATCACCGAGGTCGGCATCACCGGCTGCTTGCGCTGCCGCGATCTGCGCAGCCAGCGCCTGAGCCCATTCTGCCCAAGTGAACAGACCTCGTTGATGCAAGGCGAGTGTCATCGCAAAGGCCTGCGCCTCCCAGGGCTCGCGAAATGTGGGGCCGCTATCGTCTCGCGGCTGGCCCAGCAGGGTAGTGGTCGCGTCGCTCATGGGAGGCGCTCCAGATACGACTCCCATGCATCGATCGATACGGATAGACCTTGTGTGCTGGCGTCGCCCCACAGCTCGTGCCCGCTGAAAACGACCGTAT
Organism: Steroidobacteraceae bacterium; assembly: GCA_035603345.1. GTDB lineage: Bacteria > Pseudomonadota > Gammaproteobacteria > Steroidobacterales > Steroidobacteraceae > 13-2-20CM-66-19. The sequence goes on along the minus strand of DATNKO010000028.1, from coordinate 45,427 downwards.
AAAGCCATTGCGGCCGCTCACCCAGGCCCTGCGCGTTTGCGTCGGCGAACACATGGACGCCGCGTATGTGCTCAATGCGACCGATCTTGCCGCGCGCGTAGCCCGGCAGGCGAGTGTGGTGGGCGCGCTCTTCAGTGCGCGTGCGCACCCGTTCATTGACCGCAAAGAGCGCCGGCGCGGTCACTGGCCGCTGGGTGGGCGATCCCTTCGCCAACACTGTGGGGACGTCGGCTGCTTGCACGACGCGAGTCACTGGCCGTGGTGGATGCAGCATTCGGGCCGCCGCAATCTCGTCCAAGCCAACCAGGCCGCGTTCGCTCAACAACTTCACCAGACCCTCGATCCAGATTTCGTAGTACGTGAGCGTGCCGTAGTCGGCAAGCGTTTCACGCGCGCTGCGGCTCATGTCTATATTCCAGGCATCAGTCGCACCCATCGCCAATGTCAGCGCCAGCGCCTGGGGTTCCCACGCAGCGTGGAATAGCTCGCTTTCCCGCTCCGGGACCACTCGGCCATGGCCGTCCTGTCCGCCCAGATCGGCGTGGGATCGATAGCTCACGGCGGGTCGTTCGGAGTCTTGGGCAAGCCGGTGCCGATCATCGAGTCACGCGTGACCAACGCGGCCAATTCCTCCTCGGTTAAGTCATCCGTACCTCGTGGGCGCCGCGGGATCACCAGGTAGCGCACCTCGGCGGTTGAGTCCCAGACACGGATTTCGGTCGACACAGGCAGGGTGACGCCGAAATCAGCCAACACGCCGCGTGGATCCTTCACCGCACGAGCGCGGTAAGGGGCGCTCTTGTACCAGGTCGGAGGCAGCCCCAGAACCGGCCACGGATAGCAGCTGCACAGGGTGCATACCACCATGTTGTGAGTCGACTCGGTATTCTCGACGGCCACCATGTGCTCGCCCTGCCGGCCCGCGTAGCCGAGCGAGGCAATAGCCGCGGTAGCATCCTCGAGCAGCCATTTGCGAAATACCGCATCGACCCAAGCCCGTGCGACTACGCGCGCGCCGTTGCGCGGACCAATCTTGGTCTTATAGGTATCGATCAGGACATCGAGAGCCGCGGGATCGATGTAACCCTTCTGCTCGAGCACGGTCCGCAGCGCGCGGACGCGTAGCTCAATGTCGGGCAGTTCGCTGTGCTCGTGCTCATGATGCTGGTCGTGGGCCATGTGGCTATTGTAGTCCGGTCAAGCCGGGATGGTATCCTGGCGCCGGCGCCATTCGTGGTACATCTGCCGCCAGGCGCGTAAAGGCAACATCACAGCTTCGCTGAAACTGCCCACTTCTCGTTCATCGTGTACGCCGGTCGGCGGATACTCACCACGCCGGGGATGGTGATAAGTGCCAAAAATCACGTCCCAGATTGGGAAGTACGCGGAATAGTTCTTGTCGTGATGTTCAGGCAATCGGCTGTGGTGAATACGGTGGACCTGAGGCCCTGAAATCAGAGCACTGACCCAGCCCAAGGGAACCCGGATGTTGGAATGAAAGAATACAGTCCATGCGAAGACCAGAGAGGTTAGGATCATTCCTTCCATTGGATCGAGCTTGAACAGGAATGCCAACGGTACGATCACAGTCGTCCGCAGCACCTCCTCGAGCGGACTCTGTCTGTTGACAGCACAGAGCTGCTCGTCCAAGTGATGAAGTTTGTGTTCTTGCCACAAGAAGCGATTTTCGTGCTGAAAGCGATGAAACCAGTAATAGAAAAAATCATAGACAAAGTAGTTCAACAAGAATGCAAGAGCCAGGAGACCAATCCCGTGTCCTGCGCTGAACCGGAGATCTAACAGTCCGAGGCCGACTTGACTGCCAATTACCGCCACACCAGCGCCGACGATGCTGAGCAATAGCGGGTCGGTCACGTAGTTAAGGCCGTTGAGCTTGAGATTCAGAATGTATCCCTTCAGAGGTTTCCGAGGGCCGGCTGCCGGGAGGATGCGTTCCGCCAACGAAAAGAACGCAAAGATGAGCATCTGCGGTAATACGTAAGAAAGAGATACCTTCAGGTCGGATAGGGCCCCATGAGAAATTTTGCTCAATTGCATCGCCGTTGCGACCAACCCGAAGGCGAATAGCCCGTAGAGGACGGTTCCGTAGACAGCCCGCCAAGGCGAAAACCTTCGAGGCCGATCTTGAGTTGCGGCCTCGGGAGATGACGTCGTCAGGGTCTTTGTCGCCATCGGTTCCGATCCATCGGCTGAGCGTCGTACGGACATCCGCGCTTTGTTACTTCACCGCTAAGGCGTCCTGGCTAGCGACACATTGCCACTTGCCGCTCGGCATCTTCGTCCAGGTATCGGTGAAGCGGCCCCTTTCGTCAAAGGTCTTACCTGACGCGTCGGTGCCCGTGGCGTGGAAGGCTGCGATCGCAACGGCGGTATCTCCGAAGGCATAGACTTTCATACCGATGTACTCCATGCGGGAGAATTTTTCGGCTTTCGCAGCTGCCAATGCCGCAGCTTTGGATGTTATAACCTTGCCTTCGCCGGTGGTTTGCACAAAGTTGTCGGCTAATAGAGGCGCGACCAGAGCAGCGTTATTTGTGCGTTGGGCCTGGGCCCATTGGTCTTCCAATGCGGCCACAGCTTTCTCGGTAGAGCCAGTGCTGGTTTGCGACCAGGCGCTGCTCACCAGGAACGGCAAACCGAGGACACCCCAAAACAGATTTCTTCTTCTCATTGCTAACTCCAGATCGATGATCAGACAACACTTGTGATGGGGCGTAAACAACAGGGGGCGGCGCTCAGACGATGCCGCTTCGTGAGCCATCGCCGACCGGGCGCAGTTTGGCGCACCGGGCGCGGTAAGCACTGGCGCGATAAGCACCGATCGGATCGATGGCGGCGCCGCGCTCGAGGCGCGCTCGGGCGAGAATGGGCGTGACGTCGGTGGTGAAGGCGCGCTTGAGCGCCTGCGCCGCCATCAGCACGTCGTTGCGCTGCTGACAGTCGGTAAGCTGCGCCCGATCCACCAGCAGCGCCTGCGCGTAGGCGCGCTGCAGCTCGATGGCGCTGCTGATGAGACTTTCGATCGGATCGGTGACATTGTGTGACTGATCGAGCATGTGCGCCGGCTGCAACGCGCTGACGCGGCGCCATTGGGCGTCAACCAGCTCATTGAAGATCAGAAACAGCCGGTACGGGTCGATTGAGCCTGCATCCAGATCATCATCGCCGTATTTCGAGTCGTTGAAGTGGAAGCCGCCGAGCTTGCCGGCGCGAATCAGGCGCGCAACGATCATTTCGATATTGACGTGCGGCGCGTGATGACCGAGGTCGACCAGGCAGAGTGCCCGGTTACCCAGACTCTGCGCGGCCATGAGCGAACTGCCCCAATCCTGGATGACGGTGGCGTAGAAGGCGGGCTCATACATCTTGTGCTCGATCAGCAGCTGCCAGTCCGCGGGCAGGGCGGCGTAGATCCTGGCCGCGGACTCCAAATAGCGCTCAAAGGCGTGGGCGAGATGCTGCTGACCGGGAAAATTCGCGCCATCGGCGATCCACAGCGTCAACGCCTTGGAGCCCAGTGCTTCACCGATGCGGATGCAGCCGATGTTGTGGGCAACGGCCTGTTCGCGCACAGCCGCATCGGTGTGGGTCAGGCTGCCAAATTTGTAGGACAGGGCCTGACCGCGCTGGTCCTGGAATGTGTTGGAATTGACCGCATCGAACCGTAAGCCCAGCTCACGCGCGCGCTCCCTGAGCGCCTGGGGCTCCGCCTGATCCCAAGGCAAATGCAACGACACCGTCGGAGTGGCGCCGCTCAGCGCGTTGATGACGGCGCAATCTTCGAGTTTGTCGAATACATTGCGCGGCTCGCCGGCGCCAGGAAAGCGCGCGAAACGCGTGCCCCCCGTGCCGACACCCCAGGACGGGATCGCCACCCGGAAGGCGGCCACCGCCTGCATGATGGGTTCGATCTCGAGACCACGGCGCCGCAGCTGGAGGGCGAGCGCGTCGAAATCCGCCTCGAGCTCGGCGCGCAGCGGTGCATTGCACTGGGAAATGAAATTCGGATCGCGCGGATTCACTGAGTGAGGGTCGTTCATTTTCGGCACCTCGCGCTGTCGGGTGTCAGCGCGGAAAGGCCACGGCGTTGCCGGCGTCGACGTTGATGATATTGCCTGTGGATTTAGAGGAGCGCTCGGAGGCGAGGAAGGCCACGGCCTCGGCGACATCCTCGGGCAGCACGCTGCGCTTGAGTAGACTGCGTTCCCGATAGACCGCCTCGAGCTCGTCGGTTGTGGTGTTATTGGCGCGTGCGCGCTGCGTGGCCCATTCACCCTGCCAGATGCGCGAACCGCGCAGCACCGCATCGGGATTCACGACATTGACCCGGATCCCCAACGGCGCGCACTCGAGCGCCAGACAGCGCGCGAGATGCAACTCGGAGGCTTTGGCGGTGCAATAGGCGGCCGCGCCCGGGGAGGCGGCCAGCGCATTCTTCGAGCCGATAAAGACGATCGAGCCCCCCAGCCCCTGCACCTTGAGCAGCTTCACGCACTGGCGGCTCACGAGAAAATAGCCGGTCGCGAGAACATCGATGTTGCGGCGCCACAGTTCCAAGCTCGTATCCTCAATCGCCGCGGCCGAAGCGATGCCGGCGTTCGAGACACAGATGTCGACGCCACCGAAGCCGAAGCTCGCCTCGGCGAACAACGACGCCATGGAGCGCTCATCGGTGACATCACCCCAGACCCCGAGACTGCTGTCCTTGCCATATTGCGACTGCAGGCTCCCCAAGGCCTCACCGAGCGCACTGCGGTCGATGTCGGTTACCACGACACAGGCACCCTCATCAAGCAGACGCCGGGCGATCGCCAGCCCGATCCCGCCTGCGCCGCCGGTGACCAGTGCGACGCGGCCAGCGAGAGCCTTAGGCTTCGGCAGGCGTTGCAGCTTGGCTTCCTCGAGCAGCCAATACTCGATGTCGAAGGCTTCCTGCTCGGGCAAGGCCTGGTAGGTCGAGACCGAGGAGGCTGCGCGCATAACGTTGATGGCGTTGATGTAGAACTCTGCGGCGATGCGCGCCGTGACCTTGTCGGCCGCAAAGGTGATCATGCCGACTGCAGGGATCAGATACACGACCGCATTCGGATCGCGCATGGCAGGGGAGTGCGGGTGCCGGCAGCGCTGGTAATACTGCGCGTACTGCGCGCGATAGGAGTCGATGGCTGCCGGCATACGCTCGATCAGCTGCTGCTCGTTCTCCTGGGTCGGATCGAATTGCAGCACCAGCGGTCGGATCTTGGTGCGCAGGAAATGGTCGGGACAGGAGGTGCCGAGCCCTGCCAGGCGTTCGAAGGCCTGGCTGTTGACGAAGTCGAGCACCGCGGCGCTGTCATCGAAATGGCCTACCTTGCGCGTGTCGGCTGAGATCAGGCCGCGGATGCATGGCATGAGCGCCGCAGCAATCTCGAGGCGCCGCGGCCGGGGAAGGGGTGCCAGTTCGGCGGGGCCGAAGGCGCCGTGCCGCTTGGCATGCGCATCGAGCCACTGAATGGCGCGATTGATGATCTCGATGGTGGTGCCGTAGCAGTCTTTGGCAGTCGCTCCCCAACTGAAGAGCCCATGCGCCTCGAGCACCACGCCGCGGGCCTGCGGATGGCTGTCGGCAAACTGCTTTAGCTGCAGTGCCAGCTCGAACCCCGGTCGGATCCAAGGCAGCCAGCCGATCTCATCGCCGTAGATCTGCCGCGTCAGGGTGCGGCTGTCGGCCGAGGCGGCGATGCCGATGACCGCGTCCGGATGCATATGATCGATGTGGGGTCGGTCCACGAGCGCGTGTAGCGGCGTGTCGATGCTTGCCGCGCGTGAATTCAAGTTGAAGGCGCAGTGCGCATACAGCCCGACCATCTGATCCTCATCCTGAGGTCCGTGATATCGCGGCGCCACGGACAGGAGCTTCTCGAGATACAGCGTCGCGAAGCCATCGAGCCTCATGGTCCCAAGGTCCCCGCCCGAGCCCTTTACCCAGAGCACCGGTGTAGGCCTGCCCGTCAATGGATCGGGCTGTATGAGCTTGGCGGAGGTGTTGCCGCCGCCAAAGTTGGTCACGCGCTTATCCGCGCCCAGGAGGTTCGAACGGTACAGCAACAGCTCGCTGGGGCTGAGCTGTGCCGCATGGGCGTCATCCCAGCGATTGGGCAGCAGCAGTGAGTCGGCAAGCAACGGATCATCGTCGGTCTTGTTCATTCAGCAATACCCCTACGGATGAGCCGGCACTCCGGTTGGCACCGCCCGTCAGCGCCCCGTGCTTGTTATGGGGCGCATTATCGATCAAATCTGGTCAGTGGACAATCGACTTATGAGTTTCACATGTTGAACATGCCCCGATAAGCCCTGGACTGACTATTTCTGACCGGTTACGATGGTTTGGGTGCAATCCAGCGTTGCGGCTGCCTCGCATCGGAAAACCGCGCTGTCGGTGCACCTATATAAGAGGGGGTTGCGCATTGCATCGACGGGTTGCAGCGGTGGGGGTGCTTCTGCTCGCGGTCGGGGGCTGCTCGCGGCAGGGTTCTCCCGCGAGCGTCGACGCGAGCGGGCACGCGGGCGCAACACTGCGCGTAGCGCTGGTGGCCAAATCATTGGGCAACGGGTTTTTCAACGCCGTCGATAAGGGCGGTGAAGAGGCGGCCCGGGAATTAGGCCACGTGCAGGTAATCGACACCGGACCGACGAGCACGACGGCCGAAGGCCAGATCGAAGTGCTCAACGCACTGATCGCACAGCATGTGGACGCGATCGCGGTTTCTGCCAATGATCCGGACGCGCTGGTGCCGACGCTCAAAAAGGCGCTGAAGCGCGGCATCAAAGTGATTTCCTTCGATTCGGCGGTCGCCAGCGGCGGTCGCTTGGTGCATCTTGCGCCCTCATCGGATGCGCTGATCGGGCAGACCTGCGTGCAGCTGGCCGCTGCCGCAGCGCCCGCGGGTCACGCCCAGATCGCGATTCTGTCGGCAACACCGACCTCGACCAATCAAAACGCCTGGATCGAGGTGATGAAGGCGACGCTGCCCCAATATCCGCAGCTCGAGCTCGTGGCCACCGTCTATGGCGATGATCTGGCCGATAAGTCCTATCGCGAGGCTGTCGCGCTGCTTAAGCGTTATCCGGATCTCAAGGTCATCATCTCGCCCACCTCGGTCGGGATCGTCGCGGCGGCGAAGGCGGTGGAGGATGAGGGCGTGGTCGGCAAGGTGCGGGTCACCGGGTTGGGCCTGCCTTCGGAGCTCGCGGGCCACGTGATGGCCGGCTCCGTCAAGAGCTTTGCGATCTGGAATCCGATCGATCTGGGCTACGCCGCCGTGCAGCTGGCCACCCACATCGCGCGCGGCACGCCCGCGGGGCCGGGCGCCACGATCGCCATCGGCCGCCTCGGCGAGGTGCACTTCGACAGCGACGGCACCGGACCGATGGGCAAGCCGTTCGTCTATGACCAATCCAATGTCATGGACTTTGCCAAGGTCTTTTGAGCAACGACGAGCCGTCGGTGAATGCCCCCCTGCTGCAACTGTCGGGGATCAGCAAGTCCTTCGGCGGCACGCGCGCGCTCGAGTCGGTCGAGCTCGCGCTTTACGCGGGCTCGATCACGGCCCTGGTCGGTGAAAACGGCGCCGGCAAATCCACGCTCGTCAAAATCCTCACCGGCATCCACCAGCCCGACCGCGGCCGCATCACGTTCTGCGGCAAGAGCGTGCGCATCCGCTCCCCAGCGCACGCGCAGCAGCTCGGCATCAGTGTGATTCACCAGGAAGCGGTGGTGTTCGACGAGCTGTCGGTCGCCGAGAACATTTTCGTGACTGCGCGCCCGCGGCACTGGGGTCTGATCGACTGGGCGCGCATGCGGCGCGATGCCGGTCGGCTGATGGAGCGATTGGACTGCCCGCTCGACCCAGGCTTGCTTTTGCGCGACCTGTCCGTGGCGCAGAGGTATCTCGTGCAGATTGCCCGGGCGCTAAGCCACGATGCACGGCTGGTGATCATGGATGAGCCCACCGCCGCGCTGTCGCATCATGAGGCACAGCTGCTGCTGCGAATCGCAGCGGGCTTGCGCGATGAGGGGCGAGCGCTGCTGTTCATCAGCCATAGGTTCGAGGATCTGTTTGCGATCGCGGATCGCTACGTCGTGTTTCGCGATGGCAGAAATGTGGCCGAGGGGCTGATGCCGGGCACGAGCGTGGACACACTGATTCAGTCCATGGTCGGCCGCGCAATCGCACGGCTCTACCCAAAACGATCCGTCGCGCTGGGTGAGGAGATCCTGCGCGTGCAGGATCTATCACGCGCCGAGGAATTTGCCCATGTCAGTTTCGGCGTGCGCCGCGGCGAGATCCTGGGTGTCTATGGACTGGTTGGCGCGGGACGCAGCGAGCTGATGCAGAGCGTGTTTGGGCTCACGCGCGCTGAGTCGGGCAGTATCGAGCTCGATCGCGCTCAGATCCGGCCCCGGCATCCGGCCGACGCGATCGCACAGCACATCGCCTATGTGCCGGAGGACCGGCAGCACCAGGGCGCGATCCCGTCACTGTCGATCAGCAGCAACATCGCGCTGGCCTCGCTCGCCCAGTTTACCCGCCATGGATGGGTCGATGGCGAGCGCCTGACACGCACGGTTGGCGAGTGGGCGCAGCGGATGCAGGTGAAGTACGCGAATCTGGAGCAGCCCTTGAGTGAGCTCTCCGGCGGCAATCAGCAGAAGGTGGTGCTGGCGAAATGGTTGCTGACAGCGCCGCGAGTACTGATTCTGGATGAGCCGACCAAGGGGATCGATGTGGGCTCGAAGGCTGCCGTGCACGCTCTGATGGGCGAATGGGTAGAGCAGGGCATGGCGATCATCCTGGTGTCCTCGGAATTGCCCGAGGTGCTGGGTCTGTCGGACCGAGTGCTGGTGATGCGGCGTGGACGCATGGCGGGCGTGCTTGATCGCACCGAGGCCGATGCGGCCACGGTACTGCGACTGGCAAGCGCGGCATGAGCTCGAGGCACAACGCGGCGCTCGCTCTGCTGACCGCGATACTGTTTGTGGCCGTCGCGGCGCGGTATCCGCAGTTTGCCAGCGCGGCGGGGCTGCGCGACACCTTCGATGACACGTCGATTCTGATCCTGCTGGCTCTCGGCCAGATGCTGGTAATGTTGACGCGCGCGATCGACCTGTCGGTCGCGGCCAGCGTGGCGCTCACCGGTATGTGTGTGGCGCTGATCAATCAGGCGATGCCGGGGGTGGCCATGCCGTGGCTGGTCCTGAGCGCGGCGCTGCTCGGCGCCGTTCTCGGTGCCGTCAATGGCCTGCTGGTCTGGCAATTGCAGATTCCGCCGATCGTGGTCACGTTGGGGACGCTCGCGATCTATCGCGGCGCGACCTATCTGGTCTCGGGCGGCCGTTGGGTCAACAGTGGCGACATGTCGCCCGTGTTCCTCAGTCTGGTGCGCGAGCGCTGGGGCGGCCTGACCTTGCTGTCCTGGCTCGCGATCGCCGGCGTGCTGCTCACGGCTTGTTTGTTGCGCTATAGCGCCGCGGGCCGCAGCCTTTACGCCGCAGGCAACAATCCCGAGGCTGCGCGTTACGTGGGGGTCGATGTCGGCCGCGCGCAGTGCCTCGCCTTCGTATTCAATGGCGTACTTGCCGGACTGTGCGGCTATCTGTGGGTGGCTCGCTACGCGGTCGCCTATACCGGAATCGCCAGCGGCTTCGAGCTCACGGTGATCGCGGCTTGCGTGATCGGCGGCGTGTCGATCGCCGGCGGCAGCGGCACGGTGCTTGGAGTGCTACTCGGGTGCCTGTTCCTGGGCGTGATCAAAAATGCGTTGCCGTTGCTTGCCGTGTCACCGTTCTGGCAAATGGCCGTCAGCGGCGCGGTCATTGTCACCGCGGCGGTGCTCAACGCCGCGGGGGTGCGCGCGCCGCAGCGTCAGCGCATTCTGGAAAATTGACCGCGAATGAGTCCGCCGCGGATATCCAGCCGATGACCGATGAGGCGCGCCCATCGCAGCCTGTGCCGCGCACGCCGTGGCGGAAACGGCTGCTGCGCTGGGAAGTATTTCTGGCGCTGGTGGTAGCGGCCGATTTTGCGCTCAACGTGCAACTGTCGCCCTATTTCTTGAGCACCGAGACGCTGTCGGATGTCAGCTTCAATTTCACCGAGAAGGCGCTGGTCGCACTACCCATGGCGCTGCTGATCATCGCCGGGGAGATCGATATCTCGGTTGCAGCCACCATGGCGCTGGCATCGGTCTGCATGGGGCTGCTCGCCACGACGACTGCCTCGCTCACCGCCATCGTCGGCTGCGGGCTGGCGGTCGGGCTACTGGCCGGTGCATTCAACGGGGCGCTGGTCACGCGCTGGCGGGTGCCCGCGATCGTCGCCACCATCGGCACCATGAGTCTCTACCGCGGCATTGCTTACGGCATCCTGGGCGATCGCGTCCTCAAGAGCTATCCACCGGCCTTTGCCTTTTTTGGTCAAGGCTATGTCGCCGGCCCGGTGTCGTTCGAGTTGCTGCTGTTCACGCTTGCGGCGGTGCTGTGCGCACTGTATCTGCATCGCACCGAGTTCGGCCGGCGCCTGGTGGCGATCGGCTGCAACAAGAGCGCGGCGGAGATGGCCGGGGTGCGCGTCAACCGCTACCGCTTCTGGCTGTTCGTGGCCACCGGCGTGACGAGCGCTGCGGCCTCGGTGCTGCTGACTTCGCGTCTGGGCTCGACTCGGCCCTCGATTGCCCAAGGCATGGAGCTGGACATCATCAGCATGGTGATCCTGGGAGGAGTTGCGATTACCGGTGGCCGCGGCAGCATTGTGGGCGTGGTGCTGGCCGCTATCCTGACCGGCCTCGCCATCTTTGGCCTCGGACTCATCAACGTTCCCGGTGTCGTAATGTCGCTGCTCATGGGGGCGCTGCTGATCCTGATCGTAGGATTGCCGATCGTGGGGCGGCGTCTGCGCTGGATTCACGTGTGAGGGTAGGCAAGATCGGTCCATTCCGATTTATAAGTCAGAAACTCAGCAAGCGGATCTGAAAGATAAAACTGGAAATACTCCGCCGCTCGGGGCCGCATGCCTGCGAGAAGGAGCGAAGCGCGCACGACACCGGACCGGGCATCACACCAGCGGATGGAGCACTCCGGTCGCAGGTTTGCCAGTAGCTCGATGTAGAGTCGATTCGCGCTCAACGGCCCGTCGACCAGGATGTCGCCCGTCGCGCCGAGATCGCTCAATCGCCGATCTGTCCTCAATGCGAGGTAAGCGGTTGCGAGTGCCGCGCGCTCTTCCCCTTTGAGAGCTTCGGTCCGGATCAGGCGCCCCGCAAACCCTGACCCCTCCGATGCGTCGCGCGCGGGTGGCAGCGCAAAAGCCCGACGACGGAGGATTGAAGCCAACGCGTCGTGCGTCGGCACGTTGGGCGCGTCGCTCGGGCCCAGGATCGCCTCATACTCCCTCCCGCCCATGAACCGGGCTGTCGGCACGGCGTCGCCAAGAGCGTCGACATTGGCAAGCATGTCGTCCGACTCACGCAGGCGCGATAGATCAGAGCCGTGCGCCATGACGATGATCCAGGTCCCGCTCGAGACCACTGAGAAGGGCTGCGCCGCCGGGCGCCCGATGCGGTGGCTGAGGTAAGAAGCGTTGGAGTCATGAATGCCGCACTGGACGCGACAGCTCGGGTCCAATCCGGTTGCGCGCACAAAGTCCGTCGACACGGGACCCAGCGTGTCCGATGCCGCCCGTAGCGCAGGAAGCAGGCGGCTCCAGCCCCTGCGGTCGGCGAACCTCGAGGGGCTAGCCTCCCGCGGTCGCCACAGATCGGTATGACAGCCCAGGGACGTCACCTCGCTCGCCTTCTCGCCACACAACCGCCAGGCCCAATATTGCGGGTAGAGCAGACAGGACTGGACAGGCCCGAACTGCGTCGCATGCCGGGACTCGAGAAAGTAGAGTTGCCGGCCGACATTCAGTCCGAGTGGCAAGAAGGGTGAGAACGTCTCGGAGAACGGATCGCGTTGCGTTCGATAAACCTCGGCCACGAGCTCAAACGCGTGATCCTCGTAGTCGGGGGCAAAATGAACTTGTTCCTCCGAATCGAGCAGCACGGCCGCCGCGCCGTGGGCGACCGGCACGAGCGCTTCAATGGCTGCCCTTTCCGGGAACGCCGCCAGTGTTTCGCGCAGCCAACACTCGATGCCGACGACATCGAGCGCGCGAATCACGGGTCCGTCGATGGATCGAGATGCCCGCTCGCGTTGGGCTGCGATGCGACCGGAGTCGGCCTCGGCCGCGATGAATTTTGTGTGGGTCTTGCCGACGTCCAGGATGCCAATAAGCGTCTTACTCATGGCACCTCGCGCCAAGGCCCGCCTCGCCTAACGCTGCGCAACTTCGCCACGCGGCGTCGTGTCCTCCTCCGCGGGTGCCGCCACCTGGACGACTCGTATATTGGCTCGGCGAAACGGTTCGAGCTCCTCTTCGGTTGCGCCTTGGTCCGTGATCAGAGTCGATATGCGTTCGATACCTGCCACGATCATTGAGGATCGTTGCCGGAGCTTGCGGCTGTCGGCGAGCACCACCAGCTGCTCGGCCCGCTTGAGCAGCTTCGTTTCGGCCTGGACGATGAGCGGATCGGCCTCCATCAGCCCAAATCGATTCAGACCAAAGCAGCCGGTGAAGAGCTGCTGGCCCCAAAAGTGCTCGATGGAGTCGTTCTCGTAAGGGCTCAGAACGATATTTTGTTCGCGGTACACCGTCCCACCGGGAAGCGAAACCCGATTGCGGCTGGTCGTCAGCAGGGCGCTCAGGATGGGGACGGAATTGGTCAGAATATCAAGCTGACGATCGACCAGGAATTCGACCATCGCAAAGGTGGTCGTGCCACCGTTGATGATGATGCTGCTGCCATCGGTGATGAAACCCACGGCGGCCTGTGCGATGGCGCGCTTCTGGGCCACGCCGATCTCCTGGTTTAACTGAAAGGGCGTGCCCACGAGGTGCGATTGATGGCGAGGGGTGAGTGCTTCGACGCCGCCGCGAATGCGACGCAGCACACCGGCCTCTGCCATACCGTTGATGTCCCGACGTACGGTCGCTTCCGAGGCACCCAGGATCTCGACCAGATCGAGGACGCTAACGACCGAGCGTTCCTGGACGAGTTTGCTGATGATCCTGAGCCGTTCTGCTTCGAGCATCGCTGTCTCTCCCCCGGGGGCGCAGTCGCCAGACGTGATCCATTATGATCCGACTCTGCGAAGCAGCGTTCAATCTCATCCAGACCTGCTCACTGTGACCGGACTTTGTCTGGTTTGAGCCCGCGGATGACCACAATTGCTTGACAATGACTCTTGTCTATGGAAGCCTCGACGGTGAGCCGCTGAAAGCTACGGCTTGTGAGCGCTGTTGAGGGGAATGCGTTCTATAGGGACGAATATGCGCCAGGCCGGCCGAACAGGGGAGGCCGCGACCTGCGACGCACATCAGCCGCCGTTCAGAAGAAGACTGCAGCGTGGGAAACCAACAATGAATCAAAGAAGGGGACCTGATCCAAATGTGTACACGAGACGCCCGCGCCCAGCGCGAGATGCCGGGCCACAACTGGAACCCACGGGGAGAGCTGCGATGCCAAAGAGCATGATATTCCGCTCCACGTTGGCGGTCGCCTGCGCGATATCCATGTCGGCACACGCAGTCGCAGCTGATACTTCCTCACAGGGAAGTTCGTCTTCCGACTCCACAACCGCGCTTCAAGAGGTTGTCGTCACCGCACAAAAGCGAGAAGAACACCTCCTGGATGTGCCAATACCGGTGTCGGTGGTCAGCACCACCTCACTCACTGCCAACAACCAGGTGAAGCTCACGGACTTCTACAGTCAGGTACCGGGGCTGAGCATAGCCCCAAGCACCATGTCCTCAGAGACGCTATCAATTCGGGGTCTCACGACAGGTGCAGTGGGATCAGGACCACCCAACCCAGCACCGATCGTCGCCGTTACCGTCGACGGTGTGCCCTACGGCGGTGCCGGAGGCGGGGATCAGCTTGTGCCTGATTTTGATCCCGGTGATCTGCAACGCGTCGAGGTGCTGCGTGGGCCCCAGGGCACGCTGTATGGCGCAAGCAGTGAGGGAGGCCTAGTCAACTTTGTGACCGTCGACCCTTCATTCGCCGGAGTTTCCGGTCGCCTGGAGGCGGGCGGCAACAGCGTGCAGAACGGCTCCGAACTTGGGTACACCTATCGTGGCTCGGTAAACGTGCCGCTAAGCTCAGATTTTGCGGTGCGCGCCAGTGCATTCACTCGCCAGGACCCTGGCTATATCGACGATCCTGTGCTCGGCCTCAGGGGCGTCAACGAGGATTGGGCGAGCGGCGCGCACCTTGCAGCATTATGGCAGCCGTCTGAGACTTTCTCTCTTAAGCTGAGCGCTTTGTATCAAAAGATAACGGGTGACAATCCAAGCAGTGAAACTCCGAATCCGCCATCGTTTTTCGGTGTGGGGCAGTTAGGGGATTTGCAGCAATTTTACATCCGCGCAGTGAATACTTACGGCTACGACAGAACAGCTCAAGCCTATAGCCTCCAGCTCAACTGGAAGATCGGCGTCGCCGATCTGGTCGCGCTCACCGGATATAACAAGTATTCAGTGGACGACTCGTTCGATTTGAGTCTGGCCTTGAATTCCTTTTCAGAGAAATATTTCGGGACGCCTGGCGATCAAATCGTTAACACAATTGGCTTGGACCGATTAACTCAGGAGATTCGGCTCTCGGCCCCACTCGGGCAGAATTTTGATGGATTGCTGGGAGTGTTCTACAGCCATGAAGACGATTATTGGAAATGGCAATACTTCGCTTCAAATCCCTTTACAGGCGTCCAATTGGGCGATTGGGGTACATACAACCCGTACAATGCTCCAATTGTATATGACGAATTTTCTGTGTTCGGCGATCTGACCTACCACATTACGGATCGATTCGACGTCCAGATTGGTGGACGTGAAAGCTGGCTCAAGAACGACGTGGACACCGCCGCAGCCACTGGCTTGCTTGCCACGGCGATTTACGGTGCTCCAACAACTCCCTATAACTTTCCTGCGACCACCTTGAGGGAGAACAACTTTACCTATTTGCTGACACCTCGTTTCAAAATCTCACCGGACTTTATGATATATGCGCGCCTCGCGTCCGGTTACCGACCGGGCGGCGTTAACATTGGAATTCTTAACGTGCCTCAGGAGTACAACGGCGATAAGTCGGAGGACTACGAGATTGGCGCCAAGGCCGAGTTCCTCGATCACACCCTGTCCGTCGATGGTTCGGTGTACTACATCGACTGGACGAACATCCAACTCCCATTGATCTATCCGGTGAATGGCAGCACTTATGTCGGAAACGCGGCCGGGGCAAAAAGTCAGGGAGTGGAACTGTCGATCCAATCAAGGCCGGTAAGCGGCCTTACGATGGCCGCATGGGTCACCTGGATAGATGCCGTGTTGACACAAACTGTCCCGGGGGCTGGAGTTGCCGGAGAAATCTACGGCTTTGATGGCGACAGGCTGCCGAACACTCCTCGCTGGTCCGGCAACCTGTCATTGGACTACAACTTTCCGCTCGCGGGCGACTTAAATGGTGTTGTGGGAGGCGCGCTGAGCTACGTGGGCGACCGTCTGGACGCCTTTTCATCCGTGAGTCCACAACGAACGGATTTGCCTGCGTACGGGAAGCTGGATTTGCACGCTGGCACAACGTACAACTCCTGGACAGCGAATTTATACGTTAACAACGTTACTGATAAGCGCGGCCTTATCTCCGGAGGTATTGGCAATCAGCTTCCTTACAGCTTCTATTACATCCAGCCGCGCACGGTCGGACTGTCCGTTGCGAAAACATTCTAGACCCGATGTGCCAATGAGAACGAGCCCACGCACTCCGCTCGACAAGGGTGGCCGCCAGTATGGCTGAGCTGACCTATCTCGGATGCGATCAGGATGCGTACTGCGCAAGCGTGGCCCGCCATATACAGTCCTTCGAGGAGTCGACCGGGCATAAGGTGCATGTTCGCATCCTGGACAACGACGAGTATTTCAGCAACCGCCTTGGACCCTACCTCGAGGGCGAGAATCCGGCAGATGTGTACATGTCGGGGCCGGTCCTGGTCTGGCAGCACTACGGCGCTGGCTATGTAGAGCCCTTGGATCCCTTTCTTGCTCGCGCATCCTCCGGCTACGACCCCGACGATTTTCTCCCGTCCCTGCTTCGATGCAATAGGTGGAGCGGGCGATTCGGCGAGCCGCTCGGAGCTGGGCCGCTGCTCGAAATCCCCGTGAACTGCGAGTCATACAACCTGGCTTACGTGCCCGAGATTCTCGACCGCGCCGGTGTCAGTGTTCCAAAGACCTGGAGCGGGTATTTCGCCGCAGCACGTACGATCGCGGAGCGCGCCCGCCCTTGTCGTGGGTTCGCGCAGAGAGGCACTGACGCGTGGCATACGATCTACACGGGCTTCGCCAGCCACTTCTGGTCATCTGGTGGTACCGATTTTGATCTCAAGCGTGCGTGCGCGATCGCTCAACCTCGCGCTTTACGAGCGACCGAAGAGCTGCTGCGCGCACTGGCGGCGGCCGGCCCGACTGAGTGGTTGAATCAGCGCTGGTATGAGCTGGCGCTCGATTTCGCAGCGGGCCGTTACGGTCTCATCGTCGATTCTGACCATTACGTCGCGTACTTCGAAGATGCCAAGTCAAGAATGAAGGGGAAGATAGCCTACCGATTGCCGCCAGCAGGGGAAGATGGGGCGATCCGATCCAGTCTATGGACGTGGTCGGTCGTCATGAACAGTCGGTCGCGCAACAAGGGTGCGGCGTGGGAGTTCATCGAGTGGGCGACCGGACGGGATTTCCTGCTGCGATCTGCGTTCGAAGGGAACATGAACCCGACCCGCAGGAGCACGTGGGACAGCAATCGGTTTCTCGAGACCGCATCTGACTGGGGCGACTTCGCTGGCGTCGCTAGAAAGCTTGTCGAGGAGATCGCCGAGGTCCAGGTTACGCCGTGCGTCAACTACATCGAGGTCGCGCGTCGCTGGACCCGCGCGTTACTCGATGCCTACCAGGACCTGGACTCTGTCGAGTCGCATTTGCAAACGGCCGCAGCAGACATCGACGAGCTGGTTGACAGGTATCGTTAGTCGCGAGCTCTTCAGCTCAGCGATATGAACGGGTTGGTCGACCTACGGCCGGAGTGGTCGTCAGCAACTACTCTGGAGGCCATGCCATGAATTGCGACGTGACAAACGAGCAGATCGAACGCTATCGAAAAGATGGGTTCGTGGTCATTGAAAATTTCCTGACGTCGGAGGAGCTGGCGGAGTGGCGATCAGCGGTCGAAGAGGCTGTTGAGGAACGCGATGGCGTTAAAATCCCCGGAACAAACGTCAAGACCGGGGGTGACGACGGCATTAACAAAGACTCCGACTACTACGGCGCCGTATTTGATCAGCTGATCAATCTCTGGCAGACGAACAATCGGGTTCGCAAGCTCATGATGAGCCCCGAGCTTGGGAGAGCCGCGTCGCTGCTGTCCGGCGCGAGGGGCATCCGCATTTGGCACGACCAGGCTTTGTTCAAGCGCCCATGGGCGAACCCAACTACTCTGCATCTGGACGTCCCATATTGGTCGTTCAGCGCACCGGATGCGATATCACTCTGGGTCGCGCTGGACGACGCGACGCTGAACAACGGCTGTCTATATTTTCTCCCGGGTACGCATAAGAAAACCGGCTATCGCGACATCGGTATAACGAAGAACATGAAAGCGATCTTTACGGTCTACCCAGAGCTTGCATCGGTCGAAGCAGTGGCGGTACCCATGAGGGCGGGCAGCGCGTCGTTTCACAGCGGCTTGTGCATCCATGGAGCCGGGCCGAATATGACGCCGAGATCAAGACGGGCAATGACCTGTGCCTACATGCCGGAGGGCGCCACGTTCAACGGCCAGAAGAACGTCCTGCCCGACGAGTACCTGAATACGCTCAGCGTCGGCGATCCTCTCAACAACGATCAGCAGAATCCGTTGTTGTGGCCCGCGGGAGATAGGTAGCGTGTCAAAGGAGCCACGAGGGTCCCGAAATGCGTTGACCAGATGAAGATCAAATACTTCTGCTCCTGGTGGGGACTCGATGACTTAGGTCTTCGACCGATGTTGGAAAAGGTCAGGCGCGCTCAGTACGACGGTATCGAAATCGGCGTTCCGTCGGATACGGCGCGGCGCCGTGAGCTCAGAGCGCTGTTGGACGAGTACCAGCTGGACGTCATCGCTCATCAATACCAGGCCGCGGGCCACGCATTCGACGACTACCTACGATCATTCGAGCAGTGGATTGACGTTGCGGCTTCCTTCGAGCCGCTCCTGGTCAACAGTCACACCGGCAGAGACTGCTGGACGAGAGAGCGGAATCTGCGCTTCGTTGAAATTACTCAAAAAGCCGAGCAACGCTATGGCATCCCGATACTGCACGAGTCCCATAGACGTCATTTTCTCTACAGTGCGCCGGCGGCGCTGGAGTATTTCCAGCAAGCACCAGATCTGATGATCACGGCGGACCTGGCGCATTGGGTGTGCGTAGCAGAGAGCCTGCTCGTGGGTCACGAAATGGCACTTAGTGAAGCGATTCGACGTGCCGGTCACATTCACGCGCGCGTCGGTTTTGCGGAAGGCCCGCAGGTTCCGGATCCTTTCTCGCCCATCTGGAGCCGGGAGCTGGAAGTCTTCAGCGACTGGTGGCTGCGAATCGCGCAGCGATTCTGTTCCGAAGGGCGTGAATGCCTGACCGTGACGCCCGAATACGGACCGCCACCGTACGGATGGATATCGCTTCATTCGGGTGAGCCTTTGCGCGATTTCTTCGAGATGAATGTGCTGATGAAGGACTACCTGAATGCCCATTTTGCCAAGAATCTCGACCATTAGTCTTCAACAGGAGTAGGTAGACATGGTCGCGAATCCGTTAGTCGGCGTGCTGTTCCATTGGCTTGGAGGGACATCAGCCGCAAGCTTTTACGTGCCCTATAAGCGCGTCCAGCGGTGGTCATGGGAGATCTACTGGATAGCCGGCGGAACGATGGCCTGGCTGCTCGCTCCGTGGATTTTCGCCGCACTCAGAACCTCTGATCTACTCGGCGTACTGCATGCGACCCCGTTCGGGACTATTTTTTGGTGCTATTTCTGGGGCGCGATGTGGGGCTTGGGCAGCATGGCGTTTGGGCTGGCTATGCGCTATCTGGGGCTGTCCCTGGGGATGGCGGTCATACTCGGTTTGACTACCGTGATCGGCACGCTTGGGCCGCCGCTCTTTCACGGCAAAGTTGTTGAGCTCGCGCTGACCTCGAGCGGCCGGGCCGCATTTGTTGGTATTGCCCTCGCTGTGGTCGGCATTCTGATCGTCGCACGCGCCGGACAGGCGAAGGATCGCGAACTCGGGGCCTCCGGCACCACATCGTCGATAGCCGAGTTTGACCTGAGAAAAGGGCTGTTGCTGGCGGTATTTTCCGGCGTGTTGTCGAGTTGTTTTGCGTTTGGTTTGGATGCCGGAGAACCAATCCGCAAACTGACACTAGCCGCAGGCACCGGTCAATTGAGCCAGGGACTTCCTGTCCTGTGCGTCGTGCTGGCGGGTGGTTTCACAACCAACTTTCTGTGGTGCCTGGTGATGATCATCCGCAACCGTTCCGCCGGCGATCTTATCGGTCGCGCGGGTGCAGCTTCTGCGGGCAGCGCGAAATCGCCGCCGCTGCTGCGAAACTACGCGCTGTGCGCGCTCGCCGGCATTCTCTGGTATCTCCAATTTTTCTTTTACACGATGGGTGAAAGCCAGATGGGTCGCTTTGGTTTCTCATCGTGGACGCTGCACATGGCGAGCATCATATTGTTCTCGACGCTTTGGGGGTTCGCCCTGGGGGAGTGGGCTACATCGAGCCGCCGGACCCGGGCGCTGGTGTGGATCGGTATTACTACACTCGTTGGCGCGACCATGGTGATCGGCGTGGGCAACTACCTTGCCGGCCGTGGGCCGTGATCAACACACGCGCACCGACTCCATCTTGAGGAGCGCCGCGAGTTTTTCAATCTTGGTGGCGATGTGGCCTATCCCGACCGCGCAGTGATGCGCCGGAGCGTGCCCATTCCAGGCGTTCATGAAATTTCGGGCATCGAGCGCAAACTTATAGCGGCTATTGGTGTTGCCGATCTGCAGGATGGGGCCGGAGACAGAGTGTCCTTCGGCGGTGAGAAGTTTGAGTTTTCCGTCGCCCGTCTGCACCACCGACAACAGCGTTACCGGCCCGTGCTTCACAGACATCTCGACCGAGAGTCCCCGTCCCACCTTGCCGTGGTAGACCTCCAAAGGGCGCACCTTGGTTTTGCCTGCGGCGATGGCGATGTGGCCAGGTCCATCATGGCCCATCAGGATCACATCGTCGTTATAGTCCACCGCGTAATATTCAGTGAAGGAGCCTCCGGCGCCCAGAACGTCCATGATCTTCATCGCCTGAGCGTTCTTGACTTCGTATTCGCCCGCCACGGGAACGCCTCTGGCGGTCAGGAGACTCGCCCCGAGAATCACCGAGCTCATGACATCCTCATGTTCCGGGGTTCCGGTTCCCTGGTAGTAATAGGCGATCGACCCGAGTGCGTGACGTTCCACCAGGCGATCCAAGGCCACGGAGGTGCGGGCTGCGCGCAGCAGTTCCTCGGGCGGGCAGTCGGACTGCACGTCCATGGCGGTTCTGATTTCACCGACGCGATCTCGGGCATCGGCCTCGGACACCTCGGACCGCAGTGCCACCAGCTCCTCGACCTCGACGATCTCAACGTGACCGCCAAAATAAGCGCACTGCTGGGTGAAATCCGAATAGATATCGAGCATGCCGCCGTAGTAATGGCCCAAGGCGCCCAGGCGGTTGTGCTCCATCACATGGGCCACTTTGGCCGCCTCGATCCACTCCTCGATCTCCCTCCATGCCGTCGGATCGTCATTCAGCATCCCGCTCACCTGGAAGAACGGGATGCCACAGCGGTCGAACACATTGGCGATTTCCGGCACCGGGCAGGCCTGACACCACGCGAGCCACTCCCCGGTCATGCGGGTGCGATCGCCGAGGCGGTTGAAGGATTCGTAGTCGATGGCGGCGGCCGGCGAGAGATTGAGGATAACGACCGGGACCTTGGCGCGGCGCACCACCGGCAGCACGGTGGATGAGAGGGCGTAGGTGGAAACGTACAGGAAGATCAGATCGACATCCGCCTGTCGAAACGCATGTCCCGCCGCCACAGCCTTTTCGGGCGTATCGATGAGTCCGAGGTTCACGATCTGTACCCCCGGACGGGTGAGCTTACGGGCCACCTCAGCGGTGTATCCCATCAGGCGGTCCTTGAGCCCCTCGAACTGCGGCCAATAGGTATCGAGGCCGATACCGAAAAGTCCGACTTTCAGGGGGTCAAGATGACGTGAGGACATAGTGGTAGCCGTGAGAGCAATTGGGCGCCGAACGCTATTTTAAGCGGAAAAACCCTTGCATCGTCGGCAAATACTCACCGCAGTCCAAATCGGTTTGGCTTCGCGTGAAGCGCCTGCGCTTCAGAGCTCAGCGTGACCGATCGGTCGAAGTCACATGAATTGCGAACCTCATGTGCCGAACTGTCGTCGAGGCGGCTCATCGGTTGACGGAGTAAAATGCGCTGCGCCCGATTGTCACGATGGTCGCAGAAGCGGAGGATCCAAGAATGATGTCCGTTGGATACAATGGTCTTTGGGGGCTGCTGGTACTTGCTGGCGACATCTGGGCGATCATCAACATCGCCCAGAGTTCCGCTTCCAACGAAAAGAAATTGCTTTGGATACTGGTGGTGGTGCTCCTGCCGCTGCTGGGTCTGATTCTGTGGTATTTCCTCGGGCCGCGTGGTGGCCGGGTGTAGGCTCGAACGCATGAGGGGCTGAAACGTGAGCCCCCGATTTGGCGCTCTCGGCTAGCCTTCACGCGGCTGCATCGGGCGGAGGAAGGGGGTGAACGCAAGTGCGGCGTCGATGAATCCAACGCGCGACTTCGCTCTGACTCCCATTCACAGGACTGTTCCGAACAGCCTCCCGATCGCGGTAGTCAGCGTCATCGCCAAAGCGCCCCAGAACGTCACGCGTGCGGCCCCGACCAGAACGGCCGCGCCGCCTGCGCGGGCGGCCAGTGCTCCCAAAAGAGCCAAGAACCCCAATGAAGTCCCAGCTACCCACGGAATTAGATAAGCGCCGGTTGCCAGAGCGGCCACTGTGAGCGGCATCGACGCTCCGATCGCAAAGCTCGCTGCGGAAGCCAGCGAAGCTTGGATGGGCCGTGCCTGCAGGGCTTCGGAGATACCCAGCTCGTCGTGAGCCATCAGCTGTTCTGCCACTTGCTTCGCAAGGGCCGGCGTAAGGCCACGCGCGACATAAATGGCGCTCAACTCCCGGTGTTCCCCCGCGTCATCAGCCTTGAGCTCGACGCTCTCACGCGCGAGTTCGGCTCTTTCTGCATCCGCCTGAGATTTGACGGAAACGTACTCGCCGGCCGCCATCGACATCGCTCCGGCAACGAGGCCCGCAACGCCAGCGACAATCACGTTGCCATGCGTCGCATGAGTGGCTGCAACCCCGAGAAGCAGGCTCGATGTTGAGAGGATCCCATCGTTCGCGCCCAAAACTGCGGCGCGTAACCACGCCATCCGGCCGACGCGATGATGCTCTTTCCTAACGATACGCTTACTGGCTCGGTTCAAGTTTAAGTCTTCGTTCAAGTTCCGATCGGCCACAGGCTGCAATTCTAGGCGCCCGTGCGGTTGCGTCCGTGCCTAAAAATATCCGTCAGGGACAATGTCGGCGTGTCGGGCGCACAGAGGAACCATTCTTTGGCGGCCTAGACTCTGTAATGCAAAGTCCTTTACCATCGTGAATAGGGAATGGCAGGGGTCGCAAGATGACGCTTGGTCTGGACGCGGTTGCCAGTGCTCCAGCGTGTCGCAGAGTCTACCAAGGACCACTCAGCGAGATCCGAGCGCCGCACTTCAGGGTCGCGCTGATTCTCCTCGTAGCATTCTTGGGCAGACCACCGTGGGTCGTAGCCGATGAGTCGCTCGATCTGGCGCCGCTCAGGGGGCGGGTGGTTTATCTCGACTTCTGGGCCTCCTGGTGCACGCCCTGCCGAGAATCCTTTCCCTTCATGAACCGCCTTCAGAACGAGCTTGGGCCTCAGGGATTGGTCGTGATCGGGGTCAACGTCGATCGCAATCGTGCCGATGCTCAAGAATTTTTGCGCACTCACCCTGCGGAGTTTCGGGTCGTCTACGACCCGAAAGGCGAATTGCCGGAGAGGTTCGGCGTCCGCGGCATGCCCACCAGCGTCCTTATCGACCGGAGCGGTCGAATAACCTTGCGGCACGAGGGGTTCTTTCTCAAAGACCGCGAGACGCTGACGCAGCAGGTCGAAACGCTGCTCGAGGATCGCTGAGAGTTCAGGAGTTACCGCGATGCGTGTACGACTTCCCCTCGGAGCACTGACCGGGTCGATCATCGCGCTTTCCCTGTGCGGTTGCCAGACGCTCGGTGTCAAACCTTGGCAGCATGACGTTCTCGCCCGCCCTGCGATGGCGCTCGTTTCCGAGCCGATGGATGCGGCAATCGATGACCATATCTATTTCAGTAAGGAGGCGGCCAGTGGCGGGCGCGGCTTCGGGGGAGGGGGCTGCGGGTGCAATTGAAGCGACCCCCTTCGGCCCTGCAACTCGGGCTCATGGCCGCAAGTTGCGCGCTCTTGTCCCACACAGCGCGCGCACAAACCGTTGATAGCGCGGAGCAGCCCTTCGAGCTGGACAGTGCTCTCCTTTACTACAAAGAGAACCCAGGTCGCGTTCAGACCATTGAGCCCGTGGTCTCCCTTAAGAAGGACTTCGGGGATCAGCGCATCCTGGGCGGAACCTTTACCGTGGACTCGCTGTCGGGCGCAACGCCGAATGGTGCGCTGCCCTCGCGCAAGCCACAGACCTTTGCGAGTCCCTCGAGTACCAGTCTGGTCCCGCAAGCGGGTAAAAAGACCACGCTCTATGCGATCGCGCCGGGGAACCTGCCGCAGGACCCTCACTTCAACGAGCAGCGCGTCGCAGGCGATGCGGACTGGTCACAACCGATGGGACTCGATAACAACCTGTCCTTTGGCGGACATGTCTCTACAGAGCATGACTTCGATTCCTTTGCGACCCACGCGGACTACAGCCGCGACTTCAATGAGAAGAACACCACGCTCTCCGCGGGTCTGAGCGAGGAATACGATCAGATCCACGCGCACGGGGGTAACCCGGTTCCCGGCAGCGACTACGAACTCTATGAGCATGAGGGTGGCCAGACGAAGACCGTGAGCGGCGCACTCATCGGAGTGACGCAGATCATGGCCCGAAACTGGCTAATGGATCTCAATTACAGCTATGACCACTCGCAGGGATATCTGACTGATCCATACCGGATCCTCTCGGTATTGGATGCACTCGGCAACGTGACCGGCTATCGATATGAGAATCGGCCGGACTCACGTGCGCGGCAAGACCTCTATTGGGTAAACAAAGTTGCCTTCGGCCCAACGGTGCTTGATGTCTCGTATCGCCGCGGCAAGGACAGCTGGGGCATCGGATCCGATACCGCTGAGGCGCATCTGAGGATTGATCTGGGGCACGGCGTGTACCTGGAGCCGCATTTGCGCTGGTATCACCAGAGCGCGGCAGATTTTTATGACCTGTACCTGAGCGCCGCAACCGCGGCGCCGCAGTTCATGTCGGCGGATCCGAGGCTCGCGGCCTTCATCGGCACCACCGCAGGACTTAAGCTCGGAGTGACCATCGGTCGCTACGGCGAGGTGAGCCTGCGACTGGAGGAGTATCAGCAGCGGCCGAGTGATCAGTCGAGTGCCCTGCCACAGCTGCAGGGTCTGAACCTCAATCCCAACCTCACGGCAACCATCGCGCAGCTCAGCTGGGGACTGCAGTTTTAGCATGCGCACGGCAGCCGAGATTGCCGCTGCTGCTCCCCATGCACCGGATTTTCAGATCGCCGTGCGTGGGGATGATTTAACGGCAGTCTGCTTCACTGCGATGGCGAGTCCGTGCGAAGTGCTGCTCGATGCAGCTGACTCGCGAGAGGTGGGGGAACTTGCCCGCGCGGCGGCTCATGAAGCCTGGCGTATCGAGAGGAAATTCAGTCGCTATCGCGGGGATAGTGTTATCAGCGAAATCAACCGCAGCGCGGGACGTCCGGTAGTTGTTGATCAAGAGACCGCTGCGCTCATCGACTATGCCGCCCAGTGCCACGCACTCTCTGAGGGGCGCTTCGATGTTACCGCCGGTGTCTTGCGTCGCTGCTGGAGGTTCGACGGATCCGATCGAGTCCCGGACGAGGCGGCCGTGGCGCGCCTTGTGCCACTCATCGGTTTCGAGAGGCTTCAATGGCGCCCACCGCAAATCATCGTGCCGCCCGGGATGGAGATCGACTTTGGAGGGTTCGGCAAGGAGTACGCCGTCGATCGCGTGCTTGCCATCCTGTGCACGCGGTTCCTCGGAGCCGTGCTGGTGAACTTTGGAGGGGATCTCGCGAGCAACCGCGCACCGGTTCAGGCCCCGTGGCAGGTCGGCGTCGAACGTCCGGACACGGATCGTGAGGCGCGCTTGCTCCTCGAGTTCAGCCGAGGGGGCCTCGCCACAAGCGGAGACACTCACCGCTTTCTCCAACGGAACGGCAGACGCTACAGCCATATTCTGGATGTGCGCACCGGCTGGCCCGTTCCCGAGGTGCCCCGTTCTGTGACGGTCGCGGCAGCAAGTTGTGTTGAAGCCGGCATGTTGGCGACCTTCGCGATGCTCAATGGGAGGGCGGCAGAGGATTTTCTTGAGGCGCAAAGGGCGCGCTATTGGTCGTTACGTTAGAGGGGTTCAAGAGAGCAACAATTTCCTGTAGCGCTCGCCAGCACCTCGAGGCACAGCGCCGCTGTGACCATGGTCGCGACCACTATCAGCGGCGGCGTCCGCCATACGGTCAGCAGCACAAAGCCCACGAGTATCAGTGCGAAGTCCACCGGACCCGTCACGGAAGTGGTCCACAGCGGCTGGTACAGCGCCGCTGCAAGCAGGCCCACGACTGCAGCGTTGACACCGGTCATCATCGCTCGCGCGCTCGTGCGCCTCCGCAGCGACTCCCAAAAGGGAAGTGCAGCTATGAGCACGAGTATCCCGGGGAGGAAAATGCCCACCAGGCCCAGCGCTGCGCCCGGTAGACCGTGTGGCGTTGGCTGAACGACTGCGCCCAAGTACGCGGCAAACGTGAACAAGGGGCCCGGGACCGCCTGTGCGGCACCGTAGCCTGCTAGGAATGCATCGTCGGTGACCCAGCCCGGAGTCACGAAAGCCTGTCGTAGCAGAGGCAGTACGACGTGGCCTCCACCGAAGACTAGGGCTCCCGAGCGATAAAAGGCGTTGAAGAGCTCAAGTCCGGACCACGAGACGACTGGGCTCAATAGGGGAGGGATGGTCAGCAGGGTCAGGAAGCCGACAAACGCGACCGCCCCAGCGCGCTTTGAAACGGGGATTCTCACATTCGGCTGATTGTCGTCGGCGTCAGCAGGGCTAAAGACGAGCCGCCCGAGAACGGCGCCCGATGCGATCGCGGCCAGTTGCGCCCAGGTCGAATGGTTGAGTAACACAATGAGGGCCGAGACGACGGCAATCGAAGCCCGAGTCCGACCGCTCGCGAGCGTCCGTGCCATTCCCCAAACCGCCTGAGCGACGATGGCAACTGCCACGAGCTTGAGGCCGTGCAACAGTGCTAGAGCGCGGGCACCCGTGAGCGCACTCGCGCCGTAGGCGAACAACAGCAGTAAAACTGCCGAGGGAAGTGTGAATCCGGTCCATGCGGCCAGTCCCCCGCGGTAGCCTGCCCTGAGCAGGCCGATCGAAAATCCGACCTGGCTGCTGGCGGGCCCTGGAAGAAATTGGCACAGGGCGACCAGATCGGCGTATGCGGCCTCATCGAGCCACTTGCGCCGCAGCACGAACTCGCTGTGAAGGTAACCGATATGCGCTATCGGACCGCCAAAGGAGCTGACGCCGAGTTTCAGAAACGCTCGAAACACCTCGCCTGCGGACCGGTTGCTTCCAGTCATCGCCGCTCGCTACCCATGCCCCCTCGAACTGGGTCCAAGGATAGGCGTCCTTCGCACTCCACCGCTAGGGCACGTACGGGCCCGAAGTCCCCACGCCCAGTCCGAACGGTGATGTGTCGCGCGAAGCTCACGAGCGGGCGATGGAGCGGATGCCGCAGGCCGGGGCACGCCCAATGACCTCGCTGCAGTACTTGCTGGAGTTGCAGCGCGACTGGGCCCGGCAGGAGACTTGCACCCTGACGACAGGAATTGCCAAGCGCTTTGGGGGTTCTTACGGCTTGGGAGTCATTTACGCGAAGACGATGTTCGGTACCGGCGAGCACTAGATCGAGGCCGCGGAGCAAGGATCAGATGAAGCTCTATGCGTGGTCCATTGTGGTGGGTCTGCTCGTCGGTGTGATCTACAGTCTGCTGCGGATACGTTCGCCTGCCCCGCCGCTGGTGGCTCTGGTTGGGCTGCTGGGAATCCTGCTGGGCCAGCAGGCCATACCGCTCGCCAAGCACCTGCTGGCAGGTAACTCCCTGCCGGTCGCGTGGCGCCTCGCCGCGAGCTCAGATCATATCTTTGGGCTCTTACCGGGACGTCACACCGGGCGCACAGACGTGCCGTCGCAGCGACGGGAGGGAATATCGCAATGACTCAAGAGGCTGGGGCACCGGAACTCGTTCTGATCAACGCTAAGGTTACGACGCTCGATCCTTCACGGCCTGGCGCTACCGCGTTCGCCGTCAGTAAGGGGCGGTTTACCGCGATCGGGGCTGACAGCGAGATCGCGCCGCTCGCTTCGAGCAGCACCCGAGTCATAGACGCCCAGGGAAGGCGGGTCCTACCCGGGCTCATCGACAACCACCTGCACATCATCCGCGGCGGGCTCAACTTCAACATGGAGCTGCGCTGGGATGGCGTGCGCTCACTCGCCACCGCCATGCAGATGCTCAAGGAGCAGGTGGCGCGGACCCCACCGCCGCAATGGGTGCGGATCGTTGGGGGGTTCACCGAGCATCAGTTCACTGAGAAGCGGTTGCCGACGATCGAGGAACTCAATGCGGTCGCGCCTCAGACTCCGGTCTTCTTGCTGCATCTCTATGACCGCGCCATCCTGAATGGTGCGGCGCTGCGGGCCGTTGGCTACACACGCGACACCCCGAATCCGCCTGCGGGAGAGATCGTTCGGGACGCGAAAGGCAACCCGACGGGACTGCTGATCGCCAAGCCCAACGCGGGAATTCTCTATTCGACGCTGGCCAAGGGCCCGAAGCTCTCGTTCGAGCATCAGGTGAACTCAACCCGCCAGTTCATGCGCGAGCTCAATCGCCTGGGCGTCACGGGCGCGATCGACGCCGGCGGGGGCTTCCAGAACTACCCCGAGGACTACGCCGTCATCCAGCAGCTCGCGGCAGCGGGGCAGCTGACGGTGCGCTTGGCCTACAACCTCTTCACGCAGAAACCCAAGCAGGAAAAGGAAGACTTTCTCAACTGGACTCGCACCACGAAGTACGCAGAGGGCAACGAGTACTTCCGTCACAACGGTGGTGGCGAGATGCTCGTGTTCTCAGCCGCGGACTTCGAGGACTTCCGACAGCCGCGCCCCGACATGCCGCCAGAGATGGAGAGTGAGCTCGAGGCCGTGGTGCGGATCCTGGCGGTCAACCGTTGGCCCTGGAGACTGCACGCCACCTACGAAGAGACGATCAGCCGGGCGCTCGATGTGTTCGAGCGGGTCGACCGCGAGGTTCCGTTCAAGGGTTTGCACTGGTTCTTCGACCACGCCGAGACGATCTCGCAGCGCTCGATCGACCGGATCGCAGCACTCGGCGGCGGTATCGCCATCCAGCACCGCATGGCCTATCAGGGCGAGTACTTCGTCGATCGGTACGGCGGGCGTGCCGCGGAGGGGACGCCACCGGTGGGTCGAATCATGCGCTCGGGCGTTATGACTTCCGCTGGCACGGACGCGACGCGGGTCTCGTCCTATAACCCTTGGGTCTGCCTGAGCTGGCTCACGACTGGGCGGACGGTGGCTGGGCTGCGGCTCTATCCCGAAAGCAACTGCCTCGATCGGGAGACTGCGCTGCGGATGTGGACCGAGAGGGTCACGTGGTTTTCGAACGAGGAAGACGCCAAGGGATCCATTAAGCCGGGCCAGTACGCGGACTTCATCATCCCCGACAGGGACTACTTCACTTGCCCGGAGGCCGAGATCGCCGACACAACGACCCTTCTCACGGCCGTTGGCGGCAAGGTGGTCTACGCATCGGGAGCATTCTCCAAGCACGACGATGCCCCGCGCATCAGCCCGCTTCCCGATTGGTCGCCTGCAGCGACGTACGGCGGCTACGGGGCCTGGGGCAGGTATCCCTTGCAGGGTGCGGTGATTCGAGCGAGTCAATCGCTGCAACGTTGCTGCAACGGGGTTCCCGAGCTCGCACGCAGCGCCTCGGATAATGGATTGTTCTGGGGCGCGACCGGCTGCAGTTGCTGGGCTTTCTGAAATGCAGACAGAGGGCGAGCGAGATCCGCGCTGGGTCGACGCCATTCTGGACTGGCGGGGCACGTGGCTTTTGGCGCGCGTGGGGCTACGCATTCTTCGAGCACTGGGCCTCATCGCTGGTTGCGTGCTCGCCGCGCTTCTCTCGGAGCACGAGCAGCGCCAGCGGGCTTCCGAGAATCGAGCCCGTGCCTAGCGCGGGTGTGAGCCGCTAGCTCCAGTGGCTCTTGGCGCCGAGGCGCTAGGCCGGATGGATCATGTCACGCGCGTAGGCCAGTCCGATTCCGTAGCCACCACCGTGGGCCTCCACGATGCCCCGCGCGCCGGCGTAGGTCTCGTGCCGTGTCCAGTCCCTCTGCAATTCGAGTAGAACTTGAATCCAGGAGGTCATGCGAGCCCCCGCCGACTCCATCCGTCGCAATGCCAGGTCGTGACTCACCGGCGTCAGACCACCGCAAGCGTCAGCCACGACAAAGACCTCATAACTGGATGCGAGGGCGGATAGAACCGGAAAAGACACGCAGGCCTCGGTGAGGAGGCCGGAGACGAGCAGGCGTCGCCGACCGGTGTCGGAAACCGCTCTGCGGGCGGTCTCGTCCTCCCAGAGATTCATGTTCCGGCGCTCGATCGGCTGGACTCCTGGGAGCACCTGCGCGACCGCCGGCATGAGCGGGCCGCTGTAGACCTTCGAGGCAGATGTCGATACCACCACGGGAAGTTTAAAGACCACCGCGGTCCGAGCGAGCGCGATCGTGTTGTTGAGCAGGGTCTGGCGGTCAATGGAGCTCACGCCGAAGGCGAGCCCCGCCTGCTGGTCGACCAGGAGAAGAGCCGTGGTCTCTGGTGTCAGGAGCGGGTTTGCGTCGGCAGGCATCGCTGCATCTCCCGTATCAGCCGCTATGCTTTGATAAATGCTAGCAGGTCCGGGTTGATGACATCCGCAATGTGATGATTTATTGAGTTTTCACGCCCAGCACCTGCGCAAATTGCGCGGGTAAGCTTCCAGCGCGTGATTGCAATATGACCGTAATGCTGGCAATATGAAGTCATGACTATTCAGATCACTATCCGCGATGTCTCCGAGAAAGTGCGTGACGAGCTCGCCGCTCGTGCTGCTTCGCAAGGTAAGTCCATGCAGGAGTTTCTGCGCGCCGAACTCGAACGGATGGCTGCGCGGCCGTCCGTGGAGGCTTGGCTGCAGCAGGTGGCCAGGAGAAAGCGGGCGGCTCAGACTCGTGTCTCTTCCGGCCAGATCCTTAAGAACCGCGACGCTGACCGGCGGTGAGCGCCGTCGTCGATTCATCTGTTGTTGTCGGAGCGCTCGTCGATTCCGGTTCGGACGGCACATGGGCGGAGGGGATCCTGGCGAGCGGCTCCCTGACCGCCCCGGAGCTGATGCGGGTCGAGGCGACAAATATTCTCCGGCGGTTGGAACGGGCAAAGGAACTCACTTCGGCCGAGGCGAACGGTGCGCATGAGGATCTGATGTTGCTCGACATCCAGTTGTTCTCCTTTGAACCCTTCGCAGAGCGAGTCTGGGAGCTTCGTCACAACCTCACGAGCTATGACGCTTGGTATGTCGCAGTCGCCGAAGCGCTTGACCTGCCGCTCGCCACGCTGGACATGAGTCTTTCGAGGGCGAGAGGGCCGAAATGCAAATTTCTGACGCCTGAGGACCGGTAGCGTCCACTGTTTGTTCGCGAGGAGCGAACGGTGGAGTACGACGAGCATGCTGGACCGAAACGCTTGTGGACCGGAGGCAGTGACGGGATTGGCGCAAGCACCTGGCTGCCAAGGGCGATGTGTGTGGGATGCGCTGTCGAGGGAGCCTACACGGACGCCGGTGCAGCTCAAGGCGCACACTTGGCGCGGTCAACGTGCGCTGGCGGTCTTCCTGGGTTCGCGTGAGAAGCCGCTCGGCTTCCTTGCAAGATCCACGGGGTTTCTCTCATGAACAGATCAGCAATCTCTCGACGTCAGGCGATGATCGCCCTAGCCGGCACTTCTGTGTCCGCGGCGATCCATCCGCTGTTTGCCGCTGCCGGCAGCGCCACCAACGGGCCGCCGGTCGCGCGCGTCGAACCGGTTACCGAGGAATTCTTCGGCGAGACGATCGTTGATCCCTACCGGTGGATGGAGAATTCCAAGGATCCTGACTGGGAGCCGTTCATGCGCGGTCAAGCCGCGTATGCGCGCCAGGTGCTTGATGCCATTCCTGGACGCAAGCGGCTCTCCGCCCGCATCGCGCAGCTGTCCGGCGACGCGGTCGTCACGCGCAGTGTGCAAAGCTGTCGCGGCCGAATCTTCTACGAGAAGCGCCCGCTGGGTGCGGATAACTTCAAGCTGTACACGCGCGCGCAAATTCAAGGCGAAGAGCGGCTGCTCATTGATCCTACATTGCTCAAGCAGGACGGTAGCCACGTCTCGCTGGATTGGTGGAGCGCAGCTCCGGACGGCAGCCATGTAGTGTATGGACTCTCGGCCGCCGGTTCCGAGGATTCCGTGATTCACATTCTCGTGGTGGCCACGGGGGAGATTCTGCCGGAGCGCATCAGTCGTGCGCAGTACGCAAACCCGAGCTGGCTCCCGGACAGCAGTGGATTTTTCTACAACCGCCTTGCGGGAGCGCCGCTTGGGTCGGTTGACTATTACAAGGACAGTGTCGCGTGGCTGCATCGTCTGCGGACCGACACGCGGGACGACCTGAAGATACTAGCCCGGGGTCAGTACGCGGAGGTTGCCGGCGAACCGACGGATTTCCCGAGCATCATCGCCGATTCCAGCAGCAAATACGTTGTTGCGGGGATGATCGGCGGTGTGCGACGTGAAAACCCCTATTACACCGCACGCCTGTCCGAGCTTATCGCCGCTCGAGCGCAGTGGCGCAAGGTCTGCGACGTTGCCGACGAGGTGGTCGGTGTGTCGTTGCGGGACGACCTGCTTTATCTTCTGACCACCAAAGATGCGCAGAACGGCAAGGTGCTTCAGACCTCCTTGTCGGCCCCGAGTCTAGCGAGTGCCAGGGTCGCCGTACCGGAGGGCGATGTGGTAATCGACAACATCAGCGCAGCGCACGACGCTCTGTACGTGCAGGACATGAACGGCGGCTATGGAGGCTTCCGGCGTGTCGAAGCGGATGGACGGATTGCATCAATCCCGACTCCATTTGAAGGCACGATATTCCAGCTCTCGACCAACACCGCCGAGGACGGCATGCATTGGATCGGTACCAGCTGGCTCGTGCCGTTCACGGTGCTGCATTTCGATCCGGCGACCGGCCGGCACTCGGACACGGGGATCTCGCCTCAGCCGCCGATTGACCTCAAGCCCTATGAAGCGATCAAGACGAGCGCTACCGTCCGGGACGGAACCAAAGTACCGCTGTCGATCATCGCCAGGAAGGGACTGGTGCGCGACGGCCGTCATCCGGCTCTGGTCGATGCCTACGGCTCCTACCAGATCGTGAGCTCTCCGTTCTTCAACACCCGCGCCATCGCGTTCCTCGAGCAGGGCGGGGTGATCGCCACCGCGCATGTACGCGGTGGTGGGGAATACGGCCGGCGGTGGTGGAAGGCCGGCCAGAAGCTTTCCAAACCCAACACCTGGCGGGATCTCATCGACTGTTGTGAGGCGCTGGTGCGCGACGGATGGACGACGCCGTCACGGCTCGCAATACAAGGCGGCTCTGCGGGCGGAATCACTGTGGGCCGCGCACTCACCGAGCGGCCCGCGCTGTTTGCCGCCGTCATTTCCAACGTCGGGGTTTCGAACGCGCTGCGCGCGGAGTTCTCGCAGAATGGGCCGCCCAACATCGCCGAATTCGGTACCGTGAAGGAGCGCGACGGCTTCGAGGCTCTCCGGGAAATGGATGCACTCCATGCGGTGCGTGACGGCGTTCTCTATCCGGCGGTACTGCTGACCACCGGACTGAAGGACCCGCGCGTGGAGCCTTGGCAGGTGGCCAAGATGACGGCCCGGCTACAAAAAGCTACGGCATCGAAGAGTCCCGTACTCCTGAGAGTGACATTCGACGCCGGGCATGGCCTCGGCTCGACGCGAACGCAGGCCGATGAGCAGCGCGCCGATGAATACGCGTTCGTGCTGTGGCGCACGGGCGCGCCGGGGTTTCAACCGGGTTTGTAGTTACATTAGTTTCTTGGTGTAACCATTTGAAATATAAAGAAGTGGCTCCCCGGGTTGGAATCGAACCAACGACCAGACGATTAACAGTCGTCTGCTCTACCGCTGAGCTACCGGGGAACGCGGTGGATCTTCGAAGGGCGCGAATTCTCCGGCAAGGGCTTGACGCGAGTCAATGCGTCCCTGCGGCCGTTAGCCTGCGGATCGGCGGGCAGCGCAGCGCGGAGTCAGCGGCCAGAGCGTCGGCGCTGCGCCAGCACGCCGTAGGCGGTGAGATTGATGGCGACGAGGAGAGCGGCAAGCAGCCACTGGATGTGCCAAGTGAGCCCGGGTGGGTAGAGCACCCCGACCAGATAGTGGGCGAGGAAGCCTCCCGTGTACCCGGCCTCACCGCCGAGCGCGCGCCAGTGGTTCTCGAGAGGCGTCAGCGGGCAGATCGAGTGTGACACTTCGACCCAGCAGCCCCAGGCGAGCGCCGGCAGGTGCGCGAACGCCACCGGCGGCCAGCGCCAGGTGAGGAACCCGCCAAAGATCACGAACGCGGTGAAGGCGAAGTGAACGACAACGAGGCCGTCGGCGAGGTAGGCGTAGAGCATCGGACGGTTACCCGCGGCGGGAGGCGCCGCGCCCGGCCCGGTAGTTTAAGGCCCCGCCCGCCGGGCGCCTTGCGGCGTCCGGGTCCTTGATCTCAGGCCGCGACGCGCGCGACCAGGATCCGGGCGATGCGATCCATCGCCTTCTCGAGCGTCTGCATGCTGCAGGCGAAGGACAGCCGCACGTGACCTGGGGCGCCAAACCCCGAGCCGGGCACCACCGCAACCCCGGCGTCGTTGAGCAGCAGCTCCGCGAACTCGTTGTCGTCGCGGCAGCCGAGCGCGCCCATGGCGGATGAGACGTCGGCGAACGCGTAGAAGGTGCCCGCGCCGGGCAGGCAGGTCACCCCGGGGAGCGAGTTCAGGGCCTTCACCACGAAATCCCGCCGCGCCTTGAACTCGGCAGTCATGCGCGCGACACAGCTCTGATCGCCGTTCAAGGCCGCCACCGCCGCCTTCTGCGAGATGCTGGAGGCATTCGACGTCGACTGCCCCTGGATGGTCGCCATCGCGGTGATAATCTCCTTCGGGCCGCCGCAGTAGCCGATGCGCCAGCCCGTCATGGCGTAGGCCTTGGACACGCCGTTGATGGTGACGGTGCGCGGGTAGAGTTCGGGCACCGCGGTCACTAGGCTCGTGAACGGCTCCCGGTCCCAGTAGATCTTTTCGTACATGTCATCGGTGCCGATGAGGATCCGCGGATGCTCAAGCAGCACCTCACCGAGCGCTGTCAGATCCGCGCGCGTGTAGGCCGCGCCCGTCGGGTTGCAGGGACTGTTGAGGATCACGAGGCGCGTCTTCGCCGTGATCGCCGCTTCGAGCTGGCGCGGGGTGATCTTATAGCCCTGCGCGAGGCCTGCGAGCGGCATCACCGGCAGCCCGTCGGCGAGCAACACCATGTCGGGGTAGGAGACCCAGTAGGGCGCGGGGATCACGGCCTCATCGCCGGGATCGAGCACCGCCATACAGAGGTTGTACAGCGTCTGCTTGGCACCCGTTGAGACCAGGATCTGCGAGCGCTCGTAGCTGAGGGCGTTGTCGCGCTGGAACTTCGCGATGATCGCGTCCTTGAGCTCGTCGATTCCCTCGACGTTGGTATAGCGGGTGAAGCCGCCCCGGATCGCGTCGATCCCCGCCTGCGCGATGTGAGGCGGGGTGTCGAAGTCGGGCTCCCCGGCGCCGAGTCCGATCACATCCTTGCCCTCGGCCTTCAGGCGAGCGGCGCGCGCGGTCACAGCGAGAGTCGGGGACGGCTTGACGCGCTGGACGCGCCGCGAGACGGGCAAGGTCACTGAATTTCCTGTAGTTCGCTTGATATCGCGGGCTGCCGCTATATTAAGGGATTGCGCCGGCTCGGGCCATCCGCGGGGGGTGGCGCGCGAGGGTCCCCGCCGCACCCCAAAGCTCTCCCATGGAGCAGCAGCCCTTCAGACTCGAAGCCGATTACCTGCCCGCGGGCGATCAGCCGCAGGCGATCGAGAAGCTCGTCGAGGGCCTGAACGAGGGGCTCGCGCACCAGACGCTTCTCGGGGTGACGGGATCGGGGAAGACATTTTCCGTCGCGGCCGTGATCGAGCGCGTGCAGCGCCCCGCGATGGTGCTGGCCCACAATAAGACCCTCGCCGCACAGCTCTACGGCGAGTTCCGCGAGTTCTTCCCGCATAACGCGGTCGAGTACTTCGTCTCCTACTACGACTACTACCAGCCGGAAGCCTACGTGCCGTCCTCCGATACCTATATCGAGAAGGACGCGTCCGTGAACGAGCACATCGAGCAAATGCGGCTCTCGGCCACCAAGGCGCTGCTCGAGCGGCCCGATTCCATCATCGTCGCCACCGTCTCCTCGATCTATGGACTAGGCGACCCGCAGGCGTATCTCTCGATGGTGCTGCATCTGGTGCGCGGCGATGCCCTCGATCAGCGCAAGCTCCTGCGGCGCCTGGCGGACATGCAGTACACGCGCAACGAGCTCGACTTGACCCAGGGCACCTACCGCGTGCGCGGCGATGTCATCGACATCTTCCCAGCCGAGTCCGAGCGCGAGGCGGTGCGGGTCGAGCTCTTCGACGAGCGGATCGATTCGATCACGCTGTTCGATCCGCTCACCGGGGCAGTCTCGCGCAAGGTGCCGCGCTTCACGGTGTACCCGGGCACTCACTATGTGACGCCGCGCGAGCGGCTGGTGCAGGCGGTGGATCAGATCCGCGACGATCTGGGGGTGCGCCTGAAGGAGCTGCGTGAGGCGGGGCGACTCCTCGAAGCGCAGCGGCTCGAGCAGCGGACCCGGTTCGACCTCGAGATGATCAAGGAGGTCGGCTATTGCGCCGGCATAGAGAACTACTCGCGCTATCTCTCGGGCCGCGCGCCGGGGGAGCCGCCGCCGTGCCTGTTCGACTACCTGCCGCGCAACGCGCTGCTGATCGTGGATGAGAGTCACCAGACCATTCCGCAGCTCGGCGCCATGTACCGCGGCGACCGCTCGCGTAAGGAAGTGCTGGTCGAGTACGGCTTCCGGCTGCCGTCGGCGCTCGACAACCGTCCGCTCAAGTTCGAGGAGTGGGAGCGCCTCGCGCCGCAGATGATCTTCACCTCGGCCACCCCGGGGGCCTACGAGGCGAAGCGCTCCGCGCAGGTGGTCGAGCAGCTGGTGCGACCTACGGGGCTGGTCGATCCCGAGGTCGAGGTGCGCCCGGTGGGCTCACAGGTGGACGATGTGCTGTCGGAGATCAGAAAGTGCGTCGAGCGCTCCGAGCGCGTACTCATCACGACCTTGACCAAGCGCATGGCGGAGGATTTGACCGACTACCTGCGCGAGCACGATGTGCGCGTGCGCTACCTGCACGCCGACATCGAGACCGTCGAGCGCGTCGAGATCATCCGCGACCTGCGCCTCGGCCAGTTCGACGTGCTGGTCGGGATCAACCTGCTGCGCGAGGGGCTCGACATGCCCGAGGTGGCGCTGGTGGCGGTGCTGGATGCGGACAAGGAGGGGTTCCTGCGCTCGGACAACTCCCTCATCCAGACCATGGGCCGTGCCGCGCGCAACATCCACGGGCGCGCGATCCTCTACGCCGACCGCGTCACCGGCTCGATGCAGCGCGCGATGGAGGAGACCAGCCGTCGCCGCCAGAAACAGCTCGACTATAACCTCACCCACGGCATCACCCCGCGTGGCATCCACAAAGGCGTCACCGACATCATGGAGGGCGCACGGGCGGAGGCTCCCGGAGCGGGGGCGTCGGGAGGGCGCGGCCGGCGGGGCACGCGGCCCGCTGCAGCTTCGGACTTAAGGCCCGAGGTGCTGGTGAAGGAGATCAAGAAGCTCGAAGCAGAGATGTTCAGAAAGGCGCGCAATCTCGAGTTCGAGGAGGCGGCGCGACTGCGCGACGACATCGAGCGCCTGAAGCAGCTCGAGCTCGGGCTCGCGCCTGCCGACGCGCCCGGGGTGCGTGTCCGGCAGGCGTCGTAAGTACTTGGAATGTCACGCATTAGCTTGCGGTCCCCGGCTCACTCTTGTATCGTTCGCGGCCCCTTGGATCGGTGGGCCCTTTAGAGTTGAGTTCCTTCAGGCGCGTAGCTCAGTGGTAGAGCATCACCTTGACATGGTGGTGGTCGGTGGTTCGATCCCACTCGCGCCTACCAGATGTATAAGAGGGCGCTCTGCGAGGGCTCGAGGCCTTCGGCAGAGCGCCCTTTTTTTGCGCCGCCCCTCGTGCTTCAGGGCCAGGTAGCCGCATGCCCGTCATCACTTTGCCCGATGGCAGTCAGCGCCGCTTCGACCACCCGATGACGGTGGACGAGGTGGCGGGCGATATTGGTCCGGGCTTACGCAAAGCTGCGCTCGCCGGCCGCGTCAACGGCAAGCTCGTCGACACCTCCTACGAGATCACCAGCGATGCGAATCTCGCCATCGTGACGGACAAGGATCCGGATGGGCTCGAGGTGATCCGTCACTCGACCGCGCACCTGCTCGCGCAGGCGGTGAAGGAGCTGTTTCCCGAGGCCCAGGTCACGATCGGTCCGGTGATCGAGGACGGCTTCTACTACGATTTTGCCTACGAGCGCCCGTTCACGCCCGAGGATCTCGCCAGGATCGAGGCGAAGATGACCGAGCTCGCGCAAGCGGACCAGAAGGTGAACCGCCGCGTCATGCCGCGTGATGAGGCGGTGAAGTTCTTCCGCAACCTGGGCGAGATCTACAAGGCCGAGATCATCGCCGGCATTCCCGAGAAGGACGAGATCAGCCTCTACGGTCAGGGCAACTGGGTGGATCTGTGCCGCGGCCCGCACGTGCCCTCTACGGGCAAGCTGAAGGCTTTCAAGCTCACCAAGGTGGCCGGGGCCTACTGGCGTGGCGACCCCCGCAACGAGATGCTGCAGCGGATCTACGGCACTGCCTGGCCCGACAAAAAGCAGCTCGATGCCTACCTGCACCGTCTCGAGGAGGCGGAGAAGCGCGACCACCGCCGCATCGGGAAGGAGCTCGATCTCTTTCACCTGCAGGAGGAGGCGCCGGGAGCGGTGTTCTGGCACTCCAAGGGCTGGACGGTGTTCCAGACCCTCATCCAGTACATGCGCGAGCGCCAGCGGGCCGCCGGCTACGAGGAAGTGAACGCGCCCGAGCTCATGGACGCCGCCCTCTGGCAGCAGTCCGGGCACCTCGAGAAATTCGGCGAGAACATGTACCTCACCAAGACGCCCGACGAGCGGCTCTATGCCATCAAGCCCATGAACTGCCCCGGGCACGTGCAGATCTTCAAGCACGGGCTGCGCAGCTACCGGGAGCTTCCGGTACGGCTCGCCGAGTTCGGCAAGGTCCACCGCTACGAGCCCTCGGGGGCACTCCACGGCCTCATGCGGGTGCGGGCTTTCACCCAGGACGACGGCCACTGCTTCATCACCGAGGAGCAGATCACCTCCGAGTGCGTGGCGATCACCAAGCTGATCCTCGATATCTACCGCGACTTCGGCTTCGATGAGGTCGCGATCAAGTTTGCCGACCGGCCGCCCAAGCGCGTCGGGAGCGATGACATTTGGGACCGGGCGGAGGCGGCGCTGATCGCGGCCTCCAACGCCGCCGGCATCGACTACAGCCTGAACAGGGGCGAAGGGGCCTTCTACGGGCCGAAGCTCGAGTTCGTGCTGCGCGATGCCATCGGGCGCGACTGGCAGTGCGGGACGCTCCAGGTCGACCTCAACATGCCCGAGCGCCTGGGCGCCTACTACATTGATGAAAAGAGCGCCAAGCGCACCCCGGTCATGCTGCACCGCGCGATGTTCGGCTCGCTCGAGCGCTTCGTTGCGATCCTGTTGGAGCATCACGCCGGCCGGCTGCCGGCCTGGCTCGCCCCGGTGCAGGCGGTGGCGCTGACTATCACCGACCGGCAGGACGAGTATGTCCGCCGTGTTACGGAATCCCTGAAAAATCAGGGCTTTCGGGTCGAGATCGACTTGCGCAACGAGAAGGTGGGCTTTAAGATCCGCGAGCACACGCTGAAGCGTGTTCCGTATCTTCTGGTAGCGGGCGACAAGGAAGTGGCCGGCAATCTGCTTGCAGTGCGCACGCGCAGTGGCAAGGATCTGGGCGCCATGAGCCCGGAGACGTTCGCCGAACGACTCCGTGCCGAGCTCGATAGCCGCGGACGCGTCGGTATGGAGGGTTGACGAATCGCTAGTGCAACGAAGCGGGTCCGGCGCAATGAGGAGATCAATGCGCCGCAACTGCGTGTGATCGCGGCCGATGGGTCGCAGGCCGGGGTGATGTCTCGCTACGACGCGCTGCAGATGGCGTCCTCTGCCGAGTTGGATCTGGTCGAGGTGTCGCCGACCGCTGAGCCGCCGGTCGTGCGCATCATGGATTACGGCAAATTCCTGTTCGAGCAGAACAAGAAAGCCCACTCCGCCAAGCGCAAGCAGAAACAGATTCAGGTCAAGGAAGTGAAGTTTCGTCCCGGCACGGGCGAGGCGGATTACCAGATCAAGCTGCGTAATCTGACGCGCTTCCTGACCGAGGGTGACAAGGCCAAGGTGACCTTACGGTTCCGTGGCCGCGAGATGGTGCACCAGGACATCGGGCGCAAGCTCCTGGACCGGGTTTCGGGCGACCTCGCGCCGCACGCGGTGGTCGAGCAGAACCCGCTCATGGAGGGCAAGCAGATGGTCATGGTGTTTGCACCGAAGAAGAAGTAACGGTCGGGCGGCGCTGCGCGCACCTTCGGGATTCGCGCAGGTCCGTCGGATCGTTCGCCCGCGAGCGGGTGCCTCAGTGAGGCGCCTTGTGAACGGGGCTACATAAAGTTAAGGAGTTATGTCGATGCCCAAGTTGAAAACCAACCGGGCCGCGGCCAAGCGCTTTCGCAAGACGGCGAAGGGCTTCAAGCGGTACGCGGCCAACCGCCGCCACAATCTCGGCCACAAAACCCGCAAGCTCAAACGCCACGCACGCTCCGGCGGCTCGAGTCTGGTGGATTCCACGGACGTGGGCCGCGTCGAGCAGCTTCTCCCGTATCACCGTTAATCAAGCTTTAAGCGAGTAGCAGCATGGCACGAGTCAAGCGTGGCGTGACGGCCGGGCGCCGTCACAAGAAAGTCTTAGGCAAGGCGAAGGGCTACTACAACGCCCGGCGCAAGGTGTATCGCGCCGCCAAGCAGGCGGTCATCAAGGCGGGCCAGTACGCCTACCGCGACCGGCGGCAGAACAAGCGTGAGTTCCGGGCGCTGTGGATCACGCGCATCAACGCCGCGGCACGGCTGCACGGCCTGTCCTACAGCCGCGTCATCGACGGCCTGCACAAGGCCGGCGTCGAGATCGACCGCAAGGTGCTGGCGGACATCGCGGTGCACGACGCCGCGGCGTTCGGCGCCATCGCGCAGCAGGCAAAGACCGCCCTCGGCATCGCCTGATAACGGGAGCGGGTCTTGACAGACCTCACGGCTCTCGCGGGT
This sequence comes from Steroidobacteraceae bacterium, assembly GCA_035603345.1. Lineage (GTDB taxonomy): Bacteria > Pseudomonadota > Gammaproteobacteria > Steroidobacterales > Steroidobacteraceae > 13-2-20CM-66-19. The sequence goes on along the minus strand of DATNKO010000028.1, from coordinate 4,045 downwards.
CAGGCGCTCGATGAAGTCGCTTCCTGCGCGGAGCTTGCCGCGCTGGAAGAGACGCGCGTGCGCTGGCTCGGCAAGAAGGGCACGCTCACCGAGCAGTTGAAGGCGCTCGGCTCGCTCCCCGCCGACCAGCGTCCCGCCGCGGGCGCGCGCATCAACGAGGCGAAGGAAAAACTCCAGGCTGCGATCGAGGCGCGCCGGGAGGCGCTCGGGCGCGCGGCCATCGAGCTCGAGCTTACCGCCGGGCGGATCGATGTCACGCTCCCCGGGCGGGGCGAGGAGGCCGGGGGGCTTCATCCCCTGACCCGCGCGCGCGAGCGCATCGAGATGCTGTTTCGCCGCGCGGGGTTCGAAGTCGCCTCGGGCCCCGAGATCGAGGACGACTTCCACAACTTCGAAGCGCTCAACATTCCGCGCGATCACCCGGCGCGGGCGCTGCACGATACCTTCTACTTCCCGGACGGGAAGCTCCTGCGCACGCACACCTCGCCGGTGCAGATCCGCTCGCTCTTGAAGCACGGCGCGCCGATTGCGCTCATCGCCCCCGGGCGCGTCTACCGGCGCGACTCCGACATGACGCACGCGCCCATGTTCCACCAGCTCGAGGGGCTGGTGGTCGATGAGAACGTGAGCTTCGCCAACATGAAGGCGGCGCTGCACGGCTTTCTGCAGGCATTCTTCGAGCGCGATCTGCAGATGCGCTTGCGGCCGTCGTACTTTCCGTTCACGGAGCCCTCCGCCGAGGTCGACATGTCGTGCGTGTTCTGCGACGGCAAGGGGTGTCGCACCTGCAAGCAGACCGGCTGGCTCGAGATCTCCGGCTGCGGCATGGTGCACCCGAACGTGCTGAAAGCGAGCGGCGTGGACTCCGAGCGCTACACCGGCTACGCCTTCGGCGCCGGTATCGATCGGCTGGCGATGTTGCGCTACGGAGTGAACGACCTGCGCCTGTTCTTCGAGAACGACCTGCGGTTCTTGAAGCAGTTCCGCGCGGCTTCCGCGTGAGCTCATGAAGATCCCATACTCGTGGCTCAGCGAGTGGGTGAAGGTGCCGTGGCAGGCGCAGGAGCTCGGCGCGCGCCTCACCATGGCGGGCTTCGAGCTCGAGGGCCTGGAGCTCGCGGCGCCGCCCTTCAGCGGGGTCGTGGTCGCGGAGATTCTTTCAGCCGAGCGACATCCGCAGGCCGAGCGGCTCACAGTCTGCCGAGTGTCGCGCGGCAGCGGGCCGCCGCTGCAGATCGTGTGCGGCGCGGCCAATGCGCGCGCGGGCTTGAAGAGCGCGCTCGCGGTCGTGGGAGCGAAGCTCCCGGGCGATCTCGCGATCAAGGCGGCGCAGCTGCGCGGCGTCGAATCGCAGGGCATGCTCGCCTCCGCCAAGGAGCTCGGGATCGCCGACAGCTCGAGCGGGATTCTGGAGCTTCCCACTGATGCGCCGCTCGGCACGCCGCTGCGGGATTATCTCGGGCTCGACGAGGCGGTGCTGGACCTCAACGTGACGCCGAACCGCGGCGATGCCATGTCGATCTTAGGCATCGCGCGCGAGGTTTCGGCGCTTCGCGGCCGGGCACTCGGCGTACGCGCGATCCGGGTGATCCCGGATGCGCACCGCGAGCGCTTTCCGGTGCAGTTGGCAGCCCCTGCCGCCTGCCCGAGCTTTGCCGGGTGCATCGTCCGCGGCGTCAACAATCGCGCCGAAGCTCCCTTATGGATGCGCGAGCGGCTGCGGCGCGCCGGCGTGCGCTCCATCAGCCCGCTGGTCGACGTCACCAACTACGTGATGCTCGAGCTCGGGCAGCCGATGCATGCCTACGACCTCGAGAAGCTCGAGCGCGGCATCAAGGTGCGCCTGGCGCAGCGCGGCGAGCGGCTGAGGCTCCTCGACGGCCGGGAGATCGCCGCCGACCGCGACATGCTCCTCATCACCGATGGACGCGGGCCCGTGGGGCTCGCCGGCGTCATGGGAGGGGAGCGCACCGCGGTGAGCTCCGCGACCGAGGACGTGTTTTTCGAGGCGGCGTATTTTTCTCCGGCGGCGATCATGGGACGGGCGCGGCGCGTCGGACTCACGACCGATGCCAGCCAGCGCTTCGAGCGCGGCGTGGATCCCACGCAGCAGTCGCGCGCCATTCAGCGCGCGCTCGAGCTCCTGAGGCCGATCGCCGGCGGCCGCGCGGGACCTGTGTATGTGACCCGGTCCGTCGCGCACCTGCCGCGGCGCCGGCCCGTGACGCTGCGTGCGCAGCAGCTCGGCCGGCTTCTGGGAGTCAAGCTTCCCGCGAAACAGGTGGCGTCCGCCCTTACGGTGCTCGGCATGAAGGTCAAGGCTGCGCGCGGTGGCTGGCGCGTGACTCCTCCCGCACACCGCTTCGATATCGCGATCGAAGCGGATCTCATCGAGGAGGTCTCGCGCATCGTCGGCTACGACCGGATCCCGGAGACCGACGCGCTCATCCCGCAGCGCTTTCGCAAGCTCCCCGCCGAGCAGCCGCCCGAAAGCGCAGTGCTCGAAGTGCTCGCGGCGCGCGGCTTTCAGGAGGCAGTCACCTTCGCCTTCGTGGATCCCTCACTGCAGGAGCGGCTGTTCCGCTCGAGCGCGGGCCTCGCTCTCGCGAATCCACTGTCCTCCGACATGTCGGTCATGCGCGTCTCGCTCTGGCCGGGGCTGCTCAAAGCAGCGCGCGACAACGAGCGTCGCCAGCAGGATCGCGTGCGGCTCTTCGAGCAAGGTGCGCGCTTCGAGCCGGCAGCCGGCGGCGGGGCGCGGGAGATTGCGACACTCGCGGGCCTGGCGAGCGGGCCGCGACTGCCAGAGCAGTGGGGCGTGTCGAAGCTCGAGCGCGCGCCGGTGGACTTCTACGACGTCAAGGGCGATCTGGAAGCGCTCTTTGCATTCACGGGTGCGGCCGCTGCCTTCACTTTCGCGGCCGATACGCACCCGGCGCTGCACCCGGGCCGCAGCGCGCGCGTGCTGCGCGATGGCGCGCGCGTCGGCTGGCTCGGCGAGCTGCACCCGGCACTCGCGAAGGAGCTGGACTTTACATATGGGCCGGTGCTCTTCGAGCTGGACCTCTCGGCGCTCGCTGTCAAGAGGGCGGTGCATCAGGAGCTGTCGCGCTTCCCGCAGGTGCGGCGGGACCTCGCCGTGGTGGTCGATGAGTCGGTGACTTTAAGTAGAATCGCCGAGCGTGTAACCTTGGCGACCTCAAGCCTCCTGCGTGGTCTCCGCGTTTTCGACGTGTATCGTGGGCCCGGCCTCGAAAAAGGTCGAAAAAGCATCGCTTTAGGCTTGATTTTTCAAGATTTCTCTCGCACTCTTACCGATGACGACATCGAGCGCCTGATGGCCGCTGTAGTTTCGGACTTGCGCGAGAACTTGAACGCGAGAATCAGAGAATAAAGAAATGGCTCTCACCAAGGCGGAGATGGCGGAGGCGTTGTTCAACCAGCTCGGGCTCAACAAGCGTGAGGCTCGAGAGCTCGTCGATCTGTTCTTCGAGGAGGTTCGCGCCGCGCTGTCGGGGGGGGAGCAGGTGAAGCTCTCGGGTTTCGGTAACTTCGACTTGCGTGACAAGAACCAGCGCCCGGGGCGCAATCCGAAGACCGGGGAGGAGATTCCGATCAGCGCACGGCGCGTGGTGACCTTCCGCCCAGGACAAAAACTCAAGGCACGGGTCGAAGCTTATGTTGGAGCCAAAGAATAACGCTCAGCTCCCGGCGATCCCCGGCAAGCGCTATTTCACCATCGGAGAGGTGAGCGAGCTCTGCGGGGTGAAGCCGCACGTGCTGCGCTACTGGGAGCAGGAATTTCCGCAGCTCAAGCCGGTCAAGCGCCGCGGAAATCGCCGCTACTATCAGCGCCAGGATGTCATCATCATCCGCCAGATCCGGAGTCTGCTCTATGAGCAGGGCTTCACGATCGGCGGCGCGCGCAACAAGCTCACGGGCGATGAAGCGCGCACCGATACCACGCAGAGTCAGCAGATCGTGCGCCAGGTGCGCATGGAACTCGAAGAGGTACTGCGGATTCTGCGACGTTAGTCGTGCAGCG
>DATNKO010000067.1:0-44657 GCA_035603345.1 Steroidobacteraceae bacterium | reverse complement strand
CTGCTCGCCGCCGCAAGCCGTCGCGGCTGACACAGGCGCCTTGGCTGGTCGAAACCGCGCGGCCGCTCAGGGCGGCGATTCGATTGTCAGCAGATCCTCGGGCGTATCGACGTCCAGCGCCGCGGACGGCATGGGCACGCGCATCAGCGTGTCGGTGCCACGCCGCAGCACCGCCCGCGCGCCGGCGTCGCCGCGCAGCGCCGCGAGCTCAGGGAACACAGAGCGCGGGAAGATCGCCGGAACCCCGACGGTGCCGGCGTAGAGGGCCGCGGCCATGTACTGTGGCTGCTTGCGCCAGGTGCCGGCGAGGCGCCGCAGGTCGTGCGCCGTGACCGCCGGCTGGTCGGCGAGCAGCAGCAGCGCGCCCGTGCACGCCGCCGGGAGCGCTGCGATGCCGGCGCGGATCGAGCTGGCCAGCCCCTCGCGCCACTCGCGATTGATCACCAGCGTGCCTGAGGAGTGCCGCAGCAGCGGTGCCAGCTCTTCGGCGCCGGCGCCGAGCACGACGATGAGGGCGCTGCCCGTGATCTCGGCGGCGCGCGTGACGACGGTGTGCAGCAGCGGACGTCCCCCGAGACGCACCAGCTGCTTCGGAGATCCGAAGCGGGTCGAGGCACCCGCCGCCAGCACGATGGCGTGGAGACCGTCGGCGAGCCTGGCGCTGGCTGCGGACGTGGGCATGTCAGGGGAAGGCCGCGATGGCGCCGGGAGGCAGATGCTGTTGCACCCGCTCGTAGCGGCGGCGCTCCTCGAGAATCGAGTCGGCGTCGATGCCGCCGATGACGCGCCAGTCGGCAACCCGCGGGTTGGCTGACAGCATCCGGTCGATGGCCTCGCGTCGCGTATCCCAGGGGCCGGCGAAGAACCGCGCAAACTCCTGCCAGCGCTGCTGCGCGCGGCTGCGCGACTCATGTCCGGGGGCGCCCGTCGCGCGCTGCGCTGCGCTCTCGAGCCGCTCGAGCGCCTCGCGGCCGCCGCCGCCGCCGGCGAGCACCTGCTCGAGAGCTTCGCGGTCCGGGTCTGCGGCCGGCCGCCGGGCGTACAGCTCGCGCAAGCGCTGATCGCGTCCGTCGAACCACGCCAGTACGCACGCCAGGTAATCCACACAGGCATGGCGGAACGCCTCCAGCGCGGCGCTGCCCGCGATGGCCTGAGGGTCGGCGCCGGCGAGCGCCGCTGCGCACGCACGGGCGACGGCAGCGGCGCGCTGGCGCTCGGCGTTGAGCTGGCTGCGAATCAGCTGAATCTCATTCACGGCGGCTACGATAACCAACCTGAGAGAGGGCCGTATGTGTAACGCATAACTTACTGATCTACATGGGAGTACTTACCGCCGTCGCGCCGTTCAGGAACGCCTCGATCTGCGCCACGATGGCGAGCGCCAGCGATTCGGGTGTGCGTCCGCCGAGCGCGAGTCCCACGGGCGCGTGCAGCCTCGCGTGAAGCGCCTGGGCGTCGGAGCCGAGGCTCTCGAGCAGCCGCTCGCGTCGCGCCTTAGGTCCCAGTAGCCCGACATACGGGACGCGCGTCCGGGCCAGCGCTCTCAGGTACGCGAGGTCCGAGTCGAGATGATGGCTCATGACGACGGCCGCATCGAACGGCTCGAGATCGAGCGTGTCCGTCACCCGCTCGGCCGCGGGCAGCACGCGCGCCGCTCCCGGGAAATGGTCCGGCAGCGCGTACGCCGGGCGGTGATCGAGCAGGGTGACTCGCCAGCCGAGCCGCACGGCAAAGTCGACGATCGGGGCGGCATCCGGACCTGCGCCGAGGAGCAGGATCCGGGCGGGCAGGGCGAGCGGTACGACCAACAATGTCCAGTCGCCCGCGGGCGCCGTCAGTCGGTTCACCGCGCGGCTGGCGCTCGCGGCGCCGAGTGCCGTGCCCACATCGGCGCTGCGCAGCGCAGGCGGCGTGACCGACGCGCCCGCCGGCAGCGCCAGTGCGCCGAGCGGCACATCCGCGCGCGACGACTCGATCACGACGCCGAACGCGGTGGCGGTATGTGATTCGACAGCCGTGGCGAGATAGCTGAGCGGCTGCCACGCCCCGTCAGGCCCGACTCGTACCAGCAGGATCTGCATCGCGCCTTCGCAACCGACACCCATGCCCCACAGCAGATCGTCGGCACTACGCAGGTCGTAACGCACCAGGCGTGCGCTGCCGGTATCGATGACCCTGCGCGCATGCTCGGCGAGATCGCCCTCGAGGCAGCCACCGGAGAGCAATCCCGCGTAGCGGCCGTCGGCGGCGATCAGTATCAGGGCGCCGGGTTTGCGGTAGGTCGAGCCCTCGGTGTGCACCAGGATGCCGAGCGCCAACGCGCTGGCTGCGGCCCGCTCGCGCTCGAACAGGGGCAACAAGGGTACGAGGTGTGCTTCCACGCACGGGCGATTATGCCAGTCGTGCACGCCCCCGGGACGCGCTGCTGCTGTGCCGCCCGTTGGACTTCCGCGGCGCTTCTTAATAGAGTCGCAGCGCCTTTCCCCACTCGAAGAAATCCCACGTCGATGACCAAGGCCGATCCCTGGGTCGTGCACAAGTTCGGGGGGTCGAGCGTCGCGGACGCCGACTGCTTCGGCAGAGTTGCCGCGATACTCGAGGGCGCCCCCAGCGCGCGCCTGGGGGTGGTGTTGTCGGCGTGCCGCGGCGTGACCGACGCGCTGCTGCGTCTCATCGCGCTCGCCGAGCGTCAGGACGACACCTACTTCAGGGAGATCGCACACCTGCGCGCGCGACATGCGGCGATCGCCGCGGCGCTGCTGGAGGAGTCCGTCGCGCAGCAGTACCTGGAGGAGCTCGACCGCGATTGCCGCGACCTCGAGGGCATTCTGCACGCAGTGAAGCTCACGCGCTCCGCGGACCGCAACGTCAGCAACCTGATCGCCGGCTACGGCGAGATCTGGTCGACCCGGCTGTTTCTGCGCTTCTTCGCCGCGCGCGGCCGGCGCGCAGGCCCGGTGCAATGGCTGGACGCGCGACGGGTGATCACGGTGGAGTGGGGACCGCTCGGGCCGGGAATCCAGTGGGCGCAGTCGCGCGCCAACCTCGAGGCGCTGGTGCCCGGCAATTTCGCCGGCACACTCATCATCACCGGGTTCATCGCCTCCGACAAACGCGGCGTGCAGACCACACTCGGCCGCAACGGCAGCGACCTTTCCGCGTCGATCTTCGGCGCCCTGCTGAAAGCGGCGGAGATCCACATCTGGACCGATGTCGACGGGGTGCTGTCGGCGGACCCGCGCCGCGTGCCCGACGCGACCGTGATCGATTCGCTGTCCTACAACGAGGCGATGGAGCTCGCCTACTTCGGAGCGCGGGTCCTTCACCCGCAGACCATGGCGCCCGCGGTCGGCGACGAGATCCCGATCTGGATCCGCAACACCTTCGCACCCGAGAAGGTCGGGACGCTGATCTGCGCGCGGCCCACCTCGACGCTCCCGGTCAAGGGGATCACCAGCATCGAGCGGGTGGCGCTCATCAACCTCGAAGGCACCGGCATGATCGGCGTGCCGGGTACCGCGCATCGGCTGTTCGGCGCGCTGCGCGAAGAGGGCATATCGGTCATCCTGATCTCGCAGGGAAGCTCGGAGCACTCGATCTGCTGCGCGATCCCGCAGGAGCAGGCGGAGCGCGCCGCGCACATCACGCGGCGGGCCTTCGAGCGTGAGCTGGTCGAGGGACAGATCCAGAGCGTGGACGTCGACCCCGATCTCGCGATCCTCGCGGTGGTCGGCGACGGCATGGCGGGCACGCCCGGCATCGCCGCCAAGGTGTTCGGCGCACTCGGCACCTCCGGGGTGAGCGTGCGCGCCATCGCCCAGGGCGCCTCCGAGCGCAACATCTCCGCGGTGGTGGACGGCCGCAGCGCCACGCGCGCGCTGCGTGCGGTGCATGCGGGCCTGTACCTCTCACCGCATACGTTGTCGATCGGCGTCATCGGGCCGGGCAGCGTCGGACAGGTGTTCCTGGCACAGCTGGCGGCGCAGAGCACGCGACTGCGCGAGGCATTCCGCCTCGACTTGAGGCTTCGTGGCGTGCTCGGCTCGCGGCGCATGCTGCTGGCGGAGCCCAGGCTCGATGCCGCCGAATGGCACGACCGCTACCAGGCGAGCGGCAGCGCCGCGGACATCGCGGCGTTTCTCGAGCACGTGCGCGTGGATTATCTGCCGCACACGGTGCTGGTGGATTGCACCGCAAGCGAGGACATCGCGGGCCGCTACGCCGACTGGCTGGCGGCGGGCATTCACATCGTGACGCCCAACAAGAAGGCCAACAGCGGCGCGCTGGCCTACTACCGGCGCCTGCAGGCGGCGCGCCGCAGCGGCGGCGCCCATTATCTGTACGAGGCGACGGTGGGCGCGGGACTGCCGATCGTGCATACGCTGCGCGATCTGCTCGCCACCGGCGACGAGATCAGGAGTATCGAGGGAATCTTCTCCGGCACGCTCGCCTATCTGTTCAACGTGTACGACGGCCGCAGCAGCTTCTCGCAGATCGTCAGCGAGGCGCGCCAGCGCGGCTACACCGAGCCGGACCCGCGCGACGACCTGTCGGGGGCGGATGTGGCGCGCAAGCTCATCATTCTCGGCCGCGAGATCGGCCTGGACCTCGAGCTGCGCGACGTGAAGGTGGAGAGTCTCGTGCCGACCGAGCTTGCCGGCGGAACGATCACGGAGTTCATGGCCAGCCTGCCGCGCCACGACGAGCCGATGCGGGCGCGGCTCGAGGCGGCACGGGCCCGCGGCAACGTGCTGCGCTACGTCGGGCGGCTGACCGCGGCGGGCGAGGCGACCGTCGGCCTGACCGAGCTGCCGGCGGCACATGCGTTCGCCAACATCGCGCTCACCGACAACATCGTGCGGTTTTCGACCCGCCGCTATTGCGACAACCCGCTGCTGGTGCAGGGCCCGGGTGCCGGCCCCGAGGTCACCGCCGGCGGGGTGTTCGGGGACCTGCTGCGATGTGCGGCCTACCTGGGAGCGCGCCTGTGAGCGCGGCCGGAGTGATGCGCGCCACGGCGTTCGCGCCGGCTTCGGTCGGCAACGTCGCGATCGGCTTCGACATCCTCGGCTTCTCGGTCGAGGCGCTCGGCGACCGGGTGACGGTGATGCGCCGCGGCGCGCCGGGCGTCGAGATCCAGGCCGTGCGCGGCATCGCCGGTGAGCTGCCGCGCGTGGCGGCCGACAACACCGCGGGCCGGGCGCTGCTCGCGCTCGCGGAAGTGGCGCGGCCGGACTTTGGTTTCACGGTCGAGATCGATAAGGGCATCCCGCTCGGCTCGGGGCTGGGCGGCTCGGCGGCGTCCGCGGTCGCCGCGGTGGTGGCGGCGAACGCGCTGCTGGCAGCGCCCCTCGAGCGGCTCGAGCTGCTGAAATGCGCCATCGCGGGCGAGGCGGTCGCAAGCGGCGCACGCCATGCCGATAACATCGCGCCGTCGCTGTTCGGCGGTCTGGTGCTCACCGTCGGCATCGACCAGCCGCGTGTCAAGCGCATCCCCGTGCCGCAGGACATGCGCGCCGTGATCGTCCACCCGCACATGTTCCTCGCCACCAGCGAGGCGCGCGCGATCCTCAAGCACAGCGTCGAGCTGTCGGATTTTGTCTGGCAGACGGCCCACCTCGCGGGCTTCATCGCCGGGTGCTACACACAGGATCTCGACATGATCCGCGCCTCGTTCGAGGACGTGGTGATCGAGCCGCAGCGCCAGGCGCTGATCCCGGGATTTCCCGAGGTACGCCGGGCGGCGATGGAGGCCGGAGCGCTCGGCTGCTCCATCTCCGGCGCCGGCCCCTCGATGTTCGCCTGGGCGCAAAGCGGTGTCGCCGCGGCGGTGCTGGCGGCCATGCAGCGCGCGTTCGCCGCGCGGCAGCTCGACACCGACGCCTGGGTGGACGCGCTCGGGACTGCCGGCGCGCGACTGGTGGAGTGAGCGGACGTGAGCGAGTTCCGCTTCCGCAGCTCGCGCGACCCCGCGCTCATCGCCGGCTTCAGCGCCGCGCTGCTGCAGGGACTCGCCCCCGACGGCGGACTCTACCTGCCGTGTGCGTGGCCGCGCCTGACACCGGCCGAGTTCGCCGGCGCCGAGCAGCTGGCCGAAGTGGCCGTGCCACTGCTCGCGCCGTTTCTCGCCGGCGATCCGCTCGGCACGGCGCTCGCGGCGGTGGCAAGCGAGGCTTTCAACTTCCCGGCGCCGCTCGTGCCGCTGACGGACGACGGGCGGCTCGCGGTGCTGGAGCTCTTTCACGGCCCGACGGCTGCGTTCAAGGACTTCGGAGCGCGTTTTCTGGCGGCGTGCTTCGCGCGGCTGCGCCGCGGCGCGGCGCAGCCGCTCACCATCCTGGTCGCGACTTCCGGGGACACGGGCGGGGCGGTCGCCGCGGCCTTCCACGAGCGGCCGGGGATTACGGTTGCGGTGCTGTTCCCCAAGGGGCTCGTGTCGCCGACACAGGAGCGACAGCTGACCTGCTGGGGCGGCAACGTGCGCTCGCTCGCGGTGCGCGGCACGTTCGATGACTGTCAGCGCCTCGTCAAGCAGGCGTTCGCCGATCCGCAGCTGCGGGCGCGCGGCGCGCTGTCGTCGGCCAACAGCATCAATCTCGGGCGGCTGCTGCCGCAGGTCGTCTATTACGCCGCCACCAGCCTCCAGGTGTGGCGTGCGCACGGCGAGCGCAGCTCGTTCGTCGTGCCGAGCGGCAACCTCGGCAACGCGCTGGCATGTCTGTGGGCACGCGAGCTCGGCCTGCCGATCGCAGAGGTAGTGCTGGCGCACAACGCCAACCGCACCGTGCCGGATTATCTCGAGAGCGGGCAGTGGCGGCCGCGGGCGAGCGTGGCGACGCTGGCCTCGGCCATGGACGTCGGCGACCCGAGCAACATGGAGCGGCTGCGCACACTGTTTCCGGAGCTGGCGGCACTGCGCGCCGCGGTCAGCGCCGTGAGCGTCGACGACGAGGCGATCCGCGCGCGCATCCGCCAGGGCTTCCGCGAGTTCGGCCAGGTCTGGTGCCCGCACACTGCGACCGCGGCCGAGGCCTGGGAGCGTCTGCCCGAGGAGCGGCGCCGCCGCGGACGCTGGGTGCTGGTGGGCACGGCACACCCGGCGAAGTTCCGCGAGATCGTGGAGCCGCTGACGGGCACGCCGGTGGCCGTTCCCGAGACGCTCGCGAAACTGTTCGCGCGCCCGAGCAGCTGTGTTGAAATCGACGCCAGCCTGGACGCCCTGCGCGCGGCGCTCGAGGGATGAGGGGACTCCCGTGAACGAATTGAGCAAGTTGACGCCGACCGCGTGGGTGCTGATCGGGGTCGCCTTGGCGCTCGGCTTCGGGCTCTCGTGGGCGTGGCGCTGGTATCGTCAGTACCGGGCGCGGCGCGCGCTGCGCCTGGCGGTGACCGCGGGTGCCACCGAGCACCTGATCGACACGCTGGTGCCGGACGGCATGGGCGGCGGCTTTCACGTGGACTTCCTGCTGCTCACCATGCGCGGTGTCGTGGTCATCGACCTGCGCGATGTGAAAGGCAACATCTTCGGCGGCGACCAGATGGCCGAGTGGACCGTCATGGACGGCGCGCGGCGCTTCACCTTCACCAATCCGCAGAGCGCGCTTTATGACCGCGTCGCCGCGGTCAAGGCGGTGGCGGGCGACGTGCCGGTCGAGGGACGCATCGTGTTCACGCGCCGCGGCAGATTTCCCAAGGGCCTGCCGAAGTGGACGCTGATGATCGATGCGCTGCGCGCCGAGTTTCCCCCCGGCGCCTGGGACACCTCCGAAGAAGGTGCCGAGCCGCTGGCCGCTGGCTGGCGGCGCCTGAAGGAGACGGTAAAGCCGAGCTACATGGCGGACATGCGCTGAGGGCCGCTAAGCAAGAGTCCGCGCGTGATCGGCCAGCACCAGCGACACGCAGGCGGTGAGCTTCTGTGCATAGTCGAGGTGCAGAAACTCGTTGGGGCCGTGGGCGTTGGCATGCGGACCGAGCACTCCGGTGATGAAGAACTGGGTGCGCGGAAAGCGCTCGCCCAGCATGCCCATGAACGGGATGGTACCGCCGCAGCCGATGTGCACGGCGTCGGGACCGAACACGGCGCGTGACGCGCGGCCGATGGACTCCTCGAGCCATGGCGCGAAAGTCGGCGCATTCCAGCCGGTGGTCGCAGCCCCGGCCTCGAAGCGCACCTGCGCGCCGTAGGGTGGATCGCGCTCGAGCGCTTCGCGCAGCGCGTGCGCGGCGCGCGTCGCATCACAGGTCGGCGGCAGGCGCAGCGACAACTTGACGGTGAGCTCAGGCAGCAGCACGTTGCCGGCGGAGCCGACTGCGGGCAGCCCGTCGGCGCCAGTGATCGCGAGCGTCGCGCGCCAGGTGCTGTTGATGATGAGCTCGGTGGGATCGTCCGAGAGCGCCTGCACCCCCTTGGCCCACGGCAGCCGGCCGGCGACCTCGGCGCCCATTACCTGCGCTGCGGTCACGATCTGCGCGCGCCGGTCGTGCGGCAGATAGGCGTGCAGCTCGTCCACCAGTATGTCGCCGGTCACTGGATTCTCGATCCGCGCCAGCAGCTGCTCGAGGATCCGAAACGGGGTCGGCGCAATGCCGGTTGCCATTCCCGAATGTACGCCTTCGGTCAGTACGCGAACGCTCAGGTTCCCGATCAGATTGCCGCGCAGCGAAGTGGTGCACCACAGCTGCTGGTAATTGCCGCACTCGGCATCCAGACACACGACCAGCGAGGGCTCTCCGATAGTGTCGCCGAGCGCTGCGAGGTGCGCCGGCAGATCCACGCTGCCGCTTTCCTCGCAGGCTTCGATCAGCACCACGCAGCGCGGCAGACGCACCTGCTCGGCCTTGAGGGCCGCGATGGCGGTGAGGGAGCTGAACACGGCGTAGCCGTCGTCGGCGGCGCCGCGACCGTAGAGCTTGCCGTCGCGGATCACCGGCTGCCAGGGACCGAGCCCGGGGAGCCAGCCGGTGAACTCGGGCTGCTTGTCCATGTGGCCGTAGAGCAGCACGCAACCCGGTAGCTCGCCTGGGACCTCCGCCAACAGCAGCGGCGTGCGGCCGGGCAGGCGGTGCAGCGTGACCTTGAGGCCCGCGAGCGGCTGTGCGCGGCACCACTCGGCCATCAGCTGCGCCGCCCGCTCCATGTGGCCATGGCTCTCCCACTCGGGATCGAACAGGGGCGACTTGTTCGGGATGCGCACGTACGCCACCAGGCGCTCTACGATCGAGGTCTCCCAGCTGCCCGCGATGTACTCGCTGAGGTTCTTTAGGTTCATGGCTTAAATCCTTGAAATGAGACCGTTTCTTACAGCGCGAAAAGTGCCCGGCTGCCCGCCGTGCTGGCCTGCGCGAGCGCTGCCAGCGACTGCCCGCGGGCGCGCGCGACGGTGGCGGCGATGTGCGGCAGGTAGGCGGGCTCGTTGCGGCGCGAGGCCGGCTGCGGACTCAAGTCGCGCGGCAGCAGGTAGGGGCCGTCGGTTTCGAGCAGCAGCCGCTGCGCGGGGATCTCGCGCACCAGCGCGAGCAGGTGCGCGCCGCGCCGCTCGTCGCAGATCCAGCCGGTGATACCGATCGCGAGGCCGAGCTCGAGGTAACACCGCAACTCCTCGCCCCCACCGGTGAAGCAGTGGGCAACGCCACGGTGACGCGTGCCGTGCTCGCGCAGGATCGCGGCGAAATCCGCATGCGCATCGCGCTGGTGTAGAAACACCGGCTTGTCCACCTGCGCCGCCAGCTCGAGCTGGCGATGGAAGGCGCGGCGCTGTGCCTCGCGCGGCGCCAGGTCGCGGTAGTAATCGAGCCCGCACTCACCGACCGCCACGACCTCCGGCCGGCGTGCGAGCTCGGCAAGCTCGCTGGCAGCACTCTCGGTCAGCTCCACGGCATGATGCGGGTGAACGCCGGCCGTGGCAAACAGCTGCCCGGGATGCTCCCGCACCAGGCCGAGTGCCTTGTGAGTGCTCGCCACACTCGAGCCGGTGACCATGATCTGCACGACCCCGACGGCGCGCGCGCGCTCGAGTACTGCCGCTCGGTCCGCGTCATAGCTGTCATGGGTGAGATTTACGCCGATGTCGATGAGCGGCGCGGCGTCGGGGCACGCAGCAGGCGGCGTGGTTGCAGTAGTATCGGCGGACATGCGAGCCGGCATTCTACTGCTTACGCTTTCGCTGCTCGCCGCCGCCTCGACCGGGGCACAGGATGCGACCGAGTCGTGGCGGGACCTCGAGAGCCGCATCGAGTACGGTTACTACACCGAGGATGCGCGCGCGCTGGCGCGCATTGCGCCGGCGCTCGCCGCCGACGAGTCGCACGACAAGCTCCATGAGTACTATGCGGGCCTGCTCATCTGGCGCGAGGCGCTACTGGCGAGCCCGACGGATTCCGGGGCGCAGCTCGCCGGCCGCTGCGTCTCGAGCCTCGACGGCGCGCTCGCCCAGCAGAGTGATTTTGCCGAGGCGCTGGCGCTGCAGGCCGCGTGCCGCCTCGCGCCGGCGGAGCTCGGCGGCGGCAGCGCGCTGCTCGCGGTACATCGCGCGCACCGGGAGATGGACCAGGCGCTGCGGCTCGCTCCCGGCAATCCGCGCGTACTGCTGCTCGATGCCATGAGCGACTATCGGCTGACGCCCTCGCAGGGCGGCAACCGCGAGCGGGCGCTGGCGAAGCTGCGCCAGGCAACCGTCGCGTTCGAGAGCGAGCGCCGCGCCGCGGACCATGTGCCGGCGTGGGGCGCGCCGGATGCCTACCTGTTGCTGGCGAGCGATCTGCTCGACCACGAAGATCCGGCCGGCGCGCGCGATGCCCTCGAGCGCGCGCTGCTGCTGGCACCGGACTTCGCGCAGGCCAAGCGGCTGCTGGCGAAGATCACCTCGGGCTGAGGGCACCGCGCCCAAGCGCCGCGCACAGCCGCTCGACGTCATCCTCGCGCTGGTCCCAGGACACGACGAAACGCGCTTCGCCCGCAGCCGGGGGACCCCAGTCGTAGAAGACGCAGCCGGCCGAGCGCAGTGCCTCGCGCCGTTCGACGCCGAGCTTCACGAACACCTCGTTCGCCTCGACCGGATGCAGCAGCGCCTCGCCCGCGGCTGATCCGATGCGCTGCGCCAGCGAGTTGGTGCGGGCGGCGTTGCGCCGCCACAGCTCGGTGTCGAGGTACGCGAGCAGCTGCGCCGCCACGTAGCGCGACTTCGACAGCAGGTGACCCGCGCGCTTGCGCCGCAGCTCGAAATCGCGCACCAGACTTGAGTCGAAGAAAACGACCGCCTCGGCGGCCAGGGCGCCGTTCTTGGTGGCGCCGAACGACAGCACGTCGACTCCGGCCCGCCAGGTGAGATCGCCGGGGTGGCAACCAAGGAACGCAACCGCGTTCGCAAAGCGCGCGCCGTCCATGTGCACACGCAGGCCGTAGCGGCGCGCCACCTCGCAGAGCCGCGCCACCTCCGCGGCGCGATAGACCGTGCCGAACTCGGTCGCCTGCGTGAGCGACAGCGCCGCCGGCTGCACCCCGTGCACGCCGCGCGTGTAGGTGGCGAGCGCGGCATCGAGAGTTTCCGGGGTCAGCCGGCCGTGTGCCCCGGGGAGCGGTGCGAGCTGCGCCCCGCCGGAAAAGAATCCCGGCGCGCCGCACTCGTCGGTGACGATGTGCGCCTCCTCGTGCGCGAAGATCGCTCCGTACGGCGGGCTGAGCGTGGCAAGCGCGAGCGCATTGGCGGCAGTACCCGTGGTCACGGCAAAGGCGCGCACCGCGGTGCCGAAGAAGCCGCCGAGCGCCTCATCGAGGCGCGTGGTCCATTCGTCTTCGCCGTAGGACGGCGCGAGTCCGCGGTTCACCGACTCGATGGCCCGCAGCACTTCCGGGCAGGCGCTCGAGGTGTTATCGCTTGAGAAACGCACGGCTGGGCTGCTCCGGCTGTCAATCGATGCGCCAACGGAACGACCAGGCGCCGAACGCCAGGAACGCCAGCGCGGTCACCGCAAGATACACGAGATCCGGGGTGATCTGCCGCAGGCCCGCACCGTCGAGCATCACGGCTCGCGCCGCGTCCAGCACATGCGTGAGCGGAAACACGTGCGACACCCACTGCACCCAGCGCGGCGAGCCTTCCAGCGAGAACCACACGCCCGACAGCATGATCATCGGCCAGGTGAGCAGGTTCAGCAGTCCCCCGACCAGCTCCTCGCTGGAGAAGCGCGCCGCGACCGTGAGTCCGAGCGCGATCATCGACAGCGCCCCGAGCGCCGCCAGCAGTGCGAGCAACAGCACGTTGCCGGCGGAGTGAAAGCCGATGACCGCGCCGATGCTGGCGTACAGGACCGTGGTGACGAACAGGATCAGCAGCAGCCGCGAGAGCACCTGGGCGCCGAGGAACTCGAACGCGCTGAGCGGCGTGGCGTGCAGCCGTTTGAGGAAACCGCTCTTGCGGTAACGCACCACGACGTAGCCGACCCCGAACAGGCAGCTGAACATCATGTTCATGCCGAGGATCCCGGGGAACAGCCAGTCGACGTAGCGCACCGCGGCGCCGCGCACCGACTCGCGCCGCGCGCCCGGAACCGCGGCGAGCAGCAGCTTCTCGGCGATGTAGCCCTTGGGCGAGTCGGTATTCACCCAGTAGCGCGCCGCGCCGCCGGAGCCGTTGAAATCGACCAGCAGGTCGAGGTCCTGGTGAGTCACCTTGTGCAGTGCCTGCGCGGCGTTCGGCTCGGCGACGAACTGCACGTAGCGCTCGTGCAGGAACGGATGCGCCACGGCATCGAGCTGCGGGCCCAGTACGCCGACCTTGAACAGCGGCCGCTGCGGGCCGCCGAACACGAAGCCCATGCCGATCACCAGCGTCACCGGCAGCGCCAGCGTCCAGGCGAGCGTGCCGCGATCGCGCAGGAACTCGAGGTTGCGGGCGTGCAGCACCGACAGCAGCCGGCGTATCACGGCCGCAGCTCCGTGCCGGTGAGCTCGAGAAACAGGTCCTCGAGATTCGGCGGCCGGATGCGCAGATGGGTGAGCGGCACGCGGTGCGCGAGCAGCGTGCGCAGCGTCTCTTCCACGTCGTGCGTGGTGATCTCCACGCGCTCGCTGGTCTCGAGCAGCTGCAGCGGCAGCGCGCGCGCACTCTCGGGAAAGTCCTGGCGCGGCAGCTCGAGCAGCACCTCGGCGAAGTGTGCGGCGAGCAGCTGCCGCGGCGGCCCCTGGGCGATGATGCGGCCGTGGTCCATGATGACGATCTCATCGCACAGCAGCTCGGCTTCCTCCATGTTGTGCGTGGTGAGAATGATGGTCTTGCGGCGCTGCTTGATCGACTCCACCAGTTCCCAGAACTTGCGGCGCGCCTGCGGGTCGAGGCCGGTGGTCGGCTCGTCGAGAAACAGTACCGCCGGGTCATTGACCAGCGCGATCGCCAGCAGCAGCCGCTGCTGCTGACCGCCGGAGAGCTTGCGGCTGTCGCGCCCGGCGAGCGTCTCGAGCGCGCAGGTGCGGATCACCTCCTCGACGTCCAGGCCGCGGCCGTACAGACCGCGAAACAGCGCGATCGACTGGCGCACGGTGAGGAAGTCCTGCAGCGCGGTCTTCTGGAAGAGGATGCCTGCCTCCTCGCGAAAGCGCGCGCCGAGAGGCTCGCCGCAGTAGCGCACCTCGCCGGAGGTAGGCGGCAGGATGCCCTCCATGATCTCGATGGTGGTGGTCTTGCCGGCGCCGTTGGGTCCGAGGAGCCCGAAGCACATCCCCGGCGGCACGCGGAACGACACGCCGTTCACGGCGCGCGCCGACGCATAGTCCTTGACGAGATCGCGGACTTCGAGCAGCGGGGTGCTCACGGCTTTGAGAGGACGGTCCAGACAGGCATGCGGGCGGCGATGCTAGCAGAGGTTGCCGCAGGGCGCGCGACGTGTACCATCGTGTGCGTATGACCACCCGTCAATACGAGAAGTCTGAGCGCGTCGAGCTCGCCGACGAGGCGGTGCACTGGGACCTGGGCTCGTCGCTCTCCTACGGCGAGTACCTGCATCTGGACAAGCTGCTCGCCGCGCAGCGGCCGCTCTCGCGCGAACACAACGAGATGCTGTTTATCATCGTGCACCAGGTGTCGGAGCTGTGGATGCGGCTGATGCTGCACGAGCTGACCGCCGCGCTCGAGTGCATCCGGCGCGACGACCTGGGGCCGGCATTGAAGATGCTGGCGCGCATCTCGCGCACCCAGACTCAGCTGCTGACCGTCTGGGACGTGCTGTCGACCATGACGCCGTTCGAATACACGGCGTTCCGCGATTCTCTGGGACGCTCTTCGGGCTTCCAGTCGCTGCAGTACCGGCTGCTCGAGTTCCTGTTCGGCAACAAGAACGCCGAGATGGTCGAGGTACACAAGCGCGACGCTGCGGCCTACGCCACGCTGCAGCGAGTGCTGGCCGAGCCGTCACTGTACGACGAGGTGCTGCGACTATTGAGCCGGCGCGGCTATGAGATCCCGGAAAGCTACCTGCAGCGCAACTTCGGCGAGCCGTACGTGGCCAGCAAGCAGGTGGCGGGTGCGTGGCTCGCGGTGTACCACAACTCCGAGCAGGGCTGGGACCTGTACGAGCTCGCCGAGCGGCTGGTGGATCTCGACCACAACTTTCAGTTGTGGCGCTTCCATCACCTGAAGACGGTCGAGCGCATCATCGGCTACAAGCCCGGCACCGGCGGCACGGGCGGGGTGTCTTACCTCGCCAAGGCGCTCGAGCTCAGGTTATTTCCGGAGCTGTGGCAGATCCGTACGTCAATGTGAGTCCAGCGCGGCGACCGTGACCGGCGTGTCGCGCTCGGAGATTGCTCTCAATGACGTCGGGATTGACGTGGCAACGGGACTGGCTCCCGCCTTTGCAGGACTAACCGCATCAGTTCGAAAACCGGAATGAACGCGTAAGTCCACCAACGGACCGTGTACTTGCTCATGAGCCCCCTGTGTGGTCTGGCGCGTTCCGCGCGCGCCCTTTTAATTCTCGCTTCCGCGTGAAAAGCCTACGGCGAAAAGCCTGGCGGGACTGTGAAGCCGGCCACATTCCGGCGAGAAATGATCGGACGCCACTCGCGACTTGCGGACGCGGCGGCGGACGAGGCCAATCCCCGCGAGCCCGCAGCCCAAGAGGGCGAGCGATGAAGGTTCCGGAACCGCACTCACGGAGCCTTGGGGATCGAGGAGGAACGCATGGCATTGGCCGTCGAGCGACCCGCTCATATAGCATCCATAAGCGGCAATCTGGTCGGCGTCGTTGATATCTTCGGCGTATGCGAAATAGACGTCGCCGTACAGCGGGTCAGTGGGGGAAATGAGAGCGTTGAGATCGAACGTGGTCCCGGCATCGTAGAGAAACGCGGTGCAAGTCGGCGTGGCCACGTTGAAGACGAGGCAATAAGGCACTCCGGCGTTCGTTAAAGAGTAGCCCACCACCTCGTCGCTGTCGTTGAGCCCCCGCGCCTCGCTCTGCGTGCCGGTCCCGAGCGTACCAAGGTCGGTCATGATTCCAGTGGAGTCGTCATAGAGAAATGCGTGGGTGTCGCCCGTGCTCGTATTGGCCCAGCCCGCCACGTCGCCGCTCGCGTTGATCGCATATCCTTGGCTGTCCGCTCCACCTAGAGTTCCTATGTCGTTCAGCACATTTCCCAAGCCGGAGGGAACCGAGATGAACGCATGATAGGCGGCGTTTCCACTCGTGTAGGAGTAGCCCGTCGTCTCGCCGCCGTCATTGATGCCGAAGGCTTCACTGCTCGTCCCGCCGAGCGTGCCGAGATTCTCCATTGTGGAGCCGTTGTAGAGAAAGGCGCGGATCCCGCTGTATCCGTTGATGTATGAGTAGCCCGCAACCTCGCCGGACGAGTTCACGGCATAGCCGTAACTCAAGGCGCCGCCGCTGAGCGTGCCGAGATCGTTCATGGTCGAGCCGTTGTAGAGAAAGGCGTGGGTTGAGACCCCGGAGGTGTAAAAGGAGTCACCCGTCACCTCGCCGCTCGCGTTGACCCCGTAGCCGACGCTGTAACTCGCATTCGGGAGCGTGCCGAGATCCTCCATGGTCGAGCCGTTGTAGAGAAAGGCGTGGTAGTTTGAGCCGCTGCTCAGGAAGGAATAGCCCGTAACCTCGCCGCTTGCGTTGATCCCATAGGGAAAGCTGACAGTGCCGCCGAGCGTCCCGAGGTCGGTGATGTTGTAGATGGGTTCGGCATGGGCCGGCAGAGCGGCAAGGCCGACGACGATAGTCGCGATGCGCCAGGATTGCGGAACGAACATGATGCTCCCCTCCGTAGGGTGGGCCGGAGAAGCCACCGCTGGTGGCTCCTCCCGTCATGAACACGGATCCCGCGTTTGTTGAAGCAAGAAGCGGGCCACATCCGCGCGACCCGTACTATCAGTCGCTTAGACGCTGCCCCTTGCGATAGGCGTAAGATTTTTCGACTATCTAGCGCGCGGAGACCGTGGCCGGCGTGCCGCGGTAGTACCCGGGGAACAGCTGCTGCAGGCGGCGGATCTTGGGCAGATCGTTGATCACGATGTAGGGATAGCCCGGGTTCTTGAGGTAGAAATCCTGGTGATAGCCCTCCGCGGCGTAGAACCCCTGGAGCGGATCAACCCGCGTCACTATCGAACGCCCGAAGCTCCCGGCGTGATCGAGCTGCGCGATGTAGCCCGCGGCGATCTGCCGCTGCATCTCGTCGGCGTAGAAGATGTCGGAGCGGTACTGCGGGCCGCTGTCGGGTCCCTGGCGGTCGAGCTCGGTGGGATCGTGTGCCACCGAGAAGTAGATCTGCAGCAGCTCGCCGTAGCTCAGCTCGCCGGGGTCGAAGGTGATCTCGACCGATTCCGCGTGGCCCGTGGTGCCGAGGCCGACATCGTCGTAGTGCGCCGTGCGGGCGGCGCCGCCGGAGTATCCGGCCAGCACCCGGCGTACCCCGCGCACGTGCTCGAATACGCCCTGCATGCCCCAGAAGCAGCCGCCCGCGAGCACCGCGGTCTCGAGCGGGCCGCTGTGCTTCGGGCGGTCGAGCACGGGCGCCGGCAGCGCCACCGACGGCTCGGCGGCGGGCGCGGGCCCGAACCAGCCGAGGAAGGTCGCGGCGAGCGCGGTGGCGGCCAGGGACACGGCGCCGGCCGTCATGACACGTGCGGCTGCGGCGCGCATCAGGCGCGCGCCGTGAAGTTGAGCGAGACCGAGTTCATGCAGTAGCGCAGGCCGGTCGGCCGCGGGCCGTCGTCAAACACGTGGCCCAGGTGCGCTTCGCAGCGCTTGCACGCCACGGCCACGCGCCGCATGCCGAAGCTGTCATCGCCGCGCTCCGCGACGTTGTAGCGCGAGATCGATTTCCAGAAGCTCGGCCAGCCGGTGCCCGAGTCGTACTTGGTGCGGGAGTCGAACAGCACCGTCGCGCAGCAGATGCAGGCGTACAGGCCGTCGGCCTGGTTGTGGTCGTAGGGGCCGCTGAAGGCGGGTTCGGTCCCCTCGTGGCGCGTGACGGTATACGCAAGCAGCGGCAGCTGCCGGCGCCACTCGGCGTCGGTCTTGACGACGCGCGGCAGCGTCACCGTGCCGAGGCTGCGGCCATCGGCGCCAAACTTCTCGATCAACACACCGTCGCCGGCGGCCGCAGGACGCATAGCCACCGCCGCCGCGCCGCAGGCCGCGGCATATGCCAGCAGCGTTCGGCGCGAGAAGCGGGAGCTCACAGGGTCACGCATGGCATTTCTCCGTCAGCCGTCAACCGAAGGTGAACGAGTACGCCTGCACGCCGGGGTCGAGGAACTCGATGGCGAAGGTGTGCTCAGCTCCGGGCTGCGACAGCCGCAGCAACTGATACAGGCGCTGCGCGCCGACGCTGCCGGTGCCGTCCGGCGCGATGTCGGCGCCATGATCGGCGCCCGGCGCGTGTCCGTCGAGCGTAACGCGGAAGGCGACCGGCCGGCGCGGGTCGCCCGCTCCGAGCACCAGGTGCAGATCGCGCGCGCGGAAGCGGAACGCGATCGCGGCGTGGCCGCCGGTCGCGACGGCGCGTTCGCCTTCGACCCGCCAGGGACCCGACAGCGCCCATTGGTTGAGTGCCAGCTGCGAGGGCGCGCGGTAGCTGTGCGACTCATCGTGCGCCGCGCCACCGGGCGAGGCGAAGCTCGCGGCGCGCTGGTAGCCGATGTAGGTTTCCGGCGATTCGATGTCAGCCTCATCCGCCGGGGCTTCGGCGCCCGTGCCCGTGCCCGGGCTCGCCGCCGCCGGCAGATGCTGCGCGCCGGCTTCGCGCAGCAGCTCGCGAATCAGCTGTTCGGACTCGGCATAGTCGCCTTCGCCGAAGTGGTGACCGCGAATCCGGCCCTGCGCGTCGATGAAGTAGTGCGCCGGCCAGTACTGGTTGCCGAAGGCCTGCCAGATGCCGTAGTCGCTGTCCACGGCGACCGGGTAAGTGATGCCGAGGTCGTGCACGGCACGCGTGACGTTCGCCAGATCCTTCTCGAAGGCAAATTCCGGCGAATGCACGCCGATCACCACCAACCCATCGTCGCGATAACGCTGGTACCAGCTCTTGACGTACGGCAGGGAGCGCAGGCAATTGATGCAGGAGTAGGTCCAGAAATCGATGAGCACGACCTTGCCGCGCAGCGCCTGCGGCGTGAGCGGCGGGGAATTGAGCCACGCGACCGCGCCCGAGAGAGAGGGCAGCTCGCCCTCGACCGGCGGGCCGGCTGCGGGCGCCGTGGTCGCCGCCATCATCGTCGGCCCGCCCGGAGGGTCACCGTGCATCGTGCCGGTCATTGCGCCCTGCATGGCCATGGCCCCGCCGGCGGTCGGGGGAGCGATCCGCTCGATGAGCGTCTGCTCGAGCCGGTTGGTGTTGGCTGTCGACAGGCGCGTCAGGACGCCCGTGTCCCAGCCGAGCGCGATGGCGGCGACCGCCACCAGCACCGCGGCTCCGAGCGCGCGCCGGACCCACTCGCCGGCCGCGAACGAGCGCTTGATGGCGGCGATGACGCGGGTGCTCGCCGCCGCCGCAATCGCCAGTGAGCAGGCTGCACCGAGCGCGTAGGCCAGCAGCAGTGCGGTGGTCGTGACGCTCGGCCCGCGCAGTGCTGCACCGGTCAGTATGAGGCCGAGGATCGGCCCGGCGCAGGGCGCCCACAGGAACCCGGTCGCGACACCGAGTACCACCGAGGAAACCACACCGCGCCGTGCGCTGTCGCCCGCTCCGGGCTGCAGGCGCGCGCCGAGTGCAACCAGCGGCCTGGTGGCCCAGTCGGCGAAGCGCCGCGAAAGCAGCGCCAACGCACTCAGCCCCAGCAACGCGAGCGCGGCGATGCGGCCGTAGTCGTTGAGGTGCACGGCCCATGCGCCGCCGAAAGCGGCGAGTGTGGCAATCGCGGCGAAGGTTGCCGCCATGCCGACGAGCAGCGGCAGCGTGCTGCGGGCGAAGGGCTGCTGGGTACGCGCGAACACGAACGGCAACACCGGCAGGATGCACGGGCTGAAGATCGTCAGTGCGCCGCCGAGGAACGCCAGTACCGCGAGAATCATGTAAGTACAGACCCCGCTCGCGCCTGGTTTATTGCAGTGGCTTCAGCGCCAGGTGCGGCACGCCACGCCAAGGCGCGCCGCACGGCGTCTGGCGCGGGCGCTGCCGTTCACCAGCACGCCGCGGTCCGCGAGCGCCAGATGCTCGAGATCGCTCTCGGAGTTGCCGTACGCCGCCGCCTCGAGCTCCGGGTGCAGCCGCCGCAGGGCGCCGAAGCAGCGCGCCTTTTCGGCGCCGCGCCGGTTGGGAGTCACGAGCCTGCCGACCAGCCGATCCCCGCGCCACTCGATTCCCGTGCACATGGACTCCGCGAATCCCAGCGCGCGGGCAATGGCCGGTACATAGAGGTCGGGACTGGCGCTGAGGAGCGCCAGGCTGTTGCCGTGGCGACGGTGCGCCTCGAGCGTTGCGCGCGCGTCCTCGAACAGTCCACGCTCAAGGAGTGTCGCGACGAACTGCGCGGTCCATTCGTCGAGCTCTGCGCGCCGCACGCCGCCGAGCGCCGCCTGTATGGCCGCGGCTTTGAGGTCGCCGCGGTCGCGCCGCCAGGCGAAGCGCGCGATCGCCGGCAGCACCCGCACCAGGCGCGCAATGCGCGCCGGGTGGCGCCGCAGAAATCCCGCGAGATACGGCCAGAGCGTGTCGCGGCGTGTCAGCGTGCCGTCGAGATCGAAGACCGCGAGCGCGCGAGCGCCCGTAACGGGCGTGTCGGCCTCTCGCGGCGCGGCGAGCTGTGTCAGGCGGCCGGGCCCGTGGCGGCGAGCTGACGCAGCACGTACTGCAGGATGCCGCCGTGCCGGTAGTACTCGCGCTCCTTGGGCGTGTCGATGCGCAGACGCGCCTTGAACTGCACGGAAGAGCCGCCGTCGGGGGTGGCCGTCACGGTCACCTCGCGCGCATCGGGCGTGCTCAACCCCGCAATGTCGAATACCTCCCGGCCGCTCAGCTTGAGCGAAGCGAGATTCTGCCCCGGCAGGAACTGCAGTGGCGCGACGCCCATGCCGATGAGATTGGAGCGGTGGATGCGCTCGAAGCTCTCGGCGATGACGGCGCGCACGCCGAGCAGCATGGTGCCCTTGGCGGCCCAGTCGCGCGAGGAGCCGGCGCCGTATTCACGGCCGGCGAGCACCACCAGCGGCACGCGCTCCTTCCGATAGCGCATCGCGGCGTCGTAGATCGAGGCCTGCTCGTCGTCCGGCAGGTGCACGGTCACGCCGCCTTCCACCCCGGGGACGAGCAGGTTGCGCAGCCGGATGTTGGCGAAGGTCCCGCGCATCATCACCTCATGGTTACCGCGGCGCGCGCCGTAAGAATTGAAGTCCTTCGGCTCCACGCCCTGCTCGATGAGGTAGCGCGCCGCGGGGCTGCTGCGCGCGATGTTGCCGGCCGGGGAGATGTGGTCGGTGGTGACCGAATCCCCGAGCACCGCGAGCGCGCGCGCACCGCGCACATCCGTTAACGCCGCGGGCTGCACACTCAGACCATCGAAGTACGGTGGGTTCTTGACGTAGGTCGACTTCGCATCCCACGCATAGAGCTCGCCGGCCGGCACCTTGATGCCGGCCCAGTTGTCGTCGCCCTGGAACACGCTGGCGTAGCTGTCGCGGAACATCTGCGAGTCGACCGAGCGCGCGAGCAGCTCCTGCACTTCGGCGGGGCTCGGCCAGATATCCGCGAGCATCACCGGCTTGCCGTCTTTCCCCGTGCCGATCGGCTCGCGTGTCAGGTCGATGTCGAGCGTTCCGGCGAGTGCATACGCCACCACGAGCGGCGGGGAGGCGAGAAAGTTCATGCGCGTCTCCGGATGCACGCGCCCCTCGAAGTTGCGGTTCCCGGAGAGCACCGAGCAGGCGGTGAGGTCGCCCGCTTTCACGGCGGCGGAGATTTCGGGCTTCAGCGGGCCGCTGTTTCCAATGCAATTATGAACACTTACAGTGCCTGCCACGAAGGAATGCAGCTCGTCCACTGCGAGGTCGAAGACCGGACGGCGGCCAGCAGGACGGCGGTCGATCACCGCGAGCGAAAGCGTCGGTAGAGTCAGCGACTCCTTTTCGTTGCAGTACCGCTTCCCCGGCTGTGCGGTGACACGTGGCTCAAGTCTGGAGAACCACTGTCGGGCACCGATCTGTCCCAGGAGCTCGACAGGGGAAGGAAAATCGCAGAGCTCGCGATGGAGCGGCCTGAAGTGTCTCGTCTCCGGAGTGGGCAGCCGGTCAAAGCGGTCATAGCCCTCGAGCAACGCATAGTGCGGGAAGGCGACGCTCTCATGCGTCATCAGCTCCGCCGCAGCCATGCGGCGAAACTGGTGGAAAGTGAGCGCCCAGTCCTGATGCATCGCTTCCATGCGGTCCGTCATCCACAGGCGCTGGCGGTTGATGGTGTCGACCGTGCGCCAGTACACCGCGGCGGCGCTCGCACGTAGCGATTTCTCCGCACAGTAGCGGTAGCCCACACGCTCTATGAACGACAGACCCTCGGACAGAGCCAGCCGCACTTCGATACGCTCCACTCCATCGCGGGCGGCTGGATACGTAGTCGATGAACGCCGTGTGGGATATGAATGGACGTTCGCACCCCGAGCTTTGACGCCGCATCGAAGTAGGAGGTTGACGATCTGCCTCATGACTCCCTTCAGCGCCTCCACATGCTCCGGCTTGGCGCTTTGCGCGTAGGCAGGCGGCACCAGCACGGCCTTCGCTTCACTGTCCCCTTGCCGGCGCAATACCGGTGCGTGTCCGTCAGCACCGAAGAGAGCAGCGAGGAACTCGCGCACCATGGCGACCGGGCAGTTCGGCTGCAGGACGAACTCAGGCAGTGCCGGGGGCTGGTCGATTCGCCGGCCGCGGCGCACGCCCCGGAGTGCGGCGATCGCTGTGGTCAGCTGCTGCGGCAGGACGAGCGCCCACTTGCGTGAGTCGTAGCGTGTACCGGCGGGCCGCTTACCGGTGACGAGCTCAACGTCATCCAGCGCGGCTTCACGGTCGAGAGCCTGGCCGAGGCTAATGAGCCCTTGACCCATGACACTGATCGACCCGTCGCTGATCAGGTGGCCGACGAGCCGCACAAAGGCCAGAGTACGCGCACGCTCGTGCTCGTTGGCAAAGCCAAACCGCATCTCACCCGCGACGAGCTCATAGCCGGTCTCGTCGGTTCCAGGCTCATCCAGTGGCGCCTCGAGACCGACGACCACGCGATCCACGCCCTTGCGGAGCTTGCCGGCTTCCACCCACCGCCCGTCATCGCAGAGGATCTTGTGGTCGGGAGTGCAGAGCAGTTCCCGGCCGTCCTGGAGCACCAGCCTCACGCACTCGCGCTCACCCTGCACCATCATCTGGGTCTGCATTGCCAAGGCGAGACGACGGTCTGCGGTGGGCCCGAATAACCTGACCCCGCCGGCGGCGGGCAGGTCCTCGATGGGGCGGCTGGTCCCGTTCGCGAGCAGCACCGGCGTGCCCGCGGCGATGCAAGTGGTACATCCATAGCCGACCAGGTCGAATCCCAGCGCGTCCAGGTCTTCGAGCACACCGGCCTTGCGGAAGTAGTCCGTGACCACGCGCGAGCCGGGCGCGAGGCTGGTCTTCACCCACGGCTTGCTCTTGAGACCGCGCGCGCGCGCCTTGCGCGCCAGCAATCCGGCGGCGAGCATCACCGAGGGGTTCGAGGTGTTGGTGCAGCTCGTGATCGCCGCGATCAGCACCGCGCCGTCCTTGATGTCGACGCGCTCGCCGTCGAGTGTCGCGCCGGCTACTCCGGTGCCCTGGGACTTGCGCGCGCGGCGCTCGTCCGCGGCCTTGGCGGCATCGGTCTCGTAAATCTGCTTCGCGGACCTCAGCGGTACTCGGTCCTGCGGCCGGCGCGGACCCGCGAGGCTCGGCTCCACCTTGCCGAGATCGAGCTGCAACTCGTCGCTATAGCGCGCCGGGCGAGCGCCCCGCTCGCGCCACAGCCCCTGGGCGCGGGCATAGGCCCCGACCAGATCGAGACGCTCGCGTGACCGGCCGGTGAGCTCGAGATAACGCACCGTCTCGGCATCGATGGGGAAGATCGCGCAGGTGCTGCCGTACTCAGGCGACATGTTGGCGATGGTGGCGCGGTCGGCGAGCGGCAGGTGATCGAGTCCGTCGCCGAAGAACTCCACGAACTTGTCGACCACACCCTTCTTGCGCAATATCTCCGCGACCGTGAGGACCAGGTCGGTCGCCGTGGCGCCCGGCTGCAGCCGGCCTTCGAGGCGAAAGCCGATCACCTGCGGGATCAGCATGGTCACCGGCTGTCCGAGCATGGCGGCTTCCGCCTCGATGCCGCCGACGCCCCAGCCGAGCACGCCCAGTCCGTTGACCATGGTGGTGTGCGAATCGGTGCCGACCAGCGTGTCGGGGTACGCGCTGCGAACGCCCTTCGCCTCGGCATCGAAGATCACGCGTGCGAGATACTCGAGATTGACCTGGTGAACGATGCCGGTGCTCGGCGGCACCACCGAGAAGTTGTGGAACGCGGTCTGTCCCCAGCGCAGGAACGCGTAGCGCTCGCGATTGCGGCTGAACTCGATGGCGGTGTTGGCGGCGAGCGCCCCCGGCGTGCCGTATTGGTCCACCTGCACCGAGTGGTCGATGACCAGCTCGGCGGGACTGAGCGGGTTGACGCGCGCGGCGGCGCCGCCGAGGCGCACGATCGCTTCGCGCATCGCGGCCAGATCGACGATGCAGGGCACGCCGGTGAAGTCCTGAAGAATGACACGCGCGGGCGTAAAGGCGATCTCATGAGAAGGTGTCGCGGCGGGATCCCACTCGAGCAGCGCCTCGATGTCGGCGCGTGTCACGCTCACGCCATCCTCGCAGCGCAGCAGGTTCTCGAGCAGGATCTTGAGCGCGTAGGGCAGTCGGGCGAGTTTGTCCTGAGGGAGCGAGGCGAGGCTCCATATCTGGTAGGAGCGCTCACCCACCGCGAGCGTCGTGCGCGCCCGAGAGCTGTTCGTCATGCCTGCCTCCACCGTGAGCCGCTGATTATAATCAGGCGGCGGCCGAATGCGCCGCGTGCGCCAAGGTGCGCTCGATAACCGCGCCGCCGAGGCAGCGCTCGCCGTCGTAGGCGACCGCGTACTGCCCGGGCGTGACGGCGCGCTGTGGCCGCTCGAAGCGGATGTGCGCGCTGCCGTCGGGACGCGGCTCGAGAATCCCGGGCTGATCGGCCTGGCGATAGCGCACCTTGACGCCGCAGGGGAAGGGGGCGCGGCGCGGCGCGCCGAGCCAGTGCCACGGGCCGGTCTCGAGCGCCACGCTCGTCATGAGCGGATGGTCGTGTCCCTGGACCATGACCAATGTGTTGCGCGCGGAGTCCTTAGCGGCGACGTACCAGGGCTGCTCGGGGTGTCCGCGGCGGCCGCCGATCCCGAGACCGGCGCGCTGGCCCAGGGTGTAGAACGCCAGCCCGCGGTGCGTCCCCAGGGTCTCGCCGTCAGCCGACTCGATCGGGCCCGGCGCTGCGGTCAGATAGCGGCCGAGGAACTCGCGGAACGGGCGCTCACCGATGAAACAGATGCCGGTGCTGTCGGGCTTGTCGAACACAGGCAGGCCCGCGCGCCGTGCCCGCTCGCGCACTGCGGCCTTACTGAGCTCGCCGAGCGGCATGAGAACGGCGGCCAGCTCGCGCGCGTGCACCGCGTGCAGGAAATAGCTCTGGTCCTTGGCCGCATCGCGCGCCTTGCAGAGCGCGGTGCCATCGGCTTGCGCCACCAGACGCGCGTAATGGCCGGTCGCGAAGCGCTCCGCGCCGAGGCGCCGCGCGTAGTCGAGCGCCACGCCGAACTTGATCTCCCGGTTGCACAGCACGTCGGGGTTGGGAGTGCGGCCGGCGCGATGCTCACGCAGAAAATGACTGAACACCCGCTCGCGGTACTGGGCCGCGAAGCTCACGCGGTGCAGAGGGATCCCGAGACGCTCGGCCACCAGGCGCGCGTCCTGAAAGTCCTGCGCGGCCGTGCACCAGATGTCGTCGTCGTCCTCTTCCCAGTTGCTCATGAACAGGCCGTGCACGTCCCAGCCCTGTTCCTTGAGGAGCAGGGCGGCGACGGCCGAGTCCACGCCGCCGGACAGGCCGACCACGATACGCATGGGCGGATTCTAACCGCGACGGCGGGAATGGGGGGCGTACGCCCCGGAGGGGATTCGAGGGGGAGGTGTCAGCCGCGGCGTGCGGCGCGCAGGCCGTGCTCGGCCGCGCTGGCATTCCAGACCTGATCGAACTCCTGCAGATACAGCCGCGCCGCCGCCGGGTTGTTGATGTCGGCGACACCGTCCCAGGTATCGGCTCGCAGCCGATAGACGATGGCGCGATCGTCGGCGATCAGGTAGGCGGAAGCGCGCTGCGGCGACTGCGTGCCGTAGCGGATATCGATGCAGCTCGAGAGGCGCCGGCCCATGGCGACGAAGCGGTTGCTGTCGCGCATGACGCGCGTCGGCTCGGCGAGCAGCACGCGCACCTTGGCGAAGCTGCGGGTCAGGACGAAGTGCTTGATGACCTCGAGGAACGGGGTCTGGTCGTAGAGATCGGGCTCGAGGTCGGGCGTGTAGATGGAGATGAGACGCTGCGCCGTGGCGGCGACCTCGGTGACCGAGCCGCGCACTTCGTTGAGCGAGGTGAGGACGGTGAGCGTCTCGGCGCCCTGGCGGCCCGCGGCTGCGCTGCCGCTCGCGCTTGACGATTCCGAGGCATAGCGTGCGTTCGCGAGCTGCGCCAACGCACCATTCAGATCAAGTTCCCCGCTTATGGCCACGAACGGCTGATCCTTTTTGTGCCTGCTGCACCCAGGCTACACCCATATTAGTAAGGAGCGGCGCGTTCGCCTTGTCGAACCGGTCACGGTTTCAGGAGCCCCGGCGCCCGCAGTAAGTTAAAAGCGCGGCGTAGTTCGCACTTTTGCCGGCTCGGGGGCCCTAGGAAGCCGGCGCCTCGCGGGCAAGCCGGCTGGCGAGCCCGGTGTATAGCCGCGGGGTGAGCGCGCGCAGGCGCGCCTTCTCGGCTGCGGCGAGCGGCAGGCCGTCGATGAATTCCGCCAGCGAGCGCGCATCGACCGTGCGGCCGCGCGTCAAGTCCTTGAGCCGCTCGTAGCCGCCGGGAACGCCCGCAGCGCGCAGCGCGGTCTGCAGCGCCTCGCCGAGCACCTCCCAGGCGCCATCGAGGTCGGCCACCATGCGCTCGCCGTCGGCCTCGACGCGTGCGAGTCCCCGGCCGAGCGCGCTCCAGGCGATCAGCGTATGGCCGAGCGCCACCCCGAGGTTGCGCAGCACGGTCGAGTCGGTCAGATCGCGCTGCCAGCGCGACACCGGCAGCTTGTCGGAGAAATGGCGCAGCAGAGCGTTGGCGAGCCCGAGGTTGCCTTCGGCGTTCTCGAAGTCGATCGGGTTCACCTTGTGCGGCATGGTGGACGAGCCGACCTCGCCGGCGACCGCGCGCTGGCGCAGGTAGCCGAGCGACACGTAGCCCCACAGGTCGCGGCACAGGTCGATGAGGATCACGTTGACCGCGGCAAGCGCATCGCAGTACTCGGCGATCCAGTCGTGCGGCTCGATCTGGGTGGTGTAGGCGTTGTACTCCAGCTGCATGCTCTCGACGAAGCTGCGCGCGATCCCGGGCCAGTCGGCCGCGGGGGCTGCCGCCACGTACGCGTTGAAGTTCCCGACGGCGCCGTTCCACTTGCCCAGGATCCGCACCGCCGCCCAGCGGTGCTCTACGCGCAGCAAGCGCGCGACGAAGTTGGCGAGCTCCTTGCCGAAGGTTGTGGGGCTGGCCGGCTGCCCGTGCGTGCGCGAGAGCATCGGCGTCTCGGCGTAGCGTTGCGCGAGTGCGGCCAGCTCCCCGGTACGTTGCCCGAGGACGGGGAGCAGCAGCTCGCGTGCCGCCAGCAGCAAGCGCGCATAGCTCAAATTGTTCAGGTCCTCGGAGGTGCAGCCGAAGTGCACCAGCTCCAGCGTCGCGGGCGTGGCGCCGGCGGCCGCGAGCTGCTCGCGGACGTAATACTCGACCGCCTTGACGTCGTGGTTGATGCGCGCCTCGATGGTCTTGACAGCGTTGGCGGCCGACTCATCCGGCGACTCGGCGAGCGCCTGCGCGCGCGCTCGCACCGCGGGGCTGAGCGTGGCTCCGGGCAGCTGCGGCACGGCTTGGGCGAGCGCGAGCAGCCAGCGTGCCTCGACCCGAATGCGCTCGCGGATCAGCCCCGATTCGGCGAGCAGTGCGCGCAACGGCGCGGTCGCTGCGCGGTAGCGCCCGTCGACGGGCGAGAGCGCCTCGACGGCGGGAAGGGCATCGCTCGGGCTCGCGGGCATGCGTTACCGGGCACCTCGAAGTGCTAGGATTTACATCATAACGCAACGCCGTATCCGGCCGGGCGTTTCCAAAAGCGGAGTGCACGCATGACGACTTCCTACCGCATGGAGCACGACAGCATGGGCGAACTGAAGGTGCGGGCAGAGGCGCTGTGGGGCGCGCAGACCCAGCGCGCGATCGATAACTTTCCGATCAGCGGGCAGCCCCTGCCGCGCGCCTTCGTCGGCGCCCTCGGCCTGATCAAACAGGCTGCGGCGCGCGCCAACCGCCGGCTGGGGCTGCTGCCGCCGGACATTGCCGCCGCGGTGGAGGCGGCGGCGGCGGAAGTGGCCGCCGGCAGACACGACGCGGCATTTCCCCTCGATGTGTTTCAGACCGGCTCGGGCACCAGCAGCAACATGAATGCCAACGAGGTGATCGCCACGCTCGCCAGCCGGCATCTGGGCCGCGCGGTGCACCCCAACGATCACGTCAACGTGGCCCAGAGCAGCAACGACTGCATCCCGACGGCGATCCACGTGAGCGCGGCGCTGCTCGTGCGCCGCGAGCTGGTGCCGGCGCTCACGCAGCTGCGCGATGCGCTGCACAGCCGCGAGAAGGAGCTCGCCGCGGTCGTGAAGACCGGGCGCACGCACCTGATGGATGCCATGCCGGTGACGCTCGGTCAGGAGCTTTCGGGCTGGCGCACGCAGGTGGAGCAGGGGCTGGCACGGCTCGCGGCGGTGGAGCCGCGGCTGCTCAGGCTCGCGCAGGGAGGCACGGCGGTCGGTACCGGCATCAACGCGCCGGCCGGCTACGGCGGGCAATTCTGCGAGGAGCTGCGCGCCATCACCGGCGTACCGTTCGCGCCGGCGGACAATTACTTCGAAGCGATGTCGGCGCAGGACACGGCGGTGGAGCTGTCCGGACAGCTGAAGGTGATCGCGGTCAGCCTGATGAAGATTGCCAACGATCTGCGCTGGATGAACAGCGGCCCGCTCGCGGGGCTGGCGGAAATCGCGCTGCCGGCGCTGCAGCCCGGCAGCAGCATCATGCCCGGCAAGGTGAATCCGGTGATCCCGGAGGCCACCACCATGGTGGCCGCGCAGGTGATCGGCAACGACACCACCATCACGATTGCCGGGCAGTCGGGCAACTTCCAGCTCAACGTGATGCTGCCGCTCATTGCCTACAACCTGCTCGAGAGCATCCGCCTGCTCGGCAACGTGACGCGGCTGCTCGCCGAGCGCGCGGTCAAGGGATTCACCGTGAACACCGCGCGCATCGCCGAAGCCCTCGACCGCAACCCGATTCTGGTCACGGCGCTGAACCCGGTGATCGGCTATGAGAAAGGTGCGGCCATCGCCAAGCAGGCGTACGCGCAGGGCAGGCCGATCCGGGCGGTGGCCGAGGAAATGACGCGGTTGCCGGCCGCGGAGCTGGCGCGACTTCTCGATCCCGCCGAGCTGACCCGCGGGGGCATCAAGGGCGGCGCCGGCGGCGGTGGCTGAGCCGCGCGCCGCCGGTGCGGGGGGGCGCGACTGGGCGGCAGTCATCCGCGCGAAGCTCGCGGGCAGCGAGCCGCGCCACGAGGTCCGCGACTGGATCGTGCCGGGGATGATCTCGGAGCCCGACGGCGCGGCCTACCGCCGCTCGCTGCCGCCGAGCCCGATTCCCGCCGCGGTCCTGATACCGCTGATCGAGCGCGAGCGCCTCGCGGTGCTTTTCACGCAGCGCGCCACGGAGCTGCGAACGCACGCCGGCCAGGTGAGCTTTCCCGGCGGCCGGATCGAGGCGCTGGACAGCACGCCGCAGGCGGCGGCGCTGCGCGAGGCGCGCGAGGAGATCGGGCTCGAGGAGCGCTTCGTGTCGATCGCGGGCTACCTGCCGGATCACGTGGTGGTCACGGGCTTTCGCATCACGCCGGTGGTGGGGTTCGTGCGGCCCGGCTTCGAGCTGTCGCTCGATCGCACCGAGGTGCAGAGCACCTTCGAGGTGCCGGTGGACTATCTGTTCGACCCCGTCAATTTCCGCCGGCAGCGCCGCCGCCTGATGCGCAGCGGCGAGGAAGTCGAGTTCTGCGACATTCCCTACGGTGAGCACGTCATCTGGGGCGCGACCGCCGGCATGCTGCTGACGCTCTACCGAGTATGCGTCGGGCCGTATCCGCATGACTGACGCGGAGCGCGGCGCGACGGATGCCGAGCGCGCGCTTAGCGCGCTGCTGGCACTCATGGCGCGGCTGCGCGATCCGGAGAGCGGCTGCCCGTGGGATCGCGAGCAAACCTTCGCAACCATCGCCCCCTACACCATCGAGGAAGCGTACGAGGTGGCGGATGCGATAGCGCGCGACGATCGCGCGCAGCTGCGCGATGAGCTCGGCGACCTGTTGTTCCAGGTGGTGTTTCACGCGCGCCTGGCCGAGGAGCGTGGCTGGTTCGATTTCGCGGCGGTGGCGGACGCGATCCACGCCAAGCTCGTGCGGCGCCATCCGCACGTGTTTGAGGGCGCTGCGGTCGAGCCGGCGCAGTTGGTGCGTGAGTGGGAGGCACAGAAGGCACGCGAGCGTGCCGCGCGGGCGGCGCCGGGCGATGACGGCGCGCTCACGGGCATACCGGCGGCGCTGCCGGCGCTCATGCGGGCGGCCAAGCTCGGCCGGCGGGCGGCGCGGGTCGGCTTCGACTGGC
Organism: Steroidobacteraceae bacterium; assembly: GCA_035603345.1. Classification (GTDB taxonomy): domain Bacteria; phylum Pseudomonadota; class Gammaproteobacteria; order Steroidobacterales; family Steroidobacteraceae; genus 13-2-20CM-66-19. Next base: position 14,156 of record DATNKO010000067.1, on the reverse strand, counting down.
CGGATGCCGCCGGGGTGCGCGCCAAGATCGCCGAGGAGTTGCGCGAAGTGGAGGCGGCACTGACCGCGAGCGGCGGCGCTGCGGGCGGCGCTGCGGGCGACGCTGCGGCGGAGGAGCTCGGCGACCTGTTGTTCGCCATCGTCAACTGGGGCCGGCATCTGCACATCGATGCGGAGAGCGCGCTGCGCGCCGCGAACGACAAGTTTGAGCGGCGCTTCCGCTCGATGGAGCGCCTGGCGCGCGAGCGTGGCCTGACACTCGAGCGCCTGTCGGCGCAGGAGTGGGAGGGACTTTGGCAGGAAGCGAAGCTGAACCCTGCCTGAAGATGCGCTGCTGCGCGCGCAGTCGCGGCCCGGCGCGCGAATGCGCTACGCTTGCCGGCAAGCATGAGATTGCAGCGCGCCTTACTTATTATTGCCGTCCTGGCCGGCTGCGCAGCGAGTGCGATGCTTGCACCGCCCGCGCCTGCCGCCGCGCGCCGCGCGCCGTGCGCGGCCGACGCTCCCGCCGCCAACCTGTCGATGGACCAGGCGGTCAAAATGGTCGAGAAGCGCTTCCATGCGCGGGTCGTCAAGGCCGAGACGCAAAAGGACGAGGGCCGGACGGTGTATCTGTTGCGGCTGCTAAACGATGCCGGTCGGGTCTGGACCGTGCACGTCGACGCGGCGAGCGGCAGCGTTCAGTAATTCGCGTGGCAAGTTAAGCCGCATGCGCGTACTGGTAGTCGAGGACGAGGCGGCACTGCGGGATGCGCTCAAGGCGCGGCTCACCGAGGCGGGCTTCACCGTCGATGCCGCCGCCGACGGCAACGAGGGCCTGTTCGCCGGACTCGAATATCCGCTCGACCTCGCCGTCATCGACCTCGGCCTGCCGGGACTCGCCGGGCTCGAGGTAATCCGCCGCCTGCGGGCGGCGCGCAAGACCTACCCGATCCTGATCCTCACGGCGCGCGACAACTGGCAGGACAAGGTCGAGGGCCTGCAGGCCGGTGCAGACGACTATGTCGCGAAGCCGTTCCACTTCGAGGAGGTGCTGGCGCGGTTGCAGGCGCTGCTGCGCCGCGCGGGCGGCTGGGCCAGCCCGCAGCTCAAGTGCGGCGCGGTGGTGCTCGACACCCGCGCCCAGGCGGTGCAGGTGAACGGCAATGCCGTCGAGCTCACGACCTTTGAATACCGGATCCTCGAGCACCTGATGTTGCGCGCCGGCGATGTGATCTCCAAGAGCGAGCTGACCGAGCGGCTCTACGATCAGGACTTCGAGCGCGACAGTAACGTGATCGAGGTGCTGGTGGGGCGGCTGCGCCGCAAGCTCGATCCCGACGAGCAGCTGCACCCGATCGAGACCCTGCGGGGCCGGGGTTATCGCTTCGCGCTGCCGCGCGACGCGCGCACGTAGCGGCGGCGGGGCCGCTGCGGCTGCCAAGTCCGTGCATTCGCTAAGTCGGCGGCTGCTGTTTGCGGTGTCGGCGCCGCTGGCGCTGTTTTTCGGCGTCATGATGCTGGTGCTGGACACGGGCTTTCGCGCCGTCTCGGAGCGCACCCTGCAGGAGCTGCTCGACTCGCAGATGGTGGCGCTGATCGCGGCGGCCGAGCCGCAGCCCAACGGCGGCTACGCTCCGACGCCGCACACGCTCGATTCGCGCCTGGCGACGCCGCGCTCGGGACTGTATGCGGCGATCCGCTCCGAGAATCACCAGTGGCGCTCGCCGTCCACCGCCGACATGAGTAGCGACTTCGGTCCGCTGCTCGTGAACGGACAGCGCAGCCTCAGCTACCGGAGCTTCGGCCCCAATCGCGTGGCGATCGAGAGCCGCGCCATCCAGTTCGAAGGCGACGCCGGCAATCCGCACGGACTCACATTCAGCGTCGCGGTCAGCCTGACGCCCTACGAGGTGCAGCTGTCGCGCTTCCGCCAGGAGCTGATCGGCTGGTTCATTGCACTAATGCTGATACTGCTGGTGACGCTCGCAGCGCTGCTACGCTGGGTGCTGGGGCCGCTGCGGCGCATGGAGCGCGAGATTCACGCGGTGGAGGAGGGGCGCAGCGAGACGCTCAGCGCCGGTTACCCGCGCGAGCTGGCCGGAGTCGCCACCAACCTGAACGCCCTGCTGGTCGGCGAGCGCAAGCGCGTGGCGCGCTACCGGGACACGCTCGGCAACCTCGCGCATAGTCTGAAGACGCCGCTCGCGGTCATGCGCTCGAGCCTGTCGGCCGGGCCACCGGCGCCCGCGGTCGGCACCGAGATCGACCGAATGACGGGCATCATCGAGCACCAGCTGAAACGCGCCGCCGCCTCCGGTGGTGCGCTGCTCGGACAGGCGCCGGTCGAGGTGGCGCAGGTGGCGGGCGAGCTGCGCCGCGCGCTGCTGCGCGTGTACGCGCACAAGGACCTGGCGATCGAGCTCGCAATCTATCCGGAAAGCTGGTTCATAGGCGATCGCAGTGATCTGACCGAGTTGCTCGGCAACCTGCTGGACAACGCCTGCAAGTGGTGCAGCAGCCGGGTGCGGATCAACGCCTGGGTCGACGAACGCGCCGGCACGCGCGAGAAGCTGCACATCGCCGTCGAGGATGACGGGCCGGGCATCCCGGAGGTTGACCGGCCGCGCGTGCTGCAGCGTGGCGTGCGTACGGACCGCAACGTCCCGGGCCACGGCATCGGGCTCGCCATGGTATACGAGACGGTCGATTTGTACGGTGGACGGCTGGAGATCGATACCTCGCCGCTCGGCGGGGCGCGCCTCGCGCTGCGATTGCCGGGTCGGTAAGGCGGCCCGAGCGCGTCAGGCATTCTCGGGGACGCCGTGAATCCGTCCCTGGAGGCTGCGGGCGCGGCATCCTGCCGCGCACGCCCCCGAGAATGCCTGACGCACTCTGTCCGCCCTTACGGCTCGACCTTGAACTCGATGCCCTGCGCGAGCGGCAGGTCGCGGCTCCAGTTGACGGTAGTGGTCTGGCGGCGCATGTAAGCCTTCCAGGCATCGGACCCCGACTCGCGTCCGCCACCAGTGTCCTTCTCTCCCCCGAAGGCGCCACCGATCTCTGCTCCCGAGGTGCCGAGGTTCACGTTGGCGATGCCGCAGTCGCTGCCGGTAGCCGACAGGAACGCTTCCGCGTTCTGCAGCCGGTCGGTGAACAGCGCGGACGACAGTCCGTGCGCTGCGGCGTTCTGCGCGGCAATCGCCTCGTTCAACGACTCGACCGGGATCAGGTACAGGACCGGCGCGAACGTCTCGGTCTGCACGATCTGCCAGTCGTTGTGCGCGCGGATGATCGTCGGCTCGACGAAGTTTCCCGGCCGCTTGAGCACTTTGCCGCCGCACAGCACTTCGCCACCCTCGGCGCGCGCCTCGGCTACCGCGGTCTGGAAACGCTCGACGGCCGCCGCATCGATCAGCGGACCCATGAGAGTGGCGGGCTCCAGCGGGTCGCCGATGCGCACCTGGCGGTAGGCGTGCACCAAGCGCCGCTCGAGCTCACCGGCCACGGCCCGATGCACCAGTACGCGGCGCGTGGTGGTGCAGCGCTGGCCCGCGGTGCCGACGGCGCCGAACACGATCGCCGGCACGGCGAGGTCGAGGTTGGCGGTCTCGTCGACGATCACGGCGTTGTTGCCACCGAGCTCGAGCAGGCTCTTGCCCAGACGCGCCGCGACGTGCTCGCCGACCTGGCGGCCGACGGCGGTCGAGCCGGTAAAGGAAACGAGCGCAACGCGCCGGTCGGTGACGAAACGCGTGGCGAGCTCGTTCGTCCCGGAGTCGACGAACAGTTGAAAGATCGCCGGCAGCGAGTTCGCCTGCGCGACGCGGTTGCACAGCCGCTGCACCGCGAGGGCGCTGAGCGGAGTTTTGGGCGAGGGCTTCCACACGCAGGCATTGCCGCAGATCGCGCCGAGCAGCGCGTTCCAGGCCCACACCGCGACCGGAAAGTTGAACGCCGAGATGATGCCGATCACGCCCAGCGGGTGCCACTGCTCGGACATGCGGTGGCCGGGGCGCTCGGAGTGCATGCTGAGCCCGTAGAGCATGCGCGACTGGCCGACGGCGAAATCCGCGATATCGATCATCTCCTGGACCTCGCCCAGGCCCTCGGCGAGGATCTTGCCGTTCTCGAGCGACACCAGCGTGCCGAGCTCGTTTTTGTGCCGGCGCAGCTCCTCGCCCAGCAGGCGCACCGCCTCGCCGCGCTTGGGCGCTGGCACCAGCCGCCACGTGGCCGCAGCCTCCACTGCCGAGGCGATCACGCTCTCGTAGTCGGCCGCGCTCGCCTGCCGCACCTGGGCGATGAGCGTCCCGTTCGCGGGGTTCCTGACATTGATGAGCGTGCCGTCGGCGGCGCTCGACCAGCCGTGCATGCCGGACCAGGCGCCGGGACTGACGGCCGGCAGCTCCAGCCGTGTCAGCAGCGTGTGCAGGTCCGGGGCGCTCATCGGGCCGCGACCTTCTGGCGGCGCTGGTGTCCGGTCTTGCCGGCGACGACCAAATCGCCCGACACGTGCTTGGTGCCGCCGGAGGCGTAGTGGCGGCCGAAGCGGTTGGCGAGGATGTCCGTCAGGCGGAACTGCTCCTGGGCAATGAAGCCGTGGTACCGGGCGGGATTCTCCAGCACCAGGTCGACGACCGCCGTGATGCCGGCGGCGGTCGACACCTGGATCGCCGACCACAGGCGACCTGCGATCATCTGCGGGTAGATCTTGTTGACGTAGTTCTCCTCGCGCAGTTCCCCGTCCTGCTTGCCGGTGACCGCGGCGTAGACGATGACCACGTCCTGGAGCGTCTGCGGCACTGCATTCTCGAGAATGCGCTTGAGCGTGCCGCGATCGTGGTTCAATTTCAGGTCGTTCATCAGCAGGCGCATCTGCTCGCAGTGACCCGGGTAGCGGATGGTCTTGTAGTTCATCGACTCGCAGCGCGCCCCGTAGGTCTCGGCGAGCGAGCCCAGCCCGCCCGAGGTGTTGAATGCCTCATAGAGCGTGCCGTCGATCTCGATCTCCTCGAGGCCCTCGAGCGGGGCGACCTCGGTCAGCTGCCCGTCGCTGAGCGCCTGGCAGGGATTGCCGTATTCGTTGATGAGACCTTCGGTGGACCAGGTGAGTGAGTACTTGAGAACATTATTGGGATGCTGCGGCAGCGCGCCGACGCGCATCTTGACCGCGCGCAGCTCATCGAAGTGCGTGATGAGCTCGGCCGCCGCGATGCTGATGAAGCCCGGGGCGAGCCCGCATTGCGGGACGAACGCCTGCTGGCTGCCTGCGGCGATGGCACGCACCGCGCGGGTCACCTGAACGTCCTCCGTCAGGTCGAAGTAGTGGAGCCCCGTCCTGCGCGCCGCTTCGGCGACCGCGACGTTGCAGTGGTAAGGCAGGCTCGACACGATGGCGTCCACGGGGTGCCGCCCGAGGTGCCCGGCCAGGGCCTTGGGCGCGCTCGCATCGAGGGCGAAGGCGCTCAAGCCCGCGGCCCCGTGCGCGCGCACCACGGCGTCCGCGGCGGTCCCGTCCACGTCGGCCAGCTGGACTCTGTAACTACCGGATTCCGCTAGCAATCCGGAAATCAGCGCGCCGATCTTGCCGGCCCCGAGGATCAGTACGCGGTGCATATGCCCCTCACGAAAAGGGGCGCATTCTGCCCTTGAAGCACGCTAGGATCAACGACATGCGTTCCCCGGCCACCACCTCCTGGCACAGCGCCAGCTGGCAGACGAAGCCCGCGCAGCAGCAGCCGGTCTATAGCGATGCGGCGGCGCTCGAGCGCGTCGTGGCGCATATCGCGCGGCTGCCGCCGATCGTCGTGTCGTGGGAGATCGAAGCGCTACGCACCAAGCTCGCCGCAGCCCAGCGCGGCGAGGCATTTCTCCTGCAGGGAGGCGACTGCGCGGAGGCGTTCGCGGACTGCGAATCGGACACCATCGCGAAGAAGCTCAAGATCCTGCTGCAGATGAGCCTGGTGCTGCTGCACGGGCTGAAGAAGCCGATCATCCGCGTCGGGCGCATGGCCGGGCAATACGCCAAGCCGCGCTCGACCGACACCGAGACGCGCAACGGAGTGACGCTGCCGAGCTACCGCGGCGATCTGGTGAACCGGCCGGAGTTCACGCCCGAGGCGCGGGCCGCCGATCCTGAGCTCCTGCTGCGCGGCTACGAGCGCGCAGCGCTCACCCTGAATTTCGTGCGCGCGCTGGTCGAGGGCGGATTCGCCGACCTGCATCACCCGGAGTACTGGGACCTGGGGTTCGTGCACCACGCGCCGCTCAAGGACGCCTACCAGCGCATCGTGCACTCGATCGGCGATGCCCTCGATTTCTTCGAGGGCATCAGCGGGCGGCAGGTACACGAGGCGACGCTGGTCGAGTTCTATTCGAGCCACGAGGGCCTGCATCTGCACTACGAGCAGGCACAGACCCGCTTCATTCCGCGCCAGAACCGCTGGTACAACCTCTCGACCCACATGCCGTGGATCGGCATGCGCACCGCCGGACTCGACGGCGCGCACGTCGAGCACTTCCGCGGCATCGCCAATCCCATCGCCGTGAAGGTGGGCCCCGCTACCGACGGCGCATGGCTGCAGGGGCTCGTCACGGCGCTCAACCCGCAGAGCCAGCCGGGCCGGCTGACGCTGATCCACCGCTTCGGGGCGAAGGATGTGGCGGCAGCGCTTCCGAAAGCCATCGAGGCGGTGCGCCAGACCGGCCAGACCGTGCTGTGGGTCTGCGACCCGATGCATGGCAACACCGAGACCACCACCGGGGGGCTGAAGACGCGCCGCTTCGAGAACATCCTGAAGGAAGTCGAGCTGGCGTTCCGCATCCACGCGGAGCTGGGCTCGTATCTGGGCGGCGTGCACATCGAGCTGACCGGCGACGACGTCACCGAATGCACTGGCGGGGCCCGCGGTCTCACCGACCAGGACCTGCAGCGTGCCTACCGCTCGAGCGTCGATCCGCGTCTGAATCACGAGCAGGCGCTCGAGCTCGCCATGCTGATCGCCGAGCACAGCCGCAGCCGGCGCCCGGCGCCGCGCACGTAGCACGCCCGTGCAATTGGATGGCTGAACGCCCGCCGATCGGCGTCTACGATCCCGACTGCAGGCGCTGTCCGCGACTGGCGCGCTACCTGGCGCAGACGCGCAAGCAGTACGCGGACTACTGGGCGCGCCCGGTGCCGTCGTTCGGCGCAGCTGCACCGCGCCTCGTGATCGTGGGACTTGCCCCCGGGATGCATGGCGCGAACCGGACCGGCCGGCCGTTCACCGGCGATCATGCGGGCATCCTCCTTTATGAGACGCTGCATGCGTTCGGGCTGGCGAGCCTGCCGGTCTCGGAGGCGGTCGACGACGCACTGGTGCTGCGCGGGGCGCGCATCGTCAACGCCGTGAAGTGCGTGCCGCCGCAGAACCGGCCACTGCCGCAGGAGATCCGCAGCTGCAACCGCTTTCTTGCGCAGGAGCTCGAGGGGCTGAGCGGCGTGCGGGTGTACCTGGCGCTCGGACGCATCGCGCACGACGCGCTGCTCATGGCGCTCGGGCTGCCGCGGGCGCGGTACCCGTTCGCGCACGCGCGCGTGCACGCGCTTGGGAAGCAGCACCTCGTCGACTCGTATCATTGCAGCCGCTACAACACCTCGACCCGGCGGCTGACGCCGGCTATGTTTCGCGCCGTGGTGGGCCAGGCCTGCGGGCTCGCTGGCCTGGCGCTCGCCTGAGGAATGCGCCTGAGTGTTCGAGCCGAAGGAATACATCGCATCGCTGCCGAAGCGCCCGGGCGTGTATCGCATGTTCGGTGCCGGGCACGAGCTGCTGTACATCGGCAAGGCACGCAACCTCAAGGATCGCGTCGGCAGCTACTTCGCCGCGAGCAACGTCAATCCCAAGGTCCAGGCCCTGGTGCAGCAGATCACCGCCATCGAGGTCACCGTCACCAACTCAGAGACCGAGGCGCTGCTGCTCGAGTACAACCTCATCAAGGCCCACAAGCCGCGTTTCAACGTCGTGCTGCGCGACGACAAGAGCTTCCCCTACATCAAGCTCGACGCACAGCACGAGTTTCCGCGCCTGCTCTTTTACCGCGGGGCGCGCAGCGCCGGGACGCGCTACTTCGGGCCGTTCCCGAGCGCCGGTGCGGTGCGCGACACTCTGAACCAGCTGCAGAAGCTGTTTCGCATCCGCAACTGCAGTGACAGCTTCTTCGCCAACCGCAGCCGTCCGTGCCTGCAGCACCAGATCGGGCGCTGCACGGCGCCGTGCGTCGGCCTCATCGGCCGGGAAGCCTACGGCCAGGACGTCGCCGCAGCGGTCAAGGTGCTCGAGGGCCGCAACGACGAAGTGCGCGCGGAGCTGCAGGCGCGCATGGAGGCCGCCGCAGCGCGGCTCGAATTCGAGCGCGCGGCGCAGATCCGCGACCAACTGGCGGCGCTGCAGCGCCTGCAGGCCCAGCAGGTGGTGCTGGAGGAGGGCGAGCGCGACGCGGACGTGTTTGCCATCACGGGCGAGGCCGGCGAGTACGCGGTGGCCGTGATGCTGGTGCGCGGCGGTCGCAACCTCGGCACCACCAGCCACTTCCCGCGCGCGCCGCTCGCCGAGCCGGAGGAAGCGCTCGCGTCCTTCATCATGCAGTACTACGCGGGCACCGATCCGCCGCCGGAGGTGCTGCTGGGCACGCGGCTCAGGGACGCCGCGCCGCTCGCCGAGGCGCTCGCCAGCCGCGCGGGACATGCGCTGCAGGTACGCGCGCCGGTGCGCGGCCTCGCGGCACGCTGGGTTGAGCTGACGCGCGACAACGCGGTGCAGGCGCTGCGCATGCGGCTGGCGCAGCGCGCCGGGCTCGGGGAGATGCTCGCGGACCTCGCCCACGAGCTCGACCTGCCCGAGCCGCCCGCACGGCTCGAATGCTTCGACATCAGCCACACGGCCGGAGAGGGCACGGTCGCCTCGTGCGTCGTGTTCGGGCCCGACGGTCCGCTTAAAAAGGAGTATCGCCGCTTCAACATCAGCGGCGTGACGCCCGGGGACGACTACGCGGCGCTGCACCAGGCGCTGACACGCCGCTACCGCCACGTGCGCGAGGGAGAGGTGCCCGCGCCCGACGTGCTGCTGATCGACGGCGGTCTCGGACAGATCGGCGAGGTGCACGCGGCGCTCGCCGAGCTGGGATACGGCGATCTGACACTCGTCGGGGTGGCCAAGGGGCCGGATCGCAGACCCGGGCAGGAGCGGCTGTTCGTCTACGGGGTACCCACCCCGGTGGTGCCGCCGGCGCATTCGCCCGCCGCGCGTCTGATTCAGCGCATCCGCGACGAGGCGCATCGCTTCGCCATCGAGGGACACCGGCGCCGTCGGGCGCGGCGCTACAACGAGTCGGTGCTGGAGGTGATTCCGGGACTGGGTCCCGCCAAACGCCGCGCACTGCTCAGGCACTTCGGCGGGCTGCAGGGCGTGATGCGCGCGGGCGTAGCCGATTTCACCCAGGTAACGGGAATCGGCGCGAGGCTGGCGCGAACTCTTTATGATCACCTCCACCCAGGCTCGTAGGGGAGGAGCGCATGCCCTGGAATCTGCCCAACACGCTGACATGGCTGCGCATCTGCGCCGTGCCGCTCATCGTGGGGCTGTTCTACATGCATGCGCCGTGGGCCGACCCGGCGGCGGGGCTGCTGTTCGCGGCCGCGGGCATCACCGATTCCCTCGACGGCTATTTTGCCCGGCGCTGGCAGCAGACTTCGAGGCTGGGGGCGTTTCTCGATCCGGTGGCCGACAAGCTGATCGTCGCGGTGGCGCTCGTGCTGCTGGTGAGCCGCGACCCCCACACACTCATCGTGCTGACGGCCGCGGTCATCATCAGCCGCGAGATCACCATCTCGGCGCTGCGCGAATGGATGGCGGAGATCGGCCAGCGCCGTAAGGTGGCGGTTTCGCAGCTCGGCAAGTACAAAACCATCCTGCAGATCGCGGGACTGTCGATGATGCTTTACCGGCACAATCTCGCGGGCCTGCCCATCTATCGCATCGGCGTGTGGCTGACGATGGTGGCTGCGCTCGCGACGCTGGTGTCCATGGCCGTGTACCTACGGGCAGCGTGGCCGGATCTGCGCCATCAGAAAACATGATAGAATTCGGGGCGTTGCCCAGAAGCCAAGCGCGGGAATAGCTCAGTTGGTAGAGCACGACCTTGCCAAGGTCGGGGTCGCGAGTTCGAGTCTCGTTTCCCGCTCCATCCTTTTCCAAGGCCGTCCAGTGGCTTATCGGTGATCCGAAGGAGCCGGAGCACATGACTGAGCAAACACAAGCCAGCGACGCCCCGTACCCCTACGTAACCCATCTGAACATCCTGTTTCCGCACCTAGCCAAGGTGGATGTACCGGGCCTGGTCGAATCAGTGGAGGACCGGTGGTACAACCAGACCCTGTGCCGGGTGAATGAATCGGTTGTTCGCCTCGGAGTTATGCAGGGGGAGTATCACTGGCACAAACACGACAACGATGATGAGTTCTTCTTCTGTCTTGACGGCGAGTTCATTGTCGATCTCGAGGATCGCAGTGTGACTCTTGGCCCTCAGCAGGGGTTTGTCGTGCCGAAGGGAATCGTGCACCGGACGCGGGCGCCTCAGAAATGCGTGATTCTGATGGTTGAGAACGCCGGCGTTGTTCCCACCGGAGACTGAATCAGAAGAGCGCCGCGGCCTTCTCCAGCGCGATGTAAACGCCGATCAGGAACGGGATCCCGACTGCGATCCACGCGAGCGCAACGTAGGCGCCACCGGCGCCGCTGCTCTGTGCCGCGCTCGAGGCCGCCGCGGCGCGCACCTCGCTCTGGAGCGAGCGCTCACGCGCGAGTTGCTCCTCGCTCATGAAGTACCGGGGGTTCACCGGGCGGATGAGCAGGTTGCACACGAAGCCCGCGAGCAGCAGTACGGCCATGATGTAGAGCGTGCGGTCGTAGACCAGACTCTTCGCCATGCCGCTCGCCAGCTGCACCTCGCGCAGCCTCGCGATCAGCGCCGGGCCCACGACGCCGGCCACCGACCAGGCGGTAATCAGCCGCCCGTGAATCGCACCAACCATCTGCGTGCCGAAGAGGTCCGCCAGGTAGGCCGGCACGGTCGCGAAGCCGCCGCCGTACATCGTGAGGATGATGCACACCGAGGCCACGAACAGTCCCGCGAGTCCCAGATGTCCCCAGGTCGGCAGCAGCGCGTAGAGGACCATCCCCAGGGCGAAGAAAATAAAGTAGGTCGGCTTGCGCCCGAGGAAGTCCGAAGCCGACGCCCAGAAGATCCGGCCCAGGCTGTTGAAGAGGCTGATGAGCCCCACGAGACCCGCGGCCGACGCTACGATCGCGGCGCGCTGCACGTCGGTGAGGGTCGTGCTCGCGGGCAAGCCGAGCAGTCGCGCGCCGAACACCTCCTGGAGCATCGGGCTTGCCATGGCGATCACGGCGATGCCCGCAGTGACGTTGAGGCACAGCACTCCCCAGACGAGCCAGAACTGCGGGGTCCGCCACGCCATGTTGAGATGCACGTGACGGCCCGTGATCATGCCACCCGCCGCTTGCGCCGGCGGCGTCCAGCCGGAAGGCTGCCAGCCGGCCGGCGGCACACGGAATCCGAACGCGCCGAGACTCATGGCCACGAAATAGATGACACCCATGATCATCAGCGCCGGTGCGACCCCGGAGATACCGTCGTGCTTGAAGTGGCCCATCAGCCACACCGCCAGCGGTGAGCCGATCATTGCGCCACCGCCGTAGCCCATGATGGCAAAGCCGGTGGCCATGCCGCGGCGATCCGGGAACCACTTGATCAAGGTCGACACCGGAGTGATGTAGCCGAGGCCCTGGCCGATTCCCCCGAGGAAGCCGCAGGCGAGGAACACCAGCCACAGCTGGTGGATCACCACCCCGTAGCCGCCGATGATCAGCCCCCCGCCCCAGCACAGGGCTGCGATCAGGCCGGATTTGCGCGGGCCGGCGTGCTCGAGCCATCCGCCCCAGATGGCCGCCGAGATGCCCAGCATCGCGATGAAGATCTCAAAGGTGTGCGTGACGTTCGCAACCGACCAATTGCAGCCGGTGGCGAAGAGCTCGTTCGCAAACCCCTGCGAGCAAACCGGCGCACCCGGGATCAGCTTGCTCATCGGCAGCCAGAAGACGCTGAAGCCGTAGGCCATGCCGATGCACAGGTGGATCGCGAGCGCGCAGGGCGGTATCAGCCAGCGGCTGAAGCCCGGCGCGGCGACGTAGCGTTGCTTGTCGAGAAGGCCGGGTAGGGACGCTGGCACCGCATTTGCTGCAGACATTCCTTGCTCCTTTGTTATCGGCTCACTGCTCTTTGTTCGACAGGAGTTGCCGCGCGCGCCGGGCGCAGGCAATCGACGCATTGTTATCTTTTTGCTACGCTTTCGCCACCGCGACAGCAGCGCACGCCCCGCTGGTGAGGAGCCTTGCGGGGTTTTTGGGTATGGGGTTTCGGAATTCCCCGCGGGGCGCGGCTCACCTTGTGGCTAGGTGGCAGAGTGGTCATGCAGCGGCCTGCAAAGCCGTCTACGCCGGTTCGATTCCGACCCTAGCCTCAATTCGAACTTTCGCCGCTCTTCGCAGACCTCGCCCAAGTTCGCCTAACCACCTGAAAACGCAGCTCCACGTGCTTCGCTGAGGTTCGCGTGCGTTCGTGGACATCCATGGTCAAGCCGGGGTAACATTCCGCGGTAAGTGGCGAATCAAAGCCGAGTCGCCTCAGAGTTACCGCTAAATGGAGTTACCCCGGACGCCATGAATCTAAAAGACACGAAGATCCGCGCTGCAAAACCGCGCGCGAAACCCTACAAACTCTACGACGAGGACGGCCTGTTCCTGATCGTCACGCCCAAAGGCGGGCGCTGGTGGCGCGTGCGGTACTACTGGCAGGGCAGGGAGCAGCTACTCTCGCTCGGCACCTATCCGGAAATCAGCCTGGCCGCGGCTCGAGAGCGGCGCGACGACGTGCGCACGCTGGTGAAGCAGGGCACGAATCCTTCGGTCGCTCGCCAGGAGCAGAAGGCACAGGAGCGCGATGCGCGCGATCAGTCCTACGAGGCCGTCGCGCTCGAGTGGCTCGGGCACACATCGAAGTTCCGCAAGTGGACCGAAGATCACATCGAGCGCGTGAAGCGGCGCCAGGAGGTCCACTTCATCCCGTGGCTCGGAAAGAAGCACGTCGCCCAGGTCACGGACGATGACGTCCTGGCGTGCATCAAGCGGATCTCTGGCCGCGGATTGCTCGATACCGCGTACCGCGCTCGGGCCGAAGTGGACGCGATCTTCCGCTACGCGAAAAAATGGAAGATGGTGAAGGTGAACCCGGTGACGGACCTCCGCGGAGCCGATGTGCTGCCAAAACACAAGGTGCAGCACCATTCCGCGATCACGGACCCGGCGCAATTCGGCATGCTGCTGCGGGCGCTGGATACCTACCCGGGCGGCTTCACCGTGCGCTGCGCGCTACAGTTTCAGGCGCTCGTGTTTGTCAGGCCCGGCGAGCTTAGGCTCGCCACCTGGTCCGAGTTCGACCTGGTCAATGCCGAATGGCGCATTCCCGCCGAGCGAATGAAGATGCGCGAGCACCACGTGGTGCCGCTCTCGCGGCAGGCGGTCGCCGTGCTGCGCGCGCTGCAGCCACTCACGGGCCCCGATGGCTTTGTGTTTCCGCAAGTGCGCAACGCGAGCCGGCCGATCAGTAACAACACGCTGAACGCGGCGCTCCGCGTGCTCGGCTACACGAAGGGGCAGGCGAGCGCACATGGCTTCCGCTCGACCGCTTCCACTCTGCTCAACGAGTCCGGCGACTGGCGTCCCGATGCAATAGAACTGCAGCTCGCTCACCGGGAGCGGGATGAAAGTCGGGGCGCCTACAACCGTGCGTCGCTCATGCCTGAGCGCCGGAAAATGATGCAGGCATGGGCTGATTACCTCGACGAGCTGCGGACCACAGCCACGAAGGCGGCAGCATGAGCCCCCGTAATCCGGACGCTGACCATTGCGTCATGTTGCTGGAACGCGGGCATTTCAACGACGAAGTACGCCGCGGCATTGAAGCGAATTGGCCGAAGGCTCTGGGGCGGTGGGACAGCGACCCGAGCTACAAATACATGCTCGCCGTAAATGCGATCGGGGACGAGCGGAAGCCCCTAAC
>DATNKO010000023.1:0-20310 GCA_035603345.1 Steroidobacteraceae bacterium | reverse complement strand
GCACTCACGAAGCGCTGGCCCATGTCCTTTACCGTGCCAACGTGAACTTTGACTCGCTTGCTCATCACTCACCTCGTAGGCGGCGCACATCCGCCAGGAAATCCTCGAGCAGCTGCTCCGGCGTACTGAAGGTGTAGGGCTACTCTCCCGGGCACGGATTCCGGTACTTCCCAGATCTTCATTTCCACGATCGAGCCATCAGCCAGCACCTGAAGGGGCCAATGATCAAAAGCGGATAGGGTCTAATTGCACGCGTAGCCACAAAATGCCGGGATTCGACTCCCTTTTCTGTCAGCCATACCCAGCCGGCAGAGTCGAGACTAACATCATAGTCGACGGCATACTTCTCGCGAGTTGATGGGATCTTCGTTGCAACAGTCCCCGACAATCGACATGGTCTATCGAAGTAGACGAGAATCAGGGTACTTCCAGTTTGCGAATCAATAAACCGAACAATCGGATTGATATAGGGATTAGTCTTAGACCGTACCGCAGGCCGAGCGCTGGCTTGCAGGGGCATGCTGGTCCTGCAGGTAAGGGAGCCGCACACTGACGCTGACGGAACCTGGCGCGAGCCCACCGTGAGCGGTACCGACGTCTATGTCGCCGCGATTGATCAACTCGCCCGCGAAGGTTTGATAGATCCCACGAAAGTCGGCATATCCGGTTACAGTCGGACGGGTTTCTATGTCTCAAAAGCCATTACCGAGGCCCCCGAGCGATTCGCCGCCGCGGTGGTCGCAAACGCCGATCCGGGCTCGCTAATCGGCTACTACGAATATATCGACTACGTAACGGCGACCTACGCCAAGAACGCGCTCCGGGCGCGCCAATGACACCTCATTAACAGCAACGTAATGTGCTAGCACTGCTTGCATCTTGAACCCAGGAGCGCTATCATTGCTAGCATTCAGGACAATAGGAGCGGATCTGTGGCGCAGCTCATGGTTCGCAAGTTGACAGACGAGTTGGTTAAAGCGCTTAAGCAACGCGCTGCAAAGCACAATCGCAGTGCCGAGCAGGAGCATCGCGAGATTCTTCAGTCTGCGCTTCGAGGTCCCCGGCGACGGGCTCTGGCTGATGTCCTGGCTGCCGTGCCTAATGTTGGCCGCGACAAAGACTTTTCCAGAGAGCAAGTGGATAGCCGAGGGTGACTGTGTATCTGGTGGATACCGATGTGATCAGCGAGGCGCGAAAGGGCGACAAAGCCAACGCCGGCGTCCGCGAGTTCTTTGACAACGCCAGTCGGAACAACATTGCCCTTTTTTTATCCGCCATTACGATTGGCGAGCTTCGGCAAGGCGTCGAAATAATCCGGCACCGCGGCGATTCTGCTCAATCGGCACGTCTTGAGCGCTGGCTCGATCGTCTAACCGTTGACTATGCCGATGCCATCCTGCCGTTCGATCAAGAGACCGCCCAGATTTGGGGAAGACTGCGGGTGCCTCATCCTGAGAACCCCTTGGACAAGCAGATCGCAGCTACAGCGCTGATCTACGATCTTGCCGTGGTTACCCGAAATACCAATCACTACGAGCCCACGGGCGTAACGGTAATAGATCCTTTCACCTAAAATCTGGCAGTTTTGCCCCTGCGGGGTCTGATTGTCCCAAAAAAATGGTCCCAGCGCGGCGGCCCGCTTCCGACCCTTTATCTGTCATTCGCCCGCGGTTTGAACCGACCGCCCGATGTCACACTCGGGTGAATCCGTCCGCACTCCATGCCTCGCTGCCGACTCCGTGATGTACGAAAAACAACCCATCCGGGTCGTACTTGCGCTTGGTGGCCACAAGACGTGGATAGTTCGGACCCCAGAAGGCTTGCTGCCAGTCCGCCTGAAAGTAGTCGCTTTCTGACACGTAAGAGCCTGCGCCTGGCGCCACCTTCAATAACTCGTCCATCGCCAGGCCGATGCGCCGGGCGTCGTTCCGCGCCTGGGTCATATCGGGCCCGCTTCCTGGCATGTCCGCGAACGCCGGCGGTCCTTCGCCAGCGATGAAGGCGCAGGCGAAAGCATCGAGCGCCGCCGGATTCAGCGCGGTGTTTCGCGCCGCGGCAATTTCCTCCAGGGGTGCTCCGGCGAGCCCTTTGTTGAAATGAAATGCCACACTCCAGTGCCGCGTCGTAGCGAAGACCGCGTCGACGAGGGCGGGCAGATGTCCCGGGTCGAGCAGCGCCGCGGGAAGCCATGCCGTCTTGTAGCCGTGGAGGAACTGCCCGGCCTCCTCGCGATTTTCCGCCCAGTAGGCGCGGTTCGACGGAGCACCGGGCCGCTGATCAAGCAGAATCGAGCCGGGCACGTGCCTCATGTATTCGGGATTCCAGAGCTGGCGGCCTGGCACGCTCAGCACGCGTGGTTCGTCAACGAAGGAGTATTCCGAGTGCGCGCGTACCCAGTCGAAGAATGGCGTCCACGTGATCCGCGCCTGCTCCTGCGTGAGTCCCTGGAACAGCATCGAGACCTCGAAGTGCTCGCCGCCGAAGATCATTTTCTCGCCCCAGTGCGGGTTCATGAGATCGGTGCGATAGAAGCTCAGAGCCTTGGCGGTCAAAGCGCGGTAGGCGGCATCAGAGGCCGGCTTGATCATGGCGCTCACGGCGCCAAACCACTGCGGCAGTTCGCGGGTACGCAAGGTCAGGCGCGTCAGCACTCCAAACGTGCCACCGCCCCCACCTTTGATCGCCCAGAAGAGGTCAGGGTGCATGCAAGGGTTTGCGATTCGCACCAGACCGTCGGCGGTTACGACTTCCGCCTCGAGCAAACCACCGGCCGCGGTTCCGTAGCATTTAGACCAGCTGCCGAACCCCCCGCTTTGGACCAAGCCGGCGACACCGACTGTCTGGCAGCCCCCGCCTTGCACATATCGTGCGCCCTCTGTAGTGACGGCGGTATACGCATCCCTCCACATCGCACCGGAACCGACAGTTACCGCCGGTTGAGGAGATTCCCTGCCGGCGCAGCCCTGCGCCACGAAAGCATCATGCAGAGTCGCGCTGTTCATATGTCGGGTCCAGATGAGCAGTGAGTCGGGAGCGCAGGAGGTGCCCTGATAGCTGTGGGCGCCGCCTTTTACCACAAGCCGCAGGTTGTGCTCGCGGGCGAAATTCACTGCCGCGACGACATGGTCCGTGATTCTCGCGGCGACCGCATAGACGCTCGGTTGCGAGCTCCAGGCATCGGCCCAGCCGCTGCTCTGGGTGAGTGCGGGGTTGTCGCCCAGGAAGTAGGGGTTCCGGACTTGTTTGATCGCGTCCGTGCAGGTGTCGTCCGGCAATGCGACCGAGCAGCGCGCGAACGGCGACTCGGGCTTGAGCAAGTGCCCGTCTACCGCTGCCTTGAGCCGATCCCAATCAGCGACGGAAGGCCAGCCAGGATCTGCCGGGCGCACGCGCGGGCCGAGTCTCGCGTTGTTAACTGCCGCAGCCGACAGACTCGTCTCTGACATCAACCCCCAAAAGGGAACGGCGGCCGCCGTCCGCAAAAGATCCCGTCTATTCATCGTGGACCTCGATGGTTAGATCCCATCTCAGAGAAATCGGGGCGAAACTTGACCACTCGCGTCACGTTCATGGTGTGAGCAAGTTTGCGCGGGCATTGCTTGAGCCGCAGTGGATTTGGGGTGAGCGGAGATCAGGCCGGGGTCAGTCGGGCGTCACCGCCCCATGCGGGCGAACAGAGCGTCCCGATAGCGCCGGCTGAGGCGCAGAGCGCGGCCATTGCGCAGCTCAACTTCGTAGTCGCCCTTGAAAAGCGGCGTGAGCGATGCGATCGCGCTGAGGTTGACTGCGGCCGATTTATGGATGCGCACAAAGCGCTGCTCGCCCAGTTGCATAAGCAGGTCCTGCAGCGTCCGTCGCAGCAGATAGCGGCTCGCCGCGGTGTGAACATGAACGTAGTTGTCATCCGCTTCCAGCCATTCGATCGCGGTGCTGTCTATCAGCTGCAGCCGTTCCCCATCTGGCACGAGTAAGCGCTCGCTGGAAGCCGTTTGTGATCGTGCTATAGCTACAGGCGCCGTGCGCGATTCACCGGTACTCAACCGTTCCCGCACCCGCTGCAGTGCCCGCAGCAGCCGGTCCTTGTCGTACGGTTTGAGCAGATAGTCGACCGCATTGAGTTCGAATGCCTTCACGGCATGCTCGTCGAAGGCGGTCACGAACACGATCAGCGGCGCGCTCGACTCCTCGAGCTGCGCGGCTACTTCCAGACCGCTCAATCCGGGCATCTGAACGTCGAGGAACGCTACCTCGGGACGGAGTTGCTCGATGTGCTGGGCCGCCATCAGGCCGTCTTCGGCGAATCCACCTACCACCATGCCTGGTTGTTCCGCGACCCAGCGCGCGAGCTTCTCGCGGGCCGGAGCTTCATCGTCCGCAATCAGGACGCGGATCATGTCGCACCGCCCGTCAACGGGATCGAGACTCGCGCCGCGACCGCGCCGCCCTCGTCTCGGACTTGCAGGGCCGCCGCTTCGCCATAGATGATGCGCAGCCGCTCACGGCAGTTTTGGAGTCCCACGCCCTCGCGGTAATCCGATAAGAGCTCCGAGCCCGTATTGCTTACGGCCAGGCTGAGCGAATTCCCTTCCCGCCCAGCGGTCACATCGATCCGCACTGGGAGCGTACTGCGCTCGACGCCGTGCCTGTACGCGTTCTCCAGTAAGGGCTGCAGCAGCAGCGAGGGTACGGGCGTTTCGAGGATGCCAGGATCCACACGCCAGTTGAGCGTCACACGATCCCTGAAGCGCTCCTGCATGATCTGCACGTACAGCTCGAGAGACCGCAACTCCTCTCGCAGCGGCGTCATCTCTTGCTCACCCGAGCGCAGCGCGATGTGCAGCAAATCACCCAGTCCTGCCACTAGGCGGTCTGCCCGCGCCACATCCACGTGCATCAGGGCCGAGATAGTGTTAAGCACGTTGAAGAAGAAGTGAGGCCGCAGCTGCGACTTGAGCCGCGCGAGCTCGGCCTCAGTTAGGGCCTTCTGCAACTCCAGCAGGCGCTGTCGATGCAACCGGGACTGCGCATAGGAATCGAATCCAAACAGAATTCCGAGCCACAGCCCCGCGAACAGCGTGAGCTTGAGGGTCTCGTTCACGAGGACCCATAACCAGGGCGGATGGTGGTAGGGGCGACCGACCAGCTCGTAGACCCCATGACGCACGGAGTACACCGCTGCAATGAAGGTGGGAACGACCAGCGGCAGCCAGCGCACGTGATAGCCGAACCAGGTCAGCGGCCGGTCGAGGTATTGCGCGTAGTATTCGCGCGCGCGCGCCGCAATGAGCATCCAGCAGGTGGCGGCCAGCGCGGAGGTCCCCTCCCACAAGATCGGTTCCCACCAGCTGATTCCGGGGTTACGCAGCGCGTCCTGCACGGCCGTGGTGATCATCAATAGCCAGAACAATCCCCACAGCCAAAACAGCCCCGCAGGCCAATACGCCAGGTCGGATCGGACGCGGGCAACGGCAGGGCCTACGTGATGCGCGATGGCCATGGCCGATTGTAGTCAGGCCTCGGGGCGAGGGACCCGCAGTTTGGGGCAAGCGGGACATGTGCGGGGCGAAGCGCGGCGGGCACGACGATAGCAACGTGGTTATGACCGCGAGCGAGAGAATCTTCGGGCGAAAAGTTGCGCTCTGCGAAGCGCGGGGGAGCCTCGAGCAAACCCATCGATATCACGCCGCCATAGCTAAGTGTCCCAAGTACGAGACAGTGAAGCTGGCGAAGCACTTCGTCTACAGCGTCGATGACTGCCTGCGGTTGGTCCAACTGAATCTCGTGGCCTGAGTTCTTGATGATCCGGTGTACGCCACGCGAGGAGAGGCGCGCCAGGTCTGCATGCAGAGCGTTCCAGATCTTGCCGTAGGATCGGGAGAGCCGTGCGCCGGCAGGCGTGCGGATATCCCAAGGGTGCTCAATCGACAGCACGACCAGGGGCATTGCTCCAAGGCGGTGGTGGTCGGCGCTGTCGTATCGGTGTGTGTACAGCGACGACATGAGGGAGACCTTGTCGGCGAAATAGTAGGCAGTGAAGAACTGAGGCCAGATCTTTCTGAACGCGGCGGGCGTGTCGCTCGGCAACGTAGCTGAGCAGTCCTTGAATTCCGAGCTGGATGGCTCGAAGAGTCCATGCATCGCCAAGAAAGCGCAATGCAGCATGTAGGGCGCGTAGCGTTCTCGCCCGGCCGCCTCATCGAAATCCGGTTGATTTTCGTCGATGAGCCCCTCTCCGGCCGGGCTGGTATCGACGAGGACCATGCCCGCGACCTCCTCCGGCCAACGCTGCGCATAAACCCGCGCCTCCACGCCGCCTAACGAGTGCCCCACCAGCACATACGGTCCCGGTATGGACCCGGTATGGAGCGCCTTGTGAAGATCCTCAACTACTTCGGAGATGATTTGCGGCTGGGGCGCCGGATCGCTGAACCCATACGCGGCTCGGTCGAAAGCGCAAACCCGCGTTTGTTGCGCGATTACGGGCTGGGTTTTGTACCAGACCACCGACCAGCTGAATATGCCAGCCATCAGAATGACCGTAGGCGTGCCAGCACCTGCACATTGCACGTTGATACGCCGGCCGCCGATATCGACCAGCTGACCCGGCTTGACGTAGGGCAATATCCTCTGGTCCTCCGCCATGCCCGACGCCGCCTGGGCAAGGACGATGTCACTGATGGAAAGCAGCAGGGCGGCTGCCAGAGCGGCCAGGATTGCGCGAAGTGCGAAGGTGGGTACGAGAAGGCGTGAAACAACGTCTCGGCGCATGTTCGTTTTGGGCTCTTTGTTTAGGAGCGGGACGATGTTTCTAGGGACAGTGATGCTTCGGGGAAGTTTCATTCGGATGTAGCGCAGCCGGTACGCTGGATCGCCGCGGGTTCGCAGATTCAAGAATGGTCGAGGGCACGCGGGAATGGCGGCTTCATAGGACTGCTGAGGCGGGAGGCCTGACTGCCTATGGCCGTCACTGCCGTCTGCGTGCAGGGATCACCCGTCTTAGGGAGTGGCCTTCGACCAAATCCGAGGGCGACCGTCTGATGGCGGTCGCCAAGGCGAGACCACGGGAGATACCAAGGACTCCGCACTAGGCGGTCAGCCATGCATCATCGTCAGCCGGTCCCGTAAATCACTTGTACGATTGAAACCGCTGGTGGAAGCTCAGCCACGATATCCCCGGACGTGGTCAGTACGACCTCGACATAGTATGCATTTGCCGTGAAATCGAAGAGGCCGCTAAAACTGCCGAGGCTGTCTTCCCAAGCGAACGCATTCGGGTTGGGTTGCTCGCTCTGAAACTCAACCAGGGTAGTCTCCATCACGCTGTTGGGTCTGGCCTCCAGCGCCGGGATTGATACCTGCACGAGCCGCGCTGCGACCTGTCCGCTACCTCTGCGGCAAACTACTCCAAGACCCACAGAAAGACCGAGGGTCATGTCTGGATTGAAGACTCCATCAACCGCCGTAACGTTATATCGGATGGTCGCTTGCGACTCGGGACCCTGGCCGGGGCCGATGCTCCGACGAACCGCAGCCCCAGGCGATGGGTTAATCACACCGCCTAGGCCGCCCAATTGAACAAGCGACCCAGCGAGCACCACCTTCCCAGCATCGGGCGGGTTCACTGTCCCAGCAGAGCCGACGCTCGTCCAAAGTTTTGTAGTGGGCATAGGTGTTTGCTCCCATCGACGTGAAACCCGAGTTTAGTCCGGAACGGTAGTTGAGTCCGCTCACCAGTGAGATTGGTCCCGATTTAGGTCGGATCATTGCTGGAAAAAACGCAGCGCAGTCGTCCCCTTCGTTGCCCCTCCAGGTGCTCTGTCGGGCTCCTGTTGCCCAGCGCGCTGTGCGGTCGGTGATGGTTGTAATCCGTCCGCCAAGCTTCGATCTTGCACTTCGCATCCTCGATCGACAAGAACTGGTTCGCGTTCAGACATTCATCGCGCAGCTTGCCGTTGAAGGATTCGATAAAGCCGTTTTCGACAGGCTTTCCGCGTCGGATGAAGTCGAGCAGGACACCCGCCTTCTGGAGGACTTCGACTGCGACTTTAGTCCAGCTCTAGACTGACCTCAAAATCGGGACTCAGGTCACTAGCAGAAGAACTCACGCGCCACGCGCACAGCTCAGCGCCCGCGCGGCCGGCGTTTGCGCCGGTCGCGCAGCTTCTTCGCCGGGACGCCGGCTACGATCGCATACGGCGGCACATCACGGGTCACTACTGCTCCGGCGCCGACCCAGGCGTGCTGCCCGATCGTGACGCCCGGCAGGATCACTGCGCCGCTGCCAACGACCGCGCCGCGACCGATGCGCACTGGCGCGATCCAGAGCGGCGTGCGGATGATCGGCACGCCCACCGGTTCGCTCGTATGGAGCGAACCGATGATGCGCACGCCGGGTGCTAGGCCGGCCTCCTCGCCGATCCGGAGGTCACGTGCGTCGATGAAGCAATGCGGCCCGATCCACGCGCGGCGACCGATCACACAGCGCCCGCCGACGCGTCCGGCAAGCAGCGTGTCGTCGCCGATGTGGACGCCGTCACCGATTGAAAAGGTCTCCGGGTGGCGCACGCGCACGCCCGGCCTGAATTCCACTGCCCGGCCAAGTCTTCGCAGCAGCGCGAGCATCACGATGCGGCGCATCAGCGCGTCGTACGCAGCCTCGCCGTGCGCGTAACGCGCGTACAGCTCCGCCAGAGCGTGCGCGCCGACCAGTCGGACGAGGTGGCGCGCGAGGTCGCGCTCGAATGGCTGCTCCGGCGCGAGGCGCCGGCGCGAGTGCCACGTCTTGACGACTCGCGTCTGCTTGGCTTTCGCGAACTGCTTCACGACCGTGTCTCCTTTATAGAGCCGCCCTGCCCGCCGCAAGCTGGTCGATCGAGGTCACAATCGGGCCGGCCTCATCCGTCCGTCCGCTCTGCTCGAGCCGCTGCATCGCGAGTAAGAACGTCAGCAATATGCGGTCGCGGTCGCAGACCGGAGGTCGTGGCGAAGGGTGGGTTTCCCGCGCGCGGTCGATGCGCCGATCGGCCAGGGCGCGCTTCAGGTGATCGAGCGCGGCAGCGTACTGGTGGTCGCGCATGGCCCCGTAAGCCAGCCGATACTCCCGCGCGAGCAGCAGCCGCGCCGGGTCCGCCTGTCCGGCAAGGTCGCGCTCGATGTGATCGAGCGTCCGCCAGGCCACGGAGAAGTCACCGACAAAGGTCGCGAAATCGAATACGGCCAGCGCAACGCGCGCGTTGCGCAGGGAATCGAAGCGGGCCGGATCCGCAGGCGTCGCCGGTAGGTCGCGCGTGTGATCGGCGGGCACGAACACGGCCGCCGTCGGGCCGTAGTACGCCAGGCGCCAGCCGGCATCGCGCATGAATTCGCCCCAGGCGTCGTGCTTCGCGAGGTCGATGACGGCGACGTCCGCCGGATAGCGCGCAAGGAATCCGGCATGGTCGGCACCAGAGGTGAAGCGGTACTGGTCCGCGAACCAGGAGAGGTAGGGAAAGGACCGTGAGTCGACCATGACGCGGTACTGCGGGTAGAGCCGCCACAGCAGATAGCCGCCCGAGTCGAAGATGTTGTAGAGGCGCGAGCCGAAGTGCAGTTGCGCCACATACTCGGCCTCCGCGAC
Source organism: Steroidobacteraceae bacterium (assembly GCA_035603345.1). GTDB lineage: Bacteria > Pseudomonadota > Gammaproteobacteria > Steroidobacterales > Steroidobacteraceae > 13-2-20CM-66-19. The sequence goes on along the minus strand of DATNKO010000023.1, from coordinate 10,694 downwards.
CGGCGCGGCGTAGCCGATTCCGAAGCCGAGCCACTGGTACGGCTGAGGCTCATGGACGGCGAGCTCGAGCGCGCGTCCACCGAGCCCCGCCCAGGCGGTGACGCACGCAGCGACCCATGGGCCTTTGCGCTGCGTCGCCGCGGGCGACGCTCCGGTGCCAGTCATGGCGGCCGCGCCCTGCCATTCGATCAGCGTCCAGCCGACGAGCGTCGCCCAAAAGTAGGTGGTGCGTAGGTGGACGATGTACCACGGCAGGTAGAACGCGTGCGCGAGGATCAGGGTCCAGTCACAGCGCGCGCCCGGCGGCGCTTTGCGCATGCGAATCGCGAGCGCCGCGAGCGCTGCGAGCCCAACGGCCAGGTACGTAACGGGGGGTGAGCCCAGCCAGTCGCCGGCAAAAATGGGGTGCATCGCGCTGTTCCAGCCGACGTCAGGGCGCGCGAGCGCGCCGAACACGTCGTCGGTAAGGAGCTGTCGCGGGTAGGCGATGCCATAGGGCGTCAGGCACACGGCAACCGCACAGGCCGCACCTGAGGCGAGTAGCCAGCGCAGCGCGCGCGACGGCAGGGCGAGGCCCGGCGAGAACCGCGCATTCAGTAGCTCGCCGATTAGCGCGGCGAGCACGAGCCCGCCGCCGATGGCGAAGGCGCCGTGGGTATTGGCCCAGACGACGAAGAGCAGCGGAATCCACGCGAACAGGCGCGCGCCGCCGTCCCCGGCGCGGGCGGCCTCGCGCCCGCGCAGAATCAGCAGCACGAGCACCTGGAACAGCAGGAACGAGAAAAGCTCCGGTTTGAGCAGCGTGCCGGCCTGCCCCCCCAGCAGGGTGATCAGGATCGCAAGGCCCGTCAGCGCTGAACCGGCGACGCCGCGCCGGCGTGCGTAGCCAAAGAGAAGCGCGCCGGCGCCGAAGACGACGAGGTAGCGGAGTGCGAAAAGCCCCGCGAGGCCAGCCAGCGACCAGACCAGATAGAGAGCGAGCTCGCCGAGCCATGCGCAGTAGATGAAGGAGCCCGACGTCGGCGTCCACGAGTAGAGCGCCGCGTCCGGAATGAGCGTGCCGCGATCGAGCATCTGCCGCGCATAGGCGAGGTGCCAGAAGAGATCGTTGTCCGCCGTCGGCTGCGCGTAGGCAATTGCGACCGCAAGACCGGTGCCAACGAGCAGCACGAGCGACAGGCGGGTGAGGGGTGCGCTCCGCGACGGTGGCGCGGCGCTCACTGGCCGCCGCCCGCGTCCAGCGCGACCGGCCAGCCGCCAGCCGCGAGCGAGCGCGATGCCGCCTCGAGTACGGTGATGACGCGTGCCGCGCAGACACCGTCGCTGAGTGGAGTCGTGCCATCGCAGATGCAATCAAGAAAATGCCGTGCCATTGAGGCCAGCGGCTCGACGAGGCGCAGCCGTGGCATGTGGATGGCGCCGGTGCGGTAGCTGACGCGTCCCTCGCGAATCGACTCGGGGCTCTCGACCTGCGCGGGAGCGCCTTCGAAGATCTTGACCGGGGCGACCGGATCGAGCTCGTCGATCACGGCGAGTTGCCGCACACCGCCGAGCATGACGCGGCGGATCTTGATCGGCGAGAGCCAGTTCACGTTGACGTGGGCAATCAGTCGCCCAGGGTAGTGCAGCGTGACATAGCACAGGCTGTGCCGGTCGAGAGCGGTGTGCGCCCGCCCGGTGGCAGTTACGCGCAGCGGCTGCGTGCCGAGCAAGTAGTCGAGGCACGCGAGGTCGTGCACGCCGAGATCCCAGAGCGCATCGGCGTCAGGCCGGAAGCGCCCAAGGTTTACGCGGACCGAGTCGTAGTAAAGGAGCTCGCCCAGTTCCCCCGACTCAAGCACCGACTTAAGTGCGCGCACCGGCTCGGAGTACACATAAGTGTGGTCCACCATCAGCACGCGAGCGCAGTCACGCGCAATGGCCGCGAGGGCCCGGGCGTCCGCCGCGGTGGCGGCGATCGGCTTCTCGACCAGCACGTGCTTTCTTTGACGCAGCGCCCGCTCGGCGAGCTCGGCGTGCGAGGCGAGCGGTGTGGCAATGACAACCGCGTCGACGCCCGGATCGTCGGTGACCGCGCAGGGGTCGGCGGCAATTGCGACGCCTCGAAAGCGCCGCGTCGCTTCGCCGCGCGCATCGGCGGCTGGATCGGCGATCGCGACCACCTGCGTACCGTCGAGCTCGTCGAAGACCCGCGCCAGCTGGCGGCCCCAGTAGCCGTAGCCGAGCAGGCCGACGCGAATCATGGTGCGCCGCTGTTGCGAAGGTTGCGGGCGCGCGCCGGCACGCCCGCCACGATCGCGCCAGCCGGCACGTCGCGAGTGCACACCGCGCCCGCGCCGACCAGCGCACCAGCGCCAATCACGAGGCCGCCGAGGATCACCGCGCCGCTGCCGATCGAGGCACCCCGGCACACTCGCGTCGGGGCGAGTTGCCAGTCATCGCGCCCGGCCAGCCGACCGCCGACGGTCGCGCGTGGCGCGAGATCGTTGACGAACATCACACCGTGACCGACGAACACTTCGTCCTCGATCGTCACGCCTTCGCACAGGAAACTGTGTGAGGAGATCTTGCACAGCCGCCCGACCACGACGCCGGTCTGGATCTCGACGAACGGCCCCACGGTCGTGCCAGCGCCGATCACGCAACCGTATAGGTTGACGAGCTCGGGGTGGACGATCCGGACTCCCTCGCCAAGCACGACGTCGCCCGAGACCGGCATCAGGCGGCCCCGGCTGGCTGGCTGACACAGAGAAGCGCCTCGAGTCCGGTCCAGGCGTACTCAAAGCGTTCGGTACGCCACACCCGGGCACCCGGCAGCAACGCACGCAGCTCCGGTTCACCTCGCATCCAGCGACCGCGATCGTGATTGCGCAGCCAGCGTGCCAGGGGGCGGCCCGTGCGTGGTCGCACGCCGTCGACGACCGCGACGTAGCCGAGCGGCTTGACGACGCGCAGCATTTCCTCAAGCGCTGCGCGTGCGGCAGCATCCGGCAGGTGATGCAGGAGGCCGAAGCTCCAGACGCTGTCGAAGGCTGCGCAACGGAACGGCAAGCGTGCGGCGTCACCGACGACCCCATGGTGGCCGTGCGCGACCACCGCGGCGACGGCCCACGGCGCGCAGTCCACCACCACCGGGTTGAGCCCGACCCCGGTGAGCCGCGAGCGCGGTCCGGCGCCCACATCGAGCACGCGCTCGCCGGGCGCGCGCTCGGCTGTGCAGCGCTCGAGGTGTGCGCGTAGCCCACGTTCGGCGCCCGGTGCCAGCAGGGCCTGGCCCAGCCGCCACAAAGCGCTCGTCAGCGGCCGGTCGAGGTGGCTCATTCGCGCACGCGCTCGTCCGGTCGCGCCGGCTCGGCACGGGCCTCAACTTCATAGCGCGGCGTGCGTCGAACTTCCTCAAGGATCCGCCAGACGTAACTTCCGAGGATGCCGAGCATGAGTAGCTGCAGCCCGCTCAGCACCAGGAACACGACCATCAGCGACGACCATCCCTGGAGCGGCTGGCCGACGAAGTAGTGAGCAGTGACTACTGCAGCGTAGGCAAAGCCCGCCACGGCGATCCCGACCGCAGCGATGATCGCCCAGCGGATCGGCCGGTCCGTAAGTGCCGTAATGGAGTCGGTCACGAGGCCTACCTTCTTTTCCAGCGTCCAGCCACTCTGGCCGCGCAGGCGCAGCGCCCTATCGTAGACGATGACCTGGTACGGCAGGCCGAGCGAGGCAATCAGCGCGAACACCGGCACACGCCGCTCGCGAACGCGCTTGAGCGCCGTTAACGCCTCCGTGCCCACGAGGACACAATCCGCACCGTCGGCCGGAAAGCCTGGCCCGGCAAAGGCGCGCACGATGCCGGTGTGCAGCCGCGTCGCGGCGTACCGCAGCGGATTTTGACTGGCGCGCTTGAGGCGCGAACCCCACACGACCTTTGCCCCCTCGAGCCACGCCGAAATCATGCGCGGCAAGAGGTCAGGCGGATCCTGGAGGTCGGCCGCAAAGACCACGGCCGCTTCTCCCCGAGCCGCGTCGAATCCGCAGCCGATGGCGGCGTGCGCGCCGACGTTGGCCGCAAGCCGTATAGGCCGCACGCGTGGGTCAGACGCGGCGAGGGTGCAGGCGGTCGCGTACGTTCCGTCGGCGGAGTGGTCGTCGACGAGCAGCCACTCCCAGTCTACCGGCGAGCGGGCGAGCGCATCGACCAGCCGCTCGTAGAAGATGGCGAGGTTTGCGGCCTCGTTGAAGGCCGGCGTCACTACCGAGATGCGGCCGCGGGACGCAGGGTCGGGAGCCGGCGTGCTCATGCACCGAGGACCTCGCGCAGCGTATCTACTACCCTGTCCTGCTGTGCGTCGGTCATCTGCGGGTACAGCGGAATCACCAGCATCCGATCCTGGGCGGCCTCGCTGACCGCGAGCGCGTGGCACTCACCTGCGGCGCAGTCACAAGAAGGCTGGCCGACGCAGCGCCACGTGCCTCGCGGGTAGGCGGGCTCGCGATGCGCGCACATCACGCCGCGCCGCGTCGCAATGCCACGCTCGAGGAGCGCCTGCATGACGCTGCGCTGCCTGACCCCGTCGGGCAGCCGCACGACGAAGCTTTGCCAGTTGCTGCGGGCCCAGTCGGGCTCCTTCAGAGTCGTGAGGCCCGGGATATCGGCGAGTCGGGACATGTACCGCGCCGCAAGCGCCCTGCGGCGCTCGACATTGTGGGCAAGGCGGCCGACCTGTACACGACCGATCGCCGCGGCAATGTCACTGAGACGGTGGTTGAAGCCGGCAATCTCGTAGCGTTCGAAGGTAACCTGCGCGGCGGTATTACGCTGGTGCGCGGGATGCGTCATTCCGTGACTGCGCATCAGTCTCAGCCGCGCAGCTAGCTCGGCATCGCCCGTGGTGATGAGGCCCCCTTCACCGGTGGTTGCGGCCTTGCGCGGATGGAACGAGAAACACGCGGCAGCGCCCCGCGGCCGGCCGATGCGCTCCCAGTGCCCGCCCATGCGGATCTCGCTGCCGGCAGCGCATGCAGCATCCTCGATGAGCGCGATGCCGGCGCTGCGCGCAATCGCGCCGAGCGCCTCGAGGTCGGCCGGCATGCCGTACTGGTGGACACAGAGGATGGCCCGCGTCTGCGCGCTGACCGCCGCGGCGACTCGCTCCGGGTCGATGTTGCCGGTGGCCGCGAACACATCGACAAACACCGGTCGCGCGCCGGCGTGGCGCACCGCATCTGCGGTTGCGATGAACGAGTGGCTCGCCGTGATCACCTCGTCACCGGGACCGACACCAAGTCCCTGCAGGGCGAGCAGCAGCGCATGCGAGCCGTTGCTGACGGCGATTGCGTGCGGTGCACCGACGAATTGAGCGAACTCCTGTTCGAACGCTTCGACTTCGCGGCCCTGCGTCAGCCAGCCCGAGCGGATGACGCGCGCAGCCGCCTCGATCTCGGCCTCGCCGACATCAGGTGGCGCAAGTGGAATCGGCTCGGGCGCCGCGGTCACGCAAGCTGTTCCGGTCGCCAGGCGTCTGCGATCTCTGTCGCCGCCTCGCGTGCCTTAGCAGCGCCGCGGGCGCGATACTCGGCGACCCGCTCCCCAAGCCCCTCATCGAGCGGCGTGCGTGGCGTGAAGCCCAGCTCACGCCGGGCGAGAGCAATATCGGCGACGAGCCGGCGTACGTCGCCGGGCCGGGCGCGATCAAAGCAAAGGGCATCGGGACGGGCGCCGGTCGCGCGCAGCACACGCCGCGCGAGTTCCAAGATGCTGAGTTCCACCCCGGAACCGATGTTATAGGTGCCGCCGACGGCAGCCGGTGCGTCGGCCGCCGCGACGATACCCTCGACCGTGTCTGTGACGTGGGTGAAGTCGCGCGTCTGTAGCCCGTCTCCGAACACTACGAGCGGCTCACCCGCAAGCGCGCGCACGATAAAGCGTGGAATGACCTCGCCGCTGTCGCCCTCGTGGTGGGCGCGCGGTCCGTAGGCGTTGAAGGGCCGAACCACTGTCACCGGGAGGCCATAGGTGCAGTGGAACGCGCGCGCGTAGGCCTCGCCGGCGAGCTTCGACCCTCCGTAAGGCGTCGTTGGCTGCAGCGGGTGGTGCTCGCCCATCGGCGCGCTGAGCGCTGATCCATAGACCTCGGAGCTCGAGACGTGCACGAAGCGCTTGATGCCCGCGGTGCGCGCCGCCTCGAGCAGCGCGAGCGTTCCGCCGGCGTTGACGTGGTCTGCCTCGAAAGGCGCGCGCAACGAGCGGCGCAGGTTAACGCAGGCGAGGTGCAGGACGCGCTCGGCGCGCGCGAGCAGCCGCGCGAGCAGCGCTGGCTCTGCGACGTCACCGACCACGAGTTCGACATCCGCCGGAGGAATGTGGTTGAGATTGGCGGCGGAGCCGGTGGAAAGATCATCGAGGACGATGATGCGACGGCCGCGCGTGACCAGTGCTGCGACCACGTGCGAGCCGACGAAACCAGCGCCGCCGGTCACGAGGTCTACGCCCTGGCGGGTCATCGCGACGCCCGCGGGGCACGCCAGCACCGGCGCCGTCGACCGAGCAGATTCGGGGCGCCTGATCGTGACATTAATAAAGACGATTGCACGAACCCGTCGACGACCGCAACCGACGTGCCCTCATTCCGCGTTCCGCGCGCAGATGGCCGCCTGGCACCTCTGGAATGGCCCTACTGACGATGGTTCCGCCAGATCAGGGCCTTGGGTGTCGGAAATACTTACAGGTGCGCCAGGCCACGGCTGCTAAATCATTGTATGTATTGGAAACAATTTCCTTGGGCTCGAATATTGCAAAAATCAGTCACTGGATGAACCAGGTCGGTCCGGAGACAGCGCGGCCCACCAGCGTTATTCGCATCGTGGCTCTGGGACTACCGAGCCGATTCGAACCGCGAACTGGGCGTGTGGAACTGGGAGATTGACGATGCTTCGCCTCAAATTCGTGCTGCCGGCCGTGTTGGCCTTTGTCGCACTGCCGCGGCTCGCCTTAGCCGGGCCGTCGCCGTTCGACTGCACGCCGCTTGAGTCGAATACGACACTCTGCTTGCCGACTGCGACCGCAACGGTCGATCAGACCACGTATGTCTCAGACACGAACTACGTGACGCAGTACTCGACCGAGGTCGAAGGGCTGTTGCAGGGTTCGTCAACTCCGGTGTTCGACCAGACGCTCGCCGCGAGCACATCGAGCTCGGCCTTTGCATCGGCGGTGGCGCTCGCGGAGACGGTGCTCACAGGCGACGGCGCCACCTCCTTCGTGCCGACGTCAGCGAGCTCGTCCAATACGACGCCTTCAACGTCCACCACCAATACCACGACCGGCACCACGACCGAATACGGCGAGCTGCACATCGTTCCGGCATCGGGCTCCCCAGTATCGATCACCTACGGGGACTTAGGCACCTGCACCGGCGATGCGCCCGCCGCGTACGGCAACTTCACGGGCTGGACGTTCTCAGGATGTTCGGGTGGCACGCCGACGACGATCAGCGGCACCTATCCGTTCACGTACTGGGACCCCGAGACCCTGACGATCGATGCGATCACGTCCACGACCACGACGACCGATACGACGACGATCTCGACACTCTACGAGATCGAGGGCCTGCTGCCGGCTACGACCGTACCGGAGCCGGCGACGGGCGCGCTGCTGCTGGCCGGCATCGGCGCGGCGTGGTGGCGGTCGCGGCGGCGCCGCGCGACCTGAGAGCCATCACGCTACGGACGACCCAAGAACGAGGGTGTCGCCTCCAATTAATCGCCGCACTTCCTGCAAACAACTACGGCACTAGCTACGGTGCATCGGATGGTGGGCGGTACTGGGATCGAACCAGTGGCCCCTGCCGTGTGAAACGGAAGTAGGGTGCCTACGAATCAACAATATGCGAGCCGGGTCCCCAGTTGCAACAGGCACTTGGTATCACGTGATGTCATTTGATATCACGCAATGTCACGATCTGACTGTCCCATCGGGGCTGATCACCTTCGGGAAGTTTGCGGCACGTTGGGTGGAGGAGGGTCACTTCGTGCGCTCCAGTCCGCCGAGTGACAACGCAATTATTCTAGGGAGACGTAAACAAATGAAGCTCGGAGTACTGATTACAGCGGCCATCGCTGCAACATTTGCAGGTGAGGTGCGGGCCAACACCTTTACTTTTGATTTCACATCAACCTCCGGACCGGTGGTAGATGCAGACCTGCAGATCGTGACGACTGATGTTCTGGTCGGCGGGTACTATCAGATCACCGGGATAACCGGGGATGTCAGTGGGCCAGGCGGTGCCGGCCCTGCCGCGATAAGCGATATCAACACTTCTTATGGTGAGCCCGATAACTTGTTGTCGCCGACTTCCCCTTATCTCGATTTTGACGGAATGGCGTTTGACGCTGCCGACGGCATCTCCTTCAACGTCTACTATAATTCAGGCGTTTACGACGTGATCAACACGATAAGCAATCCTGTCGGCACAGGCGTCGATAATGCCTCCACGGTGACTGTCTCTGTAACAGAGGCCCCCGCACAGGTCCCCGAACCTGCCACTCTATCGCTGCTAGGCCTCGGCCTAGCTGGTCTCGGGTTCGCCCGGCGACGGCAGGCACGCTCGGTTTAACTCCCGAGGTTGCGCCCGCGTCCATCGCATCCAGCGGGTCACGTACTTCGCCAGAATGAGGGCACCTTCGGGTGCCCTTTTCTTTGGCTTACTGAAACTGGTGGCGCCATCAAACTGCGGAGCCTGAGTGAGTAGCCTGCTCCAAAGCTGCCGTCCACCAAAGGCAGCAGATGGCCCGGGAGCAGACGCTCGCCGACGGGCGCCACAGCCGTCTGCGAGCAGCGGTCATTAAGCGAACGCGGCGGTGTGAAACGGAGGTAGGGTGCTTAAACAATCCTCCAATTCTGTGCTGGGATCGGAGCGCTTTACTCGCCGGCGTATCCCGCCTCAAGCTGGTGTCGAACAGCAAGAATGAGGCCGATGTTTTCGGCCGGGAGCCAACGGTACTTCGCGATGTACCCGTAACGGCCGCGCGAGAGGATGAGCTCGCGTCGACCCTTTTCAGCGGGCCGCCCGAGGAGAGGATGATCAGCCAGGAGCTCAAAAGCCTTTCGCACGCTCAGAATCTGTTCACGCGCCTTTTGGGGATTCTCGGCGGCGATGAAGTCAAAGAGCCGTTCGAGGTCAGCAAGCGCTCTTTGAGTTATTTCGACCGCCGCCATGCACGGGCCCTGGGGCGCCGCGCCTTGGCGCCGGACGCTCGCGCGGCCAGATAGTCAAAGGCAGAGGCGAGCTCAAAGCTCTTTCCGCTCGAAAGCGCTTCCTCCTCTGAACGCGCTGCCTCGTCGGCGAAGCGCGCCCTCAGTTCCGATCGCTCAGCTTCACGAGCCAGCGCTTCGACCATGAACGCGTGGGGCGTCTTATTTGCGGCATTCGCCAGTCGCTCGATGCGGCGTTTGAGGTCTTCAGGGAGTTTCAGGCTGGTAGCGGCCATCAGGCTGATTCATGCTCATGTTCCGAGGTAGTCATAAAGTAATACCGCAAGGGCGAGACGTCAAGATTCCATGGAATCCTTCCTCGATCGGGTGCGTGGACGGCCGCCCTTGCGCCCGTTTCTGCGCGCTGCAGCTGCTTTGGCGGCGGAGGAATTCCGACCGCCGATGCGGCCGAGCTCTGCCAGCCACTCGGGACCGGGAAACAAGGAGGAAAGGAGTCCGGGTACGCTCAGATCGAGGTCAAGGCCTCCCCAATGCAGGCCACTGCCGCGCCCAAGAATTTCAACCGCACGGAGATCTTTGGGTCTGACTCCCTTGAGACCCGAAATGAGCTTTACCGGCAACGTTATCGTCGCCCCGTTCGTGAGCTCGATCCGAAGTGCACGCTCTTGGGAGCGGTATGCAGCAAAGGCAGCTCGCGGTTCTGTTTTTGCGGCGCGGCGCCCAGCGCGGGAGGCCCGAGCGAAATGCGCGCGCAGCTCCTTCTCTATCCAGCCGGGTATCAGGTCTGATTTATGCATGCAAACCGAACGCTTGGGTTAGCGGGCCGCCAGAATTGTCCCAAATTCGCGGCAAAGAGACCAAGGGAATTGGTCTAAGTTGTTGTTCTAAATGGTGGGCGGTACTGGGATCGAACCAGTGGCCCCTGCCGTGTGAAGGCAGCACAGACGTCCATTGGTGTTCACCGGCATCTATACGTGAAGTCCTATAAAAATAGGCCTTTCGTGATATCTCTCTAATCGCGTCCATGGTAGTGTAGGGCCTCGTATGGCAGCGGTATGGCAGGGCATCTGCCATACTGCTGCCATACGGAAACGACCCGAAAAGGTGCCCGAGGAATGGCCCCATGACGCTTGCAATCTGGAAGGTAAAGACGCGCGACTCAATCACCGCACGACGCGAGCCATACTGGGGGCCACCGCTCGGAGAAGGAAAGAGTCTCGGATTTCGCAAGATCGATGCGCACCGCGGCCGATGGATCGCGAAACTTCGCAATCACACCGGCCATCACAGTCGAGTTCTCGGTGACCTCGCAGAGACCTTCGACTATGACGATGCGCGGGATGCAGCCTTCCGGTGGTTCAAGTCGTTCGAATCAGGCATCACTGATGACAGCTACACGATAGAGGCAGCCTGCAGAGACTACGTCGAAGATCGCCGCGTCGAAAAGGGCGAGGCGTGTGCGCGCGATGCGGAGATGCGTTTC
>DATNKO010000054.1:0-5619 GCA_035603345.1 Steroidobacteraceae bacterium | reverse complement strand
CTGCTCGGCGCGCACCGACACGAAGGCGCGCTCGACATGCGGGGAGAGCAGAGCCATCGCCCGCTCGAGCTGCGGCGTGCCGCCGCCGTAAGCGAGCGCGGCCTTGTCGCGGCCCATGCGCGTGCTGCGCCCGCCGGCGAGCACCAGGCCGTAGACCGGCGCGACCGCGGCGGCAGCGGCTGCGGCGCTCACCGGGAGGCCCTGCCGGAGGCGCGCGCAAAGGCGCGCCGGCCGCCGGATTTGGCGAGCAGCCTCACGCCGGTAATCTCGATGTCGTGCGAGAGCGCTTTGCACATGTCGTAGATGGTGAGCGCCGCGACGCAGGCCGCGGTCAGCGCCTCCATCTCCACGCCGGTACGATGATGGACCGAGACCTCGCTGCGCACCACGATGACGCTCGCCTGTCCGTGGGTGATCGTGATGCGACAGTTCTCCACGCCCAGCGGGTGGCAGAAGGGAATGAGCTCATGCGTGCGCTTGGCCGCCATCACGCCCGCGAGGATCGCGGTGTCGAACACCGGGCCCTTGGCCGTGCGGTGGCCGCTCGCACGCAGCGCCCGCGCCACGGCACGCGGCAGGTGCACGCGCGCTTCGGCGACGGCCACGCGGTGCGTCACCTCCTTGGCACCCACATCCACCATGGCCGGGCGGTGGCGCGCGTCGAGGTGCGAGAGGCGCGCCTCCCGGGCCGGGAGTCGCGTTCTGGCGAGGCGAGCGCGCGGCGGGCGGGCGCGGCTCATCAACCACCGATGTAGAACATCTCGACCTTGCGCTCCTCGCGCTGCGTCCGGGGCAGGCTCGCGCGCAGCTCGCTGTAGCGGTCGGCGCGCTTGTGCCAGATGGCCGAGATCATCTCGAGCAGCTGTTCATCGCTCAGGCCGCCGCGCAGCGCATCGCGCAGGCTCGTGCCGTGGGTGGCGAACAGGCAGGTGTAGACCACGCCGTCGGAAGACAGTCGCGCGCGCGAACAATCGCCGCAGAACGGCTGCGATACGGAGGAGATGAAGCCGACCTCACCCTGGCCGTCGGCGAACGCGTAGCGATCGGCGACCTCGCCGCGATAGCCGGGCTCGAGCGAGGTCAGCGGCCAGCGCGCGCCGATGCGCCCCGCCAGCTCCTTCGACGGCACCACCATGCCGGAGGTCCAGTGGTTGCGATTGCCGACGTCCATGTACTCGATGAAGCGCACGATGACGCCGGTGCCGCGGAAGCGCTCGACCAGATCGAGCACGGTGTGATCGTTCACGCCGCGCTGCACGACCGCGTTGATCTTGATGGGCGCGAGTCCCGCACGACGCGCCTGCTCGATGCCTGCCAGCACTTCCTCCACGCCGCCGAAGCCGCCGCTCATGCGCGCAAACACCTGCGGGTCGAGGCTGTCGAGACTCACCGTGATACGCCTGAGGCCCGCAGCCTTGAGCTCGCTGGCGTACTTGGCGAGCAGCACGCCGTTGGTCGTGAGCGCCACGTCGTCGACGCCGGGAATGGCGCTGAGATCGCCGATGAGATCGGCAAGGTTGGCGCGCAGCAGTGGCTCACCGCCGGTGAGACGGAGCTTGCGCACGCCGAGCCGCACGAACAGCCGCGCCAGCCGCACGATCTCCTCGAACGACAGCCGCTCCTGCGAACCCAGGAAGCGGTACTTGTCGTGGAAGGTCTCGCGCGGCATGCAGTACGGGCAGCGGAAGTTGCACCGGTCCATCACCGAGATGCGCAGGTCGCGCAGCGGGCGCGCGAGCGTATCGCGGGGCTTGAGGATTGCGGTCAGAGGCACGACGACTTCACGTGTGGACATGGCAGCTCAAGTATGCGCACCCGCCGGGGGTGCTGGCTATCGACCGAAGGTGGGGGCGGGGCCGGGGGGAACCGAAGCTTACGACCAACGGTACAGCCGAGTGACGAACCCTTTCTGGTAGGCATTCGGGCCGGGCGGAAGTTCCACAAAGCCGACGGTGCCCGCCAGCGCCGTGAAATGCTCCGAGCTGTTGGTGGCCACCGGCATCGCCCAGGGGCGACCAGAGTCGTCCTGCTCGATGCGCACCGGTAGAAAGTGCGTGAGCGGCGCACCGATGTGCACCGGTGCCCCGAGCGCCAGGCGCTCCGGCGGCGGTGGGCTCAGCCCAAGACTGGTGAACAGCGCCGGCAGCACGTAGCGGCCGAGGCACACCAGGGCCGAGACCGGCCGACCCGGGAGCCCGAACACCATCGCTCCCGAAGGCGCGACGCCGAACCACAGCGGTTTGCCGGGGCGCTGCGCGACCTTGTGAAAGACCGCGCGCACGCCCAGCTCCTCCAGCACCTCGGGTACGAGATCGAACCGGCCCATGGACACTCCGCCCGACAGCACCAGCACGTCGTGTGTCTCGAGGTGAAAGCGCAGCCGCTCGCGCAGCGCGCCGGCGTCGTCCCGGATGTGATCGTCCGCGACGCGCTGGAAGCCGTGTTCGCGCAACGTAGTCACGATGGCGTAGGCGTTGGAGCGCCGCACCTGGTGGTCGAGCACCGGCTCTCCGGGCTCGACGAGCTCGTTACCCGTGGAGATGACGGCCAGCATGGGTTGGCTGCTGACACGCACGCGCGCCATGCCGGCTGAGGCCACGATGGCGATCTCCGGGCCATGCAACCGCGCGCCGGCGGCGAGCAGCAGCGCGCCCTGACGGGTATCGCAGCCGCGCCGGTGGACGTTGGCCCACGGCGCCGCGCGCGCACTCGCTGCCAGCACCCGCTCGCCGGGGCGGCTCTCGAGATCCTCCACCGGGATCACGCAGTCGCACCCGACCGGCAACACCGCGCCGGTCATCACCTCGATGCAGTTCGTGGGCGAGGCGAGTGTCAGCGGCGGATCGCCGGCGCCCTGCGTGCCCTGCAGATGCAGGCTGCGCGCGCCCGTGGCCACGGCCCCGCTGTCGAGCGCGATGCCGTCCATCGCCACCCGGTCGAAGGGCGGCGAATCACGCTCCGCGTAGATGCTCTCGCGCAGCACGCTGCCCGCGCACTGCGTGAGCGGCAGGGACTCGATCGGCTGGCGCCGCAGGCGCTCGCCGATCAGCAGATCGGCTTCGGCCGGCGCGAGCACTCAGCTCTTCTTGTCGGTGCGGGCCTTGTAGACCTTGATCTGCTCGTTGAAGCGGTCGGCGATACTCTGCAGCTGATCGATGGCGGCGTTGTGCTTCTGGGCTTCCATCCGCTGCATCTCGGTCTTCTGCTCCGGCTTGAGCTTGTCGCCTTGCTTGGCGATGTTGTCGTCGAGCTGCTTGTCGATACAAGCGACGTAGTCGTTCACGGCCTTGTTGTAGACATTCACCGCTTTCTGGCCGGCAAGCATCTCATCGAGGGTCGCGGTCGCGCCGTCGGGGATCTTGTCAGGAGCCGCCGGATAGGCGCAGTCGGCGTAAGCGGTTCCTGCGGCGAGCACCGCCGCGGCCGCCGTCGCGAGAAGCATTTTCATTTTGGGAGGTCCTGAGACGTTTTAAGGGGGATTGCTATCTTAAGAGGCGCCCGCGCCCCAAGGCTACTGGCGCCCGGGCTGCCGGCGGTGCGGGGCTGGCGGTCCGACGTGCCCTCGGGCGCCGGGCGAGGAAGCAGCCAGGCGAGTGGTCGTTCACCACCCCGACCGCCTGCAGGTAGGCGTAGATGATGGTGCTGCCGACGAATTTGAAGCCGCGGCGCGCGAGATCGCTCGAGATCCTGTCGCTGAGCGCGGACCGGGCGGGAAGCCGGCCGCGGCGCCGGTTGACGACCGGTCGCCCGCTGACGAACGACCACAGGTAGCGTGCGAACGAGCCGAACTCGCGCTGCACGGCGAGGAACGCCCGGGCGTTGCTCACCGAGGACTCGATCTTCAACCGGTTGCGCACGATGCCCGGATCGCGCCGCAGCGCGGCGCGGCGCCGTGCGTCGAAGCGCGCCACCTTGCGCGGGTCGAAGCGGTCGAAAGCGCGACGGTAGCCGGCGCGCTTGTGCAGGATGGTGGCCCACGAAAGTCCCGCCTGTGCGCCCTCGAGTGTCAGCATCTCGAACAGCCGCCGGTCGTCATGCACCGGGCGACCCCATTCCTCATCGTGATAGCGAACGGAGGCGGGGTCCGAGCTGTCCGCCGCCCAGCGGCAGCGCGGCCTGGCCCTCCTGGCACGCGGCGCGCGCACCCCCGACTGCCTGCTCATGGGTGATCTGCTCTTCCGGCTGCGGTACCTTGTCGCGCTAGACTATACCGATCCGCGTGACCTGCCGGCCGCTCATAATTTTCGTATGCCTGTGCGCGCCGGCCCTGGTGGCCCCGCGCACGGCGCTCGCGCAGGCGGGTCCGCCCTACATCACCAACGACCCCGGTACTCCCGGTAACGCCAACTGGGAAATCAACATCGCCGACATGACCACTATCCAGCGCGGCGTCGATTCGTACCAGGTGCCGCAGATCGATATGAACTACGGGCTCGGCGATCGCATCCAGCTGACTTTCGAGATCCCGTATGTCCTACAGAGTGCGGCGGACCAGCCGCGCGCGACCACCTGGGGCAACGCTTTTCCCGGCGTCAAGTGGCGCTTCGTGGATCAGGGTGAGGGCGGCTGGCAGATCTCCACTTTCCCGCAGTTCGAGACGCGCGCATCCGCGTACGCGCAGCGCAGCGGAATCGCCGAGGACGCCCCGCGCCTGCTGTTGCCGGTGGAGTTTGCCCGGTCCGTCGGCCCGGTGGATCTCGACTTCGAGGCCGGCTACTACTTTCCCTGGCATGGTCACGGCAACGAAGAGCGGATTCTCGGCTTTGTCGCCGGCCACGCATTCACGCCGCGTCTGGAGCTCGACGCCGAGCTTTACAACGATCATGGCATGGGCGGCGCGCCCCCCGACTTCATCACCCTCGACCTCGGCGGGCGCTACAAGCTGCACAGGGGCTTTATTCTGCTGTTCATGGCCGGCAGGAGCGTCGCCGGTCCTGCCGCGACCCAGGTCGACTTCATGGGCTACATCGGCATCCAGATTCTGCTGAGCGATTACGGGCGCACGCTGACCACCGAGCCGTGAGCGGCAGCCCCCCACAGTCTCCGCTCAGCAGGGCGGGGCGTCCGGTCCCACCAGCTCCACGTACAATCACAACTCCAGTATCAGGCAGGGCAGGCACATGACGTCCCGATCTTCCGCAGCAAGCCATGCGTGTCATTCCGGGCTGGCGATGCTGCTCGCGGTCGCGCTCGACCTTCTATTGGGTTGCTCCGCTCGGCAAAGCGCCGCGCCCACTCCCGCACGCGCGGCCCCGACCCCGGCGACCCCGTCCCAGCCGGCGCATGGTGCGGCCGTGCACCTGACGGCCGAGATCGGCTACAGCCACGCGCAGTCCCTGTTCCATGTGGAGAATCGCGACACTTTTCCCTGGAGCAACTGTCAGTTCACTCTGAACGCGCACGGCACAACTCCCGGCTATACCCTCGTGATCGCGAGCATGAAGCCCGGCATCGAAGGGACGGCGGTGCTTCGGGCCGGCGACTTCACCGATGCCGCCGGAAAGAAGTTCGATCCGGTCGTCAACGCAGTCTCGGCACTGGATGTCGGCTGCGACACTCCGCAGGGCCGGCTGCGCGCTTACCCGTTTCTGCTCGGCGAGCCGCCTCAGCCGCCTCAGC
>DATNKO010000027.1:0-5497 GCA_035603345.1 Steroidobacteraceae bacterium | reverse complement strand
GGCCGCCCAGCGGACCGCGCCGACGCGCACTTCGGCATCGAGGTACTCGACCCGCCGATCCTCGCCGAGATCTTCCGCGTGCACCGCGAGGAGCTCGTCCAGCGCCCGCTGCGCCGGCGCTGCGGCTGATTCCCCGAGCCGCGCGTGCTCGAAGGCAATCGATGACCAGACCGCCGCGCGCCGCGCGTGCAGCCGGCTTCTCATGACGGCGCTCAACCCTTGCTCGTCGATCCCGGCAAGCAGCGCCTGACGCTGCTGATCGAGCGAAGCGCGCAGCAGCGGAGTGAGCGCCGGGTCGATGCACTCGCCGCGTGTCAGGCCGAGAGCTGCCCGCGCACGCTCCTCGACTGTCGCCCGCGGCAGCGCGAGCACGCGGCGATACAGCTCACCGTCGTAGCACACCTGCATGCGACCCGAGCGCTCGAAGCTGCGCATGTGCACGCCGAACTGTCCGACCACGTCGAGGTGCGCCGCGAGTTGTGCGGGATGAGGAGCGCTGCCCGAAGCCTGATCCGCCAGTCGCTCGGCCATGCTCGCGATGGCGTCGAACGGCTCCGCGGTCAGCTCGTTCGCGGGCACGGCCCGCAGATACGCCGCGCCGTAGCTGATGCCGAGCGCCTCCCACCCCGGGGTGTCCCGGAGGAAGCGCAGCACCGCGAGCAGCTCCGGTGCATCTGCGGCGCCCAGGCCCACCGTGCGCACCGCCTCGCTCTTGAGGTACCCGCCGCGCTCGCGACGGTAGTCGTAGACGCTGAGATACCCCGCCCGCTCGCCACGCACCTCGAGCACCTCGCCCTGCCAGAGCGAGGTGAGCTCGGTGGCGCCCGAGCGCGGCGCCGCGCGCAGCGCCGCGTGGTCCTGGACGACGATCGCCAGCGACGCGGCGAGCGCGGCAATCACCGTGGCCGCTCCGGCGGGGGCACAGCGCCCACCAGGTTCGAACCGATGAACTCCCCCGCCGCAGGCGTCGGGGCAATGATCACCTGCACCTTGTCGGAGAGCTTGTCGGCGAGTGTCTTCTGGATCAGGAGCGGATAGTGCGCGAGCAAGGCCCCCTCGCGCTCCATCTGGCCCGCGCTCGCCTTGCCGACGAGGTCGAGCCGGTACGCCTCCGCATCGGCGAGCTTCTCGCGCGAGTCGGCCTCGCCCCGCGCCTCGATGCGGCGAGCCTCGGCCGAGCCTTCCGCGGTGCGGATGCGCGCGACCTTCTCCGCCTCCGCCTCGAGCCGGCGCTGTTCGATCTGCTTCTGCTTGAAGGGCAGGATGTGCTTCATGGTCTCCTCCTGCGCGCGCGAGGCGATCACCTGTTCCTCGCCCGCCGCCTCGGCCGCCTTCTCGCGCCGCACCTTGTCCGCTTCGGCCTCGAGCCGCGTCTCCTTCACCTGCGCCTCCTTGAGCTCGAGGGTGTAGCGGACCTTCTCGGTCTCGAGCTCCTCGGCGAGGAGCTTCTCCATCTGCGCGCGGTACTCCGCCGGCAGATCCACCCTGCCCATGTCGACACCCCGCAGCACCAGCCCGACGGCGGCGAGCTTCGGTGCGAGCTCGGTGGCGATCTCCCGCTGGATCTGCGCGCGCTCGCTCGAGAAAATCTCCCGCACCGCATGCCGCGCGAGCAGCGGGTAGACGATTCCCTGCACCGCCGGGCGCACCAGATCCGCATTGAGGTCGTCGGGAAGCTCACCGGACAGCGAGCCGATGCGCGCGCGGTCGACGGCCCAGCGCACCGTCAGATCGACGCCGATCGACAGGCCCTCGCTCGATTGAAAGGGGGCGGGGCCTCCCGCTCTCGTGCCCTCTGTCGGCCGGTACATCTGATCGCGGGTCGAGTAGCGGTGCACCTGATGAATGCCGGGAAGGACGAGCACCGTGCCCGCGGTGTAGGCATTCGCCGCGCCGTCGAAGAGGTTGGTGCGTACCAGCACCTCGTCGCGGCGCACCGTGGCGAACGGCGGATGAGCGTCGAGGACCCAGGCGACGAGGACGAGTATTGCGCCGGCCACGAGCGCGGGGCGCCGGCGCCGGCCGGCTGCGAGCAAGGCGTGCGCCGCCCGCGCCGTCGCCGCACCGAGCCGTGCAAACGCGCGGCTCAGGAATTCGAGCAGAGCATCGAAGCGATCCGCCATGGCGAGGACTCCTGGTGATCGTTGCACCGCCTCGAGTGCAAGAGTCTCGCAGCCGCCTGTGGCAAAGCGGTGGGGCGATAGTGGCAGTCAGATGGCGGGGCGTCGCCTGCGGAGCTTTAAGACTTAAGCTCGATCGTCCAGGTCACGGGAGCCTCTGCGATCAGCGAGGAGCGCACGCTGCAGTACTTGGTGACGGAGAGCCCAACCGCGCGGGCGAGCTTCTGCGCGTTGGTGCCGGGCGCCGAGACGACAAAATGCAGCACCGCCGCGGCGAGTCGTCGCGGGGTCTCCGTGACGCGGCGCGCCTCGACTCGCACCCGCAGCGCCTGCACGGGCGTGCGCTGTTTGGCGAGGATCGACACGACGTCGGTAGCCGCGCAGGTGGCGATCGCCGCGAGCAGCAGATCGAAGGGGCTCGGCGCGGCGTTGGCATCACCGTCGACCCGCACCTTCGGGCCCTCTACCCGACCGGCTTCGAACTCGCTGCCGCGAACCCACACCGCCTCGATCGGGACGTGCAGGATCGTCTCTGACTCGACGCTCATTTGGAAACTCATCTGCCCGGGCGCTCAAGCCTAGCGCGCGGCCGGCGCCATGGCCAACCGGGAGGGCGTAGCGAGTTGGATCTGCGGCCAGGCGAGCGCCCGCCGCCGCGCCATCCGCGTACACTCCGCACCAGGGGAGCCCGGCCTCACAGGCCGCGGACGCAGGGGGTGATCCATGAAACTGCGCTACAAGATCCTCGGCGTCATCGTGATCGTCGTCGCGGTCGGCGTGGTGTCGCTCGCGATCGCCATGAGCTACACCTCCCCGTGCGGTCCGGCGCCGCCTCTGCCGGCCGGCGCGACCCTCATGAAGGGGATCGTGCACCATTGCTACGGCTCGCCCGCCGTCGTGCGCTACGAGGACCTGCCCAAGCCCACACCCGCGGACGACGAGGTCCTGGTGAAGGTGCGCGCGGCCTCGGTCAATCCGCTCGACTGGCACTACCTCTCGGGCTCGCCCTACCTCGTGCGGCTGGGTGGCGGCTTCGGCAAACCCGACGACCCGCGTCTCGGCGTCGACTTCGCCGGCACGGTCGAGGCGGTGGGCCGGCGCGTCACGCAGTTCAAGCCCGGCGATGAGGTCTTCGGCGGGAAGTTCGGCGCCTTCGCCGAGTATGTCGTGGTGCACGAGGATCGGGCGATCACGGCGAAGCCCGCTAACATGACCTTTGAGCAGGCGGCAGCGGTACCCATCGCCGCCGTCACCGCGCTGCAGGCGCTGCGCCAGGGACAGGTTCACGCCGGACAGAAGGTGTTGATCAACGGAGCCTCGGGCGGCGTCGGCACCTTCGCCGTGCAGATCGCCAAGGCCCAGGGGGCCGAGGTGACCGGCGTCTGCAGCACCAGGAATCTCGCTCTGGTGCGCTCGATCGGCGCGGATCACGTCATCGACTATACCCGCGAGGATTTCACGCAGGACCCGCAGCGCTACGACGTGATCGTCGACACCGTGGGCACGCACTCGGTGCTCGCGTACAAGCGCGCGCTGAACCCCAACGGCATCTATGTCATGGTCGGCTCGACGGCCCCCGGCAACTGGTTCGGCTGGCTCGAAACGCCGCTCGAGGCGAAGCTGCTGTCGCCCTTCATGAGTCAGAAGTTCGGCATGATGCTGGCCGATCTCAGCAGGAACGACCTGGCCACGCTCGCCGATCTCATGCAGACCGGCAAGATCACCCCCGTCATCGACCGTCGCTACAAGCTCGCCGAGGCCGCGGAGGCGCTGCAGTATCTCGAGAAGGGACATGCCCGGGGCAAGGTCGTGCTCACCGTCGACTGAGAGGATCGGCTTTACGCCGGCGTCTGACCGGCGACTGCCGTTGCCGCTGTGACGTGTCGCCAATCGACCGGCTCCACCGCGGGCACGATCACCAGCCAGGCGAGAAGTCCGGTCAGGGCCACCGCGCCCGTGACCCAGAGCGCCAGCGTGTAGTGCCCGCTCGCCTGCAACAGGTAGCCCGTGACGATCGGGGCGATGATGCCGGCGGTGTTGCTGGTCGCGTTCTGCACGCCCATCCACCGGCCGGTGGCGAGCGGCCCCGCAAAGCGCTGCGTCAACGCACAGACTGACGGGTTATTGAGGCCGTCCGTGAGTCCGGTCACGACCAGCAGCACCGCGCCCGTCATGGCGCCCGCACCGCTCGCGCCGATGAGACATGTGCCGACCCCGGCGGCACTGAGCGCCAGTGCCGTCTTGTAGGCGCGGCTCGCGGTCGCACCGCGCCGTATCCAGGCATCCAGCAGCCAGCCGGTGGCGAGACAGCTTGCGGCATCCACCACGTAGAACGCGGTCGTGACGCGGGTCATCGCCAGGAGCCCCAGGCCGCGCTCATTGATCAGGTACAGCGGCAGCGCCGTGAACACGAAGTAGAACCCGTAGTTGGAGCAGAAGTTTCCGAGAATCGTGCCCCAGAGCGCACGCTGCCTGAGGATGGTTCCAAACGAGGGACCGGCCCCGCCGGCGCGCGCCGCCGTGACGGGCCGCGTGGCGCGCAGCTGTCTCGACCAGGGAAGGAGCCACAGGAGCGAGGCGAGACCCAACACAATGAACATCGCGCGCCAGCCGTAACGCACCATGAGAAGGCCGCCGGCGAACGCGCCCAGAGCCGGCCCCACCTGGGCGCCGAACTGCACGACCGCGGTGGCGCGGCCGCGGTGCCGGTCGGAGACCCGCTGCGCGAGCAGCGCGAGTGCGCTCGGATAGAACGTCGACTCGCCGACGCCCATCAGGAGCCGGAGCGCGACCAGCTGCACCACGCTGGCCGATGCCCCCGCCAACACCGTCGAGATCGACCAGAGCGCGACGCCGCCTGCGAGCACGCGCGCCGCGCCCACGCGATCGGCGAGCCAGCCCATGAGCGGCTGCGAGGGCACGTAGGCCCAGAAGAACGCCGACAGCATGAAGTAGGTCTGCATCGGCGCGAGGTGAAACTCGCGCTCGAGGAGCGGCGCGGCGGTGGAGATGCTGCCGCGGTCGACGTAGTTGATGAGCAGCGCCGCCGACAGCAGCGCGACCGTCGCCACCGGAACCCTCGAAGGTGTCCCTTCGGGGGGTGCGGTGATCGATGACACCGCGAGCAGCGGGCGCCTAAGGCTGCGGAGTTGGCCGCGTGCCGTTATCGGGCTGCGGTCGACCGCTTGCCGGCACATTCGGACGGTTACCGCCCGGCGGTGGCTTGCCGTCCGGCAGCGGCTTGCCGCCCGGCGGCGGACGATTGCCGCCTGGCGGTGGCCGATTTCCCCCAGGCGGCCGCGCGACCGGCGGTCTCGGATGCGGTGGTGGACGTGCTGGCGGCGGCGGGCGCACCGGGGGTCGTGCACCGGGGGGCC
>DATNKO010000001.1:0-67420 GCA_035603345.1 Steroidobacteraceae bacterium | reverse complement strand
CGCTCGCCGGCCGCAAGCTCACGCGCGTTGGGCTGTCCGCCACCCAGAGACCCGTCGAAGACGTCGCCCGCTTCCTGGTCGGCTGCGGCAACCTGAAGGCCGACGGCTCGGCCGACTGCACCATCATCGACACCGGCCACTTGCGCGAGCGCGATCTGCAGCTGGAGATCCCCGCCGCGCCGCTCGAGGCGGTGATGTCGGGCGAGGTCTGGACGCAGCTCTACGACCGCCTCGCCGAGCTCATCGCCGAGCACCGCACCACGCTGGTGTTCGTCAACACGCGCCGCCAGGCCGAGCGCCTGGCGCGCCATCTGTCCGAGCGCCTCGGCGAGCAGCACGTCACCGCGCACCACGGCAGCATGGCGAAGGAATCGCGCCTCGATGCGGAGGCGCGCCTCAAGCGCGGGGAGCTGCGCGCGCTGGTCGCCACCGCCTCTCTCGAGCTCGGCATCGACATCGGTGAGGTCGATCTCGTCTGCCAGCTCGCCTCGCCGCGCTCGATCGCCGCCTTCCTGCAGCGCGTCGGCCGCTCCGGCCACACCCTCGGGGGCACCCCGAAGGGGCGGCTCTTTCCGCTGTCGCGCGACGACCTGATCGAGTGCGCAGCGCTGCTCGCGGCGGTGCGGCGCGGCGAGCTCGACCGGCTGGTCATGCCCGGCGCGCCCCTCGATGTGCTCGCGCAGCAGATCGTCGCCGAAGCCGCTGCCCGCGAGTGGCACGACGACGAGTTGTACCGGCTGTGCGCGCGCGCCTGGCCGTACCGTGCCCTGCCGCGCACCGCGTTCGATGAGCTGATCCGCATGCTCGCCGAAGGCCACAGCACGCGCCGCGGCCGCCACGGCGCACTGCTGCACCACGATGCCGTGAACCATCTCGTCAGGGGGCGCCGCGGCGCACGCCTGACCGCCCTCACCTCCGGCGGCACCATTCCCGACACCGCCGACTACCAGGTGATCCTCGAGCCGCAGGCGCAGTTCGTCGGCACGGTGAACGAGGACTTCGCCGTCGAGAGCCTGCAGGGCGATATATTCCAGCTCGGCAACGTGTCGTATCGGATCCTGCGCGTCGAGGCTGGAAGGATCCGCGTGGAGGATGCGCGCGGCGAGCCGCCGACTATTCCGTTCTGGCTGGGCGAGGCGCCGGGACGCACGGATGAGCTGTCGGAGAGTGTCTCGCGGCTGCGCGCCGGGGTCGAGGCGCAGCTCGACGCACACATCGAGGCGCCGCTCGCGGCCGCTATCGCGGCGGCGAGCGCCTGGCTGGTCGCGGACGCCGGCATCAGCGCCGCGGCCGCGACCCAGGCGGTTGAGTACCTGGCCGCCGCGCGCGCCGCGCTCGGAGCGCTCCCCACCCGCGAGACGATCGTCTTCGAGCGCTTCTTCGACGAGGCGGGCGGCATGCAGCTGGTCATCCACTCGCCGTTCGGCAGCCGCATCAATCGCGCCTGGGGACTGACTCTGCGCAAGCGCTTCTGCCGCGCCTTCAACTTCGAGCTGCAGGCGGCTGCGACCGAGGACGCCATCGTGCTGTCCCTGACGACCGCACACAGCTTCGAGCTCGCCGACGTCGCCCGCTACCTGCATTCCAACAGCGCGCGGGCACTGCTGGTGCAGGCGCTGTGCGCGGCGCCCATGTTCCCGGTGCGCTGGCGCTGGGACGCGACCATAGCGCTCGCGTTGCCGCGCTTTCGCGGCGGGCGCAAAGTCCCGGCGCCGCTCGCGCGCATGGCGGCCGAGGACCTGCTGGCGGCGGTGTTCCCCGACCAGCTCGCCTGCGCGGAGAACCTGTCGGGCGAGCTCGAGATTCCCGACCATCCGCTGGTGCGCCAGTCGATCGCCGATTGCCTCGACGAGGCGATGGACATCGGAGGTTTCGAGCGGCTGCTGCGCGCGCTCGAGGCGGGCCGCATCCGCGTCATCGCCCGCGACCTGACCGAGCCCTCGCCGCTCGCGCTCGAGGTGCTGTCGGCGCGGCCGTACGCGTTCCTCGACGACGCGCCGCTCGAGGAGCGGCGCACCCAGGCGGTGATGAGCCGGCGTTGGCTCGATCCGGAGAGCGCCGCCGACATCGGCAAGCTCGACCCGCAAGCCATCGCGCGCGTGCGCGCCGAGGCCTGGCCGGATGCCGCCAGCGCCGACGAGCTGCACGACGCACTGCTGTGGCTCACCTGTCTCACCGCGGCCGAGGCCGCAGCGGGCGGCTGGCCGGAGCTGCTTGCACAGCTCGCAGCAAGCCGGCGGGTGACGCGCCTTGCGGCGCCGGGAAACGACGCGCCGCGAGCCGGGCTGTGGGTCGCCGCCGAGCGGCTGCCGCTCTTTACCGCGCTCTATCCGCAGGCGGCCTGCGAGCCTGCCGTCGCGACGCCCGATGGGCACGCGCGGACCTTCACCCCGGAGGAAGCGCTCGTCGAAGTGGTGCGCGGGCGGCTCGAGGGTGCGGGTCCGACGACCGCCCAGGCGCTCGCGACGACCTTGAGTCTGCCAACCGCGCGCATCGAGACTGCCCTCGCCGGGCTCGAGGCCGAAGGCTTTGCGCTGCGCGGCGCCTTCAGCGCGGACGCCGTCCCGGGCGCCGAGTGGTGCGAGCGGCGGCTGCTGGCGCGCATCCACCGCTACACCGTCAAGAGGCTGCGCGCTGAGATCGAGCCGATCGAGGCGCGCGATTACCTGCGCTTCCTCTTCGAATGGCAGCGCGTAAGCGCCGCCACGCGCATGCAAGGCCCGGACGCGGTGGGCGCCATCCTCGCACAGCTCGAGGGCTTCGAGGCTGCGGCGGGCGCCTGGGAGACCGAGATCCTGCCGCTGCGCATCAGCGAGTACGAGCCCGCCTGGCTCGATGAGCAGTGTCTCGCCGGCCGCTTCGTATGGACGCGACTCGACCCGCGCAGCAGCGATCCCGAGCGCCGTGCCGCGCCGGTGCGCGCCACTCCGATCGTGCTGGTCGCACGACGCAATCTGCGGCTGTGGTCGCAACTCGCCTCGGGCCCGGGAGAGCCGCACCTCGCGGCCGGCACGCTGCGCGTCGCCGCTCACCTCGACCGCCACGGCGCGTCGTTCTTCGACGAGATCGCGGCCGGGACCGGACTCCTGCCGGCGCAGGTCGAGGAGGCGCTCGCCGAGCTGGTCGCGCTCGGTGTCGTCAACTCCGACAGCTTCGCGGGACTGCGGGCGCTGCTCGTGCCCGCCGATCGGCGCCGCAGTGCCGCGCCCGGCCGGCGCCGGCGGCGCGTTTCCCTTTACGGCATGGATGCGGCCGGCCGCTGGGCGCGGATCGCGCGTGAGCTCCCCGCGATGCCGACCGTCCCCGTCGCGCAGTCAACGCGCGGCGCGTCCGCGGCCGAGCGCGCGCGCGAGGAGGAAATCATCGAGCACGTGGTGCGGACACTGCTGCGCCGCTGGGGCGTAGTGTTCTGGCGGCTGCTGGCACGCGAGGCCGACTGGCTGCCGCCGTGGCGCGATTTGCTCAGGTGTTGCCGGCGACTCGAGGCGCGCGGTGAGATTCGCGGCGGGCGCTTCGTCGCGGGCTTCAGCGGCGAGCAGTTTGCGGCTCCCGAGGCCATCGCGCCGCTGCGTGAGGCGCGCCGCCGCTCGCAGGACGGGCACTACGTGTCGCTCTCGGCCGCGGATCCTTTGAACCTGGTCGGTATTCTCACTCCCGGCGCGCGGCTGCCCTCGCTCGCCGGCAACCGCGTGCTCTATAGGGACGGCATACCGGTCGCCGTGCTGAGCGGCGGCGAGGTGAGCTTCCTCGCCGAGCTGCCGCCCGCGCAGGCCTGGGAGGCGCGCAACCTCCTGCTTCGCCGGCCCGTGCCGGAGGCGCTCGCAGAGTTCGCCTGATCAGCTGATCGAGTGGCCGACCCTCAGCGCTCTCCCGCGTAGCCCACCAGCTCCACGTAGCCCCGACCCCGGAGAGGCTGTCCGGCACGCTCCCCACTCACATCCACCGCGCCCTCCCAGTAGCGCGGGGTGGTGTCGAGCTCCTGCCCCGACATGACTGGCGTAACCTCCGCGTCGAGCGCGAGTGTCGGAACACGGATGTGCCAACCGCAGGGGTAGCTCACCCCATGCGGGCTCGTCCAGTGGCGCGTGACCTCGATCTGCACCTCATCGCTCGAGAGCTCGCGGGATTTGCCCGCCGGGTCGACCCAGGTTCCCGCACTGTGCGGATCGCGGCCGCCGCTGCGCTCACGCAAAGCATAGAACATGAAGTTGGCGCCATCGATGAGCTGCAGGCCGAACCAGTCCCAGCCGACCTCGCTGGCCGCGAGGCCCCCGCTGCCCCACTCGCGGTCGAACCATGCCAGTCCTTTGACCGCGACCGCCTGTCCGTTGCGCACGATGCGGCCGCTCGCGGCCAGGCGCGGGATTGAGTAGTAGTAAGTCGCATCTCCGCGGACTCCCGACTTCACGCTGAAGCCGGCAGCGCCATTCGGGGTTGGAGGCGTCAGTGGGGTCAGCTCGAGCTCGAGGGCGTAGCCAGGCTCGGCGGCGCTCGCCCGCCACGCTCCCGCGGGCGCCCCAGCCCCCGACAGCGACCAGTCGTCGACCCATACCCGCAGCGGCTCGCCTTGCGCCCCCGCGAGGCCAAGCGCGTCGCGCTCGAGTTTCTGCGCGCTGCGAAAGCGCCCGCGGGCAACATCCGTGATCGCGAAGTGCGCCAGGTAGATCTGCCGGGTGCGCCAGGCGGAGGGCGTGTCCGCGCCTGCTGCGTCCCCGTCGGCAGCCGCCGGGCTCGCCCCGGGCGGCGCGAGCGCGAAGCGGAAGAACGTCAGCTCGAAGCCCAAGCGCGTCCCGTCCGCCGCGTCCAGGTTGCCGGTGAGATACCACCACTCCTGGCGGAACTGCGGGTGCGGTCCGTGATCGCGCGGAAACACGAACGGCCGCGGAGCGAGGGCCTGTGCAAAGCCCGCCGCGGCCTGCTGCTCGGCCGCGGTGCTGACCATGCCCGCCGCGAGCAGCGCTGCGAACCAGGGCAGACGAGCTCGTCCCATCACTCCTCCCGCAAGCCCGCGGCGATCGGTGCGTGCGCGCTGCGCCACGCCGGATAGAGCCCCGCGACCAGCGCCGCGGCGAGCGCCAGCCACAGCGCATTGCCGAACTGCGCGGCCCTGAGGTGCAGGTCGAACTGCCAGCCGAAGGCGCGCCGATTGATGACATCCGTCAACACGACGGCAGTGGCGAGCCCCGCCGGCACCGCCGCCACGAGCGCCGCGCATCCCATGAAAAGCGTCTGCGCCACGACCAGCCCTGCGGTGCCGGCAGGCGTCAACCCCAGGGCGCGCAGCAGCGCGAGCTCGTGGTCGCGCTGCAGCTCCCACGCCAGCAACGCGCTCAAGAGTCCTACCGCGGCCACCCCCGCGGCGAGCCAGTAGAGCACGCGGGTGATCACGAAGGTGCGGTCGAAGATGCGCATCGACAGCGCGCGGATGTCGGCGTTCGAGTGGATCAGCAGCGCCTGCCGGCCGTGGGCCGCGGCGCGCAGCCTCGCCACCATCGCTGCCGCCGGCACTCCCGGTGCGAGGTAGATGCCGATGGAGCCGATGCCCGGATCGAGCCACAGCCTGCGGTACTCATCCAGCCCGATGAGCACCTCGCCGCGATCGTTGCCGTACTCGCGGTACACCCCCGCCACTGCGAACGCCCGCGGTCCTGAGGCGGTGGTGAGGACCAGCGTGTCGTGCGGCGCGAGGCGTAGCCGCCACGCGAGCGGCTCGGAGATGAGGAGCTCGCCGCGCGCAAATCCCGCCCACGCCTGCGCGGCATCGCCCTGCGTGAAATCCAGCGCCGCGAAGCTTGCGGGAGCGAGCCGCACCGCATTCAGATCGATCTCGCCCAGGGGCGAGCCCACGACCGCGCGGCGCGTTTCGCTGTGCGCGCTCAGCCCCGGAGTGTCGAGCAGCGCCCGTACCACCTGCGGGTCCAGGCGCTGCCCGGGTCCCTCGGCCGAGGGACCCGGCGCGCTGACATAGATGTCGGCGCGCATCGTGCGCGTGAGCCAGTGTTGCAGCGACTCACGGAAGCTCCCCACCATGATCGCAACCCCGATCATGGCGGCCAGCGCCATGCCGAGAGCGGCGACGGCGACTCCGGTGCGGCTGAGCGAAGCCCCGATGTCGCGGCACGCGAGCCGCACCAGCGGGCTCGTCCGCCCGGCGAGCCTCGCTCCCGCCTGTGCCATCCCGCGCAGCGCCGCCGGCGTCGCCGCCGCGACTCCGAGCAGCAGCAGGAACAGCGCGGCAAACCCACCGAACAGGCTTCGGCCCGACAGCCAGATGACGACGGCTGCCGCCCCGATCAGCAACACGCCCAGCGCCGCCAGCCGCTGCGCGAGCCGCCATGCGCGTTGCTCGAGCACGGCGCGCGCGAGTCCGAGCCGCGGCGCGCTGAAGGCGACCTCGAGCGCCGGCAGAAGCGCTGCCACCAGCGCGGTCGCCACTCCCAAGCACAGTGCGCCGAGGATCGCGGCCGGTGGAATGCTGACGGCCCGCACCGTCAGCACGAAATACAGATCGTTGATGGTCTGCGAGACGAGGCCGACGAGCGCGCGCCCGATCGCAATGCCGAGCAGCACGCCGCAGGCGGCGCCCACGACGCCGAGCACCGCGGCTTCGCCCAGCACCACTGCGAGCACCTGCGCGCGCGTCGCGCCGAGTGCGCGCAGCGCGCCGAAGATGGCGCGGCGCTGCACCACGGAGAAGCTCACCGCCCCGTAGATGAGCAGGATACCCACCAGCAGCGCCAGCAGGCTCATCGCCTTGAGATTGGTGGTAAAGGCGCCCGTCATGGCGAAGGTCGCGCGCGCCTCGCGGCGCGTCGACTGCAGCTCGAGCCCGGGCGGCAGCTGGGCCCGCAGCCGCGCGAGCAGCGGCGCCGCCGCCACGCCGTCGGGCAGTCGCACATCGATGCGAGACAGCCGGCCGCGGGCGCCGAGCCATTCCTGCGCCTGCGCGATGTCGGTGAGCAGCAGCGTGTCGGATGCCGCAACCGTGTCCGCGACGGTCACCACCCGGGTTGCGGTGTAGGTGTTACCGGCGATGCGAAGCTCGAAGCTGCCGCCGGGCGGCACCCCGAGCTCGCGCGCCGCCGCCGCACTCATCGCCACCGCACCGGGCACGGTGAACCACCTGCGCAGGCTCCCGGTGTCGCCGGCCGACAGCGCCAGCGCCCCTGCGGGAGCGGAGTCGGCCTCGAGCTCGGCGCTCGCGAACGGGTCTATGCCGAGGAGCTCGAGCGTGCGCTCCCCGATGGTGACGTAGCCCTCGAGCACCGGTGCATACAGCGGCTGCGGGCCGTCGGACTCGAGCGCGTGCGTGCGGAGCCTTACGTACAGAGTCTGGTCGACGCCGGTCGGGCCGCCGACGATCTGCTCGCTCGCGGCTCCATTCACCGCCTCGATGGACAGCTCGAAAGCGCGCTGCGCGCTGGCAGTGGCGATGTCGACGGCGGCGATCGTGCCGACTCCGAGGGCGAGACCTACCAGCGCCAGAGTCAGTTGCGCGGGGTGGCGCAGCAGGTACCTGAGGCTTGCCGTGTGCAGGGTGCTCATCGGGCGGCGGCCCGGCCCGGCGGGTGCAGCCGGCCGGCCCGCAGCTCGAGCGCGCGGTCCGCCTGGCGCGCGAGCGCACCGTCGTGCGTCACGATCACGAGCGTGGCGCCGCGCGCGCGCACCAGCGTCAGCAGCAGCGGCAGCACCTCGCGCGCGCTTTCCTCGTCGAGGTTGCCGGTCGGCTCATCGGCGAGCAGCAGGCTCGGCTCGTGCACCAGCGCGCGCGCGATCGCAACGCGCTGCTGCTCCCCGCCCGAGAGCTGCTCGACCGCGCTGTGCGCGCGGCCGCCGAGTCCGACTGCCGCGAGCACCTCGCCGGCCCGCTGCCGCGCCGCGCGCGCTCCGACCCCGTTCAGCTCGAGCACCAGGCGCACATTCTCGGCGACGTCGAGGGTCGGAATCAGGTTGAAGAACTGATAGACGAAGCCGATGTGCGCGCGGCGAAACAGCGTGCGCTCAGGCTCCGCCATCGCGGTCACCTCGCGGCCGTCGATGTCTACGGTGCCGGCGTCCGCCCGGTCGATGCCGCTGATGAGATTGAGGAGGGTCGACTTGCCCGAGCCGCTGCGCCCGGTGATGGCGATGCTCTCGCCGCTGGCGACGCTCGCATCCAGCCCCTCGAGCACCGGGTGCAGCAGGTCGCCCTCGCGGAAGCTGCGGGACAGTTGCCTGATGGTGAGCACGCCGGACGCCGTTCACGTTAAGCTGCGCAACACGACCCCACTATGTCAGATACCGATACCGGATGGCGCTTGCTCATGACGGTGGCGGACGCACCGAGCGCCGCACTGCTCGCCGGCAGGCTGGAAGGCGCCGGCATCCCGGTGCGCATCGCCTCCGATGCGGTGGTGCTCGGCCAGGCGGCGCCCGCGCGCATCTATGTCGAGGCCGCGCAGTTGCGGCGCGCCGAATCGCTGGTCGCATCTGCGCCCGGCGTCACCGAGGAGGAGCTCGCCCGCCTGGCGACCGAGGACGCCGAAGGCCTCTAAAGCGAGGCGGGCTGGCACCGCCCGGCGCTATCGGCGACACTCTCGCCCCACTGCGGCCCCACAAGCCGTGCCGTGCACGGCCCGCATGCTCAAGCTGAAGGGAAGCTCATGACATTGTCAGCGTCAGCAGGCCGCGGCCAAACGCACCTCATCGTCAGGCTCGTGGCAGTCGCCGCGCTGCTCGCCGTACCGGCGCTTCTCGCCGCGCAGCAGCCGGGGGCCGCTGCGGCGCAGCCCACCACTCCCGCCACTCCCGCCAAGTCGGCGCACCCCGCCAAGAAGTCCGGCGAGGCCGACAAGAAGAGTGCCACCAGCTACAGTCTGGGCGTCTCCATGGGCGAGCAGCTGCGTCGCGCCGCCGTCACGCCGGAGATGGTGAACACCACGCGGCTCGCAGAGGGCGTCCGCGATGCGCTGGCCGGCAAGGCGACCTTGACCCCGGCCGACCAGGCCAACATCCGCGAGCTGGTCACCTCCGCCGTCGGCACCGTGTCCGACGCCAATCACCACAAGGCGACTGCGTTCCTCGCCGAGAACGGCAAGAAGGCCGACGTGGTCACAACCGCGAGCGGCCTCGAGTACACGGTGCTCGCGCCCGGCAGCGGCGAGTCGCCCAAGGCCACCGACCAGGTCACGGTGAACTACCGCGGGACGCTTCTCGACGGCACCGAGTTCGACAGCTCCTACAAGCGCCACGAGCCCTCGACCTTCGAGGTTGACCGCGTCATCCCGGGCTGGACCGAGGCGCTGCAACTGATGAAGCCGGGCGCTAAGTACAAGCTGTTCATCCCGCCGCAGCTCGCGTACGACATGCGCTCGCCGCCGCCGATCCCGCCCGGGTCGATGCTGATCTTCGAGGTGGAGCTGATCAGCGTGAAAGCGCCGTCGCCCGCCGCGTCCCCGACGCCGCAGGCGTCACCGCCGCCGAAGCCGTGATCGCTGCCTTGGCGACGACGAGGCTCACGGCAGGCTCGCCGGCACGCCGCCGTTGTCGCCAGGGCGGGTGTTGACCGCCACCACGGTCGCCCGGGGAAAGAAGTTGAAGTCCGTGGCGCTCGCCCAGGTATAAGCGCCCATGGCGCGGCCGACGATCAGATCGCCGGCCTTGAGCTTCGGCAGCATGAGATTCTCCGCGATCACGTCGATGCTGTCGCAGGTGGGGCCGGCGAGCACCGCCGGCAGCAGCTCGCCGCCCTCGCGCAGCGGCACCACCGGGTAGCGCGCGTGATCGAACAGCTGGCCGCTGTAGGAGCCGTACAGGCCGTCGTCGAGGTAGTACCACCAGTGTCCCTCGCGCTGCGCGCGTCCCATCACGGAAGCGACCGCAATCGCGGCCGGGCCCACGATGTAGCGCCCGGGCTCGGCGATCACCCGCACGCGCTGCGGGAGCCTCGCGAGCGCTGCGCGCAGCGGCGCGCAGAAGCGGCTGATGTTCTGCACCGGCTGCGCGTAGTCGATCGGAAAGCCGCCGCCGATGTCGAGGGTGTCGAGCGCCCCGAGCCGCTCACGGCGCGCCGCCGCCATCAGCCGGGTGCACGCTTGCAGCGCTTCGACATGTTTGGTGGCGTCCGGGGTCTGGGAACCGACGTGAAACGACAGACCGCGCACGCCGATGCCGAGCTCCGCGGCGCAGCGCGCCAGCGGCAGCAGCGCTTCCGGATCGCAGCCGAATTTACGCGACAGATCGCACACCGCGCCGGGTGAGCGGAACGACACCCGCAACAGCAGCTGCACCTGGTCGGCGCAGCGCGCGAACTTGCGCACCTCGTCGGGATTGTCGGCGACGAAGGTGCGCACGCCGAACTCGAGCGCATTGGCGATGTCGGCGGCGCGCTTGATGGGGTGGGTGTGGATGCAGCGGCCGGGCTCGACCCCGAGCCGCGCGGCGAGCTGCACCTCACCACTGGTCGCGAGATCGAGAAAGCCGCCCTCCTCGATCACCGTGCGCACCACCGCCGGGTGTGGCATCGGCTTCAAGGCGTAATGCAGGTCGACGTGCGGCAGGGCTTTCCTGAGCTTGCGGTACTGCGCGCGCACGCGCTCGCAGTCGAGAATCAGCAGCGGGGAGCCGAACTCCCGCACCAGGCGCCGGATCTCCGCGGGCTCAAACGGATCGATGATTCGGGCGCGGCGCACCGGCGGCGAGTCGCAGTCTACGGCAGCACCGCCATGGTGCCGGTGGCGCCGTCGTCGCTTTCCGCGATGCTGCTCGCGGCCTTGAGCAGGCGGTCGCGAACCGCCTCCCAGCGCTCGCCCCCGGGCACGTCCTGCACCAGGATGCGCTGGCAGCCCGCCCGATCGAGCGTGCGCAGGTTGTTGTACAGGTCGCGGCCGTAGCTCTCGGGCTTGCGCCCGGCGTTGATCCAGGTGACGTACTTGTGCGAGCGCAGCGGCAGTCGTTGCGCGAGCACCGCGATGCGCCGTCCGCCGGCGGAGGCCGCATCGGCCTGCGCGTCGATCTCGCCCGCCGGCACGATGGTCATGGGTGTCAACGGAGCGTAATGCGTCGGCGCGCTGCCCGGCACCCGCGGCGACTCGACGCCGGCGCCGATCAGCACCTCGCCGACCGCCTGGCGGATCTGCACCGCAGTAACGCTGCCCGGGCGCAGCAGCCGTACGTTGGCGCCCTCGAACGAGACGATGGTGGACTCGAGCCCGATCTGGCACTCCCCGCCGTCGAGAATGATGCGCACCGCATCGCCGAGCTCCTCGCGCACGTGCTCGGCGCGGGTCGGAGAAAGCCGGCCGTAGCGGTTCGCGGACGGGGCGGCAATGCCACCGCCGAAGGCGGTGAGCAGCTGCTGCGCCATCGGGTGGGCGGGCACGCGGATCGCGATCGTGTCCTGGCCGCCCGTCACCACGTCGTGCACTTGCGGCGCGCGCGGCATCACCATGGTGAGTGGCCCCGGCCAGAAGCTCTCGGCGAGCCGCGTGGCCGCCTGCGGCACCTCCCGCACCCAGCGGTGCAGGAAGCGCGGGCTGTCCAGATGCACGATCAGCGGGTGGCTCGCGGGCCGCCCCTTGGCCTCGAAGACCTTGCGTACTGCGGCGGGGTTCTGGGCGTTCGCGCCGAGTCCGTACACGGTCTCGGTCGGAAAAGCGACCAGCTCGCCGTCGCGCAGCGCCTGCACGGCGGTCTCGATCTCAACCTGGGTGGCTCTGACGGCTCGGACCATAGGAGTGGACGAATTCTAGCAAGCGGGGGCTGCGCAAATCTGCGTGTTGCAGCAAAGCATCAGCCGAATGCACGTGCTTGCTAGCAGAAGGCTTGTCGCCCCCGGCAGACGGCTATTCGAGCGCCCGCCTGACCCAACCCCCGCCGGTGCGCGTCAGCTCGTAGGCGGGCCAATAGTGCTTGTCGAGTTTCAGTGTGATGACTTCCGCGGCGTTGTTCCAGGTAATGGTCTTCAGACGCACCGACGAGCGGTCCGGTCGGCCCGTGACTGCCTTGAGGAATGTGTCCAGGTCCGGAGTCGGCACGCCGTCCACCTCGACGATGCGCCGCCCGGGAAACAGGCCGTAGTGCGTCGCCGGCGAGCCGTACGCGAAGTAGGCGACGTATACGCCGACCGGCGGGATGCCTCGCTGCGCGCTCATGGCCCGGTGCGGCGCCTGCAGCGTCGCTCCCGCCCACTCGACCAGCCGGTCGACATCGGTCCCCGGCAGCTCGGCAGTGGGCACCTCGAGGGTCTGTTCCGCCTGGCCGCGCCACACCGTGACCGCGACCTCCTGCTTGTCGGCCGCGGCGCGCTCGACCTCGCGGAAGCGCGTCACCACCTGGCCGTCGATCGCGAGCAGCAGATCCCCCTGCTGCAGCAGCTTCTCCGCGGGTGAGCCTCCCACCAGGCGCACGACGGTGAGCACCTGGCGGCGCGTCGGGGTATGCGCCGCGAGGCGCCCGGTCCAGCTCTCCGGCAAACCGAGCTCGCGCGCGCTGGCGAGCGACAGCTCATCGAGCTCGGCCTCGAGCGAATGCAGCGAGCGCCCGGTGCGCACCCGCTCGAGCATGTCGGCGACCATGTCGATGGGCACGCCGCGGGTGTCCTGCGTCAGCTCCCGGCCGTTCTCGTAGGCAAAGCTCGACCAGGTGCCGAGCACCCGGCCGGACTTGTCGGCGAGCACCCCGTCGTACTCGAGCGGCGGGGTGACCAGCTGCACCGTCTCGAGGTTGCTGTCGCGGAAGTGCATGGTGCGCGACAGCGGCAGCTCGAGGGGCTCGATGCTGGCGATCTCGGTATCGCGCGAGTGCATCTGGCTGTCGGTGCCGAGCCCGACCACCCACAGGTGCTCGCCCGCCGCCAGCTCGAGCGGCTCGAGTTTCGCGGACTTCACCGGCGTCGTGCCAATCAGCCGCGGGTCGTAGGCCACTACCGCATAGTTGTGCAGCGGGTGAACGTAGACCACTCGCCCCGGCACCTGCACGGTGCCGGCGAAGGTCACCGTGACGTCACCGACGGCGGCCGGCACGGTGTTGCGGTCGACCACCACCAGGCCCCGCTCGGCGTCGACCACCAGCCCGGTGCCGTGGTAGTAGCGCTCGGTCACGCCCGACACCGAGTACGGCATGTCGAAGGTCACCATGGCGAGGGACGGCGCGAGCGCGTTGAGGCGCGGATCGCTGTAGTGCGGGAACGTCGTCGAGCTCACCGTCGCGGGCTTCGGTGCCGGCCCCGGGGCCAGGTCGCGGCAGTTCCAGTACCCGGTATCGTCGTCGCGATCGCAGTGGTGCGCCGGGAACCACAGGCGATCCATGCGGATCGGGCGCAGCTGGCTGCTGTTGGGATCGTCGGTGGTGATGTAGCGCACCGTGGCGTATTCGTCCTCGGTCAGCTCGGCGATCCCGGCCTCGAAGTCCTTGAGCTCCTCGATCTTTCTGCCATTGAGCGCGATGATCACGGCGCCGCGCTGAATGCCGGCCGCGCCGAACACGTAGCCTGGGTTGGCGATGAACACCCCGCGCGGCGGCGTGTTGAAGGCACGCGCCATCTGGTAGGAGAGCGTGTGCACCACGGCGTCGCCGAACTCGGCGTATGAGCTCGGCGTGATGGCGTGCAGGTCGCCGACCGTCAGCGTGGTGCTCAGGAGTTTCCCGCCGCGCTCGACGTCCACCTGCACCGGCTTGCCCACCGAGTCGTCGAGCACTTCCTCCAGCGGCTCGAACTGCGTCACGTAGTGACCGTTGACGCGCAGCAGGATGTCGCCCGGCGCGAGCACCTTGTAGCTCGGGAAGCCCGGCAACACCTCGGTCACGACCAGCATCCCGGTATAGCGCGGAAAGGTTTTGCGCACGTCCGCCTCGGTGCGCGGGTCGAGCCCGAGGCGGTCGAGCTCGTCGTAGGGTGTGTAATTGAAGATGGTGTAGAGCGTGCCGCGCGGCACGGGCTTGCCCTGCTGGATCAGGGTGAGCGCGCGCCGCACGCGCCCGAGCGGCAGGTAGAAGCTCGAGGCCGCACCGCTCGCACCGCCGGCGTTCAGCGCCACCACGCGGCCGCGGATGTCGATGACCGGCGAGCCCGAGGAGCCGCCGGAGGTGCCGGAGGCTGCCTGCAGATAGAAGGTGTTGAAGTCGTTGTACTTGCCGACGCCGTAGTCCGGGGCGTCGCGGTCGAGCCGCGCCAGCGTGCCGGCGAGGATCGACAACTGCTCGCCGGCGTTGTTGCCGACCACGCGGATCTCGCGCCCGATCTCGGCGCCCTCGGGATACAGCGGCAGCGCCTTCGGTTTGATGAAGCGCAGCTTCTTCGGGTCGTAGCGGTACAACCCAAAGTCGTGCACCGGGTCGCGATACACGGGGTAGAGCTGCACCTCCTCGCGGTTGAGGAAGGTCGCCTCAGCGGTCACCGGCCCCGGCGTCACGACGTGGCGGTTGGTGAGAATCAGGCCGCGCTCGGCGTCCACGACGAAGCCGGTCGCCTGCGCGGTCGCGTTCCACTCGGTGTCGAAAGCGCGCGTCATGTCGATGTCGATCGATACGACGCTGCCGGCGATGCGCTCGAGCGTACCCGCCCAGTCGGGGTTGGCTTCGACCGCGGCCGCCTGCGCGGCCTGTTGCGCCGCCTGCTGCGCGCGCTGCGCGGGCGGGATCGGCTCTTGCTCCGCCGGCGGTGACTCGGCCGGGGTCTGCGCCGGCTGCACCTGCTGCGGGGTGGTGGTGGCCGGGGTCGCGGTCTCGGGCGTGGCGCTGGACGGCGCCGAGGCCGGCGGCGTGCCACCAGCGGCCGCGCACGACAAACACAGGCACAGCAACAACAGTCGCGGTGACGGTCGCATCAGGTCCCTATCGGCCGAGGAGCACGAGCAGCCAGACGGCGACCAACAGCACGAACGACATGAGCACGGCCGCCGAGCCGATGTCCTTGGCGAGGCCGGCGAGCACGTGCCGCTCGAGGCCGATGCGGTCTACTGCGGCCTCGATCGCGCTGTTGAGGAGCTCGACAATGAGGATCAGCAGCATCGGCGCGATCAGCAGCGCACGCTCGATCCCCGTGTGTCCGAGCCACAGTCCCAGGGGTATGACGAGGAGTGCCAGAGTAAGTTCCTGGCGGAACGCCGCCTCCTCGCGGAAGGCTCCCGCGAGCCCCTGCCAGCTCGCGACCAGCGCGCGCAGGACGCGCGTGATCCCTCTGGGCTTGTAACGATCTACTGCTGCGTGGCCGGCTTCCATGTGAGATCCAGTTGGCGGGCCGCCCGCACGTCATCCAGGCGCCGCACCGGCATGGTATGCGGTGCGCTCGTTACGCGCGCGGGTTCCTGCTCCGCTTCCTTCTGGATCTGTGCCATGGCTGTCACAAAGGCGTCCAGCACGTCCTTGCTCTCGGTCTCGGTCGGCTCGATGAGCAGACACTCCGGCACCAGCAGCGGAAAGTAGGTGGTCGGGGCGTGGAAGCCGTAGTCGAGCAGGCGCTTGGCGAAGTCCATCGCGGTCACGTTGAGCTCGCGCGCCTGGCGCTTGAGCGTCACTATGAACTCGTGGCTCGCGCGCCGCTCGGGGTAGGCGGCATCGAAGCCGGCGTCGCGCAGCCGCTTGAGCAGATAGTTGGCATTGAGGGTCGCATACTCGCCCACCCGCCGCATGCCGTCGCGCCCGAGCAGTCGCATGTAGATGTAGGCGCGCAGCAGCACCCCGGCATTACCCATGAACGCCGACAGCCGCCCGATCGACTGCGGCAGGTCACTCTCGGTGAGCCAGCGGTAACGCTCGCCCTCCTTGCCGTCCGCCTCCCTGCCGACGATCGGCACGGGCAGGAACGGCAGCAGACGCGCGCCCACGCCGACCGCACCCGCGCCCGGGCCGCCGCCGCCGTGCGGCGTGGAGAAGGTCTTGTGCAGGTTCATGTGAATGACATCGAAGCCCATGTCCCCGGGGCGCACCTTGCCGAGGATCGCGTTGAGGTTGGCGCCGTCGTAGTAGAGGAGCCCGCCGGCCTCATGCACCACCCGCGCCACCTCCTCGACGCGCCGCTCGAACACCCCGAGCGTCGATGGGTTGGTGAGCATGATGCCGGCGGTACGCGGGCCGACCGCGCGCTTGAGCTCCCCGATATCGACGTCGCCGTGCGCGTCCACCGGGATCTCGCGCACCACGCAGCCGCACATGGTGGCGGTGGCGGGATTGGTGCCGTGAGCGGCTTCCGGAACGATGATCTCGTTGCGCTCGGCATCGCCGCGCGCGCGGTGATAGGCGCGGATCATGGCGACGCCGGTGAACTCGCCGTGAGCCCCCGCCATGGGCGAGAGCGCTATTCCCTCCATGCCCGAGACCGCCTTGAGCATCTCCTGCAGCTCGTACAGGCAGGCGAGAAAGCCCTGGCCGTGCGATTCGGGCCCGAGCGGATGGCGCGCGAGCAACTCCGGCAGCATCGCGTACTGGTTGCAGGCCTTGGGGTTGTACTTCATCGTGCACGAGCCGAGCGGGTAGAAGTGCGTGTCGATGGAGAAGTTGAGCTGCGACAGCCGGGTGAAGTGACGCACCGCCTCGAGCTCGCCCACCTCAGGGAGCGATGGCGGAGCTGCGCGCCGCAACTTCGCCGGCAGGTCGGCGAGCGCAGCAGGGCCCGGATCCTGCGGCCACTGATCGCTCGCGCCGCGCCCGGCGTGCGAGTACTCGAAGATCACCTTCTCGGCCGTGGGCATGGGGGAGGCCTCGTCTCAGGCGGCACGCGCCGGCTGCAGCGTCTCGCTCAAGGCGCCGCGGTAACGCTCGATGTCGGCACTCGTCTTGGTCTCGGTGGCGCACACCAGCAGCGCGTGGCCGAGCTCGGGGTAATAGCCGCCGAGGTCCAGCCCGCCGAGAATGCCGCGCGCGGCGAGCGCCTTGAGCACCGGCGCCACCGGGCGATCGAGCTGCAGCACCGCCTCGTGAAAGTACCCGCCGCTGAACGCCGGCTGCACACCCGGCACGCGGCTGAGCGCGCCCACCAGCTCGCGCGCGCGCGCGTGGCTGGCAGCGGCGGTGCGCGCGAGTCCCTGCGGGCCCATGAGCGACAGGTAGATCGTCGCCGCCGTCATCAGCAGACCCTGGTTGGTGCAGATGTTGGAGGTCGCCTTGGCGCGGCGGATGTGTTGCTCGCGTGCCTGCAGCGTGAGCGTGAAGCCGGCACGGCCGGCGACATCGAGCGTGCGCCCGACGATGCGGCCGGGAATCTGCCGCACGTGCTCCATGCGACAGGTCATGAACCCCAGGTACGGGCCGCCCGAGGACAGCGGCACGCCGAGCGGCTGGCCTTCGCCGACCGCGATGTCGGCGCCCTTGGCGCCCCACTCGCCCGGCGGCTTGAGGAGCGCGAGCGAGGTCGGATTGACGACCGCGATGAGCAGCGCGCCGTGCGCGTGCGCCCAGTCGGTGAGCGCGTCCACATCCTCCAGGCAGCCGAAGAAATTCGGCTGCTGGACGACGAGCGCGCTGATGTCCTGCCCCGCGTAGCGCTCGAGCGCGCCGGGCAGGGTCACGCCCTCGGCGGTGCAGTACGGCAGCTCCTCGAACCTCAGTCCCTGGTTGGACGCGGTCGTGAGCGCCACTTTGCGGTAGTGTGGGTGCAGGGTCGTCGGCACCAGGATGCGCATCGACTTCGACTTGCGGTTGGCGCGCACCGCCATGAGAGCCGCCTCCGCGGTCGCGCTAGCGCCGTCGTACATCGAGGCGTTGGCGACCTCCATGCCGGTGAGCCGCGCGATCATGCTCTGGAACTCGTAGATCATCTGCAGCGTGCCCTGGCTGGCTTCCGCCTGGTAGGGCGTGTAAGCGCTGTAGAACTCGCCGCGGGTGGTGATCGCCCACACCGCCGCCGGAATGTGGTGCTCGTAGGCGCCGGCGCCGAGAAAGCTGAGCGGCGCGCCGTCGGCGCGCGCCCGCTCGGTCATGAGCCGCCCGATCTGCATCTCATTGAGCGCTTCGGGGACGCCGGCGAGCGATTTGACCCGCAGCCCGGCGGGGATCTCGTCAAATAACTCCTCGATGCTGCCGACACCGATCGCTGCGAGCATCGCCTCGACATCCGCCGCGGTGTGGGGGATGAAGGCCATCAGTCGCCCTCCGCGTCGAGGAGCTGGTGATAGTCGGCCGCGGACATGAGATCTGCGGCCGCCAGCGCGCCGGGATTCGGCTTGAGGCGCATCAGCCAGCCCGCAGCGTACGGCTCGGCGTTGACCGTTTCCGGCGCGTCGGCGAGTCGGGGATTGCCGGCGGTGATTTCGCCGTCGAGCGGCGCGTAAACGTCCGAGGCGGCCTTGACCGACTCGACCACCGCGCACTGCTCGCCGGCTTTCACCGCCCGGCCCGCCTCGGGCACCTCGACGAACACGAGATCCCCGAGCGCATGCTGCGCGTGATCGGTGATGCCGATCTCGAGCGTACCGTTGGCGAGGGTGCGCACCCATTCGTGCGACTTGGTGTACTTGAGGTCCGCGGGAACATTGCTCATGGTGTTGAGCCTTTCGATCAGCCAATGAGTGATTTGCCGAGGCGCACGAACGGCGGTCTGACGACGCGTGCGTTCAGGAGCTTGCCGCGCACCTCCACCTGCACCGCGGCGCCGGTGGCAGCCGGTACGCGCGCGAGCGCGATCGAGCGCTCGAGCGTCGGCGCGAAGGTGCCGCTGGTGATCTCGCCCTCGCCCACCGCCGGTGCGATCACCTTCTGGTGGCTGCGCAGCACGCCGCGGTCCTCGAGCACCAGCCCCACGAGCTTGGCTCGCGAGCCGCGCGCGCCGAGCGCCTCGAGCGCCGCGCGGCCGATGAAGGCGCGCCCCGGCGGCTCGAGCGCTACGCTCCACCCGAGGTTCGATTCGAACGGCTGCTTGCTCTCGTCCATATCGTTACCGTAGAGATTCATCCCGGCCTCGAGCCTCAGCGTGTCGCGCGCGCCGAGTCCGCAGGAGGCAACGCCGAGGGAGTTGAGCTGCCGCCAGGCGGGAATCGCCGCCGCTGCCGGCAGCATGATCTCGAAGCCGTCTTCGCCGGTGTAACCGGTGCGCGCCACGAACCAGCCGGATAGCTCACGGCCGAAGAAACTGCCGAGCGCGAGCGCCGCGGCTGCATCGCCAGGCGCGAGCAGCTGCGCCGCCTTGGCGCGCGCCTCCGGACCCTGCACGGCGAGCATCGCCAGATCGGTGCGCTCGCTCACCTCGACCCCTGAGGCTGCGGCGTGGCGCCGCATCCAGGCGAGATCCTTGTCGCGCGTGCCGGCGTTCACCACCGCGCGGAACCAGCTGTCGGTGAGGTAATAGACGATCAGATCATCGAGCACTCCACCCTGCTCGTTCAGCATGCAGCTGTAGAGCGCCTTGCCGGGAGTGGTGAGCTTGCCGACGTCGTTCGCGAGCAGCTGCCCGAGGAAGGTGCGCACCCGCGCGCCGCGCAGGTCGACGACACACATGTGCGAGACATCGAAGACGCCGGCGGCGCGGCGCACGGCGTGGTGCTCGCCGATCTGCGAGCTGTACTGTACCGGCATGTCCCAGCCGCCGAAGTCGACGATGCGGGCGCCGAGCTCCTGGTGCAGCGGAAACAACACAGTCCTTTTTCCCACAGGTCTCTCCAGGCAAAGCTGCGGCAGGCCTCGCACGCGAGGCCGCTGCCGCCCTTCTGTCCTGTGACCTGAGAGATCAGGCGCCTTTCACGGGGCGCCGCTCCCCTTCGGTGGGTGGACGGACCGTCCACCGCTCTCCAGAAACCCCGCGGAATCCGGGCCTCCGCTGTCTGCCGTTGCTGTGCCTGAGCGTTTCCGGGCGGAAATTGCGCCTTCGGCGTTCCGGCTCTGTAACCGGACTCTCTCCGGACAGACCGTTCCGGGCGGCGGCATCATACCACCGGCGGATGCCGCCGGAGACGCTGCCAAGGGTAGAATTCGGCCGCATGAGCCTCAAGCGCCGTTTCTCAGTGCAGGTCTCGATCGGTAGCGTCCGCGTCGGCGGCGGCGCGCCCATCGTCGTGCAGTCGATGACCAATACCGACACCGCGGACGTCGCCGGCACGGCGCGCCAGGTGGAAGCGCTGGCGCGCGCGGGCTCGGAGCTGGTGCGCGTCAC
This sequence comes from Steroidobacteraceae bacterium, assembly GCA_035603345.1. GTDB lineage: Bacteria > Pseudomonadota > Gammaproteobacteria > Steroidobacterales > Steroidobacteraceae > 13-2-20CM-66-19. Next base: position 47,361 of record DATNKO010000001.1, on the reverse strand, counting down.
CGTGAACACCAGCGAGGCTGCCGCCGCGGTCGCGCCGATCCGCGAGCGGCTCGAGCGCGCCGGCGTCAACGTGCCGCTGATCGGCGATTTTCATTTCAACGGTCACAAGCTGCTGCGTGAGCACCCGGAGTGCGCGGCGGCGCTCGTCAAGTACCGCATCAATCCGGGCAACGTCGGGCGGGGAGCCAAGCGCGATCTGCAGTTCGCGGAAATGATCGAGGTCGCCTGCCGTTATGACAAGCCGGTGCGCATCGGCGTGAACTGGGGGAGCCTGGATTCGGATCTGCTCACCAGGCTGATGGACGAGAACTCCGCGCGACCCGAGCCGCTCACCGCGCAGGAGGTAACGCGCAATGCGGTGGTGCTGTCGGCGCTCGCGAGCGCGCAGCGCGCCGAGGAGCTCGGCATGGTGCACGAGCGCATCATCCTCTCCGCCAAGGTGAGCGGCGTGCAGGACCTGATCGCCATCTACCGCGACCTCGCCGGCCGCTGCGACTACCCCCTGCACCTCGGGCTCACCGAGGCCGGCATGGGCTCGAAGGGCATCGTAGCCTCAACCGCCGCCATGGCGGTGCTGCTGCAGGAAGGCATCGGCGACACCATTCGCGCATCGCTCACACCCGAGCCGGGGGGCGACCGCACGCAGGAGGTGTTCGTGGCGCAGGAGATCCTGCAGACCATGGGACTGCGCGCCTTCGCGCCGCTGGTGATCGCCTGCCCGGGCTGCGGCCGCACCACCAGCAGCTATTTCCAGGAGCTCGCACAGCGGATCCAGTCGCACATCCGCACGCGCATGCCGCAATGGCGGCGCGAGTTTGCCGGCGTCGAGGACATGACGGTCGCCGTAATGGGCTGCGTCGTCAACGGTCCCGGCGAGAGCAAGCACGCCAACCTCGGCATCAGCCTGCCAGGCACCGGCGAGCGTCCGGTGGCACCGGTGTACGAGGACGGCGCGAAGACCGTCACGCTCAAGGGCGAGCAGATCGCCGAGGAATTCCAGCAGATCGTCGAGCAGTACGTGGCGCGCCGCTACGCGCGGCTGAAGAGCAGCGCATGAGGACCGGCTCCGCGTGAGTGACCTTGCCGCGCGCCGCTGCAAGCCCTGTGAGGGCGGCGTCCCGCCGCTGACGCCCGAGCGGGCCGCCGCGTTCCTCGCGCAGCTGTCGCCCACCTGGGTGCTCACCGACGACGCGCACGCCATCCGCCGCGAATTCGGCTTCCGCGACTTCTACCGCACCATGAGCTTCGTGAACGCGCTGGCTCACATCGCCAACATCGAGGACCACCACCCGGACCTCGAGGTCGGCTACAACTACTGCCGCGTCAGCTTCACCACCCACGCGATCCGCGGGCTGTCGGAGAACGACTTCGTGTGTGCGGCCAAGGTGGACCTGATCCCTTTGGGTTGATTGGCTGCGGGCAAAAGGCGTGACTTTTGCCCGCGCACAGCTGGCGTCTTAGTTTTCTCCCGAGCCCCGCAGCCGCGCGGCCATGAACTCGACGAAGGCGCGCACCTTGGCCGGGATGAAGCGCGCGCTGGGATACACCGCGTAGATACCCTGCTCGGTGCTGCTCCAGCCGGACAGCACCTGCGACAGCTGGCCATTGCGCAGGTCCGCGGTGGCGACGGTCGCAGGCAGCAGCCCGATCCCGGCCCCGGCCCGGCAGGCCGTCAGCAACAGGAAGGAATTGTTCGAGTGCAGTGGACCTGACACATCGACCGCGAGCTCGGTACGCCCGCGCTGCAGCTGCCAGCGCCGCGGGCTGTTGCCGATGTCCAGTACCAGACAGGAGTGCTCGCACAGCTGCTGCGGGCTACGCGGGCTGCCGCGCCGCTCCAGGTAGGCGCGGCTCGCGACCAGCACGCGCCGCGTCGGCGCGAGACGCCGCACGACGAGGCGCGAGTCGGCGGCCAGGGTTCCCACGCGCAGTGCGACATCGAAGCCCTCCTCGACCAGGTCGACATAGCGGTTGGAGAGCTGCAGGTCGAGCGTCACGAGCGGATGAACGGCGAGGAATTCCGGCACGATCGGTCCGATCAGCGACTGGCCGGCGCCGGTAGCGGCGCTGACGCGCAGCGTACCGCGCAGCGATGCGGCCTGTTCGCGTACCTCGGCCTCCGCGCCCTCGAGCTCGGCGAGCAGGGTCTCGCAGCGCTTGAAATACCCGCGCCCCGCGTCGCTCAGCGTCACCCGGCGCGTGGTCCGCTGCAGCAGCCGCACTCCGAGCCGGTTCTCGAGCGCCGCGACTGCACGGCTGACCGCCGAAACGTGCCGCTCGAGGTGCTGCGCGGCCTGGGCGAAGCTCTGCCAGCGGGTGACCTCGACGAAGGCGTTGAGCTGCTCGTAACGGTCCATCTGATTATTGCGAATTGAGCAATTATCATTTGCATTCTATCGCGTTTATCGCGCGGTGCGGAGTGCATATGCTGCCCCGATGACGAACCTGGGGAATCGAGCCTCGGCGGCCCCTCGAGCCGCGGCTGGCGCCGTACCGGCCGGCGTGCTCGGTGCGGCGTTCGTGCTGCTGTGGAGCACCGGCTATCCGGCCGCCCGGATCGCGCTCGATCACAGCGCACCGTTCACGCTGCTGGTGCTGCGCTTCGGCGGCGCCGGGCTGATCTTTGCCCTGCTCACGCAGCTGGGCGGCGTCGCCTGGCCGCGCGGGCGCGCGGCGCTGCACAGCGCGGTGGTCGGCTCGCTGCAGCTCGGGCTGCAGTTCGGGACTCTGTACTTCGCCGCGGCGCGCGGCGTGAACGTCGGTCTCATCGCGCTGGTGATCGGCACCATGCCGATCGTCACCGCGCTCCTCGGCCGCGCCTGGTTCGGTGAGGCGATCCGCCCGCGACAATGGCTCGGCTTTGCGTTCGGCTTCGGCGGGGTCGCGCTCGCGGTCGGCGAGAGCCTGCACCTGGGCGGCGGAGGGGCGGCCGAGTACCTCGCGGTACTCGTCGGACTTCTCGCCATCAGTGTCGGCACGCTCTACCAGAAACGTCACGCCTCGGACGTGGACCCGCGCAGCGGGCTCGCGCTGCAGCACCTGGCCGCGGCCGCCCTGCTGCTGCCGCTCGCGGCGTGGGAGGGCTTTCGTTTCGACACCTCGCCGGCGTTCGGCGCGAGCCTCGCCTGGGTGATCGGGGTGAACTCGCTGAGCGCCTTCGCACTGTTCTTCGTGCTGCTGCGGCGCGGCGCGGTGAATCAGGTCGCGGCGCTGTTCTTTCTCATGCCGCCGGTGACCGCGGTGATCGACTACTTCGTGCTGGGCGACTCACTCAGCGCGCTCAAGGTATGCGGGATCGCGGTCGCGGCCTTAGGGGTTTACCTGGCTACGCGAGTTGGTTCAGTGGAAGAATCGCCTGCGGCGATTCTTCGGACATCAGCTTCGTTGCCAGGCGCCAAAGGCGCGACTTTGGCGCCCTGCGCCGAAGCTAAAGCGCCGCCTCGGGCAGCTCGCCCGTGAGTCCGAGCGCGCGCTTGATGAACACGCGCCGCAGCTCCTGGCTGCGGTTCACCCAGGACAGTCCCCGCTGCGCGAGCCGCGCGAGTGGCCCCGAGCCGTGCGCAAGCAGCCGGTCGAATGCCTCGATCGCGGCGTCCATCAGCGCCACCTCGCTCTTGCGCCAGCGCTCGTAGGCCCGCAGCGGCCCGAGGGCTCCCGGATCCTCGCGGCGCGCCTGCGCCGCGAGCACCAGCTGCGCGAGCGCCGCCGCATCCATGAGCCCGAGATTGACGCCCTGCCCTGCGAGCGGGTGCACGACGTGCGCGGCATCCCCGATCAGGGCAACGCGCTGCGCCACGTAGCGGTGCGCGGCGAGGCGGCGCAGCACAAAGGAGCGACGCGCGCTCAGCAGCCGGGTTGCCCCGAGCGCGAGGTCCGAGGCGCGGTCGAGCTCCTGCTCGAAATCGCCATCGGATGCCGCCATGAGCCGCGCGCCCAGCTCCGCGTCCGCGGACCACACGATCGAGCTCGAGCCGTCAGCGAGCGGCAGAAAGGCGAGCGTGCCGCTGCGCATGAAGCGCTGCCAGGCGGTCCGCTCGTGCCCGCGCTCGGTCGCGACGGTGGCGACGATGGCAGTCTGGCGGTAGTCGGACATTTCAGCGGTGAGTCCTGCCGCCTGGCGCAACGCCGATTGCGCACCATCCGCCCCGACGACCAGGCGCGCGCACAGCGCGCCCGCCGCCGTGCCGACCTCGACCAAATCCTCCGCGATGCGCAGGCTCGTGAACGGCGCCGTGTGCAGATAGCCGCCCGCGGCCGCGAACGCTTCGAGCAACGCCGCCTGCAGTAGCCGGTTCTCGACGATGTAGCCGAGGTTCGGCTCACTCACGTCCGCGGCGTCGAACACCAGCACATCGGGACTGCTGCCCGGCACGCTCTCGTGCCAGACGCGCATGCGCTCGTACGGCGAGAGGCGCGGGCCGTCGATCGCCGGCCACGCGGCGGCGCGGGCGAGCACGCGCTCGCTCGCGCGCGAGAGCGCAACCACCCGCGGATCGGGCGGCGCGTGCGGCGTAGGCGCGGCGGCGGGCTGCGGCTCGAGCAGCGCAACCTTCAGTCCCTGCCGGCCGGCCGCGCCGCGCGCGAGCAGCGTGGCGGCGCATGCCCCAACGGGCCCGCCGCCCACCACCGCGACATCAAACACCACCTCAGGCATGCCGCACCGGAAGGCCGCGCGCGAGGCGCGGCGCCGGGCCGCCGAATCCGGCGCTGACGCGTGCCAGCGCGCCCTTGGCCGGCGGCGCGAGATCGAACAGCAGCAGCCCCAGGTCGCGCAGTGCCGCGACGCCGAAGCGGCCGTCTGCGAACAGCCTCACCAGGTTATCCGTGAAGCGCACGACGCCGCGACGGTCGCGCGCGCGCCACGCGGTGAAGCGCTCGAGGAGCTGCGGCGAGCCCGGATCGCCCGCGGCGTTCACGATCACCTCGGCGAGCATCGCCGCATCGCGCAGCCCGAGGTTGAACCCCTGCCCCGCGACCGGATGCAGTGCCTGCGCGGCGTTGCCCACCAGCACCGTGCGGGCGGCCACGGGCGCCGTAGCGCGCGTCAGCTTCAGCGGGTAGGACTGGCGGCGCGCCGCGCGCACGAAGCGTCCCGCGCGCCAGCCGAAGCGCCCCTGCAGTTGCGCGAGGAACGCGGCCTCATCGAGCGCGAGCAGCTGCGCGGCGTGCGCCGGCCGGCACGCCCAGATGACCGCGCGGTTGCCGTCGTGGAGAGGCAGGAGGGCGAGCGGACCGGTCGCGGTGAAGCGCTCGTAGGCGACCCCCTCGTGCGGTGCATCGGTCGCGACGTTAGCCACGATCGCCACCTGGTCGTAGTCCTCGACCTGCGCCTCGATGCCGGCGGCCGCGCGGATCTGCGAGTGTGCGCCGTCGGCCGCGACCACCAGCCGCGCGACCACGGGCTCGGGCGCTGCGCCCTCCGTTACGGTCTCGAAGCGGACCGCGTCGGGGCCGATCGCAACGTTGTGCACCCGGCCCGGCACCCGCAGCGCGAGGTTCGGGGCCGCGCGCAAGCGCTCCCACAGCGCCGCCCCGATCCGGCGGTTGGCCGCGACGTAGCCGAATGCCTCGATCCCCTGTTCGGCGGCGGTGAGGCGCGCGAAGCCGAAGCGGCCGGCGTCTGAGACGTGAATGGCGCGAATCGCAGCCGCCTCCGGCGCGATCGCGTGCCAGACGCCGAGACCTTCGAAGATGCGGCGGCTGGCGTTGCCGAGGGCGGTGGTGCGCTCGTCGAAGCTCGGCTGGTGGCGCGCGCCGAGGGGCACGCTCTCCACCAGCAGCAGGCGCACCGGGCTGCCGGCAAGCGCCGCGGCGAGGCTCGCACCCACGAGTCCGCCGCCGACGATGGCGACGTCGACCTCGAGCGGCGCGGCGGCGGACATCGGACTCATGGCGGCGACGGACATCGGGCTCGAGCGGTGCGCGGCGCGCTCAGCCGCCCGCCATCGCCGCCTCGATCTGCTCGACGTCCTTGGGGGCGCCGGCGGTGAGGACTTCCGCGCCCGTGCGCGTCACCACCACGTCGTCCTCGATGCGCACACCGATGTTGCGGAAGCGCTTCGGCACGCCGCGCGCTGCCGCCGGCAGGTAGATACCCGGCTCGATGGTGAGCGCCATACCGGGCTCGAGCACGCGCCATTCATCCCCTATCTTGTAGTCGCCCACGTCATGCACGTCCAGGCCGAGCCAGTGCCCGGTGCGGTGCATGAAGAAGCGCCGGTATGCGCCGCTCCTGATGAGCGACGGCAGCCGGCCTTTCAGCAGCCCGAGCTTCACCAACCCCTGCGTGACGACTCGCACCGCCGCCTCGTGCGGCTCGTTCCAGTGGTTCCCGGGACGCACGCGCGCGATCGCCGCGCGATTCGCTTCCAGCACCACCTCATAGACCGCACGCTGCTCGGGGGTGAAGCGTCCGTTCACCGGATAGGTGCGGGTGATGTCGGAGGCGTAGCACTCGAGCTCGCAGCCGGCGTCCACCAGCAGCAGGTCGCCGTCCTTCAGCGGCTGGTCGTTGTCCCGGTAATGCAGCACGCAACTGTTGGCGCCACCACCGACGATCGGATGGTAGGCGGTATCGGCGTTGTTGCGGCGGAACTCGTGCACCAGTTCCGCCATCACCTGGTACTCGGTCGCCCCGGGCCGACAGAAGCGCATCGCGCGCAGGTGCGCGCGCGCGGCGATCCGCGCCGAAGCGCGCATCAGCTCGAGCTCGCGGCGCGACTTGTAGAGCCGCATGTCGTGCAGCACATGATCGAGCGCGACGAACTCCTGCGGCGGGTGGCGGCCGTTCTTCGCCTGAGTGCGCAGCCCATTGACCCAGCTTACGACCCGCTGGTCGAAGTCCGCGTACGCCCCCATGGTGTAGAAGACGCGCGTGCGGTTCTCGAGCAGCCCCGGCAGGATCTCGTCGATGTCGGTGATCGGGAAGGCGTCGTGCGCGCCGAAGTCGCGCGCCGCCCCAGCGGGCCCCGCGCGGCGCCCATCCCAGACCTCGCGGGTGACGTCCCGCTCGCGCACGAACAGGATGTACTCGGCCGCCTCGCGTCCCGGAACCAGCACCGCCACCGCCTCCGGCTCGCCGAACCCGGTCAGATAGTGGAAGTCGCTGTCCTGGCGGTAGGGGTATTCGACGTCGTTGTTGCGCTGCCGGACCGGAGCTGCCGGCAGCACCGCGATCGAATCGCGCCCAATCAGGCGCATCAGCTGGCGGCGGCGGCGCGCGAACTCCTCTCTCACCATGCTGCTTACGCCGGCCTGCTGTTGCCTTGCACCGGAGCCTTACCTTCTTGCGCTAGTGCAGCGGCGCGCCCGCGTCCGGCGGCGCGCGGCGCGCCGGCGCGAGCTCCTCGAACAGGAGCTGCACCCCGACCCGCACGAACTCGACCAGCTCCGCGTAGGCGCTCTCGTTGGAATCCTCGCTGTCTTCGGCATCGACGCTGGCGCGGGTGATCTGCGCGAGGTCGCGCACGAACTCCCCGACCTCCCCCGGCAGACGACTGGCGTCCGGAATGGAGCCGGCGCCGAGCCCGTAGAGAAAGCCCTGGCACCACTCGGCGAGCGCCGTGGTGCGCGCGTCGAGCGGCTGCGCATCGGAGGGCAGCAGCGGCTCGAACTCCATGTCGGTGCCGCCGAGCGAGTCGGCGGTCACCGCGTACAGCTGCTCCAGGGCGGCGTGGGTGGCCGGATCCGCGCGCCCCTCGGGCAGGATCTCGCGCAGCCAGTCCTCGAAGCGGTAGTCGACGGTGGCGCACAGGCCGCCGGTGAGCGTGCCGTGCGCTTCGGCGGCGTCGGCGAGCGAGCGCTGGTCGCTGAGCAGCTGGTGGATATCGCTGTAGTCCGGATGTTGCATGCGGCCGCGCCATTATAATTGACCGGATCGAGAGCGCGGCTCTATAGTCATCCGCCATGAACGACATTACAAAAACACAAGTCGATCTGGAGCTCACCCGACTGGCGAAGCGCATCGAAGAGCTCATTGCGATGCTCGAGCATCTGAAGGAAGAGAATCGCGCGCTGCGTGCGCGGCACGAGTCGCTCGCCGGCGAACGCGCCTCGCTCGTGCACAAGAACGAGCAGGTGCGCACGCGCGTCGAAGCCATGATCGGACGGCTCAAGACCCTCGAGCACGGTGCGTGAGCCACCCGGACCAGGCGCGCGTGAGCGTGCGCATCATGGAGCGGGAATATGTGGTCGCCTGCCCGTACGACGAGCGCTCGGCGCTGCTCGATGCGGCGGAATTCCTCAACGGCCGCATGCGCGAAATCCGCGACACCGGCAAGGTCGTGGGTCTCGATCGCATAGCGGTCATGGCGGCGTTGAACCTCGCGCACGAGTTTCTCAAGGGCAAAGACCGCGAGAGCAAGGTCGAGAGCGGCGCCGGACACCGGGTGCGGGCCCTGCGCGAGCGCGTCGAAAGCGCACTCGGGAAGAGCCAGCAGCTCGATCTGTGATCGGGCGCGCGGCTCGGGCACGCTGCGCCGGCTTGGCTGCGACCCGGGTCACAAGCACGGCGCGCATGCTTGGTGTAGAGTCCTCGATAGCGTCGCCTGCGGTGTTCGACAAGTGGACCGGGTTACCTCGGACCCTAATTGAAACACCCTCGGGACTCGGTGCTTGCGGCAGCACTGTGCAGGTCCGCATTTTGAGCGGAAAGCCTTACCTGTCGCAGCATGTCCCACCTGTTGCTCTGGTTCGAGAGCAACGGTTCACACCGGCACATGCGGGTGGCGCTGCCTGATTCGGCCACTGGCGTCGCCCGCAGCACTCTGCGGGCGACGCTTAAGGCCCGGCGCGGCGCCATCGCCCCCGCCGAGCGCAGACGCGCCGCGCGTCTCATTGCCCGTAATGCCGACCGTGCGCTGCACCTCGCCGCCGGCGCGCGCATTGCACTCTACGCCGCCCTGCCGGCGGAGCTCGACAGCGCCCCGTTGATCGAGCTGGCCCAGGAGCGCGGTTGCCGGGTCTACCTGCCGCGCATCGACCGGCGGCGTGCCTCGCGCGCCATGCGCTTCATCGAGATGCGCGGCCCGATGCAGGCCAACCGCCTGGGGATCGCCGAGCCGCAGGGCGGAACCGGCATCATCGGAGCGCGCTGGCTCGATCTGGTGTTCCTGCCGCTCGTGGGCTTCGACCGCAGCGGCGTGCGGCTCGGCACTGGCGGCGGATTCTATGATCGCGTGTTCGAGTTCCGGCGCTGGCGCCGCTTCTGGCATGCGCCGCTGCTCGTCGGTCTCGCCTACGCGTGCCAGGAACTCGAGCGCATCGCCGCGAGGCCGCACGATGTGCTGCTGGATGCCGTGGTGACCGAGGAGGGGATCATCCGATGCGCTACTGGCTGATGAAGACCGAGCCGAGCACCTTCGGCGTCGAGCAGCTGGCTGCGGCACCCCGCCGTACGACTGCCTGGGACGGGGTGCGCAACTACCAGGCGCGCAACATGCTGCGCGACGAGATGCGTCGCGGCGACCAGGCGTTCCTCTACTACTCCAGCTGCGAAGTGCCGGGCATCGTCGCGATCATGGAGGTCGCGAAGCAGGGCTATCCCGACGCCACCGCCTTCGATCGCAGCGATGACCACTTCGATCCCGACAGCGATCCGGCCCGGCCGCGCTGGTTCGTGGTGGACGTGCGGCTCAAGCGCCGCCTGGCGCGCGTCATCACGCTCGAGGAGCTGCGCGCGCATGCGGGCCGGGAGCTCAAGGGCATGGTGCTGCTGCGCCCGGGCAACCGCCTGTCAGTGATGCCAGTCGAGAGTGCGCATTGGAAGTTCATTCTCTCGCTCGAGTGAGCGCAGCGCGCCTCGCAAACCGCATGCATCGCATGCTTGGCGCGCGCGATGATGCTTCGCGACGCGCGCGTCGCCTACCATACTTCGCACGAGGTCGCTTGTAATTTCGATTCGCGTGTATATACTCGGACCCCGGACTAACCCGTTAATTGGAGAGCCAACATGGCGAAGGCAAAGAAGAAGGCCAAGAAGAAAGCTGCCAAGAAGAAATAGGCCTTAACTCGGCGGTCGCGCAAGTGGCCGCCGAGTCGTATTTGCAGACTGTGCCCGCGCATCATGGCGGGCACAGTCGTTTCTGGGGTCAGCGCTCGTGGCGAGAGACGGCGATGGCTGCGAAGAGTGACGCGAACAAGCGACGTGCGGCGCTCGCCGCGCTGGACCTCGTGCCCCACGGCGCCACGATCGGCGTCGGCACCGGCTCGACCGTGAACTTCTTCATCGAGGCGCTCGCCGCGCACCCCGCGCACGTGCGCCGCGCCGTCTCGAGCTCGCAGATGAGCGGCGCGCGGCTAAGTGCCGCGGGTGTGGGGGTGCTCGATCTGAACGAGGTCGCCGATCTCGAGCTCTACATCGACGGCGCCGATGAAGCGAACCCCGCGCGGCAGCTCATCAAGGGGGGCGGCGGCGCCCTCACCCGCGAAAAGATCCTCGCCGCGGCGGCCCGGCGCTTCATCTGCATCGTCGACGACAGCAAGCTGGTCGCGACGCTCGGCAGGTTCCCGCTGCCCGTCGAGGTCATTCCGATGGCGCGGACGCTGGTATCGCGCGAGCTGAGCGCGCGCGGCGGACGCCCGCAGTGGCGCGAAGGCTTCATTACCGATAACGGCAACCACATTCTCGACGTGCACGGTCTTACCATCACGGACCCGCCGGCACTCGAGCGTGAGCTGAACCAGATCGTCGGCGTCGTTACGGTGGGGCTGTTTGCGGCACGGCCTGCAGACGTGCTGCTGGTCGGTTCGGCGGACGGGGTGCAGACCCGCTGACGCTCAGAAACGAGAAGGGCCCGTCCATGAGGACGGGCCTTCTCACATTGGCTGGGGGACTAGGATTGCTCGCCGCCTGCGGCGGCTCGGCCCTTCGGGCCCGACAGCTTCGCTTCGCGAAGCCATCGTCCAGACTCGCTCGCAGACTCGCTCGTCTAGTCGAACCCTACGGTTCTCATCCTAGTCCCTTCGTGATTCCGACCCAGAGACAAGAAGGGCCCGTCCATGAGGACGGGCCTTCTCACATTGGCTGGGGGACTAGGATTCGAACCTAGGTAAACGGAGTCAGAGTCCGTTGTCCTACCACTAGACGATCCCCCAAAGGATGGCGGGATGCCACGGCAGCAGCTCAGCGCTTCGAGTACTGCGGCCCGCGGCGAGCCTTACGGCGACCGACCTTCTTGCGCTCGACCTCGCGCGCATCGCGGGTGACGAACCCGGCGGCACGCAGCGGCTTGCGCAGGCCCTCATCGTACTTGATGAGCGCGCGCGTGATGCCGTGGCGGATGGCGCCGGCCTGGCCGGTGGTACCGCCGCCGTTGACCTTGACGGCGATATCGAACTGCCCCTGCAGCTTCACCGCATCGAGCGGCTGGCGCACGATCATTCGACCGGTCTCGCGCCCGAAGAACTCATCGAGCGAACGGTCGTTGACCGTGATCTGTCCGGTACCGGGCTTGAGGTACACGCGGGCGGTCGCGGTCTTGCGACGCCCGGTGCCGTAATGATTCTGCTGGCTCGCTGGCATGCGGTCGGGTCCTATTGGATGACGAGCGGCTTGGGCTGCTGCGCCTGGTGCGGATGCTCGCCGCCGGCGAACACATGGAGCTTCCTGAACATGCGCCGCCCCAGCGGGTTCTTCGGCAGCATGCCCTTCACGGCGAACTCGATCACCCGCTCGGGGTGCTCGTCGAGGAGCTTCTCGAGCGCGATCGACTTGATGCCGCCGATGTGCCCGGTGTGGTGATAGTAGATCTTGTCGGTGAGCTTGCGGCCGGTGACGCGGATCTTGCTCGCGTTCACCACGATGATGTGATCGCCCATGTCCACGTGCGGGCTGTAGTCAGCCTTGTGCTTGCCCTTGAGGCGATGCGCGATCTGCGAGGCCAGGCGCCCGAGCGTCTTGTCGCTCGCGTCAACGATGAACCAGTCACCGCGGATGGTTCCGGCCTTGGCGAATACGGTCTTCATAAGGTCTCTTCGAGGGCGTCACGCGGCGGCCCGGATGGGGCTGCAAAGCTGACTGCCGGGGCCAAAAAAGGCGGGGAAGTGTACTCAAGCGGGTTTGCCTTTGCAAAGGCGCCGGCCGTGAAGCCCCGCCCTGAGGCCGCCGACGCCTGCCGCGGGGGCCTCCGCGCCCCATTAAAGGGCCGGGCGCACATGTTTGACCCCTATAATAGAGGCATCAGATATGGAGTCCGCTCGTACTCTCGACTCAGCGATCGCCGCCGTGGATCGCGCCCTGCGCGCCGTGTTCGCTCCGGCCCGGGCCTCAAGGCCGGCCCCGGCGATCCCCGGGGCTCCGGCCCCGCTCACCGATACCCAACGCCGCGAGAGCGCGGCATTGATGCGCGTGAATCACGCGGGCGAGCTCGCCGCCCAGGCGCTCTATCACGGTCAGGCCGTCGCTGCCCGCCAGCCGGCCACCCGCGCGTTGCTCATGTCGGCGGCGGCCTCGGAGTCCGACCATCTCGCCTGGTGCGAGACGCGCCTCAAGGAGCTCGGCTCGCGCCCGAGCCTGCTCAATCCACTGTGGTACGCGGGCTCGTTCGCCATCGGTGCGCTGGCTGCGATGCTGGGCGATCGCGTGAGTCTGGGATTTGTAACGGAGACCGAACGGCAGGTGGAGGGGCATCTCGAGGAGCACCTGACGAGACTGGCGCCGGCCGATGCGCGCAGCCGTGCCATACTCGAGGTCATGCGGGCAGAGGAGATCGCGCACGGCGCCAGCGCCGCTGCGGCAGGCGGGCAGCGTCTGCCCGCACCGGTACGCGCGCTGATGGGGCGCGCCGCCCGGGTCATGACCAGCACTGCGTATTGGATTTGAGCGGCGCTTTATATTAAAAGGGCGCTCTTTGGGGGGCGGTATGGAAGAAAACATCAAACCGTTGAGCGAGATCCCGGCGATCAACCGGTTCCTGAGCTATTGCCGCATCCGCGCGGTCCCGTCCAAGACGGTCGTCATCCACGCGGGCGACCTGCCCGACGTCCTGTACTACATCATCAGCGGCTCGGTGGAAGTGATGATCGAGGACGAGGAAGGCAACGAGATGGTGCTCGCCTACCTCAACCGCGGCCAGTTCTTCGGCGAGATGGGATTGTTCTACGAGCAGCCGACGCGCAGCGCCTGGGTGCGCACCCGCAATCAGTGCGAGCTGGCGGAAATGACCTACCCGCGCTTCCGGCAGATCGCCGCCGAGAGCCCGGGACTGGTGTTCGAGCTGGCCACGCAGCTCGCCACACGCCTCGATCGTACCAACCGCAAGCTCGGCGACCTCGCCTTCGTCGACGTCACCGGGCGCGTCGCGCACGCGATCATGGACCTGTGCGGCGAGCCCGACGCCATGACTCACCCGGAAGGCATGCAGATCAAGGTGAGCCGCCAGGAGCTCTCGCGCCTGGTCGGCTGCTCGCGCGAAATGGCCGGGCGCGTGCTCAAGGTGCTCGAGGAGCAGGGGCTGTTGCGCGCCACCGGCAAGACCATCGTGGTCTTCAACGCGCGACCGAAGATGAAAACCCGTCCGGTGATCGTGCCGGCGAAGACCGCCACCACTGGGCGCACCGCCGGGCAGGTCGACACGGACGACGACGATGACGACGATGACGAGGACGACGACGAGTAGCTTAACCCTCAGCGCCGGCCACGCGCCGCCGGCGCCGCGCCCGCGGCTCCGCTGCCAGCCGACCCGCCCGCGATCCGCTCGCGCATCTCCCGGATGGTGAGCGCGTAGTCGCTGCTGCCGAAGATCGCCGAGCCCGCAACGAACGTGTCGGCACCCGCCGCGCTCGCCGCGCCGATGTTGTCGATCTTGATCCCCCCGTCGACCTCGAGCCGCACCGCCCTCCCGGAGGCATCGATGCGCGCCCGCGCCTCGCCAAGCTTGCGCAGCGTCGTGGGAATGAAGGTCTGACCGCCGAAGCCGGGATTCACCGACATGATCAGCACCAGGTCGAGCATCTCGAGCGTGTAGTCGAGGTAATCGAGCGGGGTCGCCGGGTTGAACACCAGCCCGGGGCGGCAGCCGTGCTCGCGGATGAGCGTGATGGTGCGGTCGATGTGCTGGGTCGCTTCCGGGTGAAAGCTGATGAAGCTGGCGCCCGCCGCGGCGAAATCCGGCACGATGCGATCGACCGGGCTGACCATCAGGTGCACGTCGATCGGCGCGCGCACGCGCTTGCGCAGTGCCTCGCACACCATCGGCCCGATGGTGAGATTCGGCACGTAATGGTTGTCCATCACGTCGAAATGGATGAGGTCCGCGCCCGCGGCCAGCACCGCCTCTACTTCTTCGCCGAGGCGGGCGAAGTCGGCGGACAGGATCGAGGGCGCAATCCACGCGGCTGACATGGCCATGAGTCTAACCTATGGCGATCAGGCTCTGGCGGATGCGCCAGGCGCGCTGGTCGATGCGCAGCGTCACGTAGGCGAAGGTCATCCAGCCGAGGTGGAACACGACGCCCGCGATCACCATCAGCTGCCCGGGAATCGGACCGACGGCGGCACGCGCCCACAGGTCCGCGAGCGAGTGCAGCGGCTCCGGGTGGATCGCCAGCTTGCCGTAGTAGGCCAGCGCCTGGATCAGGAAGATCCAGGCGTAGGTGCGCCGTAGCCGCCGGCCAGCGGCACGCGCCAGGCTCACGTGATAACGCGGCCGGCACAGGTCGTCCGCGAGCAGCCGGCTCCAGTGCGAGTCCATGGCGACCGACTCGCCGCGCAACATGGGCGTGAAGAAGTCGGTCTCGAGCAGCCGGGTACGCGCCCGCCAGATGTTGAAATAGCGGTAGCGGCGTGCCTCGAGCAGCAGGAACATGGTGACGATCAGGCCGACCAGCGCCATCGGCAGGGGCGAGGCCTGGACACTGGAGAAGGTCGCTGACAGCGCAATGCCGGTGGTCAAGACTGCCCAGTTGGTGGTGCTGTCGAGACGCGTACGCCACACCGTGCTGCGATAGATCTCGCCGCGATACAGGTGAGCGATGGCGCCGATCTCGGCCGCCGAGCACGGCCGCGGCGGTGCCGCCGCTGGGTCCGGCGTTGCCTCCGGTGAGCTCATTGTTGCTTCTCACCAGCCGTCTGCGTCAGGCCGTGAGCCGCGCTAGCGCTTCCCGGTACTTCTCGCTGGTGCGCGCAATCACCTGCGGCGGTAGCTTCGGTCCGGGGGCGCGCTTGTTCCAGTCGAGCGTCTCCAGATAGTCGCGCACGAACTGCTTGTCGAAGCTCGGCGGACTGATGCCCTCACGGTAAGTGTCGGCTGGCCAGAAGCGCGACGAGTCCGGCGTCAGCACCTCGTCAATGAGCGTCAGGCGTCCCGCCCCGTCCACCCCGAACTCAAATTTAGTGTCGGCGATGATGATGCCGCGCTGGCGGGCGTGTTCGGCAGCGAAGCCATACAGCGCCAGCGCGGTGTCGCGCACCGCGGCGGCGAGCGGCGCACCGATGAGCCTCGCGGTCTGCTCGAAGCTGATGTTCTCGTCGTGCGTGCCAGCCTCTGCCTTGCTCGCCGGCGTGTACAGGGGCTGTGGCAGGCGCCCGGCGAGCGGCAGTCCCTTCGGCAACGCGATGCCGCACAATGCGCCGCTCGTCTGGTAGTCCTTCCACCCGGAGCCGATCAGATACCCGCGCACCACCGCTTCGAGCGGCAGCGCCTTGAGGCGCTTCACGATCACCGCGCGGCCTTCGAGCAGGGCGCGCTCCTCGGTGCTTTCCACGACGCTCGCCGGGTCGCGACCGGTGAGGTGATTGGGCACCAGGTGCGCGAGCTTTGCGAACCAGAAGTTCGAGATGCCGTTCAACACCCGCCCCTTGTCGGGAATCGGGTCGGGCAGCACCACGTCGAAGGCCGACAGCCGGTCGGTCGTCACGATCAGCATGGTGTCGGCATCGAGCGCGTAGATGTCGCGCACCTTGCCTTCGTGGATCCGCTCGAGGCCGCGGAGCGCGGTGCGGTAGACGGTGGGCGCCGGCATGCGCTTGGTACTATACGTGCACATGGTGGCGGGCATGAAGTGGATGGGCAAGCTGGCCGGCGGGCTGCTCGGAATGCTGACGCTTGGGCCGGTCGGCGCCGCGCTCGGCGTCCTGATCGGGCACCAGTTCGACGAGCTGAACGAGGCGGACTCCCCCGCCGCGACCCCGGCGGACGTGGCGCTGATCCGCCAGCGCTTCTTTCAGGCCACCTTTCGCGTGATGGGCTATCTCGCCAAAGCCGACGGCCGCGTGTCGGAGCAGGAAATCGCCGCGGCGCGCGCCGTGATGACCGAGCTGCGCCTCCACGAAGCGCAGATCCGCGAGGCGATCGCGCTCTTTACTGCCGGCAAGGACCCGCGGTTCGACCCCGGCGCCGACCTCGGCGAGCTCAAGCGCGCCTGCCGCGGGCGGCCGGACATTCTGCGGGTGTTCATCGAGATCCAGGTGCGTACCGCGCTCGCCGGTAACAACCTCGAGGGACCGGTGCGCCCGCTCATGAGCCGCATCGCACACTCCCTCGGCACCGGCGCTTTCGAGCTGGCGCAGATCGAGGCGGTGCTGCGCATCGAGCGCGCCGCCTTCGCCGGTCGCCAGGCGCGCGGCGAGGAGCCGCGCGGCGCCGCCGCCGCGGCGCAGCGCGACCGGCGGCTGCAGGAAGCCTACCGCGTGCTCGGCGCAGCGGCAGATGCCAGCGATGCCGAGGTGCTCAAGGCCTACCGCCGACAGCTGCACCGCCACCATCCAGACAAGCTCAAGGCCAACGGGCTCCCTGAGTCGATGCTGGCGTACGCCAAGCAGCGCACGCAGCAGATCATCGAAGCCTGGGAGCTGATCCGCGCGGCGCGCGGCATTCGTTAGGTCTTAAGGGCCCACTCCGCGATGACGTCACTGACGGCGCGCACGCCGTCGGTGAGCGCTGCCGGTCCGGGCTGCAGGATCAGCGCTGATTTGATCTCGCGCACGAACCCGGTGCGCACCGCGGGCACGGCGCTCCAGCCGGGGCGCGCCGCGACCTGCTCGGGGCGGAACTTCTTTCCGCACCACGAGCCCAGCACGATGTCGGGAGCGCGGCGCGGCACCTCCGCGGCATCGGCGATGATGCGGTTGCGCCCGAGCGATTCGCGGGCCAGCTCGGGAAAGCAGTCCTCGCCACCGGCGAGCTCGATGAGCTCCGACACCCAGCGGATACCACTGATCATCGGGGCGTCCCATTCCTCGAAGTACACCCGCGGGCGGCGGGTGAGTGCGGCGGCACGCGCGCGCACCTCGTCCAGCCCGTGGGCGAGCTCGGCCGCGAGCGCCCGGGCCCGCCCCTCGCATCCCAGCATGCCCCCGAGCGTGCGGATCATGCGCAGGATCTCCTCGATACTGCGCTGGTTGAACAGGTGCACCTCGAGACCCGCGCGGGTCAGCTGCGCGCCTATGTCCGCCTGCAGGTCGGAGAAGCCGAGCACGAGATCCGGCCGCAGCTCGAGGATGCGCGCAGTGTTGGCGCTGGTGAACGCCGACACCCGCGGTTTCTCGCGGCGCGCGCGCGGCGGCCGCACCGTGAATCCCGAGATGCCGACGATCCGCCAGTCCTCACCCAACAAATAGAGGGTCTCGGTGGTCTCCTCGGTGAGGCAGACGATGCGCTCTGGGTATTCCGAAATCGGCTTCATTTGGCATTCGGCGTGGCCGCGAGGACTGTATCCTTAAGCCGTGTCGGCGCGCATCTTAAGTCTGCTCGACTGGTGCTTCTTCGGACCGGCCTCGACTCGCGCGGGCCTGCTGGGCGGGTGCCTGCGCGTGTTGCGCTATCCCTACGCCGTGCTGCGCGACCTGTGGCGCGGGGAGATCAACCTGCGGGCCATGAGCCTGGTGTACACCACGCTGCTGTCGCTGATTCCGCTGCTCGCCTTCAGCTTCGCGGTCTTGAAGCTCTTCGGCGGCCACCGCGACCTCGAGCCGGTCGTCTACCAGTTCTTCGCCCCGGTCGGTCCGGCTGCCGCCGCCGAGCTCACGCAGCGCGTGCTGCAGTTCGCCAGCCACGTGAGTGGCGGGCTGGTCGGCTCGGTGGGGCTCGCGCTCCTCACCTGGACGCTGCTCGGCACCATCAAGAAGGTCGAGGACAGCTTCAACTTCCTGTGGCACGTCGACCAGCCGCGCAGCTTCGCGCGGCGCGTCGCCGAGTACACGTTCCTGCTGATCGCGGGCCCGGTGGTGCTGGTCGGCTTCATAGGCCTGTCGCACCGGGCGCTCTCCAGCGTGCCGCTGCAGGAGCTGGTGCGGCTGCCGCTGCTGCAGTGGCTGCGCAGCACCGGCATCCGCGTGGCGCCGTACGCGATGGTGAGCGCCTTCTTCATGGCGCTCTACATGATGACCCCCAACACCCGGGTGCGCTGGCGCCCCGCGCTCACCGGGGCGGTGGTCGGCGGCGTGCTGTGGGCCGCGGCTGGCAGGATGTTCACCGCCCTGGTCGTCTACTCGACGCGTCTCACCGTCGTCTACGCGGGCTTCGCGTTCGTGGTGGCCGCGCTCCTGTGGACCTACTTCGGCTGGCTGATCCTGCTCGCCGGCGCCCAGCTCTCGTTCTATGTGCAGAACCCGACCTACCTGCGCCTGGGACTGCAGCAGCTGCGGCTTTCGAGCGTCGAGCTCGAGAGCCTCGCGCTCAAGCTCATGTACTTCGTCGGCCGCACGCACGTGACCGGCGGGCGGCGCTGGACCGTGAACCGCCTTGCCAACGAGCTCGGGCTGCCGGGGATTGCGGTGGCGCAGATGGCGACAGCCCTCGAGCGCGAATCGCTCCTGATCGTGACCGACAGCGACGAGCTGGTACCGGCGCGCGACATCGGCCGCATCAGCGTGCACGAGATCCTCGACATCGCCCGTAACCAGCGCAGCGGCCATCTGGCGCCGCGTAACTTCGCCATCCCGCCCGTCGATCGCGTGCTCGGCGCGCTTGAGGAGGCGCTCAGGAAGAGCTGCGGCGAGCTGACGCTGCGCGAGCTCGTGGAGGAAGCGCCGCGGCCGGCGCTGCTCGCCACCCGACAACTCTCCTCACGGTAGCTAAGGACGCCGTCCGGCCTCACTCACCGGCAATTGTCATATCGCTGATCAGCACCGAGCCGATGCGGATGCCGCCGCGCGTGTCGATGTCGGAGCCGAGAGCGGCGATCTCACGGTACATCTGCTTCAGGTTGCCGGCGATCGTGATCTCGTGCACCGGATAGGCGATCGCGCCGTTCTCCACCCAGAACCCGCTCGCGCCGCGCGAGTAGTCCCCGGTCACCCCGTTCACTCCCTGCCCCATCAGCTCGGTCACCAGCAGTCCCGTTCCGAGGCGCTGCAGGAACTCCCCGGCCGCCAGTCCGCCATCCGCGGCCGTCACCAGCAGATTGTGCAGGCCGCCGGCGTTGCCGGTGGTCCTGAGCCCGAGCCGCCGCGCCGAGTAGCTGCCGAGCACGTAGCCCTCGAGCACTCCGTCCTTCACCAGATCGCGGTCGCGCGTCGCGGCGCCCTCCTGGTCGAACGGCGCGCTCGCGAGGCCCCTTGGGATGTGCGGCCGCTCCTGCATGGAGATGAAGGCCGGGAACACCTGGCTGCCCGCGGCCTCGAGCAGGAACGAGGCCTTGCGATACTGGCTGGTGCCGCGGATCGCGCCGATGAAGTGCCCGATCAGGCCACGCGCCATCTCGGGCACGAACGCCACCGGCGCCTTGCGCGTGGTCAGCCGGCGGGCGCCGAGTCGCGCCAGCGCGCGGCTGCCCGCGGTGCGGCCGATAGCGGCGACCGGCTCGAGCTGCGCCTGGTCGCGCGCCACGCTGTACCAGTAGTCGCGCTGCATGTCCTCGCCCTGCTGCGCGATGAGCGCAGCGCTCACCGAGTGGCTGGTGGAGGAGTAGCCGGCGAGAAAGCCGAGCGAGTTGCCGTACACACCGCTGTGGCGCTGGCTGCTGACTGCCGCGCCCTCGGAGTTGCTGACACGCGCATCGAGCGCGAGCCCCGCCGCCTCGCACTCGCGCGCCAGCTCGATGGCGCGCTCCGGCGCGAGCTCCCAGGGATGATCGAGATCGAGGTCGGGGATGTCGCGGGCAAGCGCCTCGGGCTCGATGAGACCGGCGTAGCTGTCCTCGGCCGTGTAGCGCGCGATCGCGCACGCCTTGCCGACGGTCTCGGCGACCGCCGCGCGGCTCAGGTCCGCGGTGCTGGCCGAGCCCTTGCGCTTGCCGAAGTACACCGTGACTCCAAGGCCGCGGTCGCGCTGGTATTCGACGGTGTCGACTGCGCCGAGCCGGACGTTCACCGACAGTCCGCGGCTCACCGAGGCGTCGGCGTCGCACTGCGAGGCGCCCTGGCGCAGGGCCTGCTCGCGCGCGTAGTCGACCACCTCGGCCAGCTGGGCGCGGGCCTCGCTCGCTGAGGTGTCTGGCAGTGCGGGAGTTGCTGGCATCACGTAAATTGTACCTAATGAGCACCGCGGAAGATGCGCCGCCCGAGCGACCCAGCAAGAGTGCGCGCAAGCGCGCCGCGCACGCCGCCCAGGAGCTGGGCGTGACGCTGTTGGCACTGCCCGATGCCGCGCTCGAGGCGCTCGACCTGCCGCCTGAGCTGACCGAGGCGGTGCGCGCCGGGCGTGGCATCACCAGCCGCGCGGCGCTCGCGCGCCAGCGGCAGTACATCGGGCGGCTGATGCGTGGGTTCGATCCCGAGTCGCTGCGCGCGCTCGAGGCATTGTTGGATACAATGCGCCGGTGAAACCGCTGGTCGGCATCATCATGGGCTCGTCCTCCGACTGGGAGACGATGCAGGCGGCCGCCGACATGTTGGACCGGCTCGCCATCCCCTACGAGGTGCGGGTGGTGTCCGCGCACCGCACGCCCGACCTGCTGTTCGAATATGCCGCGGGCGCGCGCGCCCGCGGGCTCGAAGTGCTGATCGCGGGCGCCGGGGGCGCCGCGCACCTGCCGGGCATGACGGCCGCCAAGACCAGCCTGCCGGTGCTCGGCGTGCCGGTGCAGTCC
Source organism: Steroidobacteraceae bacterium (assembly GCA_035603345.1). Lineage (GTDB taxonomy): Bacteria > Pseudomonadota > Gammaproteobacteria > Steroidobacterales > Steroidobacteraceae > 13-2-20CM-66-19. The sequence continues at coordinate 26,394 of DATNKO010000001.1, read as the reverse complement.
AAGGCGCTCGGCGGCATCGACTCGCTGCTGTCGATCGTGCAGATGCCGGCCGGCGTGCCGGTTGCGACTTTTGCGATCGGGCCTGCGGGTGCGACCAACGCGGCGCTGTGCGCCGCCGCCATCCTCGCCAATCAGCGCCCGGCCCTGCAGGCCGCGCTCGAGGCGTTCCGCGAGCATCAGACGGCGGGCGTTCTCGGCAATCCCGATCCGCGCGCACCGCCGCGCTCATGACGGTCGGCATCGTGGGTGGCGGCCAGCTCGGCCGCATGCTCGCTCTGGCGGGTTATCCGCTCGGCCTCGATTTCCTGTGTCTGGACCCGGCGCGCGATGCGCCCGCGGGTCAGGTGGCGCCGCTCCTCACCGGGGAGTTCACCGACCGCAGGCTCCTGGCACGCCTCGCGCGGGCCTGCGAGGTCGTGACCTTCGACTGGGAGAACGTTCCGGCCGCGAGCCTGAAGGCGCTGCGGCGCGGCACGCGGCGCACGCGCATCTGCCCGCCGCCGGCGGCGCTCGCCTGCGGACAGGACCGGGTGAGCGAGAAACGCCTGTTCGCGCACCTCGGGATTCCGACCACGCGCTGGCGCGCCGTCGACTCGCGCGCAGCGCTCATGCGTGCCATCGACGCGATCGGCGTGCCCGGGGTGCTGAAGACGCGCCGCCTGGGCTACGACGGCAAGGGGCAGGCGCTGGTGCGCGCGCCGGCGCAGGCGGCGCGCGCCTGGGAGCTGCTCGGCGCCGCGCCGCTCATCTACGAGGAATGGGTGCCGTTCGACTGCGAGGTGTCGATCATCGGTGCGCGCGGCGCGGGCGGTGAGACCGTGATCTATCCGCTGTGCGGCAACGTGCACCGCGGCGGCGTACTGCGTATGACGGTCGCGCCGTTCGGTGCGCCGCGCTGGCAGCGTGTGGCGGCGGCCTATCTCGAGCGCGTGCTCGCGCATTTCCGCTACCGCGGCATCCTCACCCTCGAGTTCTTCGTGCGCGGCGGCCGCCTGATCGCCAACGAGATGGCACCGCGCGTGCACAACTCCGGCCACTGGACCATCGAGGGGGCGCAGACCAGTCAGTTCGAGAATCACCTGCGCGCGATCCTCGGGCTGCCCCTCGGCGCCAGCGCCCCGCTCGGCCACAGTGCCATGATCAACCTGATCGGACGCATGCCGCCGCGCGCCCAACTGCTGGCGCAACCGGGACTGCACCTGCACGACTATGGCAAGCGGCCGCGGCCGGGACGCAAGGTAGGACATTGCACCCTGGTCGCGCCGACCGCCGCCGGACGCGACGCGCGCGCGCGGCGCCTGCTGGCCCGTCTGGCCGTCGGGGTGCGCATCCCGTAACATCGTGCGGAAGTCAACACCGATGTCGTATGCATGTACCTTGAGCCGTTCAAACTCCAGCAACTGCCGTTCCGCTTAAGCCCGGACCCGCAGTTTCTCTACCTGTCGAAGCGACATGCACGCGCCAAGGCGTACATGGAGTCGACCATCTGGTTTACCGACGGCTTCGTGGTGATCACCGGCGAGATCGGCTCGGGCAAGACTACGCTGATCGAGTCGTTCCTCAAGGAGCTGCCGGCGGACATCGTGGTGGCGCAGATCAGCCAGACCCAGGTGACGGCGCTCGACTTCCTGCAGGCGGTGCTGGTGCAGTTCGGCTTCTCGCCCTTCAAGATGCGCAAGGCCGAGCTCATCAGCACGCTCAACAACTTCCTGATCGAGCAGTACGCCGCCGGCCGCAAGGTGCTGCTGATAGTCGACGAGGCGCAGAACCTGTCGATGCGCGTGCTGGAGGAGATCCGGCTGCTGTCGGGAGTGGAGACCACCAAGGAGAAGGTGCTGCGCATCATTCTCGCCGGCCAGCCGGAGCTCAGCGCCAAGCTCGACGCGCCGCAGCTCGAGCAGCTGATGCAGCGCGTGCGGATGCGCTTCCATCTCACCACCCTCACCCAGACGGAGACGCGCGGCTACATCGAGCACCGCCTGGAGGTGGCGGGCGCCGAGCGTGAGATCTTCGCCGCCGACACGTTCGAAGAGATTTTCCGCTACACCGGCGGCGTACCGCGCCTCATCAACACGCTGTGCGACACCGCGATGATGGCCGCCTACGTCGAGAACCGGGAAACCGTCGGACGCGCCCAGATCGTCGGCGCCGTGCAGGAGCTGCGCTGGCCGGAGTACGCCGCACGCACGCGCGCGGCCGAACCGCCGCCGACGTTCGGCGCTGCACCCGGCGCGCCGCGGCCGATCGCGCGGCTGATGGTGGCCACCGACGGACGCACCGTGCAGGAGATCCCGCTGCAGGTCGGCCGCCTGATCATCGGCCGCACGCCCGACAACGACGTGCAGATCGACAGCCGCTTCGTCAGCCGCCATCACTGCCAGATCATCACCAGCACGCAGTCCTGCGTGGTCGAGGACCTCAACAGCACCAACGGCACCTTCGTGAAATCCAACCGCGTGCGCCGTCACTACCTGAACGACGGCGACGTGGTGACGATCGGCAAGCACGAGCTGATCTATGTGGACGAGCGCGCCCCGCGCGCGCGCGACAAGCTCACCGACACGGTGCCGGGAGTCTAGCCGCTCAGGACTGCGACTCGTCGCCGCGCCCGAGGCTGTCCGGGTCGGCGTACTGCGAGCGCAGCCGGCGGTAGTCACGGCGGCGCAGCAGTACCACGATACCGCCGACCAGGGTGAGGAGCCCGAGCAGGCCGGCGAGCAGGCTGGCCGTCCCGTGGGAGGCGGCAAGCAGATAGCTCGCCGTCAGCGCCGCGACCCCGCAGGCCATGTACAGCCACGGCAGTCCTTCGTAGAGGGGACGGGAGAGGTGGCGGCCGGTGCGCTCCATGCCGGCCATCCTAACGTGGCCGGCCGGGCAGTGGTACCGGCGGACCGCCGCCGCACCAACAAACTTCTAACTTTGCTCAGGTTTGCGGGTCAGCCCGGACCGAACGGCTTACTCAGCCCCGGCCGAACAGGCGTGCAATCCGCTCCAACAGCGTCGGCTTCCACCCTTCGATACTGAAGTCAGGCGGTCGGTCGCTGCCGCAGCGCTTGGCCGCCGCCAGCAGCTCCGGCGGGAGTTTCAGAGTCGCGGTGGTATCGGCCAGCTTCGGTTGGGGCTGCATGGCAGTGATTCCTTAAGCGCAAAGCAACTCGCAGGGACAGCACGCTACGGACTCACAGCCGGACGGGCCGTGCCCGCCATCACAGAGTCCGCGCGCGCTGTGATTATGTCGCGGCGGTGACTTCGAGTCGCGCCGAGTTGCGTCGCGCCACGACGACAGTCATATGGCAGTCATCTGGCCGTCATGTGACCGCAGTCATGCGCTCGGGCCCTTCAGGCCGTGCCACCGACCGTGAGGTTCTCGATCTTGAGAGTCGGCTGACCAACCCCGACCGGGATGCTCTGCCCGTCCTTGCCGCAGGTGCCGACGCCGTCATCGAGCTTCAGATCGTTGCCGACCATGGTGACGCGGGTCAGCACGTCCGGTCCGTTGCCGATCAGCGTCGCGCCCTTGAGCGGCGCGCCGAGGCGGCCGTTCTCGATCGCGTAGGCCTCGCTGGCCGAGAACACGAACTTGCCTGAAGTGATGTCCACCTGCCCGCCGCCGAAATTCACCGCGTAGATACCGCGCTGCACCGAGCGCAGGATCTCCGCGGGATCGTGCGGACCTGCGCGCATGTAGGTGTTAGTCATGCGCGGCAGCGTCATGTGCGCGAAGGATTCACGCCGGCCGTTGCCCGTGGGGCGCGCGCCCATGAGGCGCGCGTTCAAACGGTCGTGCAGGTAGCCGCGCAGCACGCCGTCCTCGATGAGCGTGGTGCACTGGGTCGGCGTGCCCTCGTCGTCGATGTTGAGCGAGCCGCGGCGCGCGGCGAGCGTGCCGTCGTCCACCACGGTGCACTCGGCCGCCGCGACCCGCTCGCCGATGCGGTTGGCGAACGCCGAGGTGCCCTTGCGGTTGAAGTCGCCTTCGAGCCCGTGGCCGATGGCCTCATGCAGCAGGATCCCGGGCCAGCCGGGGCCCAGCACCACGGTCATGGTGCCGGCGGGCGCCGGCACCGCCTCGAGGTTTACCAGCGCCTGGCGCACCGCCTCGCGCGCCAGCGTCAGCGGCCGGTCGCCGGCCACGAGCTCGGCGAGCGAATAGCGCCCGCCGGCGCCGGCATAGCCCTGTTCGCGCCGCCCGTTCTGCTCGACCAGCACCGACACGTTGAAGCGCACCAGCGGGCGCACGTCGGCCGCCAACTGTCCATCACTGGTGGCGATCAGAACCACCTCGTGCAGCGCGATGACGCTGGCACTGACGTGCACGATGCGCGGATCGAGGCGCCGCGCCTCGCGGTCGACGCGCTCGAGCCACGCGACCTTGTCGGCGGCGGCGAGCGAGGCCACCGGGTCTGCCGGCAGGTAGAGCGCGTGGCCGCGTTGCACGCGCCATGGGCTTAAGGTGCGCTGCCCGCCGTGCACGGCGATGGCGCGCGCCGCGTGCGAGGCCTCCTCGAGCGCCGGCAGCACGATCTCGTCGGAATAGGCGAACCCGGTCTTCTCGCCGGCGAGCGCCCGCACTCCCACCCCCTGCTCGATGCTCGCGCTGCCGTCCTTGACGATGCCGTCCTCGAGCGACCAGGACTCCTGCTGCGAGTGCTGGAAGTACAGGTCAGCGAAGTCCACCGAGTGGCTCAGCACCTCGCCGAACACGCGGTCGAGCCGCCGGTCGTCGAGCCCGCCGGGAGCCAGCATCAGGTCGCGGGCGACCTTGAGGGTGTCGGCTGGGTCGGTCATGTCAGTTGCAGCTCCGTCGGGAGTACGCGGTGCCTGAGGGCGGGGAAGCTCTCGCGCACGCCGCTCTGGCGCGCGAGATCGATCTCAGCCAGCGCGCAGCCCCGCCCGCGCGGCACCCGTTTGAGGATCCGGCCCCAGTAGTCCACGATCATGCTGTCGCCGTAAGTTTCGCGCCCGCTCGGATGGAAGCCCGACTGCGCCGGTGCGATAACGTAGCAGAGGTTCTCGATGGCGCGCGCGCGCAGCAGCGTCTCCCAGTGCGCCTGCCCGGTGGGACCGGTGAAGGCCGACGGCACGGCCAGCAGCTGCGCCCCGGCGGCGCTCAAATGCCGATATAGCTCCGGGAAACGCACGTCATAGCACACCGAGAGACCGAGGCGCCCGACGGGCGTGTCGAGCACCGTCGGCCCGCCTCCGGGAGCGACGTGCGCCGACTCGCGGTAAGTCTCGGCGCGGCCCGGGATGTCGACGTCGAACAGGTGGATCTTGTCGTAGCGCGCAGCGCGACGGCCGTCCGCACCGTACACGAGGCAGGCAGCGGCGACCCGCCCGTCGGCGCCGCTCTTCAAGGGCACCGTGCCGGCTACGATCCACAGCCTGAGCTGCCGCGCGGTCGCGGCCAGAAACTCCTGGACGGGACCTGAGCCGTCGGCTTCGGCAACGGCGCGCTTGTCGGCGTCCTTGAGTCCCATGAACGAGAAGTTCTCCGGGAGCGCGGCGAGCTGCGCGCCGCTCGCGGCCGCCTCCTCGAGCAGCGCGCGCGCCTGTGCCAGATTCGCCTGGACGTCGGCACCGGAGGTCATCTGCAGCGCGGCAACCTTCATGCGTTCGTCGTCTCCTATTCGCCCGTCGTCACCACCGGCTCGTCCCACGTGCCGCGCAGGCGCAGCACGCCGTGCGTTCGATCCGCGCCCTGGCCCGCGATCAGCCCCCGCAGCGACAGCCACAGGGCGGCGATCTTCGGGGTCGGCCCGAAGCCCCGCAGTGTCGCCGGCAGCCGCTCCTCGCCTCGCAGGACCCAGAGCTGGCCATCGTAGTCATGCGCCAGCAACCCTACCCGACCCCGCATCAGAATCTCCGCGTCGCCATCGAAGTGCAGGTCGGAGGTGACTGCCTGGCCGCCCTGCAGCGTGAAGTCCGCCGACAGGCTCGCAAATCGCAGCTCGGGCGAGCCGGTGCCGGCGATGAGCGCCGGCACGACGAGCAACGCAAAAGGCGCATCCGCAGGCTCGCCCTCCGCCGCAGCGGCAGCCCGCGTTGTGCCGTCCTTGAGCTGTATATGCAGTCTCCCGTTGGCCGTTGCAAGCGCGGGCAGCGGGCTTTGCCACTGCCAGCCGAGGTCGCCTTCGAGCTTCCCGCTGGCGCCGCTCACATCGCTGCGCAGCCCAAAGCTCGCGAGCGTCGCCTCGGCATCATCGCTCTCGAGGCTGAATCTCAGGTTGCAGGCCGCCGGGTCGCAGCGCAGCGCCCCATGCCCCTCGCCACCCACGCCGGTCAAATGGATGTCGTCGGCGTCGAAACCGCGCCCCCCGCCGAGGGCGAGCGTGGCCGTGATGGGACCGAGGGAGCGCCCCTGCCACTTCAGCTGCTCGATCGTGAGCTTTGCCGGCCCGGTGGCCTTCGGCCAGCTCACCTCGCCCGAGAGACTCTCCGAATCGAGCCTGAGCGTGTCCGCGCCACCCGCCGAATCGGCAGTCAGACTCACCTCCTGGTAGAGGCTCCCGAAGGCGTCGAGTTCGGCTACGCCCAGCTGCGCGTGCAGCGCCGGCCAGCCGGGGCGGTGAGCCAGGGTGCGCCAGGCTGCCGCGCAGGCCGGCAGATCGAGCCGGCTCACTCGCCCGGTGAGCACGATCCCGGGCGCGGACGGCAGCTCGGGCCCACTCGCTGTCAGCGACAGCGCGCCGCGGTCTATCTGCCAGAGCTCGCCACGACGGGCGAGCGCTGCCACCGCGCGCAGTCGCTCACCGAGCGCCAGGTGCAGCTCACCGGCGTCGTCGGTCCCGGTAAGCTCCACGTGAAGCGGAACAGACGTCGCCGCAGCCTTCGCCAGTGGCTCCGGCAGACGGCTCGCCACGCCGAGGAGCGGCGAGTCGAGGCGCGCGCGCCAGCGCGTCAGTTCGCCCCCCGCCCCCGGCAGCTGCCTGAAGTCCGCGCTCCACTCGGCGGTACCGGTAATGCTCGCGGCATCCACCGCCGCTCCGGTGGCGGCGAGCAGTGCCTCCACGTTGAGAAATCCGTGGCCGCTGACGGCGAGGGCGGCTGGCCCGGCGGTCGGCCCCGTGCGCCGCTCGCCTACGGTGAAGGCGACCGGGCCTCCGAGCCAGGTCCCGGTCAGGGTCGAGCGCTGCAGGTTGCCCTCGCTGAAGGCGAGCGTGCCGTGCAGCGCGCTGATCGGCGGCAGACCCTCGACCGGCCGCAGCCGCACCCCGTCGAGCACCGCCGCGAAGCGCGAATGCACCGCGGGACGGGGCAGCGCGCCGGCGGTCGCCGCCGGCATGCGGATGTCGAAATCGACGAGCGCGGCGCCGCTCATATCGAGGTTCTCGACGCGCGGCGCGTAGGCACTGAGCTGCGGATGCCCGCGCAGCCAGCCGAGCGCCTCCTGCGCAGCCCCGGTCACACGTCCGCTGAAGTGTACGGTGTGCGCATTCCACTCGATCGCGCCTGCATCGAGCTGGAACGAGCCAGCCTGCGCGCTGGTGACGCGCGCGCGTACCTGCTCGCCGCCCCATGCGATCTGCGCGTCGAGGCCATGGATGTCGGGCCAGAGCTGTGGATCGATGAGACTTGCCCCGCGCAGCTCGAGGCTGCCGGCGAAGCGCGTGCCGGCTCCCTTCCACGGCAGCGGCTCATCGATCGGGCCGTGCAGCTCGATGTCGGCATTGTCGATGCGGCCGGCGGCAAGCTCCCCCGGGGCGGCTCCCAGTGCGGCAAATGGCGCCGTGCCGAGCAGCCGCTGCAGCAGCACTACATCCGCGCCCGTGACCGTCGCCCGCGCATCGATCTGCGGGTGCGAGCCGGCACCGCGCGCGCCGCTCAAGGCGCCCGCGAGATGCAGCACGAGGCTGCCGGCATCGACGCGCAGATCGCCGGTGCTGAGCCGCCAGCCGCGCGCGCCCTGCTCCAGCGTGAGGTGCGTGCCGACCTTGACGCCGGCGATGGCCATCGCCGGCGCACTCGCGAGCGTCAGACGGGCATCATGCGCACTCAGCGCCGCGCGCAGGCGCCCATCCTCGCCCTCGACCGAAGCCGCAACACCGGCGAGCGTCACATCGCCCCCGGGCGTGCGCACGTCCAGCTCGAGGTGATCGGCCGCCAGATGCCAGCCCCCGCCTCCCGTGCGCGTCAGCCGCCAGGCGCCGTGCAGGCGATCGATCCTGACTCCCCCGGCGGGCGCGGGGGCGGCCGACTGCCACGCGAGCCCTTCGGCCGCGAGCGTGCCGTCGGCCGTGAGCACGCGGCCGTGGTCGAATCTGACAGTGAGCTGGAGGTTGCCGCTGCCCGCGAGCGGCAGCGTGTCCGCAGGGGCGAATGCCTCGAGCGTCGCGCGCCACCCGGCGAAGTCCAGCCGCTGGCCGGCGAGCTCCAACGTGGCGCTCGGTATTCTCGCGGCGTTCGGGTTGGTGATGAGATCGAGCCGGGCGTGCGCCGTGGCGCCCAGGCTCTGCGGCAGCAGCACCGTGGCGTCCGCGGTCAGGCGCGCGCCCATGCGGCGTAACGTGACGCTGCGGATCTCGAGCTCGAGCGGCGCCCCGGCGCCGCCTGCCGCGGGCAGCCGCACCGTGCCGCCGTTGATATCGAGCGCCAGGCCGCGCCAATTGGAAAGGATGCGCGCACCGTCATCGAGCGTCCCCGCGGGCGCCGCGGCGTCGGCGATTGCGGCGCCGCGCGCGACCGGCCGTGCCGCGCGCACCAGGCCCGGCATCCCGCTCAGATCGATGGCGGGATTCTCGAGCGTAATGCGCGTGGCGGCGAGCGTGCCGGTGCGCAGCATGCGCCAGGTATCGAAGTCGACCAGCAGCTTCGGCGCGCGCAGCAGCACGGCCGCAGCAGCAGGCGGGGCCAGCTCCACCCCGCTGAACACCGCCTCGGGGCCGTACCATCCCCAGCGCAGGCCCAGCTCGCTGAAGCGCACCTCGAGGCCCGTCTGCGAGCGGATCAGCTCCTCGAGCGCGGCGCGCTGCTGCGGCACGCGCGCGAGCGCGAGCGCATAGGCGAGCAGCCCCGCGGCGATGAGCACGGCGGCACTTCCGACCGCCAGCGCCAGCACCTTAAGCGCGAGCCCGGGTTGTACGCCCACGGACGTGCGCGGTGCGCCGGCGGCGCCCGGCGCGGCGGCAGGCTCTGCTGGCGTACGATGCATCGGGTGAGCCTTCAGACGAGAACGACGTCGTACTGATCGACGCCGTAGAGCGCCTCGACCTGCAGGCGGATCGGACGGCCGACCTGCCCCTCGAGCTCCGCCAGCGTGGCGGACTCCTCGTCGAGCAGCCGATCCACGACGTCCTGATGAGCCAGTATCAGCAGCTCGCGGCTGGCAAACTGCCGGCTCTGTCGCACAATTTCCCTAAAAATCTCGTTGCAGACGGTCTCCGGCGTGCGCACGAAGCCGCGGCCTTCGCAACTTGGACAGGGCGCACACAGGAGGTGTTCCAAGCTCTCGCGGGTGCGCTTGCGGGTCATCTCGACCAGCCCCAGGGGCGAGAGGCTCACGATGTGGGTCTGGGCGCGATCGCCGGCGAGCGAGCGCTCGAGAGCCGTGAGCACCGCGCGGCGGTGCGGCTCGTCGCGCATGTCGATGAAGTCGATGATGATGATGCCGCCGAGATTGCGCAGCCGCAGCTGCCGCGCGATGCTCACCGCCGCCTCGAGGTTGGTGCGGAAGATGGTCTCCTCGAGATTGCGGTGGCCGACGTAGGCGCCGGTGTTGACGTCGATGGTGGTCATCGACTCGGTCTGGTCGATCACCAGATGACCGCCGGATTTCAGCTGCACCTTGCGGTCGAGCGCGCGCGCGATCTCCTCCTCGACGCCGTTCAGGTCAAAGAGCGGCCGCGGGCCCGCGTACAGCTCGATCAACGATGCCGAACCCGGGGCGAAGGCGGCGGCGAACTCCAGCATGCGCGCATGCTCGCGCGCCGAGTCGACCAGCACGCGCCTCACGCCGTGCGCCAGCTCATCGCGCAGCACCCGCAGTGTCAGCGGCAGGTCCTCGTGCACCACCGTGCCGGACGCCGCCTCGGCGGCCCGGGTGCGCACGTGCTCCCACAGCCGCGCGAGGTACGCCATGTCCTGCTGCAGGCTATCGGCGCTGGCGCCCTGTGCGGCGGTGCGCACGATGTAGCCGCCGGGGGCGTGCTCGCCCGCGAGCGAGGTCATCAGCAGCTTCAGCCGGTTGCGCTCGGCCTCTTCCTCGATGCGCGCGGACACGCCGATCGCATCGCCGCGCGGCAGGTACACGAGGTAACGCGAGGGCAGCGCGACGAAGGTGGTGAGGCGCGCCCCCTTGGTGCCGATCGGGTCCTTGATGACCTGGACCAGGATGTCCTCGCCGGCATTCACCAGGCGGCGGATGTCCTCGGGCGGCGCGGGCGCGACGGCAGCCGCGGCGGTCGCGATGGTTGCCTCGGCGGTGCTGCTGGCAATGTCGGCGGCGTGCAGGAACGCCGTGCGCTCCAGCCCGATCTCGACGAACGCGGCCTGCATGCCGGGCAGCACGCGCGAGACGCGCCCCTTGTAGAGGTTGCTCACCAGGCCCTTGCGGCTGGTGCGCTCGACCTGTACTTCCTGCATCACGCCGTTCTCGAGAATCGCGGCGCGGGTCTCGCGCGGCGCGACGTTGACCAGGATCTCGATGCTCATAGCGGCACGCCGGCCGCATGAAGCAGCTGCGCGGTCTCGAACAGCGGCAGCCCGACGACCCCCGAGTAACTGCCGCTCAGGTGCTCGACGAACACCGCACCGCGTCCCTGGATGGCGTAGCCACCTGCCTTGTCGTGCGGCTCACCGCTATCCCAGTACGCGGCACACTCGGCCTCGCTGATGGCACGCATGCGCACTTCGCTCGCGCTCAGGCGAAACGCGACGCCGGCTGCGTGCGCGAGCGCCACCGCGGTGAGCACCCGGTGGCTGCGCCCGGCGAGTCGAGCCAGCATGCCAACTCCTTCGGCGCGGTCGCGCGGCTTGCCGAAGACCGCATCCCCGAGCACCACCGCGGTATCGGCCGCCAGCACCGGCAGCTGCACGCCGCGCGCGCGCACGGCGAGCGCCTTGGCGCGCGCCACGCGCACCACGTAGTCGGCCGCCGGCTCGTTTGCAGAGCGCGACTCGTCGAGGTCGGCGGGCTGCACCAGGTGCGGCACGCCGAGCTGCGCGAGCAGCTCGCGGCGGCGCGGTGACTCCGAGGCGAGGCACACGAGCGGACTCGAGTCGGGGACGGCCGGGCTCACGTCGGACCCCTCAGTCGCGGTGGTATGGGTGGTTGGCGAGGAGGCTGTGGGCGCGATAGAGCTGCTCGATGAGCAGTACGCGCGCCAGCGCATGGGGCAGAGTGAGGCGCGACAGCGCCAGGCTCAGCTTGCCGCGCGCGAGCACCTCGGGTGCATGGCCGTCCGGCCCGCCGATCAGAAACGCCAGATCCTGCCCCTCCTGCATGCGGGTGCCGAGCCAGGCGGCGAGCTCGCGCGTCGAGAATTCGCTGCCCCGCTCGTCCAGAGTCACGACGTAATCCTCCCGGTGCAGCGCGTCCAGCACCCGCTGTCCCTCGATCGCCACGGCGCGCGCGGACGTGCCGCCGCTGCGCGGTCCGGCGCCGACCTCGATCAGCTCGACCGGCAGGCCTGAGCGTAGCCGTGTTATGTAATCTTCGCACGCGGCGCGTACCCAGCCGGGCGGGCGCGTGCCCACCGCGATCAGGCGCACGTGCATCGGTGTCGGGCTTTAGGGCGCGGCGCGCCGCCGGCGGCCTGCGGTGCGGCGGAGAGCCGGAACCGCCACGGCGGGCGTGCTCTCCCACAAACTTTCCAGGCCGTAGAACTCGCGTACCCGCGGCAGCATCACGTGCACGACGACATCCTGCAGGTCCACCAGCACCCACTCCGCGTCGCGCGCCCCCTCGGTGCCGAGCGGCCGGAACCCCGCCGCCTTGGCCTTCTCCACCACGCGCTCGGCGATCGAGCGCACGTGGCGGTCGGAGTTACCGGAAGCAATGACCATGGTGTCGGCGATATCCGTCAGGCCCCTTACATCCAGCACCCTGACGTTGACGGCTTTCATGTCATCGAGCGCGGTCGTCACGGCGTGTTCCAGCGGTGAAGCGCGCTCCGCAGCGGGGCGCAGACGTCTACGGGTGGTCATGTGCTAAGCGGGTTCTCCTGAGGCGTGTCCTGGAGTCGGCGACCCTCGTTGCGGAGCATAGCACCTCGTCTCGAGAATGATCTGCCGCACCTGGTCGGGGACCAGGTAGTGCGGGTCGCGGCCGGCGGCGAGCAGCGACCGCAGCTCGGTCGAGGAGATCTCGAGCTGCGTCACCGCCCGGATATACACGCGTCCGGCCGGACTCTCGTGCAGGTCGCGCACCGTGCCGGTGCCGTGGTCGACCAGCAGCTCGCCGAGCGGTCCGCGCTCCGGGGCCTTCCAGCCCGGTCGGTGCGCCACCACGATGTGCGCCAGCGTCAGGAGCTCGCGCCAGCGGTGCCAGTGCGGCAGCCCGAGAAAGGCATCCATGCCAAGCAGCAGACACAGCGAGCGCGAAGGGTACGCCGCACGCAGCTCGGTCAGTGTGTCGACCGAGTAGGACATGCCGCCACGGCGTACCTCGCGGTCGTCGACCACGAAGCCCGGTTGATCGGCCACTGCGGCCTGCACCATGCGCAGCCGCAGCTCGGCGCTCGCATAGATCTGGTCGCGATGCGGTGGACTGCCCGCGGGCAGGAAGCGAACCTCGGCGAGCTTCAGCTCCTGCCACAGCTCGAACGCAGTGCGCAGATGCCCGCAGTGGATCGGATCGAAGGTCCCGCCGAAGATCCCGATCGGCCGCATGGGTCAGGAGACCGCCGCCAGTGTCCGCGGCGGCGCTGCGGGTACCGGCATGGCACACATCTCCGCCACCAGCAGCGTCAGCTCGTCCCAGGCATTGCCCGCGAGGCGTCCCTTGATCATGCGGTCGGCGCGCGCCGCGCGCGTGGTGAGCGCACCGAAGTCGAGGCGCGGTGCGCGCTTGAGCGCGCGCTCGAGCGCCGCGCCGCGGCGCTGCCAGCCGCGCGCTGCGCCCGGTGGTGAGGCCAGCGCGTTCCAGACATCATGCAGTGCCCTGGTGAGCGCCCAGAGCGCAAGAGTTGCCTCGGTACCCTCGGCGCGCAGCCCGGCGAGCACCCGCAGTGCGCGCACTGCGCTCCCGTCGAGCACCGCCTCGCCGAGCTGAAAGACATCGAAGCGCGCGCTGTCGGCAACGCTCGAGCGCACGGTCGCGGCGCTCACTTGGCCCCCCGCGGCCGCGCTCTGTGCGCCGCTCCCCGGGCCGTCCTCGGCAGCGCCCAGCAGCGCGAGCCGCATGAGCTCCTGGTGCGCGGCGAGGAGATTCCCCTCGGTGCGCGCGGCAAGGAGCTCGAACGCCGCATCGCTCGCCTCGAGCCCGAGCTGCCGGGCGCGCGCGCGCAGCCACGCCGGCAGCCGTGCGGCATCGACCGGCCAGACTTGCACCCAGGCACCCTGTGCCTCGACCGCCCGCACCCATTCCGCGCTCTGTGCTTCGCGATCGAGGCGTGGCGTCAGGATCAGATATAGCGTGTCAGGGTCGCGTGCCCCGAGGAGCTCGATGAGCGCGGCGTTACCCGCGGTTCCGGGCCGCGCCGTGGCAAGGCGGATCTCGATCAGGCGCCGGGCGGCAAACAGCGACAGGCTGCGCGCCGCGCCGCGCACCTGGTCCCAGTCCGCGGCGCGCTCGGGGAAATGCACCTCGCGCTCGCTGAAGCCCACGGCGCGGGCCGCAGCGCGCAGCGCATCCGCCGCCTCGCCCGCGAGCAGCGGTTCGTCGCCCGAGATGAGGTACGCCGGGAGCAGCCGCTCGCGCAGCTGCGCCGGCAGGGTGTCTGGGTTGAGCTTCAACGACTCCTATTATCAGGCATGAAGGATCAAGCGCGCACGCGAGATCCTTTTCGGGGCGCAGCGCCTCAGAACGCCCAGGACACCCCGCCGTAGAGGCCGCGCTGCGGACCGTATTGAGGGGCGAACACGCCGACGCCGGTGCCGCTGCGGATCTGGTACACCTCGTCGAGCACGTTGATCACGTCGAAGCGCACGGTGAGCGGCCCGGTGCGCGGCAGCACGAAGTCATGGCTCACGCCCAGGTTCACCTGGGTGTAGCTCGGCGTGTGGTCGCCGTTCGGGATGACGAAGCCGTCGGCCAGCACCTTGTCATCGCGCAGCCCGGTGTCGAACAGCATGTCGGTGCTGAAGCGCGTGCCGAGCCACAGGTACGAGATCCCGGCCGAGGCCGCCACCCGCCCCTCGTGATCCAGGTGGATGTAGTTGTCCATGATGTACTCGAGCTGCTGCTGCGCGAAGTTGAACTGCGAGGACTCGACGTCCTTGCCGTGCGCAGCCTGGAAGGAGGTGTTCGCGTAAACGGAGAAGTTCTGCACGGTGTAGTTGGCGGTGAGCTCCAGGCCGCCGATGAGTCCGTAGCGGTAGTTGAACGGCGTGAGGATGATCGGCGCGCCGAACTGTCCCTCGTCGATCAGGTGCTGCGACTGCTCGTAGAAGCTGTCGACCCCGAGGGTAAGGGTGTTGTTCAGGAGCTTCTGCTGAACGCCGAAGTCGTAGTAGTTGGCGCGCTCGGCGATCGGCGCGCTGTCGAGCGTGACCGAGCCGGGCGGGAGCGCCGTCGTGCCCGCGAATTTCGTGAAGGTCTCGGCACCGATCAGCTCGAAGGGCGGCGGCGTGAAGTAGCGCGAATAGCCGCCGTGCACGGTGGTGCCGGAGCCGAGGCTCCACACGAAGTTGATGCGCGGACTCAACTGGCTGCCGCTCGAGTAGGCGCTGTAGTGATCGAAGCGCAGCCCGTAGTTGAGCGTCAATGGCTCCCACACCTGCCACTCGTCCTGCAGGTAGGCGCTCTCGATCTCCTGCACCTGCGTGCCGTTGTCGGCGATGGTGAGCGGGACGTTGCTGGTCTGCATGCCGGCGGCGTTGATCGGCAGCACCTGCGAGGTCGTGAAGCTCTCGGAGCTGTCGTGCTGCAGGTAGAAGCCGGCGCGCACCGTGTGCGCCGCGTTCACCTTGTAGGAGCTGTCGGTCTGCCAGCCGATCGCCGTGTCGTCCTTGAAGGCGTTCTGAGCGATGCCGTTGTAGAGCAGGTCGCCGACCCAGTCGGGCGCGAAGTGCAGGCTGGTGTAGCGCGCCGACAGCGAGCTTTGCCAGTTGAAGTCTCCCTGCGAATGCTGCCAGGAGAGGATCGCGTACTGCGCCAGCTCGTGCTGGCTCTCGTTGAGGTCGTTGCTCAGGAAGTCGCTCACGCCGTTGACGTCGAGGCCGAGCGTCGGCTGCAGGCCGTGCTGATTCGGGATCTGGAACTCGTCGTCCGAGCTGCCGAGAATCAGCGACAGGCGGTTGCTGGAGTCGAGGATGTCCTCGAGGTAAGCGAACGCGTGGCCCTGCGTCGTATGATCGTGCAGCGGGTTGGCGCTGGCATCGGGCGACTCGATGCCGAGGTCGTCCTCCTTGTAATCGCCGGTGACGTAGTAGCTGAAGCTGCCGGAGCTGCCGCCGTACTCGGCCGCCGGCTGGAAGGTGTTGTGGCTGCCGCCGTACATGGAGATGTAACCGCCCGGCTGCAGCAGTCCGCTGTTGGTGGTGAGGTCGATGACGCCGGCGGTGCGCAGGCCGTACTCCGCGGGCAGCGCGCCGGTGATCAGGCTGAGCGAGGAGATCAGGCGTGGGCTCAGGGTCTGGCTGAAGACGCTGATGCCCTCGGGGAGGATCACGCCGTTCAGCCGGTATTGCAGGTCGTTGTGGTCCGCACGCACGTGCAGCTGGCCGAAGGAGTCCTGCACCACGTCCGGCGCCTGCAGCAGCACCTGGTTGAGCTGCACGTTCTCCCCGCCCGGTGTGGCGGAGATCGCCTCGCTGTCGATCGTGTAAGTGGAGGCGCCTGTCTGGGTCTCGATCTCGGTGCGCTCGGCGTTCAGCCGTCTGGCGGTGACCACCACTTCCGGCAGAGCCGCGTTGTTGTCGGAAGACGAAGTGCTGGCGGCAGCGCCCGAGGCGGCAGGCGCAGGCGCGGCATCCGCGGAGGCTGCGGTGGCGCCGGGCGCTGCCGCTGTGGACCCGGCATTTGCGTCAGCCTCGATAGGCGGCGCGGCGAGCAGGTTGAATGTAACAAGTGCGATCGCAGCGAGCACACTGGGTGCCCCGATCCGAAATTGGAAATGAGACATGAACGACTCCGCATGAGCTGAAACCACGGGCGACGCCGGAACGCCCGGCGCGCGCCTCATCATCGACAGTGGGCTTCAGACTCGCGGAGGCCCGCGGCTTCGCGGGTTGGGCGCATCGGCAGCGGCAATCCCGTAGCAGGGCTCGGGAGCCGGGAGGAACTCAGCGGGGCAGACCGCGACATGCGCGTCCGTGGCGGACGCCGGGCTGGCGATCTGCGCGTACGCCTCGCACGTCGGGCAAGTGCCGTCGTCGGTGGCCTGCAGCTCGGCGGCGGCCGGGCCTGCGTGCCCGGCGTGGCTCAGGTGCCCGAGCTCGTGGAGCAAGGCGCCGTGCTGGGCAAACACCAGCAGCAGCGACAGCACCCAGGCGATGGACAACCGACGACGCATCATGACGGTAGGTAAAAAAAACCTCGCCGCGCAGTGTACGTGTCGACTATTGAATTTTCCAGCCGCCTGAGGCGTGAACTACGGGCGGCCGCGGACCTAGCGCTCCCGCAGGGCGCCAGTCAGCCGCCCGGCGGCGTCGATGAGACCGCGCTGCTCGAGCCACTCACGTGCATCCCCGGCGTCCCGCTCGAACCAGGCGCGCGTGCTGCCGAGACGAAAGCTGTAGCCCCAGGCGTCCATGTCGGCGAAGGCGCGCGTGCGGCCGACGCCGGGCAGCGTGTCGGCGAGCAGCACCTGGAGGTAGCACACCGCCGCCTCCTCGAGATCGTCGCCGCCGGCGTCGCGGTCGAGACCGGTACGTTGCTCGGGGCTCATGCAGATGTAGTGGGCCGCCTCGTGCAGCACCGAATGCACCGGGGTGTCGAGCCGCGCGTACAGCTCCTCGCCCTTGAGGCCGGCCTCGCTGTCGCCCCAGTAGGAGCCGGGAATGGCTGTGGCGCTCGCGATGAGCGTGAGCTTGAGCCGATAGCGCGCGAGCAGCAGCGCCACGCCGATACGGTCGATGCCGTTGAGCCTCTGCACTGCGGTGGCCGCAACCGGGGCGGCCGCAGCGGCCGGCGCACCGGCGAACGCGGTGCCGGAAATGCGCTCACCTGACAAGCCACTCACCTGACCTCGCTCGCCTACAGCCGCGCCAGCCGCCGCATCACCATGTCGGCCAGGTCGTGCGCCATCGCGGTGCGCAGCACGTCCTCCTCGTTCCCCTTGGCGAGCAGCTGCGACTCGTTGAAGCTGAAGACGCGTGTCGCCGACACGTCCTGGGGCGCGAGCAGCTCCTTGTCACCGGCGCTCACCGAGAAGGTCACCGTGTAGGTGATCTCGTACTCATTCGGCTGGTTGAGGTTCGACACCGAGACGACGCGCCGTTTGAGGTTGTCCTTGAGGATGTTGACGGTCGCTGACGCCTTGTCCCTGTCGGGCGCGAGGTGCGCGCCGTCAGAGAGCAGCGCCCGCTGCAGGCTCTGCACGAAGTCGCTCTGCCGGTCCTGGGTCTCGACGTACGGGGTTCGCAGGGACTCGGGCAGCGGCGTGTGCCCCTCGAGATGGAAGCCGCAGGCGGTGACCATCGCCGCCGCCGCGACGCCGGCCGCGGTGAGTTTCGCCAACGCGCTGCGCGAGCGCATCACACCACCAGGTTGAGAAGCTTGTTCGGCACGTGGACCTTACGCCGCACGAGCCCGGGGTCCGGCACGAACTTCTGCACGTGCGAGTTGGCGAACGCAATCTCGGTGCAGGCAGCCTCGCTGGCATTGACCGGCACGTCGATATGGGCCCGCAGCTTGCCGTTGACCTGCACGACCATGACGACCATGTCCTGGGCGAGCGCCGTCTGGTCCACCGCCGGCCAGCGCTGGTCGATCAGCGCGCGTGTGTGGCCGAGCGCCTCCCACAGCGCATGACCGATGTGGGGAGTGATGGGAGCCAGCACCAGCACCACGATCTCGAGCGCCTCCTGGCGCACCGCGCCGCCGGTGGGACTCGCGTCGGCGAACCGGCCGATGGTGTTGAGCAGCTCCATGGCGGCGGCGATCGCGGTGTTGAAGTTGCGCCGGCGGCCGATGTCGTCGGTCGCCTTGGCGAGCGTGTGGTGGGCCGCGCGCCGCAGCTGGCGCTGTTGGCCACTGAGCGCGCCGGTCTCGAGCGGCGGCGCGGGACCGGTGCTCACGTGCTCGTGCACCGCGGTCCACAGGCGCCGCAGGAAGCGCGCCGCACCCTGCACACCGTCGTCGGACCACTCGAGCGTCTGATCGGGCGGCGAGGCGAACATGACGAACAGCCGCGCGGTGTCGGCACCGAAGCGCTCGACCAGCCCCTCGGGGTCGACGCCGTTGTTCTCCGACTTCGACATCTTGCCCAGGCCCTCGTGCTCCACCGTGATCATGCCGAGATCGGGCGTTGCCACCTGGCAGATCTCGCGCCCGTCGGGACCGCGCCGCGCCTGCACCTCGGCGGGATTGAAGTAGCGCTTGCGACCGTCCGCGGGCTGGTAGGAGTAGACGTGGTTGAGCACCATGCCCTGGGTGAGCAGCCGCGTGAACGGCTCGCTGAAGGCGAGCATGCCGAAATCGCGCATCACTCGCGTCCAGAAGCGCGAGTACAGCAGGTGCAGGATCGCGTGCTCGATGCCGCCGATGTACTGATCGACCGGCAGCCAGTAGCCGACGCGTTGATCGATCATCGCCGTGTGCGCGTCCGGGCAGGCGTAGCGCATGTAGTACCACGACGAGTCGACGAAGGTGTCCATGGTGTCGGTCTCGCGCCGCGCGGGTCCGCCGCACTTCGGACAACGGCATTGGTAGAACTCGGGGTACTTCGCCAGCGGGTTGCCGCTGCCGTCGGGCACCAGGTTCTCGGGCAGCACCACCGGCAGCTCCTTGTCCGGCACCGGCACCGCACCGCACCCCTCGCAGTGGATGATGGGAATCGGACAGCCCCAGTAGCGTTGGCGCGAGATGCCCCAGTCGCGCAGGCGGTACTGGACGCGCTTCGCTCCGAGACCCCGCTCGCTGAGCGTGGCTGCGATCGCGTCCACCGCCGCCTGGTAGGTGAGGCCGGAGAACTCGCCGGAGTTCACCGTGGTGCCGTACTCGGCGTAGGCCGCGTTCCACGGCGCCTGCACCTCGTCGTAGGCGCCGCTCATCGAGCGCACCACGGTCACGATCGGCAGTGCATGGCGCTGCGCGAACTCGAAGTCGCGCTCATCGTGCCCCGGAACCCCCATGACCGCGCCTTCGCCGTAGCTCATGAGCACGTAGTTGGCGACCCACACGGGGAGCTCGGCGCCGGTTAACGGGTGCAGCACGTGCAGCCCGGTCGGCATGCCTTTCTTCTCCTGGGTCGCGACTTGCGCCTCGGTCGCGCTGCCGCGGCGGCACTCGGCGATGAAAGCCGCGAGCGCAGGGTCGGTGCGCGCGGCTGCGAGCGCCACCGGGTGCTCCGCGGCGACCGCCATGAAGGTCGCGCCGAACAGCGTGTCGGCGCGCGTGGTGAACACCTTGAGCGTGCCGTCGGCGCCGACCGCGCGGCGCGTGTCGGGCGCGTACGGAAAGGCGATGTCGCAGCCAACGCTCCGGCCGATCCAGTTGGCCTGCATCACTCGCACGCGCTCCGGCCAGTCGGGCAGCTCATCCAGAGCAGCGAGCAGCTCCTCGGCGTAGCGCGTGATCGCCAGGTAGTACATCGGGATCTCGCGCCGCTCGACCGGCGCGCCGGTGCGCCAGCCGCGGCCGTCGATCACCTGCTCGTTGGCGAGCACCGTCTGATCGACCGGATCCCAGTTGACGACGCCGGTGGTGCGGTAGGCGATGCCGCGCTCGAGCATGCGCAGGAACAGCCACTGGTTCCAGCGGTAGTACTCGGGGTCGCAGCTGGCGAGTTCGCGGCTCCAGTCGATGCCGAAGCCGAGCTGCTCGAGCTGCGCGCGCATGTGCGCGATGTTCTCGCGGGTCCACCTGGCCGGCGGCACGCCGTTGCTGATCGCGGCGTTCTCGGCCGGCAGCCCGAAGGCATCCCAGCCCATGGGCTGCAGCACGTTGTAGCCCTGCATGCGCATGAAGCGCGCCAGCACGTCGCCGATGGTGTAGTTGCGCACGTGCCCCATATGCAGTCGTCCCGAGGGGTACGGCAGCATGGACAGGCAGTAGTACTTCGGACGCTGCGGGTCCTCGCGCACCTCGAAGCTGCGCGCGGCATTCCAATACTGCTGCGCGGCGCGCTCGACGGCCGCGGGATCGTAGCTCCCCTGCATAGTTCGTTCGTTAAGGCCGACGCACGCTCAAGGCAGCCGCAGCGGCACGAAGATCTGCGCGTCCTCGCGTTGGATCAGGAGCGCGACGTTCTTGCCGGCGTTCTTCGCGGCGTCCTGCAGCTCTTCGACAGTGTGCACGCGCTTGCCGTTGACACCGATGATGATGTCGCCGGCCTGCATCTCGGCGGCCGCGGCCGGCCCGGTGACGTCCTCGACGACCAGGCTGCCGGTCGTCCCGGCCTGATCCTTCTCCTGCGGGCTGAGCGGCCGCACCGTGAGCCCGAGCGCGCTCGCCTGGCTCGAGCTGCTGGCCGCCGGGCGGCCGCGGCTCGCGGTGACCTGCGACTGCTCCTTGAGCTCCGCGACCTTCACTTCGACGGCCTGCGCTTTGCCGTTGCGCCACACGTCGAGGCTGGCCGCGCTCCCGGGCTTCATCGCCGCGATCATGCCCGACAGGTCGCCCATGTGCTCGATGCCGTGGCCGCCGACGGCGAGGATCACATCCCCGGGCTGGATGCCGGCGTGCGCGGCCGGGCCGTCCTTCTCCACCGAGGAGACCAGCGCGCCGCGCGGCCGGTCGAGGCCGAAGGACTCGGCGAGCTGCGCGTTGAGGTCCTGGATGGTGACGCCGATGCGCCCGCGCACCACGCGCCCGGTCCTGATGAGCTGCTCCTCGACGTTGCGCGCGACGTCGATCGGGATCGCGAACGACAGGCCCATGAAGCCGCCGGTGCGGCTGAAGATCTGCGAGTTGATACCGATCACCTCGCCCGCCATGTTGAAGAGCGGCCCCCCGGAGTTGCCGGGGTTCACCGCCACGTCGGTCTGGATGAACGGCACGTAGTTGTCGCTCGGCAGCGAGCGCGCGGTGGCGCTGATGATGCCGGCGGTGACGCTGTTCTCGAAGCCGAACGGCGAGCCGATCGCGAGCACCCACTGGCCGGGCTTGATACGCGACGGATCGCCGAGCTTCACCGTCGGCAGGTTGGTGGCGTTGATCTTGATCACCGCGACGTCAGTGCGCTCGTCGGCGCCGATCACCTTGGCCTGGAACTCACGCCGGTCGGTGAGCCGCACGGTCACCTCCTCGGCATCCGCCACCACGTGAGTGTTGGTGAGAATGTAGCCGTCGGGGCTGACGATGAAGCCCGAGCCCGCGCCCTTCATCGGCGGCTGATTCGCGTGCGGTGACTCTCCGGGCGCGGGGATACCGAAGCGCCGGAAGAAGTCGTAGAAGGGATCGTTGGGCGACAGGCCCTGGAGACCGCCGCCCTGCGGCTTCTCCACCACCTCGACATTGACGACCGCAGCTCCGTAGCGCTCGACCAGCGGCGAGAAGTCCGGCAGCGCCCGCAGCGTGACTTCGGGAGCGGGCATCGCGGCGGTCTCCGTGCCCTGCGCGGCCGCTGCGACCACCGCGGCCGGCGGATCCGCGGCGCGCGTCGACTGCGCGCTCAGCTCGCGTGAGCACGCTGCCAGCGCCAGCGCCATGCCGAGCACTGCGAGCAGCCGGCCTACAGGCCGGGTGAGATCCGCGTCCGTCTTAAGGTTCATGTCCTGCACTTCCAGATCCGAGCAGCCGCGCGAGCGCCGACCGCCAAGCCCTATCATTCCGCACCCACAGTCCATACGCCAGCGCGGCGGCGGCCAGTATGACAATCAGCCAGTTGCCAACTCGCGCGTACGGCGTCAGCCCGCGTTCCGGGGTAATTTTTGAGACCAGCACCACGGGACGGAATTCCGCCGCCCGCGCCACGACCTCGCCCTGGGGGCCGACGACCGCGGAGATCCCGTCGTTGGCGGCGCGCACCAGGTAACGCCCCTCTTCCAGGGCCCGCATGCGTGCGATCTGCAGGTGCTGGTAGCGCGCGCTCGAGTGACCGAACCAGGCGTCGTTGGTGACATTCACCAGGGCATCCGCCGCCGGCAGGTCGTCCAGCATCGCGCTGCCGTAGGCGTCCTCATAGCAGACGGTGGCGCCGAGCTCGAGGCCCGCGGCCGGAAGCGGCGGCTGGTCGGCAGGTCCCGGGGTAAAATCCGAGTACGGCAGGCTCTGCAGGCGCAGCCAGGTGCGCACGAACTGCGGCACCGGAAAGAACTCGGCAAAGGGCACCAGGTGGTGCTTGTCGTACCAGTGGGCACCCTTGTCGAGCGACAGCACCGAGTTGTAGAAGCGCGGCTCGTCGCTCCCCGGAGCGGGGCTATCCGCCCGCAGCACCCCCATCACGAGCGCCGAGCCGCGCGCATGCGCGTCGTGGTACAGCGTCGTGATGTAAGGCACCAGATCGTTGGCCAGGTCGGCGGGAGCGGATTCCGGCCAGACGATGAGGCGCGTGCCAAGCACCTGCTCGGTGAGTGAGCGGTAGAGCGTGAGCGTGGTGTCGCGATTGGTCTCCAGCCATTTCTCATCCTGCGGGATCGCCCCCTGGACGATCGCGACCGATACCGGCGCTCCCGCCGCATGCGTCCAGGAGACCCCGCGCAGCGCAAGCCCGACCGGCCACGGCAGCGCAAGCGCGACCAGCGCCGCCGCCCGCAGCTTCCCGCCTCGGCCGCACACGAGCGCGGTCACCGCGCCCGCCCCCACCAGCAGCGCGGCGGAAAGTCCATATACTCCGAGTACCGGCGCGAGGCCGGCGAGCCAGCTGTCGGTCTGCGAGTAGCCGAGCGACAGCCAGGCGAAGCCGCCGAGAAACCATCCGCGCCACCACTCGATGAGGAGCCAGGCCGCGGGCAGCGCGACGAGGAAGCGCGCCGCGCCGGCCTGCGGCAACCAGCGCGCGACGCCGTAGCCGAGCGCCGCGTGGTACAGGCCCATGATGGCCGCGAGCCCGAACAGCAGCGTCAGCGCCAGCCAGGCCGGTGCGGGGCCGTAGTGGTGGATGCTGTAGAAGAGCCAGTAGGTACCGGCAAGGAAAGTGCCGAAGCTGAACCAGAAGCCCGTCGCCGCCGCCGGGCGCGGCGCGGCGTCCTGCCACAGCCACATGAGCACCGCGGGACAGAGGATCGCGAGCGGCCAGAGATTGAGCGGCGCAAAGGCGGCGGCGAGCGCTGCGCCAGCGACAAAGGCAATCAGCGCACGCAGGTGCGCGGAGTCGGGCGCGGTGCTCACGGCCTTACGCGTCGCCGCCGGCGGCCCGCTCGTCCGCGGGCGGCACGTCACGCGGGGCGAGCACGCGCAGCGCCTCGATGCGGCGGCGGTCGGCGCGCATCACGCGGAACTCGAAGCCGTCGATGCTGGCGCTCTCGCCGCGCCGCGGCAGCCGGCCGAGCTCCTTGATGAGGAGCCCCGCGACCGTGTCGACGCCCTGCTCCTCGGAGAGCCGCGCGCCGAAGTACTCGTTGAACTCGGCTATACGGGTGACGCCCCGCACCGTGAACTGCCGCTCGGCATCGCGGCGGATGTTCTGGTCGTCCTCGACGTCGAACTCGTCGTGGATCTCACCGACGATCTGCTCGATGACGTCCTCGATGGTGACGAGGCCCGCGACCCCGCCGTACTCGTCCACCACGATCGCCATATGGTTGCGGTTGCGCTGGAACTCTCGCAGCAACACGTTGAGGCGCTTGGACTCCGGCACGAATACCGCCGGGCGCATGTACTCGCGGATGTCGAAGCGCTCGCGCCCCTGCGCACCCGTCAGACGCAGCAGGTCCTTGGCGAGCAGGATCCCGACGATGTCGTCGCGATCCTCGTCCATCACCGGGACGCGCGAGTGGCCGGACTCGATCACCACCGGCAGGATGCGCGCGGCCGACTGGTCGCGGCGCACGAACACCATCTGCGCCCGCGGCACCATGATGTCGCGCACCTGCAGGTCCGACACCATGAGCACGCACTCGAGCATCGTGAGGGCATCGCTGTCGACCACGCCGCGCTCGCCGGCATCGCGCAGCACGGTGAGCAGCTGCTCGCGGTCCTGGGGCTCGGGGGCGAGTCCCTGGGTGAGGCGCTTGAGCCAGCGGCCGGTGGTGTTGAGATCCTTCGCCACGGGTGCGCCCCTAGCTCTCGTACGGGTTCGAAAAGCCAAGCCGGCGCAGCACCGCGATCTCGCGCCGCTCCATGCGCCGGGCATCCGCGGCCCGCTCGTGATCGTAGCCGGCCAGGTGCAGCGTGCCGTGCACGATGAGATGCGCCCAGTGCGCGCGCAGCGTCTTGTCCTGCGCGCGGGCCTCGACCGCCAGCACCCGCGGGCAGATCACCAGCTCCCCGAGCGGCCGCGCGTCGCGCAGCGACGGCTGCGACAGCGGCGCCGGCGGGAACGACAGCACGTTGGTTGGCTTGTCCCGGCCGCGGAAGCGCGCATTCAGACGCCGGCTCTCGGCGGCGCCCACCAGCGCGACCCCGAGCTCACGTCCCGCCGAGCGCGCCCCAAGAGCCGCCGCCGCCCAGCGGGCGAGCTCGGCACGCGGCGGCGCCCAGGCGCGCACCCGCCTCAGCACGTCGAGCCTCAAGGCCGCAGACGCCTTCACGGCGCGCCCCCGTGCGACTCGGACGAGCCGCCGCGCGGTTCCGTTGACCCGCCGCGCGATTCGTACGCCTGCACGATCCGCTGCACCAGCGGATGGCGCACCACATCCTGCGCGTCGAAGAAAGTGAACGCGACGCCCTCGACCGCGCGCAGCACGTCCACCACGTGTCGCAGGCCCGACTGCTTGCCGGCCGGCAGGTCCGTCTGGGTGACATCCCCGGTGACCACCGCGCGCGAGCCGAAACCGATGCGCGTCAGGAACATCTTCATCTGCTCGATGGTGGTGTTCTGCGCCTCATCGAGGATGATGAAGGAGTCATTGAGCGAGCGGCCGCGCATGAAGGCAAGCGGCGCCACCTCGATGACGTTGCGCTCGATGAAGCGCGTGACGCGATCGAAGCCCATCATCTCGTAGAGTGCGTCGTACATCGGGCGCAGGTAGGGATCGACCTTCTGCGTGAGATCGCCGGGGAGGAACCCTAAGCGCTCGCCCGCTTCCACCGCCGGACGCACCAGCACGATGCGCCGCACCCGGTCGCCCTGCAGCGCCTCCACCGCGCACGCGACCGCCAGATACGTCTTGCCGGTGCCCGCCGGGCCGATGCCGAAGGTCAGGTCGCTGCTGCGGATGTAGTTGAGGTATTCGCGCTGGTGCGAGCCGCGCGCGCGGATGCCGCCGCGCGGCACGTGCACCGCGTGCTCCTCCCCCGTGCCGACCGCCGGCAGCTCGCCGGTCTCGCGCTCGCGCAGCGCGAGGTGCACGCGCTCGGGCGTCACCTCCTCGGTACGCGTCAGCTCGAACAGCTCGCGCAGCGTGTCCTCGGCGCTCGCGGCACGCGCACCGCTCACCCGGAAACTGTCGCCGCGGCGCCGGATGCGCACGTCGAGACGCTGCTCGAGGAGCCTGAGGTTCTCATCGAGCGGCCCGCAGAGGTTCGCCAGGCGCGCGTTGTCGCCGGGGCCGAGATCGAATTCCCGGAGCAGTTGCGGTGAGGGGGCGGCCACAGCCGTTCAGCCGCCCGCGGCTGCGCGCCGCACGGGCGGCACCGCACGCGGCGCCTGCGCCCCGATCACGGACTCAGGTATGGGGCCGGCGAGGCGGCCGCGCAGGGTGTGAGCGAGAGCCGCGGTCACCTCGACATCGGCGAAGCGGTTGAGAAGCGTCGGCGGCCCGGCGAAGTTGACCCAGTGGTTGTTGGCGGTGCGGCCGGCGAGCTCGCGGGTATTGCGCTTGGCGTGACACTCGACCAGCACCCGCTGGCGCGTGCCGATCATCGACTCACTGATGGCGCGCGCCTGGGCTTCGAGCTGCGCCTGCAGCCGCTCGAGGCGCCGCTGTTTCTCGGCGTGCGGCACCTCGTCCGGGAGCGAGGCCGCGGGCGTCCCCGGACGGCGGCTGTAGATGAAGCTGAAGGACTGATCGAAGTTGAGCGCGTGCACCAGATCCAAAGTGGCCTGAAAATCCCGCTCGGTTTCACCCGGAAAACCGATGATGAAATCC